>CANQOL010000038.1 GCA_947625475.1 uncultured Acetatifactor sp.
CGCAATACATAAAAATAAATTTGACAAAAAAAATAAGCCTGATAAGGCTTTCCAGAGATTGGGGTGTTAAAAACCCGAATTTGACGAAAAAAAATAAGCCTGATAAGGCTTTCCAGAGATTGGGGTGTTAAAAACCCGGGGGATCCGGCGGGCTTTTCTTCTCCCGCCCGCCGCAGCACCCGCGCCGGCAGCTGAAAAAAGGGGATTCTATCGTTGCACTGTCCGGTGAAATCTGTTATAATAACCTTTTGATAATGGATGTATTGTGCCCTGAGACGGGCAGGAGCATCACAGAATGGAGGCGATTTATCATGAGATATCAGACCCATGGAACCTGTGCTTCCGCCATCGATGTGGAAGTCAAGGACGGCGTTGTGGAGTCCGTCCGCTTTATCGGCGGCTGCAACGGCAACACCCAGGGTGTCAGCGCCCTGGTAAAGGGAATGAAGGTGGAGGAAGCCATCTCCCGGCTGAAGGGGATCCGCTGCGGCTTCAAGTCCACCTCCTGCCCGGACCAGCTGGCCCAGGCCCTGGAGAGCATGGCAAAGGCCTGACCCGGCTGAGCCAGGCTGTGGACCGCCAGGTCTCGGTGTGAAAAATCGCATGGATGCGCCGATTTTTCACAGGAGAATCTGTGACGCTCCGGAATGAGGATGATTATGAAGAAAATCTTACTGACAGGGGGAGGAACCGCCGGACACGTGACCCCCAACATCGCCCTGCTGCCCTCCTTAAAGGAGGCTGGCTACGAAGTGGCCTACATGGGCTCCTACGACGGCATTGAGAAGAAACTGATCGAGGACTACGGCATCCCCTACACGGGGATCTCCACCGGGAAATTCAGGCGCTATATGGATCCCAAGAACCTGACAGACCCCTTTCGGGTGCTGAAGGGCTTCTGGGAGGCAAGAGCCAGTCTCAAGAGATGGAGGCCGGATGTGGTGTTCTCCAAGGGCGGTTTTGTCAGTGTGCCCGCAGTGCGGGCCGCCGCGTCCCTGAAGATCCCCTGCATCATTCATGAGTCGGATATGACCCCGGGGCTGGCCAACAAGCTGTGCTTCCCCGTGGCCTGGAAAATCTGCTGCAATTTCCCGGAGACCTACCGGATGCTTCCGAAGGACAAGGCGGTGCTCACCGGCACCCCCATCCGGAGCGAGCTCAAGCAGGGCAGCAAGCTGGCGGGCCTGGAGCTGTGCGGCTTCACCGCCGCCAAGCCGGTGATCATGGTGATCGGAGGGAGCCAGGGGGCCGCCACGGTGAACAAGGCCGTGCGGGACGCTCTGCCGGCCCTGCTGCCGGACTTCCAGGTCGTGCATCTGTGCGGCAGAGACAAAATCGACAATCTGCTGCTCTCCACCCCCGGCTACCGGCAGTTTGAGTATCTGACGGAGGAACTGAAGGATGTCTTTGCCATGGCGGATCTGGTGATCTCCCGGGCAGGGGCTAACGCCATCTGCGAGCTGCTGGCCCTGCGCAAGCCCAATATTCTGATCCCCCTGCCCGCCTCGGCCAGCCGGGGAGACCAGATTCTCAACGCCAAGTCCTTCGAGACCCAGGGCTTTTCCATGGTGATCAGCGAGGACGATCTGACCACCTCCGTGCTGGTGGAAAAGGTGCAGGAGCTGTTCTTTACCCGGCAGTCCTACCACGAAGCCATGGGGCGCAGCGGCCAGCCGGACTCCGTGCGCACCATCATGGAGCTGATCGGCCAGGCAGCCGGACTCCGTGATACATGATGACATTGCGAGGAAATCAATTATGTTGAAATCAATAAAGCCGGGCCTGCTGTGCGGCGTTCTCCTATGGCTGCTCCTGCCCGCTCTGCCTCTTTCGGCACAGCCCGAAACCGACAATGAGGTGCTGCAGATCGGACTGCGGGACTATGTGGAGACCCTCTATGACGAGAGCAACGGCATGATTACCAGCGAGGCCAACGCCGTGCTCCAGGACCGGGAAGGGTACATATGGATCGGAAGCTACGGCGGCCTGGCCAGATACAACGGACAGGTCTTTGAAAATATGAGCCAGCTGCGGGAGGGCACTCCCTCCAGCGGCGTGCGGGCCCTGCTGGAGGACTCCAGGGGCCGCATCTGGATCGGCACCAACGACGGCGGCGTCTATCTGTTTGAAAATCAGGCCTTCTCCCAGGCGGTGGCAGGCCCTCTCTCCGTGCGCTGCATGGCCGAGGGGGAGGACGGCACTGTGTATGTGGGCACCACCGAGGGACTTTTGTGCATCCGGGACGACCCGGGCCGGGACGTCCCCCGGCTCATATCCTTTTTCCAGGATTCCCGCATGGAGGGGCAGACGGTGGAGGATCTGATCTGCGCTCAGGACGGGGCCATGTGGTGCGTGACGGCCAACGGCTATATCTTCCGCCTCTGGGAAGGACAGGTGCAGCTGGCTCTGGATCAGGACTTTCTGGACACCACCCCCACCTACGGCCTCTGCCAGGCCAAGTCGGGAGCCATCTATCTGGGCACCACGGAGGGATATGTGCTGTGCCTGACCGTAAAGGGTGAGACTCCCTCCCCCGGGGACATCCAGGTGGAATACCTCTCCCTGGGAAGCGCCCTGACCATCAACGATATCTACCAGGACAGCCGGGAGAACCTGTGGGTCTGCACGGACAACGGGCTGGGCTATTTTGACCCCTCCGGCACCTTTTACAAGATCAACAGTGCCTCCAGCAACACCATCATCACCCAGATGTGCGAGGATTACGAGGGGAATCTGTGGTTCGCTTCCTCCCGGAGAGGCTTTATCAAGCTGGCAAAGAGCAAATTTACCAATATCTCCTTCGACGCGGACCTGTCCGGGCAGACGGTAAACTCCACCCTGTTTTATCAGGGCAATCTGTACATCGGCACGGACATCGGCCTAGCCATTGTGGATGAGGAGGGCAGCAAGATCCTGAACGACCTGACGGAGCTTCTCCGGGACGTGCGGATCCGGAGCCTCATGAAGGACGGGGAGGGGAATATGTGGATCTCCACCTACCGGGAGTACGGCCTGCTCAAATACCGGGGCGATACGGGAGAGTGGACCTCCTACACCACCCAGACGGGGATGCCCCACGACCAGGTGCGCATGGCCCTGGCACTCTCCAACGGGGATATCGCCGCCGCCACCAACGGGGGCGTGGCCATCCTCAGGGACGGGAAGGTTGTGGATATCTACAACGCCCAGGACGGGATCGGCAACGAGGTGATCCTGTGCCTGACGGAGACCCGGGACGGGCATCTGCTGGCGGGAAGCGACGGCAGCGGTATTTATGACATCGACCTGGCTGCCGGCCGGATGGTCCGGAACATTACCCCCCAGGACGGCCTCCAGTCCGGCGTGATCCTGCGGATGGTGCCGGACGCCAAGGGGGAGGGCCTCTGGATCAGCAACGGCTCCGACCTGGCCTTCTGGACCGAGGACGGGATTGCCCAGGTGCCCTATGTGAACGCGGGCATCGGCAGCGTATTTGATATCAAGGTCACCGACGAATACATCTGGCTGTTAAAATCCTTCGGCCTGATCCGGATCACCCGGGAGAATCTCCTGGCGGGGGTCTCGGACTTTGAGGTGCTGGTGAGAAAGGACGGCCTGACCAACAGCATCACCGCCAACTCCTGGAACGATATGACAGACAGCGGGCGGCTCTATGTGAGCACGGGGAACGGCGTCTACTATTTTGACACGGGGGACATTTACCGCAATACCACCACCCCCAAGATTGCCATCAATTATCTGGATGTGGACGGGAAGCTCTCCTACGGCCTCCAGGACGTGTCCGTGGGCTCCGACTGCCAGCGTATTACCGTCTGGCCGGATCTGCTCAGCTTCGGCCTGGCGGGGGGCACCTTTGAATATTACCTGGAGGGGTTCGACAAGGCCCCTGTGCAGCTGAAGAGCACCGACGGAGCCCATATCAGCTACACCAACCTGAACGGAGGGGACTACACCTTCCACCTGCTGGGCTACAACGCGGACGGCACCGTCAGCGACGAGCTGACCTTCCGCCTCCACAAGGAGGCCAGCCCCTTCGAGAAGCGATACGCCTTTATCTGGATCTTTTTCGGAGTGCTCCTGCTGGCCATGGCCTGTGTGCTGATCTATCAGACCGTGAAAAAGAAACAGGTGCTCCGGCGCCAGAAGGCGTACAAGGATATGACCTACCAGACCGTGCGGATCATCGCCAAGGCCATTGACGCCAAGGACAAATACACCATCGGCCACTCCAACCGGGTGGCGTCCTACTCCGTGGAGATCGGCCGGCGCTACGGGCTGAATGCGGACCAGCTGGAGCAGCTCTACTACACCGCACAGCTCCACGACATCGGCAAGATCGGTGTGCCGGACCAGATCCTGAACAAGGCGGGCAAGCTCACCCCCGAGGAGTACGAGGCCATCAAGCGTCATCCCTCCATCGGCGGCGATATTCTGGCGGACTTCACCCAGCTGCCCTGGATCGCGGAGGGCGCCAGATACCACCATGAGCGCTACGACGGCACCGGCTACAACGCCGGCATCAAGGGGGAGGAAATTCCTCTGTACGCCCGGATTATCTCCGTGGCGGACGCTTACGACGCCATGAATTCCTCCCGCGTCTACCGTCCCTCCATGAATCCGGAGGTGATCTATCATGAGCTGGAGCACGGCTGCGGCAGCCAGTTTGATCCCGCCTTCGCCAAGATTATGATGCAGATGATGAAGGACGGCTTTGAGGCGAAGGAGGAAAACCCTATGGGGAATCCGTAGGGGGCGGAATACTGCATGAAAAAAGGGGGAGCCTCAGTGCTCCCCCAGCTTTTTTCTCTCTCCGGGGCGGATCTCCAGCAGGGATCCGTCGTCCGTTCTGGCCCACACGCTCACAGCGGTGGGATTCCACACCGTGTATCCGTCGGCGGAATACTCCAGAGAGCGGACTGCGGTGATGTAGCCGCAGATCTCTCCGTTTGTAGCGTACCAGATCTCCTGCCGGCCGCTCATCCGGGCCGCGAAATCCTCTATCACCTGCCAGCTGTCGCTCTGGCCGAACTCATAGCTGTGGCCCCACACATACATCAGGGGCAGCTCTATGTAGTCCGCCACATGCAGGAATCCCTCCCCCAGCTCCGTCAGCCGCGCATCCCCGTGATGACAGGTGGGATGCCAGGCCAAAAAGTCCGCCGGAGGGAAGAACCCGCCCGTGCTGTTTACGGTGCGGGAGTAGTGGATGCCCAGGGTACGCAGGGTCTCCATGATCTGGGGCGAATAGCTGCCAAAGGCGTAGGACATGCCAAAAACCAGATCCCCCGTGAGGCTCTCCAGGGCCTTCCGATCCTCCAGCACCTCCGTCACCTGCTGCTGGCGGCTCAAAGTGGGGAGGTTTCTGTGCTGCACCCCGTGGACAGCCACCTCATGACCGCGGTAGAGGTCCTTTACCTCGGCCGCCGTCACATAGATACTGTTCTCATCCTTTGCCAGGCTGCCGGAATTTAGATGGAAGGTTCCCTTCACCCCATAGCGGTCAAAGATCTCCACCAGCCTCCTGTCGTACTTCTGTCCGTCGTCATAGCTGAAGGTCAGGGCCTTTTTTCTGCCCTGGGGATATACAAATCTCATATAAATCTCCCTTCCGTAGCGTTATAAATTTCCTGATCCAGTCAAAGGACCGCCCGGGCCAAAGGGCGGGGCGGTCCCTATTTTTCGCAGGCTTTCCGCCTGACACTTTCCAACTACCGCTTTCCGATCTCCGTGTCGGAGGCGTTCACCACGCTGTGCTCCTTGATGTAGGCCACGATCTCGTCAAACTTGGTGAAGGCCAGGCCCACGTAGCTGTCCGCGCAGCCGTAGTAAAGGGCGATCTTTCCGCTCTCCGGGTCATGGATGGTAGCGCAGGGGAAGCACACGTTGGGAACGAAGCCTCTCTCCTCATACCATTCCTCCGGGGTGAGCAGGAAGGTCTCACAGCGGTACTTCACGATGGAAGGATTGTCCAGATCCAGGATGGCGCCGCCGATGCTGTACACAAAACCGTTGCATGTGCCGCTGACTCCGTGGTAGAACAGCAGCCACCCCTCGCTGGTCTCAATGGGAGCGGCGCCGCCGCCGATCTTCACGGACTCCCACCACTCGCTGCCGCGGCCCATCACATGTCTGTGTTTGCCCCAGTATACCAGATCCGGGCTCTCGCTCAGGAAGATATCTCCGAAGGGGGTATGGCCGCTGTCGGAAGGGCGGGAGAGCATCACATAGTTGCCGTTGATCTTGCGGGGGAAGAGCACCGCATTCCGGTTGAAGGGAATGAAGGGGTTCTCCAGCCTGGTAAAGGTCTTGAAATCCTTGGTCTTGGCCATGCCGATGGAAGCACCGTAGAAATCCTGGCACCAGATGATGTAGTAAGTATCCTCCACTCTCACCAGACGGGGATCGTAGGCGTAGAGAGGCATGAAGGGCTTGCCATCCTCGTCCACAAAGGGAATCTTCTCCTTGTCAAACTCCCAGTGGATGGCGTCCCTGCTTCTCCCCAGATAGATGTAGGGGATGCCGTTTGTCTGTTCGCCCCGGAACACACCGATAAAGGCGTCCTCATAGGGCATTACCGCGCTGTTGAAGATCCTGGCCACTCCCTCCACGGGATTGCGGCCGATAATGGGGTTCTCCGTGTATCTCCAGATGGGAGCCCCCTTCAGGCCCGCGGGCTTCTCCTGCCAGGGTACATTTTTCACAGGCGGCGCGATCATTTTGATATCGCTCATAGTCATTTACCTCCGTTTCCGGCGTTGTCACACCGGCAGAAATAGAGAAAAACCGTGTAAAAGGGCAGCCGGTCAACCTGGCCGGCCGCCCCAAAAATACTTTCGTCTCTCAAAGACGGATATTTGGTTTACTTAAAGAAGCTGTCCAGTGCATCCTGCACGCTCTGCTTGTAGGTCTCCTGGAACTGAGCAGCGGTCATCTCGCCGTTGAGCAGCGTGGACCAATCCCACTCCAGACCCAGAGCGTTCCACAGATCGAAGGCGCCTCTCTCGCCCATGTACTCCATAACCTCATAGTTCTCCTCGGTCATAGCGCAATCCTCCCACCAGGTCAGATCGTTGTCGCGGAGCTCTACATCGTCATGATACCAGTTCTGCCAGTCATAGAACACATTGTAAACCAGCTCAGGGTTCTCCACGCCGGTAGGAATCATCCAGGCGTTGCCGGAGGACACGTTCTTAAACTTGTTGGTAGCCTCGTCGCCGGAAGGTCCGATGGGCCAAGGGCACCACACCACGTCAAAGCCAAGGTTGGCCTCGTCGTTGGCGGAGGAAATCCAGGCTGCGTCAATCCAGAAGGCAACACGGCCGTCCATGTAGGCGTTCTGGTTGTAGTTGAAGTCGTCAGCATTCCAAGGGTTGGCAACATGGTCCACATTGTACATATTGTAGATGAAGTCCAGAACCTCGCCCACTTCCTTGCTGGAAAGGTTCTCGGTGTCGCTGCTGGCAATGGTGGTGCCGTTGCTCATGGTCAGGTTGTAAACCAGGAAATCCCACCGGGAGCCGTAGCCGTACACATCGGTCACGCCGTCGCCGTCGGTATCCTGCGTCAGGGCCAGCAGATACTCTCTCCACTTATCCCAGGTCCACTCGCCTCTCTCATACAGGGCGTTGGGATCCTCAAGACCTGCATCGTCCAGCATCTGCTTGTTGTAAGCCAGCATATAGGTGTTGGCCAGCAGCATCTCGCCGGAGTTGGACTGGAACAGATATACGCCGTCGTCTCTGCCGATGTCCACCTGAGAGAACACGGTCTGGTCTGTGAACAGGCCGTTGTCAGCAGGCAGGACCTCCTGCAGGTTGGTTGCAAAGCCGTTCAGTGCGGCGGGAATCAGGAAGCCCAGGTCGCCCTCGTAGATATCGCAGTCAGGATGTCCTGCCAGGATGGAGGTGTTGATGGACTCCTGGATGCCGTCCCAGGTCAGGTTCACGAACTCGATTCTTACGTTGTACTTCTCCTCCACCTCTTTCACCACGTCGAAGTGCTTCTGAGCCAGCTCCTCGTCGGATACGCTGGGATCGTCGTGGATGTCGGTGTTGGTGCTGTCATAGTAGTGATCGTACCAGGTGCCGATCTTGATGGTCCTGGTCTCACCCTCGTTGTAGAGGGTGTTGCTGCCGGTGCCGGCGTCAGCGCTGCTGTCGGCGGGAGCCTGGCTGTCAGCAGGTGCGGAGCTCTCAGCAGGCGCGGAGCTGTCAGCAGGTGCGGAGCTCTCGGTGCTTCCGCCGCCGCAGGCTGTCAGACCCATCACCATTGCGCCGCACAGACCCATGGCTAATAATCTCTTTACATTTTTCATTCTGGTTACTAGTCTCCTTTCTTGCTTTTTGTGAAACTGTCTTGTAAAAACAAATCATTTGTTTTACCCATATGGAATTGTTTTTGGGAGGGCTGGCAGCAGACACCTGAAAGGGTGTCTGCTGCCGCCTTTCCTATTGGCTTAAGGCTTGCCTTAAGCCGGCGGTTCATTTTTTATCTGAGCACTCGGCCGGATTACTGAGCCTGGCCGATCTTCAGAGAATAAATCTCAAAGCTCTCGGAGGACTCGGCCTGCAGGAAGGTCATGTTCTGCTCGAAGCCGTCGCCCCAGAAGGAAGCAAGCTGCTCGTAGGTATACTGCACGGCGCCGCCGTCCTTGTATACCGTACCGCACACTGCAAAGGTGCTCTCATCCACTGCTCTCTGCCAGCCGGTGGTTCCGTCGGATACCAGCCACACGGGAGCGTTGGAGGCGAACTCAATGTTCACCACGCTGCCGGGCACCAGGTTGGCCGCGATCAGAGCCTTCTGATCGTCAGAGAGAGGATTCAGGCCGGCCTGAGACCAGCCGTCGCCGCTGCAGGCAAAGCCTTCCACATCCACAATGCCGCTGGCGGGCTTTACAAAGCTGCTGCTGATCTTCACGGAGTAAACCTCAAAGTCCACGGAGGACTCGGCCTGCAGGAAGGTCATGTTCTGCTCGAAGCCGTCGCCCCAGAAGGAAGCCAGCTGCTCGTAGGTGTACTGGATCTTGCCGTCGGATATAGCGCCAACCACTTCAAAGGTGCTCTCATCCACTGCTCTCTGCCAGCCGGTGGTTCCGTCGGATACCAGCCATACGGGAGCGTCAGCGCTGTACTCGATCTCGATTACGGAGCCGGGCACCAGGTTCTCGGCGATCAGAGCCTTCTGATCATCGGAGAGAGGATTCAGGCCGCCCTGAGACCAGCCGCTGCCGCTGCAGGCGAAGCCCTCCAGCTCCACGCCGCTGCCCAAGGTCACAAATCCGCTGTCGGTACCGATCTTCACAGAGTAAATCTCAAAGTCTGCAGAGGACTCGGCCTGCAGGAAGGTCATGTTCTGCTCGAAGCCGTCGCCCCAGAAGGAAGCCAGCTGCTCGTAGGTGTACTGAACCTTGCTGCCGTCCGCTGCCACATAGCCGCACACCGCAAAGGTGCTCTCGTCCACCGCTCTCTGCCAGCCGGTGGTTCCGTCGGATACCAGCCATACGGGAGCATCGGAGCTGTACTCGATCTCAATCACGGAGCCGGGCACCAGGTTCTCGGCGATCAGAGTCTTCTGATCATCGGAGAGAGGATTCAGGCCGCCCTGAGACCAGCCGCTGCCGCTGCAGGCAAAGCCCTCCAGCTCCACAGTGTTTTTCAGAACCATCAGGTTAGGATCCGCGCCGGTGGCAGGAGCCACAAACTCAGCAGCGGAATCCGCCTCAATTACATTGCCGTCGGCATCCTTAAAGGTCAGGTTGTCGATGTACACAGTCTGATACCCAACACCCTCTGTAGCCGCATTGTCGGTCTCCAGGGATACCACAAAGGTGTCGCCCTCCGCAAATGCCTTGCCGTCAGGCACGGTGTAGGTTGCTGTCTTGGGATTGGCGGTCTCCAGATACACAGACCATGCCGATCCGTTCTTCTCTCCGGCGTACATGCCGTACAGATAACCGGAGCAGGCGTAGAAATTGCCGTCAGCGCTGGTCACGCCGATGGTCAGATCCACCGTCTTTACATCCGCCAGTTTGTCGCCCAGCATGGCGTCGATCTGGAATCCGATGGCCATGGGCTTGCCCCCGGGCACTGCCTCCAGGGCCTTGGAGCCGGAGTAATCAACCACGCTGTAGGTTCCCGCGGCCGTACCGCCGATGGCCGTGGTGTTGTCGCCCACGAAGCCGAACAGTCCGTCCTCGAAGTCGATGCTGGCAGGGCCAGCCTCCACTGCGGGTGCTGCGGGCTCCTCCTCCGCCGGAGCGGAAGACTCGGGCGCGGGCGCCTCGGTAGGCTCAGCTGTCGGCTCCGCAGCGGGAGTTGACTCCTGAGACTGCGCAGGCTCGCTGGAGCCTGCCGTGTCGCTGCCGCCGCACGCGGCAAGGCTCATAGCCATTGCGGCAGCTACACATAAAGCTAAAACTTTTTTTGCCTTCAACTTTTTCATCCTCCTTATCGTTATAGTTGAATTGCTATTGGGAAAGCGTCCGCCGGGTTATCCGACGATACCGCTTCTCTCCACACCTTCAATGAACTGCTTCTGCAAAAGCACATAGATGATAATGATGGGCAGCATGATGAGCACAATGCCCGCGTCCAGAAACAGCTCCAGGATCGTAGGATCCATGATTTTCTCCACATTGGAGATATTGGCCTCTATGGAGGCGATCTTCTTGCTGATGATAATATCGTCGCTGATCAGGAACAGCCTTGCGTAAAAGGTGTCGTTGTACTGCCATACCATGGAGAAGATGGCCACCGTCACCACAGAGGGCAGGGCGTTCACCAGCATGATCCGGAAGTAAGTGTACCAGGTGCCGGCCCCGTCCACAAAGGCCGCCTCCTCAATCTCCTTGGGCAGTCCCCGGAAGAACTGGTTAAATATGTAGATGTACAGTCCGGAGCGCAGCCCGCACCCAAACAGGGTGAGGATGTACATGGGGATGGGCGAGGACAGGATATTCACCGGCCCTCCCTTAATCAGGGAGATGATCCCCAGCACGTCAAACTGAGAGAAGGTCATATACATGGGAAGCATGACCGTGTTGGTAGGGATCACGATCATCACCACCACGCACCCGAAGAGGATCTTCTTCAGGGGGAAGTCAAACCGGGCGAAGCCGTATCCCACCATGGAGCAGACCACCACCTGCAGCAGCATCAGCGTCAGGGAGTACAAAAGGGAGGCACCCATGGTCTTCCAGTAGTCCAGGTAGGTGACCGCCAGCTCATAGCGGTACAGGGTGGGCTCCCGGGGAATCAGGTACACCATGGGGTTGGCCCTGTCAGCGTCAGAGAAAAAGGAACTGCTCACGATACCGATCACGGGTCCAAGAATAACATAACAGATACCCAGGATAATTGCAAGCCTGAACAGGCTCATCACCAAGCTTTTGATGTTGCCTATCCACCGCAGACGGTCGTTGGCGAACTGGGTGTCTTCCTTCATGGACTGAACCGAAGCCCTGATGCTGTTTACAAGAGGGACCGTTTTCTGCTTGTTCATTCTTTCTCTCCTTTCCTAGTTATAGTAGAACGTCCGCTTCTGTATGATGCCGCACACCAGCACCAGGATCAGACAGGTGATCACCGTGGAGACTAAGCTGAACACGGAGCTCAGGCCGTAATTCTGGACTGTAAAGGCCGTATCATAAGCAAGCTCGATAACTTCCGACTTGGTGAAGCTGTCCACCACCGTGTAGACCACGTTGGTGATAATGTGGGGCATCACCATGGGGAAGGTCACCTTCCAGAAGGTCTCGTAGGCGGTAGCGCCCTCAATCTTGGCCACCTCGTACATAGAGCCCGGGATGGACTGGAGGGCTGCGATGAAGATGATGATCTGCACGCCCGAGGCGTTGATGATCTCGCTGATCCGCCCCACGGCGCCGGACACATACTCGATAATCACCTCCGGCAGGCCCAGGGAAGAGAACATCTGGATGTAGTATTCAATGCTCATGCCGCTGCTGGCGGCCGCCGCCATCTCGGCGCTGGCGCTGGAGATACCGCCGCTCATCATGCTTCTGGCCAGGTTCATGGCGTCCACCACGGCGTCGGAATTCAAAATCACCGGCAGGAAGAAGATGGCTCTCACCAAAGTCCTTCCCTTGAACTTCCGGTTCAGCAGCATGGCCATGAACAGGCTGAAGAAGGTGATCAGAGGCACATCCACCAGCATATTGCCCAGGGATGTGGTCAGCACCTGCTTGTAGCTGGCGTGGGCCCGGAAGGCGTAGATGAAATTGTCAAGCCACACAAACCTCAGGTCGTAGCCGCCGCCCGGCCGCACCGTCAGCTCCGAGAAGGAAAACTGGACGGTCATAAACAGGCTTCTGGCGTAAAACCAAAGGAATCCGATGAGCCAGGGGGCGATGAAGATGAAACCCTTCATGGCCCTTCTCTGGGAGAGCGACCATTTTTTCTTTTTCACCGTTTTTGCCGCTGCCATTACCTGACACCCCCTATCTGATAGCTTCTGGCGGGAACCGTCAGACCGTCTGCCGTCTGATCCGAGGTGCCCTCGTTGATATAGATCACTACGCCGTTGTCGTAGGTAATCTTCCTGACGCCGTTCTCCAGGATTTCATGGTTGGTGATCACCGCGCCGTTTACATGCTTCAGAGCGTTGTTCACCTCGCTGTAAATGGAGACAGCGTCCTCCTTCCAGTTGGCGTAGGTGGTGGCGTAGAAACGGTTTAAGCCGGTGTACTTCATCTCGCTGGCTCCCTCCCAGGTAAAGAGGAAGTGGGGCGATGCGCCCGTCTCCACCAGGTTCAGCACGATGTCCGCCTTCTCGTAGGTGTCGCTTAAGTTGATCACGCCGCCCGAATAATCGATGCAGCCGTGGATCAGCATCTCATAGAAGGGAACCGTCTCATCCACAATATAGTAGTCGTTGGCCGTCAGAGGCACGTTGATCATATCGTCCGCGTAGGCGAAGGCGTAATCGTTGCCGTCGTTGATCAGGATGCTCTTGCCCGTATCCCTGATCTGTCCCAGGCTGGCAAGCACCACGTCCAGGGCGGCCTCCCGGTCAATCACATTGGTCCTCTTTTTGTCGGACTGGAGCTCATTCCCCAGATCCCGCAGGGAGATGCCGTTGATATCATATTTCCCGATCTTCTTGGTGAAGGCGTCCACGTAGCGCACCAGGAACTTGGGGGAAATCAGGTAGTAGTGGTTCTCGTCGTAGCCCAGGCCCGAGGTGTTCCGCAGGGTGGCCGGATTCACCAGCCCCAGCTCCGCCACATAGCCGGCCCCGTAGTACCGGGAGCTCTCGTTGGTGTAGGAGTAGCGCCTGCTCACATAGCTCACATGCTGGAAGGCCACGTCCCCGTAGAAGGAGCTGCCATCCTGGGTGAGCTTGGCGCTGAGCTCCTCCAGGCCCGATTTCCCGCCCAGGGAGCCGGGCACCTTGATCTTGTTTGGCACATCGTGGTGATACCCGTGGTTCATCCAGCCCTGGAAATTCATCACCTGGTTGGTGATGCCGCTGGCCTTTAAGTCGTCGTAGATCTGCCCCGCCTGATCAAAGTCGGTCATCACATACATGCCGTTGTACTGGGTGCCCAGGAAGAACTTGGTCATGGTCACTCCCCCCAGCACATCGTAGTAAAATTTCAGGTTTTCGTCGGCCTGAGCCTGCCGGGTGAGCTTCCCCTCCGCCAGCAGGCGGTTGCGGTAATAGTTGGCCGCCTGTGAGTAGGTGGCGTTCTCCTGGGTCAGCATGGTGTATTTCACCGTCAGGTTGGCGTCGTAGTGGTTGGTCTCCACGATGGGGATATCCGCCTCGTTGCCGGTGGTGCCGAACATGGAGAGCTTATCGTTGCCCCTCAGCACAAAGGTGGGGAACACGAAGTTGTACTCGTTGATCTTGCCGGACACATAGGCGGAGAGCAGCCCGAAGCTGGCTCCGTCCTCTATGGTGGCGAACACGGCGCTGTCCTGGCGGAAGATGCCGAAGAGGGCCATCCTCACATTCTCCGTGTTCTCCCGGACCGTGTACTCGGCCGCCAGAGGATCCAGGCCGTACACATAATCCGCGTAGTTGGCCGCGCTCTGCTTGCCGTTGTTGAAGCGGATCAGGGAGCCGGAGCCGTTGGGCACCAGCATATACCCTTCCTCATCCTGGCCGGCCGCCGCAAAGTAGCGCAGAAGCTGGATCCGGAAAATCGTCCCGCCGCCGTTTTCCTCCACCGCCTTCATGGGAACGGACACATCCAGGGCGTCCCCGTTTAAGCGGTACTCCAAAGGGATCAGGAAGGAGATGGGAACCGCTCCCTCCACGCCGGAGTTGGTCATCTCCGTGATATACTCTTCCTCGGTAAAGCCGGCCTGCTCAAAATATCTGTTCAGATTCCGGATCTGGGAGGCGCCCTTCACAGCGGACTCCAAAAGCTCCAGGTAATCGTCCGCCACATCGCTGTCTATATATTTCTTCCGGACAAAATCCTTTCCCTCGTCGTCCAGGGCGTCCAGCACCCGGTTTAAAGCCTCCTGGCTGATGTACTGGGGCACAAGGCCCGTCTTGCTGGAGAGGTCGCCGATGGTGTACAGGAAGCGGATGCCGTTTTCAATCCCCTCGTACTCCAGCTGGCCTCTGTCCACGCAGAAGCTGAAGGAATCCATGGTTCCCTGGGTTCTGGAGGTGTTGAAGTAATCCACCACCAGCTGGGATTTCAGGTAGTTTTTGTGGGTGCCGTTGGCGATGCTGTCCTCATCCGCGTTGGCGGGGTTGGAGTAGACGATCTTCCCGTTTCTCTTGTCCACCACGGCCACTTCACCGGTTTTGGTGTTGGCATAGAGCTTCAGGATATCGTTCTCGGCGGCCAGCTCCATGCCCGGCACGTCGCCCGCGCTCTCCTGGATGGGGGTGAACTCCTTTCCCTCCTCGTAGTCATAGGAGGAAAGATCGTCTCTGTAATTGTTGTAGAAGTAGTACCGGATCAGCCACCGCGCCATGAAGATCACAACCACAGCGGCAATGACGCTCCCCAATCCTATCAAAATCTTTTTACTCGTCTGCATTTGTCCCTCCTCCTACACTCTGAATATGAGTTCCTGGTAAATGCTGTGGACGAAGCTGTAAAGCTGATTCAGCAGGTCAAACAACAGCAGGGCTAGGAAGATGATGATAAACATGGCCACGAAGGTAAGGAAGATGGTGACCAGGGTCTTGGCCAGCGTGTAGTTGTGGATCTGCATGATTCCCATCAGAGCCATGATCACGCCGTAGGCGATGCCCACCCCCACGATCATGGTGTAGAAGGCTCCCTCATCCTCCGTCACAAACCAGCTGAAGACGGTGCCGATGTTGAAGCACACGATCAGAGGAATCAGGGCGTAGCCCACCGCAATGGCCGTATCCTTCAGCCGCCCCTCCCCGTTCATCAGGCAGGTGATGGACCAGTTGCCCACGCAGAACAGCCCGTAGAGAAGGAACACAGCCACCAGCTCCGGCAGGGCGTTCACCGTCAGGGGATCCACATCGTTGACGATAAAGCTGGCCGACATCCGGTTGATGGAGAAAGTGAAGGAGAACAATATCACCAGCACAATGGCTATGGGAACGCTCCCTCTCTCCCGGTGGCGGATCTCATAGTAGGCGTCCATGGGGTGGCTCACCGTGTAAAACGCGTATTTCCATTTGTCCTTCGAAAACAGCTCCTTCATTGGGCGAGACCTCCTTCCCTGGCACCTTTTTTCTTTCTGCCTATGGAAAATTTCTTCTTTAAGAACTTCTGGTACACCACCGCCAGAAGGATCACCGCGATCACGACTGTCAGGATCAGGTTCAGATTATCCTTCAGGATGGCGTTTCGGTATCGCTTAAAGGCGATGGAGTAATACTTCCGGTTCATGCCCAGCTTCAGGTATTTCATGGCCGCCGCATTGTCCCCGGCGGTCAGATAAGCCTTGCCCATGCCGGTGTTGGCCAGCTCATTGTTCTCATCCAGCTTCAGCACGGCCTCCCACTTGCCGATGGCCAGGGCCTCGTCTCCGTCAAACCGCAGGGCCACCGCGTCGTTGATCAGGGCGCCGTAGTCGGTCTCGCCGAAGCTTAAGATAGATGCCTGGTAGGCGTCCAGCACGATGATCTGGTCGTCCACCACCTCGATGGCGACGGGGGTGTTGAAGGTTCCCCGCTGGGTGCCCAGGCCCCCGAACACGTACAGGAGATTTCCCTCTCTGTCATAGGTAAAGATCCGGCCTCTCTTCCGGTCCAGCAGGGAGTAGATTCCCTTCTCCCGGTAGACCACATCCACAAACTCGCTGGGGCCCCCGTAGGTGCCGTAGGTGCCGATCTGAATGTCTCCGCCCAGGTTAGCCTTGTCGCCCTTCAGGATCACGTCCTCTCCCTTGGGGTTTAAGCGCCGCACTCCCTGGACGCCGTCGGAGTCAATATTGGAGGCGTACACGAAGCCGTCGGAGTCAATGTCGATGCCGGTAAACTCGGTGGGGATGAACAGCTGCTGGCGGGAGCGCTCCTCCTTGCTGGCCAGCTTCCTCCAGAATTTCTCCCACAGGGAGATCTTCACCTGGATAGTGCCGAAGTATCCGGTAAACTGGCCGTTGCTCTCAAAGACCAGGATTCCCTCGAAGGCGTTCTTGGCAATCACATAGACACGGTCCGCATAGTCCACAGCCACCTTTAAGGGGGTGAAATCGAAATCGTCCTCCAAAATCTCGGACTGGGGATTGTCGATAATCTTGATAAACTCGCCCTCCGGGGTGAGCACTACGATCCGCTTGTTGTCCGTGTCCGCCACGTAGAGCTGTTCGTTCTCGGACACGCACACGCCCTGAGGCATCCGGAAGCCGTCCTCCTGGCCGTCCCTCACAAAGCTGTCGATGATCCGGACCACCTCCGTCATGTTGTGGTTTAAGACCACGATCCGGCTGTTCTTCGTGTCGGCCACATAGATCTCGCCGTTGGGCGCCACACACAAATCCTGGGGCTCCGTAAAGCCGTCGATTCCCAGGTCCTGCCCTGTCACGCTCCGGGTGGGCACATAGGCCGCCGGGGTCATCACCACATTCAGCCGGTAGTCGTAATTGTAGGTGTCATAAGGCAGGTCCTCCGCCAGGGCCGTTATGGCCGGGGAAACCGCCAGCATCAGTCCGGCCGTCAGGGAGGCGATTGTTCTCTTGATCCAAACTCTCTTTTTCATGGGCTCCCTCCTCTTAATCCTTCATACCGGATGTGGTCATGGTCTCCAGCACGTTGCTCTGGCAGATCAGGAAGAATGTGATGGGCACCGCCGCGATGATAAAGGTCACCGCCGCCGCCGCTCCGGCTCTGGCCACACCGCCTGCCGTGATCTGCTGCAGAGAAAACTGCAGAGGCTTTAACTGCTCATCCCGCAGGAACATGGAACCCGTATTGCCCCACATCTGCTGGAACTGGAAGATTGCCAGTGTCAGCCAGGCGGGCTTTACGTTGGGCATCACGATCCTCCAGAAGATTCCCCACTCGCTGGCGCCGTCCAGTCTGGCGGACTCCATCAGGGAGTCGGGGAGCTGCTCCATAAACTGCTTCATCAGGTACAGGCCCATTCCGAAGGACCAGGCCGGCAGGATTAACGCCAGGTAGTTGTTGTTGATCCCCATCCAGGAAATAATCAGGTACTGAGGGATCTGGGTGACCGTCCAGGAAAACATCATGGACAGCACTACCATGGAGAAGAGAATGTTCTTGGCCGGGAAGCGGTGCTTTGCCAGGGGATAAGCCGCCAGGGAAGCCACCACCACATGGCCCACCATGCCAAAGCCCGTGATAATGACGGTATTTAATATGTAGCGGGAGAAGGGGATCCAGGAGTCGTTCATCAGAACGAACAGATCCGAAAAGTTCTCCAGCGTGGGGTGCCGCACAAAGATCTTGGGAGGGAACTGATACAGTTCATCCAAGGGCTTCAGGGCATTGTTCACAATCATAACCAGAGGCAGGACCATGAACAGACCGCAGATAAACATTAAGACAAACAAAAGGGTGTTGCCCGCCATGGAGCGGTTGAGCTGCTTTTCCTTCCTGCGGAAGAAGCGTCTTTTTGTTTTGATCGTATCTTTCTTTGCCACTTATTCTCCCACCCTTCCTAAGATTTTCTGTACCAGCTTGTTGGTGCCCACCATCAGCAAAAACAGGATGGTGGCGATGGCCGAGGCGTAACCCATGTCAAAACGGGTGGAGCCGTAGTCCAGAAGGTGCGTCACCACGGTGGCTCCGGCGTAGTTCACGGAGGGGTTGCCCGCCAGGTTGATGGAGATATCCGCCACCGCGAAGGACTGCGTGATCTGCATCACGGCGCCGAACATCAGCTGGGGCTTCATGGCCGGCAGGGTCACATACCACAGCTCCTGCCACCGGTTCTTCACCCCGTCCAGGGCGGCCGCCTCGTACATGCTCTTGTCCACCGTCTGGAGACCTGCGATGAAGGAAAGGAAGCCGGTTCCAAGGGACAGCCACAGCTGAACCACGATCAGCACGGGCATCACGTACTTTTCCGTCTGCATCCACAGGATGGGCTCGTTGATGATGTCGAGCTTCAGCAAAATACCGTTTAAGTAGCCGTAACGGTCGCCGGTGAGGATCAGGTTCCATACCAGGTACGCGTTTCCGCAGATGGAGGGCGCGTAGAAGATCAGGGTCAGGAACGCTCTCAGCTTCCCCTTGAACTCATTGATAATCCAGGCAAACAGCAGGCAGAGCATGTAGCTCACAGGCCCGGTCACCACGGCGAAGATCAAGGTGTTTTTCAGGGAGATCAGGAAAATATCATCCTCCAAAAACAGCTTCACGTAGTTCTTCCATCCCACGAAGGTGGGCATCTCCAGCATGTTGAAGTAGGTAAAGCTCAGCGCGATGGACATGAGCACCGGCAGCACCGTGAAGAAGAAGAACAGGATAAAGTAGGGAGCGATCATAAAATAGGAGGCCTTGTTCCTCACGATCTGATACCGCAAAGTGCTCTGCTTTTTCGCGATGTCCAGAGCTTCCTGGGATACTTCGGAGTTTACTGCTTCATTCGCCATATTCGTTTCCTCCTATTCTTCCGCCACCGGCAGGTCAAACTCTTCTCGTTTATAGGTAATCTCATCGTTCACGTAGATGATCTTATCCATCAGTTCCTCTCTGGGGGTGGCCACCTGAGACCGGCCCGTGCTGGAGGAATCGGTGGTCACGCTGTAGAAGGCGTTGTTCACATTACGCCAGGTGTAGTAGCCGCCGGGCACCTGAGGGATTCCCACTACCTGCTCATACTGGCTCATGATCTCCCGATAGTCCCGGATGGGCCAGGAGAGGTTCGCCAGAGCTTCCAGGTTGGCGGTGGCCACCCGGGCGCTGGCTCCCATCAGGCTCTCCATCTCCCGCCCGTAAAGGGTCTGGGTCTGGGCGTCTGTCCACCACTTTAAGAACTCCCAGCACTCCTCGGGGTGCTCGGTGTTGGCCATGATGATATCGGCCAGGCCCGTGCTTCCGGTGGCGTGGAGAATGGTCCCATCCTCCTGCACATTGCCGGGCACCACGGTGAAGTCCCAGAGGCCCTTGATATCCGGCGCGGACACCTGCAGGTTGTTGTAGGTGGTGTAGTCGGAGATGATGATGGGGCACTCACCGGTACGGAAGCGCTCCTCCACGCTGGTGGCCTTATCCAGCTTATAGTCGGTGTAATATTCACAGTACTGCTTGAAGGTCGCCACGGCGATATCCGAATCCAGAAGGGAACGGTCTCCGTTCTCGGAGTAGTACTCTCCGCCGTTCTGGAACAGCAGCATGGCGAAGGTCTGCTCGTTGGGCAGCATGCCGAACTCCATCTGGTTCTTGGCCAGCACAGTCATGGCTACCTTCACCTCATCCCAGGTGGTGGGAACCTCCAGGCCGATCTCCGCCAGGATATCCTTGCGGTAGAACATCATGGGGAAGGTCTGGGTCTCCGGCAGGGCGTAGGTGGCGCCGTTGAAGGTAAATGGCACCACGGCGCTCTCGCTGAAGCGTCCGATCACCTCCTGGAAGTCGTCAAACTGGGACAGATCCAGCACGGCGTGGCGGATACCGTAGTTCACCGGCGTATCGTTTCCGGTGTTCAGGACGGCTCCGGCGATTCCGTTGGTGTTGGCCACCTGGATGGCCACATCCGGGCCTTCCTCCGCCAGGGTGGCCCGCAGCAGCGTATTCATATCCACCAGCTGCACATTCACGTTGATGCCGGTGGCACTGGTGAAGTTCTCATCGATCAGGGCCTTGATCACGTTGGCCTGGTCACGGCCGGTGCCGATCCACAGGGTGAGCACCGTGCTCCCGTCCGCGTCGTCGATGGCGTTGCCGATCTGGTTGTAGTCCACAATAAAGGAGTAGAACAGTCTCTGGATCTCGTAGGCCGCCTTGGCGAAGAATCCGGAGGAAGCAATCTTCTGATGGCTGTCCGGGGAGTAGACCATAATGCGGTCGATCTGCAGAGGCTGGTTGAGCACCTGGGTAATCCAGTTGCCGCAGGCTCTCACATTTACCTTGTAGGAGGAAATCACCTCCACGAAGCGCTCCTGATCCTCGATCAGCTCATCCAGCTGATCCTGCATGGTAATCAGGGTGGTGAGCTTGTCGCTGTTTCTGCCGGCGGTGACCCGCATGGCCTCCAAAGCCTTGTTGATGCCGGTCCTGGCTTCCTCCAGCTCGGCCTTCAATCCGGGGAGGGATGCCTCCAGCTGATAGTCCCTGTATTTATCGGGGGCCACGCCGGTGATGTAAATGACCTGACGGTAAATGGAGTTCAGCAGCTGAACCGTATTCTGCACGGTGCTGACGATGTCGGCCATATCGCCCAGCACCACCTCCATGCGCAGGGTGTGCTTTCCCTCCTCCAGGTAGAAGCAGTAGGGATTCCCCTCCTCATCGGAGAGAACCTCCTCCTGCCAGCTCTGCTGATAGCCGAAGCCGTAATCCTCCATCTCGGAGAAAGGCACCACCCCGTCGATGCTGATCCGGCGGCACACATCGATGCCCCGCACAAAGTTCTGTTTGCAGTAGGCGGATATATTATAGTAGCCGTTCTGGGGCACTTCAAAATCCCACTCGATCCACTGGCCGGCTCCCTGCCAGGAGGTGCCTCCTATGGTGTTGTTCAGCAGCACCTTGGGGCTGGAGGGATACACGGCGGGAGAGGACTGGTCCTGTCTGGGATAGAGCATCTGGGAGGATGTCTTGTCGGCGTTCTCCCCCTCAATGCGCACGCTCTTTCCGCTGGTGGCGGTATAGCCCGCCGCGTCCCAGGCCGCCTTGACGGTATCGTAATCCACGGTCTTCACGCTGTTGTTCAGTATGATCTCGGAGAGGAGCATGGGCTCTCTCTGGGAGAGGATGGTCAGGGTGTGCTCCCCCGCCTCCAGATACAAAGCCAGAGGCTCCGTCACATAGCCGTTGCTGTCGTAGAGATAACTCTCCACCCACTCGGGGGCTTCCACCGCCCGGGGCTTCACATCGTTCCCCTGGGTGTCCACCTGCCACACCTTGGTGAGGACGCCGTTCTCATCCGGGGCGCTCTGGATCACATTGGTCACCCACACCCGCTTTAACTCCACCAGGGCAAGCTCCCCGTAGGGAAGGGCCCCGTCCAGGAAAAAGGCCCTCTGGATCTCGGAGCTCTTCCCCTCGATGGGATAATAGATCAGGGAAATGTCGTAAAAGCCGCTTTCCTCCACTTGGAACTGGTACTCTACCAGCGCCTGCTCGCCGGTGAGCAGAGCGTCTCCCCCTCCCGGGACATTCTCATAGTTCTCGTAAATCTGAGGTTCGGCGCTGACGCCCCCCTCCTCGTACCTTACATAGTCCGCCGCGGAAATACGGTACTCTCTGTCAGGGTACACCTGGGGATTCTCCGCCAGGTATTCCTGGTAGCCGGGCACGGAGGGGTCTATGGAGTAAGTACCCACAAGGTCCTCAAACTCCTCCTGTGTGACGTCGGTGGCAGCCTGGGCGGGCAGCATGGTCTGGGGAGACAGCATGCCGGCCGTCAGGGCCAGTGCCAGAAGAAATGCTGTTTTGTTTTTTCTGTTCTTTCTTCTCATACTCTTCTTCTCCATCTCTCTATTCTTGATTCCCGTTCTCCCGAGCGGTAGATTTTTCGTTTCTGTTTTGTGAGCCCTGCCCTTGGGCTCATAGCCCTTGGGCTTACAGCCCTAATCATACCAGTTTTTGATGGGCTCCCCGTCGGGCCCCACCGTCTCCTGGGGCTTTGGCATGTAGGCTTTCATGGCCCTCTCCACCAAAAAGGAGCTGAGGTAGCACCACAGTCCCGGGGTCAGGAGCACCAGAGGCAGGGGCAGCAGATAAATCTGGGCCAGCACCGTGATGACCAGCCCCGCCGCCAGGGCCAGGGTGATGTACCAAAACCGGACGGACATCAAAAAGGACAGGATACACAGCTTTCCCAGCTTCAGCTGAAAGCGGGACATGACCGGGAACAGATACAGCCCCACCAGCAGCACCAGCGCTGCCAGCAGCCGCACCGCCAGGCGCCACAGGGGGCTCGCCTCCGCCCCGCCCTGGCTGATAATCCTAAGCTCGATCCAAAGGAGCCCCGCCAGCAGCAGGAAGGCCACCGTGCTCAGCGTACCGTAGCGCAGGTTGTTTTTGTAGCCCCGCCAGAACTCGGTGTGCACATATCCCACCTCCTTGCGCACGCTCTTTACCGTAGTGTAATACAGCGCCGCGGTGGAGGTCCCTACGGTGATGACGGGCAGACAGCCTATCATCCACAGGATAGTGGCCAGGATCATATTTCCGATGACGGTCATGAACCGGAAGATCGGTCCCTCCGCCGAAAAAAACTGGCCCATCCTATTCCTCCCGAAGCGGATAATTTTTCAGATCCGGCAGCTCATCCCTGGTGATCACATGCTCATGCTCGTAAACCTTTTTCAGCATTTCCTCCTCGGTGTACTGATCGCTCCAGGTGTACAGCTTTTTGTTCTTGGTGACGAACTCCCCGCCCCAGGTGCAGAAGGAACCCCACATGGAGCCGTCCCGGATGGCCAGGTCCGGATCGAACAGGCACCCGTTCTCGGACATAATCACCATCTTTTTGGCGTCCGTATATTCCAGCACGTCCAGATACTTGGCGGTCTGAGGGGTGTAAACCCGCTCCCCGGGGTAAATGTCCTCCCCGATGATGTCCACGTATTCGTCCCCGGGATACCAGTCCTTGCTCTGGCCGTTCCAGATCCAGATCAGATTGTTGAGGCCCTTTACATTCACCAGCCGGTCGTACATCAGTATGTACAGCTTCTTGTATGCCTCGGCCCCGCCGGTTCCCCACCAGAACCAGCCGCCGCTGGCCTCATGAAGAGGCCGCCAGAGCACCGGCACGTCCGCCTCCTGCAGGATCTGAAGCTGATCCGCAATGGCGTCAATGTCGCGCACCAGCAGGTCATACCCCTCCGGATCCTCCCCGTTCATGATCTTGGCCAGATCAATGTCGGTGTATTCTTTATAAAAGGTGGAGAACCACTGGCCCGTCACGTACTTTTCCGGGGCGGTCCAGTGCCAGCAGAAGGTGACAATGCCTCCCTCCTCCCAGTACTCCAGGGCGTAATCCGTGGAGTGTCCCACGGCCCCGTTTGCCACAGAGGTGGGCGAATAGCTGGAGAAATCCAGGCCCAGGATGGCGGGATACTTGCCTCCCGTGGTCTTCCAGATGGTGGCGTTCTCTGCGCCGTACATACCGCTGTCACAGAACTGTCCGGAAAGGATGTCCTTTCCGTATATATCGCACAGATAGGTCATGAGCCGCTTTGTGTTGGGGGTGGCGTTGGGATTGACCAGCACCGGATCGATCACCAGGCGCTCCGGATCCAGATCGTCCGCGGGCTTCACCTTCAGGCAGTCCAGCTGGATCCAGCCCCAGTAGGAGAGCACCTCCACGGTGTGCTGCCCTGCCGTCAGATAAATCCGGCGCAGGATGGAGTCCTGATAGCCTCCTCCCTCCTCCACCACGGCGGTTCCCATATTCTCTCCGTCCACCGAAACATAATTGGCTTTGTAGCCTCCGTCCACGCTCTTGGCCACCAGGTCCAGATCGTAGAACCCCTCCTGGGAGATCTGGATGGGAACTTTGACGCCGTCACCCTCCTGGGTAAAGCCCTCCACGTAGGTCACATCCCCCTGGGAACCTGTGGAAGCGCCTCCCAGGAGCTCTCCCGACTCGGCCTCATAGAGCTGCGCCTGGTCCCAGGAATAGACGGCCGGCTGGGCGGCCTCCGAAGAAGCCCCTCCAGACTCTCCCGCAGGCTCTGCCGAGGAGGTCTGGGCCGAATCCCCGGCGGACTGGGAAACGCTCTCCTTTTCCGCCTGTCCGCAGCCGCTTATGATAAATGTACACGCCAAAATCAGCGCTGCCACTCTTCTCTTCATCGCTGAAATCCTCTCTGTATTGTTTAGGTAAAAACAGGCTAAAAATTCTCCGTGTAATAATATTACCATAATCACAAGAAAACTGCAATGCCTTTTGTACATTTTGTCATAATATACTATTTTGACTTGGACAAATTATACATGTTGCCGGAAAGCCTTCCCTGAAAATTTTACTTTTTGCCCCCGCTCATCCGGGCAGTTCATCACAATATTTTGTGGTTGTCCCGGTTTAATTTACTAAATTTGCTATTTTGCGGTTCACTGTTTAGCTAAATTTGCTTATATCTTGCTAATTTTTTAGCTAAAAAAATCCGGGGCGGGAATACCGGGCCCTAGGAAACCAAGAGCCCAATGACCGTAAACAAATCCCCCGTGGAATCCGGATTCCTGCGGATTTCCACCCGGTGAAGGGCCTTCTCGTCCGAGGCGTAAATTTCCTCGGTCTCCATGGCGGTCCCCCAGCCTCCCGGGAAATTCCCGTCCAGGGTGCGCACGCAGGTGCCGTCCACATACACGTCGAACTGGCCGTAGTCCCCGGTGACAGTCCGCTGATAGATCAGCCCGATGGCGGCGGCCTCCACCTCAAAGACAATCCCCTCCTCCCCGGAGTCCGTGTGCCAGTTATCCGGGAAATAGGAGTTCAGGGATGCCTTCTCAAAGCTCCCCCACTCCAGGGGCTCTATGCGGGAGCCGTCCAGGACCTGGGCCTGCTGGTAGCGCTGCTTGGTCAGGGGGCTCGCCTCAAAGGGCGCAATCTCCGTGCCGATTTCATCCAGCCTTGCGTAAACCCCATTTAAATAAGTGTAAAGAAGCTCTCCTATGATGGCGTGGCCCTTGTCGTTGGGGTGGATATTGTCCGGGGAGATCTCCTTCCAGGTCAGCTCTCCGGCCTCAATCTGGGGCAGCACCGCGTTGCCGTAGCTGATCATGGGCACCTTGCAGCGAAAGCCCACCAGGGAATCGTTCTCCTGGGCGCTGGTGCCGTTTTCCTGGGTGGTGAACAGCAAAATCACCGCCGGGCTGCTCTCCCACAGCAGAATCCGGCGCACCAGGTTCTCATAGCTTTTCTGGTAAAAGGCGTTGTTCCCGTCGTTGACGGAGAACTCCACAATCACCGCGTCCGGGTTGTAATCCAGCACGTCCTCCTGGACCCGGTGCACTCCCAGATAGGATGAGGTGCCTCCGATCCCCGCGTTTATATAGTTCACCTGGGTGTCCGGGAAGCGCTCCTGCCACCAGTCCCGGAAATAGGCCCCGTAGCACTTCTCCTTGTCCGAGGCGCTGTAGCCCTCGGTGATGGAGCCTCCGATCACCGCCACCGTCACGCTCTCCCCCGCCTGGGCCTTGCGCATGGCCGCCGCCAGCCGGGTCAGATCCCCCTCCATAAAGGAGGTGGCGCTCTCGTACATCTCGGGAGTCACATAGTGGGTCTGGAAGGGGATCCCCTCCGCCTGAGGGGAAGCGGTTTCCTCAGAGGAAGCTATTTCCTCAGAGGAAGCTATTTCCTCAGGGGAGGCGGAAGCTTCCAGAGCCTGACCGGCACTGTCCCCGTTTTCATACTCCTGCTGCCCGGCGGGCTCCCCTTCGGGGGAAGCCTGGCCGCCCCCCGCCCCGCCGCAGCCGGTCAGGGCAAGGGCCGCCGCCAGACACAGGGCCAGAAGCCTTCCGGATCTGCCGCCAAAGCCCCCGTCCCCAGCCCTTTCCCGGCAGGATCCGGCGTCCGCCCTCCTTCCCGCGCAGAGCCAGCCGGCCCCGGGCCTGCCGCCGGCTGACCTTTCATCTCTCTTCTCTCTTTTCCCGTCAATTCCTGCCATCTTCATCACCCTCCATATCTCTTTTCAGTCCCTCAAAGTCCAGATAATCCTCCACAAACTGCCTGCGCAGAAGCACCTGGGGCACAAACTCGTTGTACTTGCCCCGCACCTGGATCTTCTCCGGCAGGGGCAGCCTGCTTACATCCGGCCGGGAGCTTAAGATCTCCCCTATGATCCCCTCCAGCTTTTCCTTCCCCTCCTGGAAAAACACCTCCAGGTAGACGCTCTTTGCAAAGGCCGGCCTGCTCTTGATCCCCCGCTGGCGCAGCAGATAGTGGAGGGTCAGCATCTGGCGGGTTCCCACCCAGGGAAATACCGCGTAGCGCACATCCGACAGGGGCGTCACCAGATTTTCCAGGATCCCGCTGCCCCTGGCAATATAGCGGATCTCTTCCAGCCGCTCCCGGCAGCTCTCACTTAAATAGGGAAAGGACTCTTCCCCCGCCAGGATCCGCCGCATTCTGCGCACCAGCACCGTGTGGTATTCCCCCTCAAAATCCACGTCCCAGTCCACCACGGAGACCCCCGGCACCTTCTTTACAAAAATCACCTTGGATTTCAGGTTGAGCTCCACCGTCTCCCAGGACATGCCCGCCAGGGCAAAGCGCACTCCCACCGGGTAGGGCTTGTCCACGGTGCCGATGGTGCGGTTCTCATCCTTCACCAGCAGATACTCCGGGGCCTCGAACACCGTCAGGAATTTGTAGCTGCTGACCACCTTCTCCCCCTCCCGGCCGATCATCAGCCCGCCTTCCTCCGAACGGGCCAGCTGGCCGGTCTCCAGCATATACTCCAAAAGAATCCGGTAATCCTCCCGGGTAATATGCCGGAAGGGCCCCAGGGAGAGCACCTTCCGGGCCAGGTCAGAGGCCCCAAGCTCCCCGCCGCTCTTTAAGCAGCTTAATGTCTGGTGGTAGAGCAGATTGTAGGGGTGGCGCCGGGGCGGGATGGGCTCCACCCAGTGCTCCCTCAGATACAGCTCCACAATCCCGATGGCCCGTATAAAATCCCAGTTGATGGGGCCTAAGGACTCCTGGGCGGGGATCTTCAGGTTTTCCACAAAGGTAAAGAGAAGCTGGGGGATCTGTCCCCGGCGGCCGCACCGGCCCAGCCTCTGGGCAAAGCTGGATACGTCGGGAGGCGCTCCCACCTGGACCACCTGGTCCAGGGAGCCGATGTCGATCCCCAGCTCCAGGGTCACGGTGGCTCCGGCCACGATCTTCTCCTCCTCCGACTTCATCTCCTGTTCCGTGCTCTCCCGCAGCTGGGCGGACACATTGCCGTGATGGACCCGGTACACGTCCGGGGCCTTTTTCTCCAGGGCCAGCTGCCGCAGATGGGCCATAATAAACTCCGTCTCCTCCCGGCTGTTGGCAAAGATAATGGTCTTTTTGTCCAAGGTCTGCCGGAACAGATACTCATAGTGCTGACGGTCTCCCGCCCCCTCCTGGCCGGGGCCGCCCTCCTGCCCCTTCTCCCCCTCGGTATCCCTCTCATCCGCCCAGTTCACAAAGCGCTCCATGTGAAGCCGCAGCCGCTTTTTCCCCTCGGGGGTCACCGGGGCGGCGCAGGCCCTGCCGGTGCCGGTGGAGAGCCACTCCTTTGCCAGGGACAGATCCCCCAGGGTGGCGGAGAGGCCGATCCGCCGTGGATTGACCCCTGTCAGATCCCGGAGCCGCTCCAGCACGCAGAGCAGCTGAATCCCCCGGGCGTCCCGCATGAAATAGTGAACCTCGTCGATAATCACAAACCTAAGGTCCGAAAACAGGGAAAGGCACGCCCCCCTCTTGTTGGTGAGCAGGCTCTCCAGAGACTCAGGGGTGATCTGCAGGATCCCCTCCGGATGCTTTAAAAGCCGGTTCTTCCGGGTCAGGGACGCATCCCCGTGCCACTTGGTCACCGGAATATGGGAGTCCAAAAGGAGCTGTTCCAGACGCTGGAACTGATCGTTGATCAGCGCCTTCAGCGGGGAAATGTACAGCACCCCCACGGAGGCGGAGGGTTCCTCCCAAAGCCTGGTCAGCACCGGCAGGAAGGCCGCCTCCGTCTTGCCGCTGGCGGTGCCGGAGGAGAGCAGCAGATTGTCCTGGCTCTCAAAGATCACCTGGCAGGCCGCCACCTGCCCCGGCCTCAGCTCCTCCCACTTGTTCTCATAGATATAGTCCTGTATAAATGGGGCCAGTCTCTCAAACATGCCCATGACAATCCTCCCTGTCTGCTCCGCAGCCGCTCCCCGGGGGCAGGCCCTTTTTACCCGTCACCCTTCCCCGGGAACAGACATCCTTTCGTCCGCCGCCCTCTCCGGGAGCAGGCTGCCTTTCGTCCGCCGCCCTCTCCGAAAGCAGGCTGCCTTTCGTCCGCCGGGGTCAGTCTTACACCTCGAACTCCGAGAACTCGTCCTCCGCCTCCCGGTTTTCGCCGCCCAGGGCCGCCTGAAAGCTGTTGTCCCCCAGAATGTCCGCCGCCTTCCGGTCCGGGTTCTGGTACAGGATGTTCAGAAGCTCTATAAAATCCCGGATAATCTCCCGGGGGGTGATGTGGGTTTTGGCCCCCACCCGGTTGTACTCCACCGTGAGGAAATAGACCAGATCCTCCTGAGACAAAATGGGCTCATAGCCGTAGAGGCCGGCGTGGATATCCCGGAGCTTTTCCACCAGAATGTACATTTCCTCCTGGGAGAGCATCTCCAGGCGGATAATGGGCGCGGTCAGGTCCCGAAGCCCCTCCCCGGCGAAATGTCCCTGGGAAAGGCGGGAGCGCAGAGCCTCATAGCTGAACACGCCCCGATAGGTATCCTCCATGCACTGGGGAGTACCGCCCATCAAAAAGCCGATATGCTTTGCCTTCCCCTGGAGCACATCATTGTACATGGTGAGGATCTTCTCGTAATTGTTGGCCCGGGTGACGGAATTGGGAATCTTGTAAATATTCACCAACTCGTCGATGATCACCAGCAGCCCCTTATATCCGGCCCCCACCAGGAAAGCGGCAAACAGCTTCAGGAAATCGTACCAGGTTTCGTCCGTGACAATAAAGTTGATGCCCAGCTCCTCCCTGGCCTCCCGGCGGGAGGCGTACTCCCCCCGGAACCACTTGAGGACCCGGGATTTCAGGCCCTCGTCCCCCTCCTGATAGGCCTCCCAGTAGAGGGCCACCGCCCGGGCGAACTCGAAGCCGTTGACCATCCCCTCTAAAGAGAGGGCCACCTGATAAATGCGCCGCTCCACCAGCTCCCGGAATTCCTCCCCCTGGGCGCCGGTCTGGGCCATGACCTCCCCCTGAATGCCGGAAATCCACTTTTCCAAAATCAACGGCAGGGCGCCTCCGTCGGGCTTCGCCTTGGTGGACAGATTCCGGATCAGCTCCTTGTAGGTGGCCAGTCCCTGTCCCTTGGTGCCGGCAAAGCGCCTCTCCGGGGACAGGTCCGCATCCACCACCGCAAAGCCTCTGGCGGCGGCGTGATTGCGGATGGTCTGGAGCAGGAAGCTCTTGCCGCTGCCGTACTTGCCCACGATGAAGCGGAAGGAGGCTCCCCCCTCCTGAATCATGTCAATATCCCCCAGAATGGCCTCAATCTCCCGGGTGCGTCCCACCGTAATATACTCCAGCCCCGTGCGGGGCACCACGCCCCCCTTCAGGGCGTTGATCAAAATATTGGCAATTCTAGTCGGAACCTGTCTGGCCATTTTCTCTCACCATTTCCTTTACCTGTTCTGCATAGTCCTCATAGAGGGCAGGGCCCTCATCCGCCAGGGCGTCCCCCAGGACGTCCATGGCTTTCCCGTTTATCCCCTCCAGCAAAACCTCCAGCATGACCCCCTCCCGGTCCGCAAAGGCCCGCAGGCCCTCCCCGCCGCGGGAGAGGATCTCCAGGGCCTCTCTCTCCCTGGGAGTCAGAACCTGCCACAGCTCTCTCCAGGGATCCTCCGGGGCAGCGCCAGGGCTCACAGCAGGGGGCAGGCCCTTGGCGGGGGCTGCGGCCAAGGGCAGTTCCGGATCGGCGGCCGGAATCTGATCCTGGGCAGGAGCCGCAGCCAGCCCGGGAAGAGCACTCTCCCGAGAGGCCTCCCAAGGGCTCTCACCCACCGGCCCCGTGGAAGCTGCGGATCCTTCCCAGGCCCGTCCCTGCCCAGCCTCCGCCGCCCCGGCAGGCACGGGCCAGGGCTCTTCCTCCGGCACCGTCAGCCTCTCCTGGGTGAGCAGGGCCTCCCGGCGGATCCGCTCCAGCCGGCCCGCATCCACCGTCACCACCGTCCGGGTCGCCTCCCGGTAAAACGCCTCCGCCGCCCGGGTGATCTCATCTTCCAGACGGATCCCCTCCACCTCCAGCCGGGCCCTCAAAAGAGGGGACAGGTTCTTTTGATCCGCGCTCAGCCGACGGGGATATCCCGTGAGCCTGCGCAGAGACGCCTCCGTCTGCCGCAGCAGATACTCCGCCAGCTTTTTCCCGCTTCCGGCAGCCAGATTCCTGCTCACAATCCATTGGCCGCGGTTACAGAAATACGCCTCCCGGGAGGAAAGGATCACCCTCCGGTCCCGCTGGGGGGCCCAGGGATAAAAGAGCGCCCCCTGAAAGGGAATCCACAGCGCCGCGCTCCGGCCCGGCGCAAAGAGAAGATCCTCCAGAAGGATCCCTTTCCCCGCCAGGAGCTCCCCCAGTCTTCCCTCCACAAAGCACACACAGTCCTCGATCAGATCCCTCCGCTCCGGAGTATAAAATTTGGACTTCCGAATATCGTACCCGGACAGGGCGCAGAGCAGGGCAAAGCTCCCCTGAGCCTCCTCCAGCTCCGGATAGTACCCCTCCAGATTGTTTTCCGCCGCGAACTCCCGGAAGCTACCGGGGAGCTCATAATAAATATAATAATCCTTCAGCCACCGCACCACATAAGAGTCCAGGGCGGCGTCATGGGCCCGGTATTCCCTCCAGAAAAAAAGGATCCGCTCCAGCCCTTCCTTAGGGCTGTCCACCCCGATATTGGACAGAAGCTCATAGAGGTACAAAAAGGCATAGGACAGGGAGGTCGGCCTCACAGTTCCCCGGCGGACCTGAGTGCGCCAGGTAAAATAGGTTCGCAGCTGCCGGTAGCCCATAAGCTGGTAAAAAGGATAGTAGGCAGAATAGGGCGCGCTCTCCGGATATTCGTCCTCAAAGTCCTTCATAAAAATGCCCTGCCGGTAGAAAACCCGGGCATTCTCCCGCCGGACGTTCCCGTCGTAAAACCGGGATTCCCCCCAGGAGCGGGACCGCTCCTGCCGGCCGATCTCCCGCATCCGCTCAAAGAGCTCCCGCACAGGATCCGGCCGGAAAAGCACCTCTCCCCCGGCTGGCTCCCGCCCGGAAAATGCCTCTCCCCCGGCCGGCTCCCGCCTGGAAAATGCCTCCGCACCGGCCGGCCCCCGCCCGGAAAGCACCTCTCCCCCGGCCGGCTCTCCCGCAGACTCCCGCCCGGAAAGTACCTCTCCCCCGGCCGGCTCTCCCGCAGGCTCCCGCGAAAGCACCTCCCTCTCTGCCGGAACCGCCTCCCTGCGCACATACCGTCCCACTCCCGGGAACGGCCCGCCCTCATACTCGATCTCATAGCGGGGGACGGCGGGCTCTGATGCGGAGCCGGCAGCAGCCTCCGGCCTCCGGCCGCTTCTCCGAAAGCCCCGCTCCCCGGAGGCCGCAGGGATCCTCTCTCCGAGGATCCCTGCTCCGAGGCTCTCTCTTCTCCCGCTGTCCTCTTCCTCCAGGATCTCCTCGAAAAGCCAAAAGGCGTCGCTTTCTCTCTGCCGTCCGTCTGTGTCCATCGGTCTGGCCTTTCCCTCCTTGCAGGTTTTATTTCCGCAGGGCGCCGCAGTTCTCCCGCCGCTCCCTTCCCGCTTAGTATATCACGCGGCGAACGAATGTTCAATCATTCTTTGAGCAGCCTGATAGGAGAACCCTCTTTTCAAACTCTAATTTCCACCGTCCTCTTCCCATGCCCCCTGGGTGTAGGTTTCGTCCGCCAAATCGCTGATACCTGTCAGCAGCATAATGATACCCTGTACCTTGTGCGGCTGAATGATATAAACGCCTTTCTGCAGCGCATCCTCCACTACAATCTCGGCGGCAGGCAGCGGCTTCAGATGATGATAAACCTGCCCTGTAGACCCGAAACCACATCTCTCCTGTCACACTGCGGTTGACAAAGTTCCGCGCCGATGCGGTGGACTTGGGAGCTTGACCATGCTATACTAAATTCACCGCGGAAAAATAAAATCTTTTAAAGCAATTTGGTGATATGTCAAGAGTAAATTGAAAAAGAAATAACCCAAAAACCAGTAAAAAAGGGTACAAGAA
>CANQOL010000039.1 GCA_947625475.1 uncultured Acetatifactor sp.
GCAGAACGTATTAGAAATGCTCTCGATTTTCCAAAGACAGGAACAGTATACCAAAGGAGCGACACTTTGTCGAGTGTTCGAATCATTAAAATTTTATGTCCTTTCAACCTTTCAATGGGAAATTAAAAAAATTTTTTCGGCAGTTTTTCCAACCTTTTTCCCCTCTGCCTTGTCTTATACAGTGAAAGCTTTCACGAAAGGATGTTGAAAATGCCCTACCTTCAAAGTTCTGACGGCACTTTGGTTTTGCTGACCCTCTCGGGAGATACGGCCTCCTATGACGAGCTGGTCAGGCGCCACGAAAAACAGGTGCGCGGGGCCGCGTACGCTGTCATACACAATGCCCATATAGCCGAGGACGCGGCCCAGGACGCCTTTCTGGCCGCCTGGCTTAAGCTGGATCGGCTCCGGGAGCCGGAAAAATTCGGGATCTGGGTGTGCCGCATTGCCAGGAACTGCGCCGTCAATATGGCGCACCGGTTCAGAAGCTATCTGAGCCTGGAGGACGCCGACGCACGGGAGATAGTGCGCTCCGGCTTCGGGGACCCGGAACAGATGCTGATGACCAGGGAGGAGGCAGGGCTGATGCGCCAGGGACTGCGAAAGCTCCCCCAGCGGGCCAAACAGGTGGTATACCTGCACTACTACGAGGAGATGAGCGCGGAGCAGATCGCCCGGCTCATGGGCGTATCCGTGGGGACGGTAAAATCGCAGCTCCATGAGGGCAGACGCAGAATGCGAAAGGAGCTATGCGCAATGGACGAGAAATTAAGCGACACACTGCTTCAGAAAATTCAAAAGAAGATCGACGAGGTCAAGAGCTGGCAGTACAAAAATTCCAAGGAGGGATTTGAAAGGGTTTACAGCAGCGTCTGTAAGGACATCGACGCCATGCCCGAGTGTCAGGAGAAATACCGCTCCCTGGCAGATGTGCTGATCCGGGGTTACTGGTGGCTTCCGGGGGAAAAGAACGACCGGCTCTTTGAAAGGATCAGGGAGGCGGCAAGGCTCGGCAGAAACAATGAGGTCATGTCCGCGGTTTTGGCCCGCGAGTGCTGTAAATACTGGGGGGAGGACAGGATCAGCCACATACGGAACGTGCAGATCCCCTCTCTGGACCCCGGGGATTTCAGGCTCACTCTGGCGGAGAGGTGGATGGCCTGCGGGAGAGAAGAGGATCTGAAAAACCGGGAGGCGGCGATGGAGGCATTTGACAGGGCCCTTGCCCTTCTGACCCCGGCGGACGATCTGTATTATTACGGCGCCCTGCAGCTTAAGGAAGCCTTTGCAGAGTCGGCGGCGGATGAGTTTGTAAGGGATATCCAGAACCGAAGAAGCGTGGGAGAGACCCTGGAACTCAGTCTTTCGGAGGGCATCAGAATTTCCGGCACGGCGGAGGGCTATACCTTCGGAGAGCTGTATTCCTATTGCTGGGATACGGGATCTATGCTCCACAATCTCCTGCGCTGCGACGGATGGATGACCGCCCCCATAAAGCCCGGGGAGAGCGTGACCGCTTCCGACGGCTCCACCCTCACCTTTGAGGCCCAGGGAGTGAGAGCCCGCGTACCCGCAGGAGAGTTTACCGACTGCCAGGTGTGGACCTCGCGCCTTCGGAATGCCACATACAGAAACTGGCTGAAGAGAGGGGTGGGGCTTGTCAGACAGGAGGTCCTCTCGGAGGGCGTGAGCGAAGCCAAGGTGCTGAGAAGCTATGGAGCCGTGAAGGGGGATGCGCTTTTGCCCCTTGGGGAGGGGAGCTTTTGGGAGTATGAATCCGACGCAGACCCGGAGGCCTACGCTGCCCCCACCAGAATAGAGGTCCGATGCTTTGACGGCAAAAGGGCGGTGGTCACTTTAGACACACGGGCCATCCGGAAGAAATACGACGAAAACTCCTGGCTGGACATGATTTTGAAGACCCGGGCCGACTATCTCCTTCGCCTGGGCGCGTACCGGTTGAAAATCCAGGATGTGAGACCCTATGCAGAGCGCGCCGCCGCGCTGGCTAAGACCCCCTATGAAAAGGCCCATGCCGATGCGGCTTATTCGGCGGTCAAACGAATTATCGAAACCGACCCGGAATTCAATCCGGACGGTGAGGCGGTGGGCTGCTGGAACTTTTTTAACCGCAGCGAGATCGAAAAGGCGGACGGCAGGACTCTTCTTTTGCAGGGCTCCGGAAGATACAGCTTTGAGTGGAAGCGCATAGACGGCACCTCTCTGTGCAATCGGCTTTTGTCCAATCATATCTACTCGATTTTGCAGGACACCGCCGGCTGTCTCTGGGACGAGCAGTGGAAGAGCGGCTATGAAGCCAGGGAGACACGGGATTATTACGGCGCGGCGGCACTTCGGACCAGGATCTGCTGTGAGGACGCGGGAACGGTGCAGGTCCCGGCCGGCAGCTTTGAAAGCTGTCTGGCGGTGGAGGTGGACTGTGACGGGATGGACAGCGGCCATGCCTACCGCGGCGGCAGAAGGACCTATTACTTTGCGCCGGAAATCGGCCTTGTCAAGGTGGAGATCCCCTCCAGGGCGGGCCTGCAGACCGCCTATGAGCTGACTTCCTGGGAGGGCAGGGGCCAGGGATATATGCCCTTTGCGGAGGGCATGAGGCGGCGCTATGAGGATTTAGGGCTCACCGACGGCTACGAGGGGGCGGCCGAATACACGTGTGCCAGGGACTGCCAGGGAAGGATGGTGGTTTTCTTTGACGCCACGGGGATCCGGCACAAGCCCCAGAGGAAGATAACCCGCTATGACGCTGCGGCAGGGGAGCTTCGGGAAAGACAGCTTGAGGAGGAGGAAAAATATGACGAGGCAAATCTGGAGGGATGCTGCAATGCCGTCCGGATTCTTCTCCACCAGCTCACAAAGGGGTATCACGCCTTCGGGGACGCCGGCAGGAGGGCGGAGAGATATCTTTACAACCTGCGGCTGATGGAGGCAGCCGGGAACGGCAGGATAGATCCCGCTCTCTGGGCACGCGCTTCCCGGACCTGCCTTTTGGCGGCGGCAGCCTTTATGGGGGCCGGCCGGCAGGATGAGGGATACCTGTATTTGGAGCTTGCCCTGACCTATGCCGAACAGTGGAAGACCATCCCGGAGGGCGAAAAAATAGGCTTCGGGGAGGAAGCTGTGTTTGGCGGAATCGTCTATCTGAAGGGGAAATCCCTCATAGAGCTCCCGGACGGAAGCCGGCGCGAGATCGAGGCGGATGGGGTCATCGACGGCTGGCTTTCGGACAGCGGGGCCATCTACACGTGCATGACCGTGCCTCAGGGCTGGGAATGGTTCGATCCTGTGAGAGGACAGGAGAGGTACAAAAAGCTCACCGAGAGGGCGAAAAGGCTGGCGGAGTGAAGGGGGAGGGATTTACCCTCCCATCCGGTCGATCTGGATTTCGGCGGTGAGAGAGGGGTCCTCCCTGCGGAGGGCCCTTTCGATCTGTGAGGCGATTTCCTCGTCTGCCGCAGGGCAGTCGTAGGGAACGCCCACGTCGAAGGTCAGGCGCATCTCCCCCTCCCGGCCTGCCGCCTGGAAATCGTGGACGGTGAAGCGCCCGTCCAGGGAGGCGAGCACCTTCAGGGTCAGGGACCGCAGAGACTGGGTCCTTTCGTCCCCCTGGCAGACCGGGTCCATGTGGATGACCGCGCTGCAGCCCAGCTCCCGGCGCAGCCGGTGCTCGATCCGGTCCACCGTGTCGTGTAGGGTGAGCAGATCCCCCTGGGCGGGCATCTCCGCGTGAAAGGAGACAAGGGTGCGCTCCGGGCCGTAGTTGTGGACGATCACATCGTGGATGCCCAGCACATTGTCGTAGGAGAGGGCCAGGCTTTGGATTTTCTCCACAAAGGCCGGATCCGGGGCCTGACCCAGCAGGGGATTCACCGTATCCCGGGCGGCCTGGAAGCCTGCCCACAGGATAAACAGTCCCACCAGCACCCCGCACCAGCCGTCCACGGCCAGATGGGTGAAGTGGGAGATGAGGGCGGAGGCCAGTACCAGTGAGGTGGCCAGGGCGTCGCTGAGGCTGTCCAGGGCGGTGGCCCGCATGGCGGCGGAGTCCAGCTGGGCCCCGATTTTTTTGTTGTAATAGGCCATATAGCACTTGACTGCGATGGAGAAGAGCAGGATCCCCGCGATCAGGGGAGTGAAAAGGGGCTCCTGGGGGTGCAGGATCTTCTCAAAGGAGCTCTTTAACAGCTCCAGGCCCATAAACAGGATCAAAATAGCCACAAAGAGGCCGGAGAGATACTCCACCCGCCCGTGGCCGAAGGGATGGTCCCGGTCGGGCCGCTGGCCCGCCATGCGGAAGCCGATCAGGGTGATCAGGGAGGAGCCTGCGTCGGAGAGGTTGTTGAAGGCGTCCGCAGTGATGGAGATGGAGCCGCTGATGAGGCCGGCAGCCAGCTTCCCCAAAAAGAGCAGCACATTCAGGCAGATCCCCACCCAGCCGCACAGCACCCCGTAGGCGCGCCGCAGGGCGGAGGGGGATGCTTCGCCGGAATCTGTTTTTGTCCGGATAAAGAGCCTTGCCAGCAGTGTGATCATGGGGACCTCCCTTTCTTTGGATGATAGTTTTCTCATTGTACCTCTTTTTGGAGGGAAGCGCAACTGTTTCCGAGTGTATTTTAACAGTTGCGCGGCAGGCAAATAAAGTGTATAATGCAGGAGGGAAAAGAGAAGTATCGCATGATACAGCATATTTGCGGAATGGAGGAAGTATGAGCAAGAAACCGGTAGTATTGATGATCCTGGACGGCTACGGCCTCAACGAGAAGACCCAGGGCAACGCGGTGGCCCAGGCCAGGACCCCTGTGATGGACAGACTGATGAAGGAATATCCCTTTGTGAAAGGCAACGCCAGCGGCATGGCCGTGGGACTGCCTGAGGGACAGATGGGCAACTCCGAGGTGGGGCATCTGAATATGGGAGCCGGCCGCATTGTGTACCAGGAGCTGACCCGGATCACCAAGGAGATCCAGGATGGGACCTTCTTTGAGAATCCCGCCCTTTTGAAGGCGGTGGAAAACTGTAAAAAGAACGGCAGCGCCCTGCACCTGATGGGGCTTTTGTCCGACGGAGGCGTCCACAGCCACAACACCCATCTCTACGGCCTGCTGGAGCTGGCTAAGAGAAACGGCCTGACCAAGGTTTATGTGCACTGCTTTTTGGACGGCCGGGATACCCCTCCTGCCAGCGGAAAGGATTTTGCCGCGGCCCTGAAGGAGGAGATGGAGCGGATCGGCGTGGGGGAGATCGCCACGGTGATGGGGAGATACTACGCCATGGACCGGGACAACAACTACGACAGGGTAAAGCTGGCCTACGACGCCCTGACCAAGGGGGAGGGCCTCACCGCCCAGTGCGGGGTCTGCGGGATCCAAGCTTCCTATGACAGAGGGGAGACCGACGAGTTTGTAAAGCCCACGGTGGTGGTAAAGGACGGCAGCCCTGTGGCCACTGTGAAGGAGGGGGACTCCATCGTGTTCTTCAACTTCCGCCCCGACCGGGCCAGGGAGATCACCAGGGCCTTCTGCGACGACGATTTCAAGGGCTTTGAGAGAGGGCCCAGGATGCAGCTCACCTATGTGTGCTTCTCCGACTACGATCCCACCATCCCCAACAAGGAGGTGGCCTTCCACAAGGTGTCCGTCACCAACACCTTCGGGGAGTGGCTGGCGGCCCAGGGCATGCGCCAGGCCCGGATCGCGGAGACGGAAAAGTACGCCCATGTGACCTTCTTCTTCAACGGGGGAGTGGAAAAGCCCAATGAGGGGGAGGACAGGATCCTGGTGAATTCTCCCAAGTATGTGCCCACCTACGACAAGAAGCCCCGGATGAGCGCCTACACCGTGTGCGATAAGCTCAGCGAGGCCATCACCGCCAAGGACGAGGCGGGGGAGCCCTGCTACGATGTGATTATCTGCAACTTTGCCAACCCGGACATGGTGGGCCACACCGGCGTGCTGGAGGCGGCCGTGGAGGCCATCGAGGTGGTGGACAAGTGCGTGGGAGAGATTGTAAACCTGGTGAAGGAGGTGGGAGGCGTTTTGTTCATCTGCGCCGACCACGGCAATGCGGAGCAGCTGGTGGACTATGAGACCGGAGAACCCTTCACGGCCCACACCACCAACCCGGTGCCCTTTATCCTGGTGAACTATGATGAGAACTATACCCTCCGGGAGGGCGGCTGCCTGGCGGACATTGTGCCCACCCTGATCCAGATCATGGGCCGGGAGCAGCCCGCCGAGATGACCGGCAAGTCCCTGCTGATTCCCCGGTAGATGAGGAAAGAAGGGACGCCGCTTCTGCCGCTTTGGCAGGGAAAAGGGCTCTGCCCGTTCCCCGGCAGGGGGTAGGGCAGGCCGCGGAGGATTGACACAGAGCAGAAAACAGGCGGTTTCAGGTTCCCGGGAGGGTTTTCCTGCCCGGGAACAGCCGCCTGAAGGGATGCAGCGAAGAAGGAGGTATATATGGGACAGGTAACCTTGGGAAGCACCGGCATTACCGTGGAGAAGAACGCCTTCGGGGCGCTGCCCATCCAGCGGATCAGCCGGGAGGATGCCGTCAGGCTGCTGCGCAGGGCCTATGAGGGCGGGATCACCTTTTACGACACGGCCCGGTATTACAGCGACAGTGAGGAAAAGGTGGGAGCGGCCTTCCGGGGCATGCGGGAGAAAATCTATATCGCCACCAAGACGGGCAGCACCACCCCGGAGGGCTTCTGGAAGGACCTGGAGACCTCCCTCGGGCTGCTTGGGACGGATTATATCGACATTTATCAGTTCCACAATCCGTCCTTCTGCCCTAAGCCCGGGGACGGCACCGGGCTTTACGAGGCCATGTGCCAGGCCAAAGAAAAGGGCATGATCCGTCATATCGGCATCACCAACCACCGGCTGGAGGTGGCCTTTGAGGCGGTGGAGAGCGGACTCTATGAGACTCTCCAGTTCCCCTTCTCCTACCTGGCCAGCGACAGGGAGATTCAGCTGGTGCGGGCCTGCGAGAAGGCGGATATGGGCTTTATCGCCATGAAGGCCCTCTCCGGCGGGCTGATCACCGACTCCGCCGCGGCCTATGCCTATCTGGCCCAGTATCCCAATGTGCTCCCCATCTGGGGGATCCAGAGGGAGGGGGAGCTGGATGAGTTCCTCTCCTACATCGCCGATCCCCCCGCCCTGACCGGGGAGCTGGCAGCGGTGATCGAGAAGGACCGCCGGGAGCTGGCGGGAGAGTTCTGCCGGGGCTGCGGGTACTGTATGCCCTGTCCGGCGGGGATCGAGATCAACACCTGCGCCCGCATGAGCCTGCTGATCCGCCGTTCCCCCTCGGCAAATCAGCTGACCCCGGGGGCCCAGAGCATGATGAAAAAGATCGAAAACTGCTTAAACTGCGGAAGCTGCAGGGCCAAATGCCCCTACGGGCTGGATACGCCCGCTCTGCTGCGGAAAAACTACCGGGACTACTGCGAGATCCTGGCAGGCAAGGAAATTTAATCAAAGCCTCCCGGCGCCGGAAACCGGAAAATGTGTAAGGGCCGCCGGCCGGCGAAGGCAGGAAAGCGTATAAAAGCCTCCCCTGGGGACATACTGAAGGAAACAGGAGTATGGAGAAGGGAGGCTTTTTTATATGCTTTTTTTGGAGATTCAAAAGGTGCACGGCAGGGAAATTTTGGATTCCCGGGGGAATCCCACGGTGGAGGCATGGGTGAGTGTGCGGGGGCCCTTGGACGGGCGGGAGTACACCGCTTTGGCGGCCGTTCCCTCCGGCGCCAGCACGGGCCGGTTTGAGGCGGTGGAGCTGAGGGACGGGGAGACGCGCTACTTTGGGCTCGGGGTCCAGCATGCGGTAAAGAATGTCAATGAGAAGATTGCCTCGGCGCTTGTGGGAAGGAACGCCCTGGAGCAGGTGGAGGCGGACCGGATCCTGATGGAGACGGACGGGACGGAAAACAAGGGCAATCTGGGCGCAAACGCCACGCTGGCGGTCTCCCTGGCTCTGGCCCGTGCGGCGGCCAGGGCTCTCCATCTTCCCCTTTACCGGTACCTGGGAGGGTGCAGCGTGAGAAAACTGCCGGTTCCCATGATGAATATCCTGAACGGGGGAAGGCATGCCTCCAACACGGTGGATTTCCAGGAGTTTATGGTGATGCCCATCAAGGCGGAAACCTTTGCGGACGGACTGCGGATCTGTGCGGAGATCTACCACAATCTGAAAAAGATCCTGGAGAAGAAGGGACTTTCCACAGGGGTGGGGGACGAGGGCGGCTTTGCCCCCAACCTGCCGGATGCCCAGAGCGCGCTGGAGCTGATTGTGGAGGCGGTGCAGGCGGCCGGGTACGGGCCGGGACAGGATATCGGCATCGCCCTGGACGTGGCCAGCAGCGAGCTCTACAACGAGAAGACGGGGATGTACCACTTCCCCGGGGAGAGCAGCCTGCGCGGCCAGGAGGTGCTTCGGGATACCGGAGAGATGATCGCCTACTATGAGGAACTGCTGGAAAAATTCCCCATTCTCTCCATCGAGGACGGCCTGGCGGAGGACGACTGGGACGGATGGCAGACCCTGACCCGGAGGCTGGGGGAGCGGATTCAGCTGGTGGGGGACGATCTGTTCGTGACAAATGTCAAGCGCCTGGATGCGGGGATCAAGCTGAAGGCGGCAAATGCGATTCTGGTGAAGGTGAACCAGATCGGCACTCTTTCGGAGGCTCTGAATGCGGTGCAGATGGCCATGGAGAACGGGTACAGGGCCGTGATTTCCCACCGCTCGGGGGAGACGGAGGACACTACCATCGCGGATCTTGCGGTCGCCATGAACACCGGGCAGATCAAGACAGGGGCGCCCTGCAGGGGGGAGAGGACAGCCAAGTACAACCGGCTGCTTCGGATCGAGGAGGAGCTGGGGACGGCGGCCTGCTATATGGACCCCTTCGGGAGGATGTGAGCTGTGCTACAGGGATGCACAGGGATATTCCTACAGCCGCCACAGGTAAAGAGTGTAAAGGCAAAATTGGTTCTTCATAGAAAACTATGGATAATCTTGCCCAGGTTAAGAAAGAGGTAGAACCGGGCTGGAGAAAAACGCAGAGCTGTACCCGGATGAGGTGGTTATCAATTTCCGCTGCGGCGCGGTTGCGCGGCCCGGTTTACATTTAATTGCCATCTGTCTTTGAAGGGTCGATGCCATGCGCGCGGAGAAGCTCAAGAGCCTGCTCCAGTTTAGCTGTGACCTGATCCCGCTCGGTCGTGGCCTGATCCAGCTTGGCCACAGCCTGGTCCCGCTCTGCCGTGGTTTTTTTCAGCAGCCGTTCCCGTCCCACTGTGCGGCGGTAGTAGTCCTCTCTGGCCTCGCACTGCTGAAGGATCTTTTTCTCCTTAGTCAGACGGGCGACGGCGCAGGCGGCTTTCTGCATGGTTTCATCTTTTCTGGCGAGCATCTTCAAACCCTCCCATGTGGTTGCCTTGAACAGGGCGGCCCATTGGTGCAGACCGTGTTCCCGGTCCTGCTCAGTTGCTAACTTGATCTGAGATAAGTCTAACACACAAAGGCGAAATTTTCTACTGTAAATTTGATGGGTTTTCTCGTTGATCATATAATAGTTTGATAAAAATTCCGGATGATTCTCAAAAAGAGTGAAATTCAGGATTCCGATCTGAATAGCCGGACGGGCATCCGCGTAACTTTCGCCCCGGTTCATGGTGCTGAAGGTACGGCCCAGGTAACACAGGGAGCGCTCCGGCCAGTCCCCTTCGTTGATCACCTGGAGCTCCAGGTTCAGGCGGGTACGTTTGTTCAGCTCCACCAATATGTCCAGCATATAGGTTTTATCATTGATAGACTCTCCCAGCACAATGGGATTGAGGATGGAGATGTCGGTTACCGCCTGAGGCTCCAGATAGAGCAGGGAGCAGACGAGTGCCTTCAGCACATCGGGATCCCACTGCATCAGGGCCCGAAAGAGGTAATCGTTGCACATTTTTACGGGGATAGGACCGTGGAGGGATTTCAGACATTTTGGCAGAATCCTGTTTTTTGGGGACTGAGATGGTTTTTTTCTCATAAAGACTCCTCCTGTAGATTGGCAGGAAGAGGCTTTCTCCCTGCTTAATGTGATAGTGGAATGTGTGGAATGTAAGCAAAGAGATTGAATAAAGAAGGACTTTAAAGAAGTCCTTAAATGGAAGAACGGCAGCTGGCCGCATGGGGCCGGAGACGAGGGAGCCGTTCTTGACAGAATTACAGAAAGTTGAAATCCTTTGCCTGGATCAACCATACCACAGACAGAAGGAGCCTGGCAAGAGCTTTTTCAACATTTTAAATATTTTTTGGAGAAAATGCAGCACCTTTACTGGGTCACAGGAGCCACAGGACGGATTCGAAAAAGTTCTTGAAATATCGGAAAATGTGTGGTACAATCTCTATGCTTGACGTTTAGGCCGCTCTGCGGCGGCAGGATGGAGGACAGGATGGGAGCATTCAGAATATTTTTGACTGTTTTGTTTATATTGGATTGTATTGCACTGACAGTGCTGGTACTAATGCAGGAGGGCAAGGCTTCGGGGCTGGGAGCTATCAGCGGAGCGGCGGAGACCTACTGGGGCAAGAACAAGGGACGCTCCATGGAGGGGATGCTGGTGAGGTGGACGAAGGTCCTGGCGGTGTTGTTCATGCTGCTGGCGATTGTACTGAATCTTAACGTATTCTAGGGACGTAAGACAAAGCACTCTTTGCAGGAAGGGTGCTTTCCTTATGTCAGGGAGCGGGAGGAACAGATATGGGAAAGGATGCGCAGAAGCTGGTCGCCAACAACAAAAAGGCGTATCACGATTTTTTTATAGACGAGACCTATGAGGCGGGGATCGCCCTGTGCGGCACGGAGGTAAAGTCCATACGCATGGGGAAGTGCAGCATCAAAGAGGCGTACATCCGCATCGAGAACGGGGAGATGCTGGTGTACGGCATGCATGTGAGCCCCTATGAGAAGGGGAATCTCTTCAACAAGGATCCTATGCGGGTCAAAAAGCTCCTGATGCACAGGCATGAGATCAACAAGCTGGCGGGCAGGACGGCACAGAAGGGCTTTACCCTGGTGCCCCTGCAGGTATACTTTAAGGAGGGAAAGGTCAAGGTGGAGGTGGGCCTTGCCCGAGGCAAAAAGCTCTATGACAAGCGCCAGGACCTGGCAAAGAAGGACCAGCGCCGGGAGGTGGAGAAGGAATTCAAGGTGAAAAACCTGTACTAGGCGGGAAGATTCTGACACTTGCCAAATCAGTTTTGCTGTGGTATGATGGATACGGTCAAGGGCAGAGGGCTGCCTGACGCATTAGGCGGACCGTCCGATATCAGGGGTAGTAAAGGTTTCGACAGGGGCCTTGCAGCCGGAGAAGCTATCCGTTGCGACACGTTAATCGCACCAATAAACTAAACGCTGAAGATAATTTAGCACTCGCTGCCTGACGGCAGCTGTCCGCCCCAGGGCACTCACACTTTGGGATTCGGGCATCGACTATGTGAGAAACGACATGCGTTAAGCTTTGCGCGCATGGGCGTATCATGAAGCTACCGAGCCTGGCAGGCTGTCTGTTTCCTGCCTGGGGAGGGAAGGGGCCGGAGCGGTCCGGCCGGGATAACAGACTATGATAGTAGAAGTACGGGGAATAGACTTTTGGACACGGGTTCGACTCCCGTCTACTCCACTCAAACCCACACGGCCGGACACGGAGGACGTGCGGACCATGTGCAATATCTTATGTAAAGACCGGACACCGCCTCCAGGTGCCCGGTTTTTTACAACCCGGATTTATCTCAGGAACCGGAATATTTTCCCGGATCGGATTGGAGCGATTATGAAAAAAAAGAATCCAAAGACGCAAAAAAGGCTTTATCTGCTGGCAATGCTTTTCTTCCTGCTGGTTTTCCTGGTCTGCGCGGCGTGGCTTTCCCTTTATTTCTGGTCCAATTATAAGGCCCAGCAGGCTTACGAGGATATGAAGGAGCAGTTTGCGGCACAGGCATCTGAGACGCCGCCCCCTGCGCCTGCCGCCTCCCCTGCGGCCACCCCTGTCCCTGAGCCCTCGGCTTCCCCGGAGGCCACCCCGGAGCCCACACCCACCCCCCTTCCCCTCTGGGAGGAGGCAGCCGCCTCCCTGCGGGAGCAGGGATATGACATCCCCCCGGAGGCTATCGATATCGCGGGCCTGCAGCAGGAGGTGAACCCGGACATTTACGCCTGGATCACGGTCCCCGGCACTGCGGTGGACTATCCGGTGCTTCAGAGCCCCGACACGGAGGATGTGGACTATTACCTGACCCACAACCTGGACGGCAGCAAGGGGTATCCGGGCTGCATCTATTCGCAGTATTATAATTCCAAGGACTGGAGCGATCCCCTGACCCTGCTTTACGGGCACAACATGAAGAACGGCACCATGTTTGCATCCCTGCATAAATATGAAAAGAAGGAGTTCTTTGACGAGAATCCCTACATTTATATTTATTCCGAGGGGTGCATCCGGATCTATCAGATTTTTGCCGCCTACCGCTACGGGGACGAGCATCTGCTCAACGCGGTGAACGTGTACGACAAAAAGAGCTTTGAAATGTATCTGGAAAGTATTTTTGATTACGAACCGGGCAACTTTAATGAGGAGGTGGAGCTGGACGGGGAGGACCGGATCCTCACTCTTTCCACCTGTATCGGGAACAGGCCGAACAACCGCTGGCTGGTGCAGGGCGTTTTGGTGGCGGAGCAGTACTGGCGGTAAGGTGCGGCAGAGACAGCCGCGGCAAAAAAATCTTGCATCCGTGTTTTTTTTGGTGTATAGTGGTTCACGATTGAGTAAAATGAGTGCAGCACCGAGATGCGGAGTAGGGAGGATTGCGGGAAAGAGTATGGCAAAGTATTTAGTTATCGTAGAATCACCTGCCAAAGTGAAGACGATCAAGAAATTCCTTGGGGCAAATTACCAGGTGGCGGCCAGCAACGGGCATGTGCGGGATCTGCCGAAAAGCCAGCTGGGAATTGACGTGGAGCACGGCTATGAGCCCAAATATATCACCATCCGGGGCAAGGGGGATATCCTGGCCGGCCTGCGCAGGGAGGTGAAGAAGGCGGACAAGATCTATCTGGCCACCGACCCTGACCGGGAGGGGGAGGCGATCTCCTGGCATCTGTGGCATGCCCTGAACCTGGAGGGGAAAAAGGTATACCGGATCACCTTCAATGAGATCACCAGGAATGCCGTGAAGGAGTCCCTCAGGCACCCCAGGGAGATTGACATGAACCTGGTGGACGCCCAGCAGGCCAGAAGGATTCTGGACCGCATGGTGGGGTATCGGATTTCTCCGCTGCTCTGGGCCAAGGTAAAAAGAGGGCTGAGCGCCGGCCGGGTGCAGTCCGTGGCCCTGCGCATTATCTGCGACAGGGAGGAGGAGATCGACGCCTTCATCCCGGAGGAATACTGGTCCCTGGAGGCGGTCCTTAAGGTTCAGGGGGAGAAAAAGCCCATCCGTGCCAAATACCATGGGGATTTAAGCGGGAAAACCCAGATCAGGACCCAGGAGGAGATGGACGCCCTGACCGCCTCCCTGGAGGGGGCCTCCTACCGGGTGACGGAGGTCAAAAAGGGGGAGCGGATCAAAAAGGCGCCCCTTCCCTTCACCACTTCCACTCTGCAGCAGGAGGCCAGCAAGGTGCTGAATTTTTCCACCCAGAAGACCATGCGGCTGGCCCAGCAGCTCTACGAGGGCGTGGATATCAAGGGAGAGGGCACGGTGGGCCTGATCTCCTACCTGCGTACCGATTCCACCCGGGTGTCCGAGGAAGCCAGAAGCATGGCGGAGGCGTACATCCGCAAAAACCATGGGGAGGAATATACTGCGGGCGAGGTCCGGGAGAACAGGAAGGAGCAGCATATCCAGGACGCCCATGAGGCCATCCGGCCCACCGACATAGAGAGGGAACCCCTGCGGCTGAAGGAGCAGCTGCCCAGAGATCTGTTCCGGCTCTATCAGCTGATCTGGAAGCGCTTTACGGCCAGCCGCATGGCGGACGCTAAGTACGAGACAACCTCCGTGAGGATCGAGGCGGGGAGCCATATCTTTACCCTGGCCGCCTCTCAGCTGCTGTTTGACGGCTTCATGAAGGTGTATACCCAGGAGGAAGACGGGGAGGAGGAGAACGCCCTGGCAAAGGGGATCGGGGAGGATTCGGTGCTGACGCTGGAGGCCCTGGAGCCCAGGCAGCATTTTACCCAGCCTCCCGCCCACTACACGGAGGCCTCCCTGGTGCGGGCCCTGGAGGAACTGGGGATCGGACGTCCCAGCACCTATTCCCCCACCATCACCACGATCCTGGGGCGGCGCTATATCACAAAGGAGAAGAAAAATCTGTACGTGACCGAGCTGGGGAGCGTGGTCAATCAGATGATGAAGGAGGCGTTCCCCACCATTGTGGATGTGAACTTTACCGCCAACATGGAGGCCCTGCTGGACGGAGTGGAGTTGGGGAGCGTCAAATGGAAAACCATTGTCGCCAACTTTTATCCGGATCTGGAGGATGCGGTGAACAAGGCCCAGAAGGATCTCTCCCAGGTGACCATCGAGGATGAGCTCTCCGACGAGGTCTGCGATGTGTGCGGGCGCAGGATGGTGTTCAAGTACGGCCCCCACGGCAAGTTCCTGGCATGCCCCGGATTCCCGGAGTGCCGCAATACCAAGCCCTATTTTGAGAAGATCGGGGTGAGCTGTCCTAAGTGCGGCAGAGATATCGTGGGCAGGAAGACCCGGAAGGGGAGGATGTATTACGGCTGTATCGGCAATCCGGAGTGCGATTTCATGGTCTGGTCCCGGCCCTCGGGAGACAAATGCCCCAAGTGCGGGTCCCTGATGCTGGAAAAGGGAAACAGGCTGGTGTGCATGGACGGACAGTGCGGCTACGTACAGAATCGGGAGGAAAAGTGACAACTGTCTGAATTTTCAATCTTTTGAATTGCCTTTTGAAAATTTTTGTGCTAATATACTATTAAATGGGTAGCTTGTGGTCATTTTGGGGAGGTTTGACATGAGCAGCGTACAATTATTGGATAAGACGAGGAAAATCGGAAAGTTATTGCACAACAACAACTCCAGCAAGGTGGTGTTCAACGATATCTGCCGGGTTCTTCGGGAGATTCTGGATTCCAATGTGCTGGTCATCAGCCGCAAGGGAAAGGTTCTGGGCGTGGGCAAGTGCGAGGGGGTGGAGAGTATCCGTGAGCTCCTGGAGGAAAAGGTGGGCGGCTTTATCGACCCCATGCTCAACGAGAGGCTCCTTGGGGTGCTCTCCACGAAGGAGAACGTGAACCTGGAGACATTGGGCTTCGAGGGCGAGGATATCCACAGATTCCAGGCGATCATCACTCCCATCGAGATTGCGGGGGAGCGCCTGGGCACGCTGTTCATCTACAAATGCAGCAGTCAGTATGACATTGACGATATCATTCTGTGTGAGTACGGCACCACGGTGGTGGGGCTGGAGATGCTGCGGGCCGTGAACGAGGAAAGCGCGGAGGAGAGCAGGAAGATTGCTGTGGTCAAGTCCGCGATCAGCACCCTGTCCTTCTCCGAGATGGAGGCCATCACCCATATTTTCGACGAGCTGGACGGCATGGAGGGGATCCTGGTGGCCAGCAAGATTGCGGACCGGGTGGGGATCACCAGATCGGTGATCGTAAACGCCCTGCGGAAGTTTGAGAGCGCGGGAGTCATCGAGTCCCGTTCCTCCGGCATGAAGGGGACTTACATTAAGGTGCTCAACGATGTGGTGTTCGACGAGATCGAGGAGCTAAAGCGCCAGAATACAGGGAAGTGACCGGCACAGCTGTGCCCGGTGTGCGCAGGCGTAAGGGACAGCCCTTCCGCCTGCAATTTTTTTGTGGGTTTTTTGCAGAAAAACTTGCATCCGTCCCGGCCCTGTGCTATAATCCATCCGTATGACTAAAAAACACGCATTCTGATTTGGCCTTTGGTGGAAGCGGCAGCAGGTGACTTCTGAAGGCCGGAGAAGGCCGGGCCCGACGCCGCCCGGCAAAAAGGGATGCGGAAGACGGAGCCGGAAAGGCCCGATCAACCAAAACGGAGGTAGAAACATGAGCGTTATTTCAATGAAACAGCTGTTGGAGGCAGGTGTTCATTTCGGACATCAGACCAGAAGATGGAACCCCAAGATGGCTCCCTACATCTTCACCGAGAGGAACGGCATCCACATCATCGACCTGCAGAAGTCTGTGGTGAAGGTGGATGAGGCTTACAAGGCCGTGTCCGAGATTGCGGCCCAGGGCGGCACCATCCTGTTTGTGGGCACCAAGAAGCAGGCCCAGGATGCGGTGAAGACCGAGGCGGAGCGCTGCGGTATGTTCTATGTCAATGAGAGATGGCTGGGCGGCATGCTCACCAACTTCAAGACCATCCAGTCCCGTGTGGCCAGGCTGGCCGCCATCGAGACCATGTCCACCGACGGAACCTTCGATGTGCTTCCCAAGAAGGAAGTTATCGCCCTGAAGAAGGAGTGGGAGAAGCTGGAGAAGAACCTGGGAGGCATCAAGAACATGACCCGCATCCCGGACGCCATCTTTGTGGTGGATCCCAAGAAGGAGAGGATCTGCGTGCAGGAGGCCCGTTCCCTGGGCATCACCCTGATCGGTATCGGCGATACCAACTGTGATCCCGAGGAACTGGATTATATCATTCCCGGAAACGACGATGCCATCAGAGCCGTAAAGCTGATTGTGGCCAAGATGGCGGACGCCGTGATCGAGGCAAAGCAGGGCGAGGCGCTCTATGAGGCTGAGGCGTCCCAGGAGCCGGGCGAGGCCGCTGACATCGAGGAAGTTGCGGAGGCAGAGGAGGAATAACAATGGCAGATATCACAGCAGCAATGGTGAAGGAACTGCGCGAGATGACCGGCGCAGGCATGATGGACTGTAAGAAGGCTCTTACAGAGACCGGCGGAAATATGGACGAGGCCGTGGAGGTCCTGCGCAAGAACGGGCAGGCCAAGGCGGTGAAGAAGGAGGGCAGGATCGCGGCGGAGGGGCTTTGCCGTATCGCGTCCCAGGGCGACCGGGCAGCGGCGGTTGTGGAGGTGAACTCCGAGACCGATTTCGTGGCCAAGAACGAGCAGTTCCAGCAGTTTGTGGAGTCTGTGGCCCGTCAGGCGGTGGCCTCCGATGCGGCGGATATCGACGCATTCCTGGGGGAGAGCTGGATCGAGGACGGCTCCAAGACCGTGAAGGAGGCCCTGGTGGACAAGATCGCCGTGATCGGCGAGAAGCTGAGCATCCGCAGATTTGAGAAGGTGACGGCATCCCACGGCTGTGTGGCCACCTATGTGCACGGCGGCGGCAGAATCGGCGTGATCGTGGAGGCGGACACCGACGTGGTAAACGACGGGGTGAAGGAGGCTCTGACCAACCTGGCTATGCAGGTGGCGGCCCTGTATCCCAAGTATGTGGCCACCTCGGATGTGCCGGAGGATTACAAGGCTCATGAGAAGGAGATTGTGGCGGCCCAGATCGCCCAGGATCCCAAGATGGCCGGCAAGCCCGAGAAGGTAATCGAGGGCGCCGTCATGGGCCGTCTGAACAAGGAGCTGAAGGAAGTATGCCTGCTGGAGCAGGTCTATGTAAAGGCAGAGGACGGCAAGCAGACTGTCGCCCAGTATCTGGCCCAGGTCGGGAAGGAGAACGGGGCGGACATCAAAATCGTCAAATTTGTCCGCTTTGAGACCGGCGAGGGCCTGGAGAAAAAGAACGAGGACTTTGCGGCTGAGGTCGCGGCTCAGATGGGCATGTAAGCATAAGATTTGACAAAGCGCCGGAACCGCTGCGGTTTCCGGCGTTTTGACTTTGAGGGACAAAATGGGTGAAAAGTTAAACTACAAGAGGACTTTTTTTATTGGGCTGGCGTTTCTGAGCATCTGTGCGTTCTGGCAGATGTATGACAATATCATACCTCTGATCCTGCAGAACACCTTTCATATGGGGGAGACCCTGACGGGGGCGGTGATGGCCATGGACAATGTGCTGGCCCTGTTTCTGCTGCCGCTGTTCGGGACTCTCTCGGACAAGGTGGATACGCCTCTGGGAAAGCGCACTCCCTTCATTCTGTGCGGGACCGCGCTGGCCGTCTTGTTTATGATGCTTCTGCCGGCGGCGGATCGGGGCGTGAATCTTCCCCTGTTTTTGGGGATGCTGTTCTGCGCCCTGCTGGCCATGGGCTTCTACCGGTCCCCGGCGGTTGCGCTGATGCCGGATCTGACCCCCAATTCCCTGCGCAGCCGGGCCAACGCCGTGATCAACCTGATGGGGGCTGTGGGAAGCGTGTACGCCCTGATCATGATCAAGCTGCTGGTGGGGGAGGGAGAGCGGCCCAGCTATCTGCCCCTGTTTGTGAGCATCGCGTCGCTGATGGTGCTGGCGGTGGGCGTGCTGGTGCTGACTGTGCCGGAGAAGAAGCTGCGCCGGCAGATGGAAGAGAGCGCCCAGGTGGCGCCTCAGGCGCCCTCCGGGGAGGAAGACAGTGCTCCGGCGGCCGGGAAGACCTCCCTGCCGAGGGGGACGGCCAGAAGCATGGCCTTTATGCTGGCCTCCATTTTCCTGTGGTTTTTGGCGTACAATGCGGTGACCACGGCCTTTTCCCGATATACCCGGGTGGTTTGGGGCATGGAGGGCGGGAGCTTTGCCAACTGCCTGATGGTGGCTACTGTGGCGGCCATCCTCAGCTACATTCCCATCGGCTCCCTGGCGGCCCGTATCGGCCGGAAGAAGACCATTCTGGGCGGGGTGCTGCTGATGGCGGCCTGTTACGGAGCGGCCATCTTTGCGGGCAGCTACCACCCGCTGATCAATGTGGCCTTTGCCCTGATCGGTGTGGCCTGGGCGGCCATCAATGTGAATTCCTATCCCATGATTGTCGCCATGGGGCAGGGGGCGGATATCGGGAAGTTTACGGGCACCTACTACACCTTTTCCATGGCGGCTCAGATTATCACCCCGATCCTCTCCGGTTTTCTCATGGAGAGGTTTTCGTACAGGACCCTGTTCCCCTATGCCCTGGTGTGCTCCCTGCTGGCCTTTGTGACCATGACGCAGGTGCGCCACGGGGATGTGAAGCCCGGGAAAAAGGCGAGCCTTTTGGAAAATTTTGACCTGGTGGATTAGACTGTGCTAAGGAGGAAAGTATCATGCTTTGGATCGGGATCATACTGGCAGGGGTTGGGGTGCTGTATCTGCTGGCCATCATGCCCAGAATGTGCCGCAGGCCGGACCGGAAGCCCTTTTTAGGGGTGCTCTATGCCCACAGAGGGCTGCACGACAACGCGGGCGATGCGCCGGAGAACTCTCTGGCGGCCTTCCGCAGGGCGGCGGAGGCGGGCTTTGGCATTGAACTGGACGTGCAGTTTTCCAGGGACAGGGTGCCGGTGGTGTTCCACGATTACACCTTGAAGCGGATCTGCGGCCGGGAGGGGAGAGTGGATGATTTCACCTATGAGGAACTGCAGGGCTTTCCTCTGTGTCAGTCCGCAGAGAGGATCCCAAGGCTGGAGCAGGTGCTTGACCTGGTGGGCGGGAGAGTCCCCCTGATCGTGGAGCTGAAGATCGAGGGGGCGGATCTGTCCCTCTGCCCCGCGGTGGACGCCCTCCTGGGGAGCTATAGGGGGCTGTACTGCATAGAATCCTTCAATCCCCTGGCGGTGCTCTGGTACAGGAGGCATCGGGGGGAAATTCTCCGGGGGCAGCTCTCGGAGAGGTTCCTGGCAGAGAAAATCTATCACAAGCCTCTGTATTTCCTGCTTCAGAACCTGCTTTTGAATTTTCTGGCCAAGCCCGATTTTATTGCCTACAACCACAAGCATGAGTCCGCCCTTTCCCGGCGGCTGTGCTGCGGCCTCTACGGTGCGCTGGCTGTGGCATGGACCGTCAGAAGCCGGGAGGAACTGGAGCAGGCCCGGAAGCACTTTGAAATTTTTATCTTTGACAGTTTCCTCCCTGAAAAGTGAGGACGCTCCCTGCAATTCTGAAAAAAGTCCCTGAAAAGGGCAGGTTGTAGAAAAATCTTGTATAAATATAGAAAAAACTTCCAAAAAAATGAAAAATTGCTTGCCATTTTTGGTAAGAATTGTTACAATTAAGTATGGTTACTTGACCTGATTTTTGCAAAAATACGAAAACAAGGAGACAGAGCGCATGAAGAAATGGGTGTATTTGTTTACGGAAGGAAATGCTGACATGCGGGAGCTTTTGGGCGGCAAGGGCGCCAACCTGGCTGAGATGACCAACCTGGGACTGCCCGTACCTCAGGGCTTTACCATCACCACGGAAGCCTGCAACCAGTACTATGAGGACGGCAGACAGATCAACCAGGAGATCCAGGACCAGATCAATGAGTACATCGTCAAGATGGAAGAGATCACCGGCAAAAAGTTCGGCGATACCAAGAATCCCCTGTTAGTGTCTGTCCGCTCCGGCGCCAGAGCTTCCATGCCCGGCATGATGGACACCATCCTGAACCTGGGTCTGAACGAGACCGTGGTGAACACCATCGCCGCTCAGACCGGCAACGAGAGATGGGCCTGGGACTGCTACAGAAGATTTATCCAGATGTACTCCGACGTTGTGATGGAGGTGGGGAAAAAGTACTTTGAAGAGCTGATCGATCAGATGAAAGCCAAAAGGGGCGTAAAGCAGGATGTGGAGCTGACCGCCGCCGACTTAAAGGAGCTGGCTGACCAGTTCAAGGCCGAATACAGGGAAAAGATCGGGGAGGACTTCCCGGACGATCCCAGGGAGCAGCTCATGGGAGCCATCAAGGCCGTGTTCCGCTCCTGGGACAACCCCCGCGCCAACGTATACCGCAGGGACAACGATATCCCTTATTCCTGGGGAACCGCCGTCAACGTGCAGATGATGGCCTTCGGCAACTGGTCCGACGAGTCCGGCACCGGTGTGGCCTTCACCAGAGACCCGGCTACCGGCGAGAAGAAGCTGATGGGCGAGTTCTTGATGAATGCCCAGGGCGAGGACGTGGTGGCCGGCGTGCGCACCCCCATGCCCATCGCCAAGATGGCTGAGGTGATGCCGGAGGTGTTCGAGCAGTTTAAGACCGTGTGCGCCACCCTGGAGAACCACTACCGGGATATGCAGGATATGGAGTTTACCATTGAGAACAGGAAGCTGTACATGCTCCAGACCCGGAACGGCAAGAGGACTGCCCAGGCGGCCCTGAAGATCGCCTGCGATCTGGTGGACGAGGGCATGCGCACCGAGAAGGAAGCGGTGGCCATGATCGATCCCCGCAACCTGGATACCCTGCTGCATCCCCAGTTCGACGCGGCGGCCCTGAAGGCAGCCACCCCTCTGGGCAGGGGCCTGGGAGCTTCCCCCGGCGCTGCCTGCGGGAAGATTGTGTTCTCCGCCGAGGACGCGGAGAGCTGGGCGGCCAGGGGCGAGAGAGTGGTCCTGGTGCGCCTGGAGACCTCCCCTGAGGATATCACGGGCATGAAGGTGGCCCAGGGTATCCTGACCGTGCGGGGCGGCATGACCTCCCACGCGGCCGTGGTGGCCCGTGGCATGGGCACCTGCTGTGTGTCCGGCTGCGGCGATATCGCCATGGACGAGGAAAACAAGAGATTTACCTTGGCGGGACGGGAGTTCCGGGAGGGGGACTATATTTCCATCGACGGCTCCACCGGCAATATTTACGGGGAGGAGATCCCCACAGTGGATGCCACTATCGCGGGCGAGTTCGGACGGATCATGGAGTGGGCGGACAAGTACAGGACCCTGAAGGTGCGCACCAATGCGGATACCCCTGCGGACGCCAGAAAGGCCAGGGAGCTGGGAGCCGAGGGCATCGGCCTGTGCCGCACGGAGCATATGTTCTTTGAGGAGAGCAGGATTGCCGCCTTCCGTGAGATGATCTGCTCCGACACGGTGGAGGAGAGAGAGGCCGCTCTGGCCAAGATCCTTCCCTACCAGCAGGGAGACTTTGAGAAGCTCTACGAGGCTCTGGAGGGGAACCCGGTTACCATCCGTTTCCTGGATCCGCCTCTGCATGAGTTTGTGCCCACCGAGGAAGCCGACATTGAGAAGCTGGCCCAGGCCCAGGGCAAATCCGTGGAGACCATCCGGAACATTATCGCCAACCTTCATGAGTTCAACCCCATGATGGGCCACAGGGGCTGCCGTCTGGCGGTCACCTATCCGGAGATTGCCAAGATGCAGACCAAGGCCGTGATCCGGGCCGCCGTCAATGTGCAGAAGGCCCATCCGGACTGGAAGGTGAAGCCTGAGATCATGATCCCCCTGGTGTGCGAGGCCAAGGAGCTGAAGTTTGTCAAGAAGGTGGTTGTGGAGACCGCCGACGCGGAGATCGCTGCGGCAGGAATTCCCTTAGAGTACGAGGTGGGTACTATGATCGAGATCCCCAGAGCGGCCCTGACCGCCGACGAGATCGCCAAGGATGCGGATTTCTTCTGCTTCGGCACCAACGATCTGACCCAGATGACCTTCGGCTTCTCCCGGGACGACGCGGGCAAGTTCCTGGCCGGATACTACAGCACCAAGATCTTTGAGAACGATCCCTTCGCCAAGCTGGACCGCAGCGGTGTGGGCAAGCTGATGGAAACCGCCATCAAGCTGGGCAAGCCGGTCAATCCCAAGCTGCATGTGGGTATCTGCGGAGAGCACGGCGGCGATCCTTCCTCCGTGGAGTTCTGCCACCAGATCGGCCTGGACTATGTGTCCTGCTCACCCTTCAGAGTGCCTATCGCAAGGCTGGCGGCGGCACAGGCCGCTATCAACGAAGGTGGGAAAAAGTAAATCCAAGGTGGTATCACCTCTTAACCCTTGTGGCTACTGAGGATGACGCACGAGAACACTTCGCGCATCATCCCGAATTAGGAGCCTTAAAACGGTTTGAAGATATCATTTTTGAGGTTTATATTTGAGTAAAAATCCGGAAACGGATTTTGCGAAGGTCAACAATTAAGAGACTGAACATTTACTAAACAGTAAGTGGTCAGTCTCTTTTTTTGTTTATTTATCATGTCCCGGAGGACGGAAAGGAGAGTACATGAATACAGCGTTAGGTGCAAATGGTTTTATTATCAGGTATCACAGACTCAGATTAGGGAGGAAGAAAGAGAATGTTAAAGGTGAGATTGATGGGGACTCCAAACGATATCAAGTGGTTTAAGAAGCTTTTAGAGCGGCATAAGAAGATCAGAATTATCCAAATGTCGGAGAACTTCGCAAATAAAGGAACAAATCGTTATTACAGAACCTATATCGAGGTGGATCGAAAGGAAGAATAAGCCATAGGAGGGCGAGGGCATGAATACAGCGGTAAGTGCAAAAGATGAAGTGAATATTATTTTTATGGGAAAAGAGCACGAGAATTTCTTTTATTCAATGCTTATCAAGTGGGACAACTACGATGTTTATCATCAGGCTTTGGCATACTGTCTCGGCGTTAGTGAGGATGTACGACACCACATAGATCGAGTCTATGACCGTGAGAATGATTGCGTGTTGCCGGAGAGCCTGCAGGAAGGATGGATCACAAGCGGGAGTGCCAGAGTATTGAGAATGGCTTTTAACCTGTTTTGTAACTGCACTCCGAGTGTTGATGATTCATTGACAAAGGAAGAGCAGATTAAAGAAACTGCAAGATATGCCGTAGAAGATCTGTTCTGCTGCAGTTATGCACGGTATTTTTGGGAGGCGATAAAGCTCAGATATCCCGAATATTGCCACGGATGAAACAAATATATTAAGCGGAGGATAAAGAGAATGTGCAAGATTATAGCGATAGCAAATCAGAAAGGTGGGGTGGGCAAGACCACCACAACAAGTAATTTAGGGATAGGTTTAGCCAGATCCGGGAAAAGGGTGCTTTTGATAGATGCAGATGCACAGGGCAGTCTCACGGCAAGCCTTGGGTATGAGGAACCGGATCGGCTTGAGTACACTTTGGCTACCGTGTTTTCTAAGGTGATCAATGATGAAGAGATAGATCTTGGAGAAGGGATACTTCATCATTCAGAGGGGATAGACCTGCTCCCTGGAAATATAGAGTTGTCCGGAGCAGAGGTTGCGCTTGTAAATGTAATGAGCAGGGAGATCATGCTCAAAGAGTATCTGGAGCAGGTGAGAGGGAACTACGACTATATTTTGATTGATTGTATGCCCTCACTGGGTATGATCACGATCAATGCATTTGCAGCAGCTGACAGCGTGCTGATCCCTGTGCAGGCGGCATATCTGCCCGTGAAAGGCTTGGAACAACTTATTAAGACTGTAAGGAAGGTGAAACGGCAGATCAATCCACGCCTCCAGATAGAGGGTATTTTAATGACTATGGTGGATGAACGGACAAACTACGCAAAAGAGATTATTGCCCTCCTTTCTAACGGATACGGGAGGGATGTAAGGATATTTTCCAACAACATCCCTCTGTCGGTCCGTGCTGCTGAAATATCAGCGATAGGAGAGAGTATATATAAGCATGATCCTCATGGAAGGGTTGCAAAAGCATACCAATCTTTAACGGAGGAGGTGCTGGACAATGAGTAAGGGAGTAACAGGTAAGTTCAAAATCAATGGATTTGAAGATATCATAGGCGAAATCGGTGATGGAGTAACAGAAATAGAGCTTTCTGAACTGCATGATTTTGAGAATCACCCTTTTAGAGTCTTGGATGATGAGAAGATGGAGGAGACCGTTGAAAGCATTAAAGAACACGGTGTGCTTATGCCGGGGATTGTCAGACCAAGAAAGAAAGGCGGATATGAGATAATCGCCGGGCATAGGAGGAAACATGCCTGTGAACTCGCCGGATTGACCAAGATGCCTGTCTTTGTACGGGATTATTCGGATGATGAAGCAACTGTGATCATGGTGGATACAAATATCCAGCGTGATGACATTCTGCCGAGCGAGAAAGCCCGTGCATATGAAATGAAATACATTGCCTTAAAGCATCAGGGAAAGAAGGGTGGTAATTCTGCTTTGGATGATATGGCAGAAACAGCCGGAGAGAGTGCAAAAACGATCCAGAGGTATATTTGGCTTGCGAGGCTAAATGAAATGCTCCTGGAGGCTGTTGACGCTAAAAAGCTCTCTTTTGTATGTGGAGTAGATATTTCGTTCCTTGGGGAAAAGGAACAGTTTTGGGTGCAGGAGGCGGTTGATAAGAAAATAACTATTACTACGGCGCAGTCTTCGCAGCTTAAGGAGTATTACAAAAAAGGGGAACTGAACGAGGTTTTGGTTCGCCATATATTAGCGGAAGAGAAGCCAAAGGCTAAAAAAGTATCGATCAAAGCGGAAAAACTGAGCAAATTCTTTGATGATAATGTAAGTGCAGAAGAGATAGAGAGCATTATTTTGGAAGCGCTGGAAGAGTATATGACAAAAAGATAAATGGGAGGGAGAACTGCTATGGATAATGGATTAGTCTTCGACTATTTCTATGGGGCGGAGTCGGAGCAATTTACATTTTTCCGGATTCCCAAGTTATTGATAACAGATCACAGATTTAATGATCTGTCAAATGACGCAAAACTTTTATATGGTCTTTTGCTGGACAGAATGTCACTTTCAAGGAAGAACAGATGGTTCGATAAAGAAAATCGTGCTTATATCATCTATACGGTTGAACAGGTGATGGACAATATGAACTGCGCCAATGGTAAAGCAAGTAAACTTCTCATAAGTCTTGAACAATTTGGGCTGATCGAAAGAAAAAAACCGGGATTGGGAAGACCGGCGATCACCTATGTGAAGAACTTTATGACCATCTTTCGTGATGAGGACATCGAGGATGAAGAGGAAGATGGTTGCAATGAAAGTTATCCACATAGTTATCAACAGGAAGAAAAGCCCGAAAAGCCAGTAAAATCAACTGCCGTGCGATTATCGCACGGCAAGGAATGCGATAATCAAACGCCAAGAGATGCGGAAATCGAATGCCCAGACATGCCGGAATCGCACGCCATGGAATGCGGAAATCGAATGTCAGCAGATGCGGAATCCGCACGACAGGAGATGCGGGAATCGCACACTAATAATACTAACAATAACAAAACTGATTTAAGTGATAATGATCTCAGTCATACTCATTCTATCCAGACAGGAGACGCTACCGAAACGATGGATTACACCCGCCCCCTGAAGATAACCATTGCGAAGCCGGAAGAGCTGGAAGGATTGAAAGAGAGGGATACCTATGATGAAAAAAAGATCTATGAGGATTTGGTAAAAGAAAACCTTTTTTACGATCATTACATGGAAAGCTTTGTGTTTACAAGGGAAGGGAAAAAACTCTTCGACATTATGGTGCAGCGTATTGTAAGGATGGCAACAGATACACCGGAGTACATCATGGTTAAAGATCATAAAGTACCGGGGCAGGTGGCAAAGTCCATTTTCCTGAAGCTGCGTGGAGAACACATTATGTATTGCATCGAAAAAATCGAGAACTCAGGTGTAGAGATCAGAAATCCGGGAGCATATATTGATGCACTGTTATACTCGTCCTACACGGAGTATGAGGAAAAGGACTCCATCGATGCACTGCAAGCGGTGGGAGCATACAAAAAGAATAACTTGTGGACATAATGTCCAGAAGTGAGGAGGCACGAAAATGTCTGTAGCTTATGAGAATATAAAACTGAGTAGTCTGTCTGTCGGATCCCGTATAGCATTTATCAGAAAATTCAGAGGAATGACGCAGCAGGAACTGGGAAATGCCATTGGACATACAGAAAAAAATGGTAGGAATATAATTTGCCGCTATGAGCGGACTTCAAGAGTTCCTAGAGAAAGAATATTGCAGGATATTGCTGAGGCTCTGGATATTGATGTGGGGCTGATAAAAAAATACGATTACCGGGATCCGCTGGATGCATATTATCTGATGATCTGGGCTGAAGAAATCTGTCCCAATTTTGTGTTTAACAAGGTTGAGACTGTATTGTCGGGAAATCGTGTTCAAAAGCTGTTTACTGACAAATATACAGATTGGCACAGGATGCGGTTGAAATATGAGAATAACGAGACAACCCGTGAGGAATTCCTGTTATGGAAATTTGCGAAAGGAGAAAGGCATTGAAACTTGTATATGCAAAACCAATACTTAAAGATCTGACAGTGGGATCCAGAATAGCATTTTTACGGCAGATGAGAAGGGTTTCCAGGCGTGACCTCGCATTGAAGATCGGATTAAGTGAAGAGAATGCAAAGAGAATAATGAGCCGATATGAGAGGGCAAAAATATTGCCGGAGAATGATAAACTGCAGAAGATATCAAATATTCTGGATGTAAATATCAAAATGCTGATGGAATACAATCTGGAAGATCCGGAGGATCTGTATCATTTAATGCTTTGGATCGAGGAATTATGCCCCAACTTTACGCTGACTAGGACAGAAGTTGTTGAACCGGAGAATAAAACGCAGGAAGTCCTCTCAAAAATGTATTACCGCTGGCATGAGATGAAAAGAAAATACCGAAATAACGAAATCACATATGAGGAATACTGGGAATGGAAATTAAAATAGGGAGGATAAGATGGAATCAACAAGAGATGTCCGCAGGCTGATTGAAAAAGAAATAAAAAAGGGCAGCGCACCCCTTACATTTGATCATATCGAGTATCCGAAAGATGCGCTGCAGGAAATCACATCGGAATCGAAACTGAAGGAGGTACTTGTTTATCTGCTGCGAACGGCAGAATTTGAAGAACTGGCAAATGATATGACACGAAATAATGTTTATACGGAAAACCATCTGATCCGTGGAGATACATTTCACAGGCGAAACAATGTGATGGAGCGCAATGCCAATTATCTGAATATAATGGCATATGCCAAACGGCGAAAGCCGGTATATGAAAACAAGGCTTATGTGGAAATAGTACCGTGCTACTTTGCATTTCCACCGGATCAATTAGCAAATTTCCGATTTATGTATAACGGAGCAGAAACCTATGCTTTTCCGCTATCAGGTAAACATATTATCAATGGGTTATATCTTTTGAGCATCATGCACCGAAAGGATCTGGCCGGAACGGAAGCGCCGGATTATGTATATAAAGAGGAGCAGCTTAAAATATTTCATCTGGCGCAGGTCAAAACTGTATTGTTTCAGTGTATGCTATTGGACGATATGCACCTGAAAGACGGACTGTTTGAAGCAAAATTATATACGATTTATCTTATGGAGTGAAAAAATGAATACGATACAGCGATAGGCGCAGTTTTAAGAGAAATCGTGGGACTGCGCTTTTTTTATTTCAAAACTTCTGGACATAATGTCCAAAAGTGGAAAGGAGCAGAAAGATTGAATGAAACATATCTTCACAGATTGGTGGTGCCACCCTGACATCATCAGGAATAATGGGTTATGCCCGGAAAGGAGAAAACAATGCATGAAGAGGTAAATCAAAAAGTTATTTCCCTCTGTATCAGAACAAGCAAGCTGACCGCAAATGTACTTGCAAAGGCGATAAAGATGTTTTTGGATGATCAGAAGAGAAGAGCCAATGCGCCGGTGCACGGGCGGCAGACTTTCAGGCAGCTGATGGAGCAGAATGCCGGGGCTACAAGTATCGAGGTGGATTCCAGTAATATCAGGGCGTTTGACCGTGTAGCAAGACGATATAACATCGACTATGCGGTCCGGAGAGACAGAACAAGCGATCCACCGAAGTATTTTGTCTTTTTTAAGGCAAGGGATCAGGATACTATGACGATGGCATTTCGTGAATTTGTTGCCCGAAATGAGCGCAGGCAGAACAGACCGTCATTCAGGCAGACGCTAAAGAAGTTTGTGGATCTCAGCATGAATCTTGCAAAGAATATGGAGAGAGAGCGAAACAGACAGAGAAACAGGGGGCAGAGTTTATGAGTGAAGTGAAGAAAACAGCCTCCAGGGCACGGGCAAAGCCCGTACAGAAAAGTGGCGGTAAGAGAAAGCCACGGGTAAAAAAAGGTGCAGCGAAGAAACCGGTACAAAAGCAAACAAGCAGCTCAAATCCAATAGACCAGGCGATAACGAAGGTGGCAAAAAAATTCGTCAAGGCTGGCGGTACAAAGTTGCTGTTAAAAATATTTCCGTATCTGCTTTTTGGATATTTCGGCAATAAAATAGCGTATGCGTACCGGGTTACGGAAGCACCGGACTTCTTTAATAAACTGATGGGAGCACTTGGAAATCTCGGAATAGCCTTTGAGAATATCCTGCCAAGCTTCAATCCTGCGGATCTTCTCTTTGGAGCTGTATTTGGAGTTGGAATGCGGCTGGTAGTATATTTTAAGGGGAAGAATGCAAAGAAATTCCGCAAAGGTGAAGAATATGGTTCGGCCAGATGGGGGAATGCTAAGGATATCGAGCCGTATATGGATCTGGAGAATCCGGAAAACAATGTAATACTCACACAGACGGAAGGCTTGCAGATGGACGGAAAGCCGAAAGGACCGAAGTATGCCAGGAATAAAAATATTCTGGTAATCGGAGGTAGTGGCAGCGGAAAAACGAGATTTTTTGTGAAACCGAACCTGATGCAAATGCACAGTTCATATGTGATTACTGATCCAAAAGGCACGGTATTACTTGAAGTCGGACAGATGCTAAAGGATGGCGGATACGAGATTAAGGTACTCAATACAATCAATTTCAAGAAGTCAATGCATTACAATCCCTTCGCCTATATCAAGGATGAGAAAGATATTCTAAAACTGGTGAATACGCTTATTGTGAACACCAAAGGCGAAGGACAGCAGGCTACAGAAGATTTCTGGGTAAAGGCAGAAAAACTGCTGTATCAGGCATATATCGGATACATTTATTATGAATGTGTTGAAGAGGAACAAAATTTCATCACGCTTATTGATATGATCAACGCTTCGGAAACAAGGGAGGACGATGAGAATTTCAAAAATGCTATTGATCTGATCTTTGAGGAGCTGGAGGCAGATGAGCCGGACCACTTTGCCGTGAAGCAATATAAAAAATATAAGCTTGCGGCCGGCAAGACAGCTAAATCTATACTTATTAGCTGTGGCGCAAGGCTTGCTCCCTTTGATATCAAGGAGCTTCGTGACCTGACGGAGTATGATGAAATGGAGTTAGATCAGATCGGAGAGCGTAAGACAGCGCTTTTCATGATAATGTCTGATACTGATGGAACATTCAACTTTATTCTGGCAATGATGCAGTCGCAGATGTTCAATCTTTTATGTGAGTGTGCTGACGATAAGCATCATGGGAAATTGCCTGTACATGTCAGATTTCTGCTTGATGAGTTTGCTAACATCGGGCAGATACCACAATTTGATAAGCTGATAGCTACGATACGAAGCAGGGAGATCTCTGCTTCTATTATTTTACAGTCGAAGTCGCAGCTAAAAGCCATATATAAGGATAATGCCGATACGATAGAGGGCAACTGTGATACCACGCTATTCCTTGGTGGAAAGGAAAAGACAACTCTAAAGGAGATGTCGGAGATTTTGGGTAAGGAAACAATCGACCTCTACAACACATCGGATACCAGAGGTAACTCTCCGTCCTATGGTTTGAATTATCAGAAAACGGGGAAAGAATTGATGTCGCAGGATGAGATCGCAGTGATGGATGGTGCAAAATGTATCATGCAGCTTAGAGGCGTGAGACCTTTTTTCTCAGACAAATACGATATAACAAAGCATAAGCGATACAAGGAACTGTCCGATTTTGACGAGAAGAATCTGTTTGATGTCGAAGCATTTCTATCAACCAAGCTCAGATTAAAGAAGAGTGAGATTGTGGAAGTGCATGATATGGGCGTTATAGAGGATGATGCCCCTACAACTGAATAGGGAGAAGGCTATAAGGAGCGTTTGGAGCGCCTAACCTGATGCCGGAACCGATCAAAAAGGGACAACCGATGCGCAGCCTACCAAGCAAAGAGCATCGGTAGCCCCGGTGGGATTGGCATAAACCAAGCCCTGTGGTCATTTTATCAGAAATAGGCTGGACTGAACAGCCAAAGATAGGTGCCACAGGGTATTTTTATGCCTTCCAAAGTAGCAGATAATAAACAATTTTTTGGAAGGAGGAAGAAAACTGAAAAGTCAGTTTTCAACATCAAGATGGGATTTTTTACTAATTCAGTAGCAGCATTGAAGACCGTAGTAACCGCAATCGGCGCAGGTGTAGCCGTATGGGGTATCATCAATCTTTTGGAGGGCTACGGTAATGATAACCCCGGTGCTAATGCTCATGTGCGGTAAAGTAACACAATGATTTGATAGGCAACCGCCCCTATTCCGTAATTTGAA
>CANQOL010000040.1 GCA_947625475.1 uncultured Acetatifactor sp.
CGTCTGCCGGCGAGCAAGCTCTCCGCAGCCGCTTCGTAAAAGCCCTTGCAGCGCTTCGCGCTGCGAAACCTTTTATCATGAATTTTCAGGGTTGCATTACTGTTTATTTGTCAAGGTCCAGTGCCTTTCCCTGCGGGAAATGCTGCCTTCCTTTACAGGAATGCTGCCTTCTTCCCGAGTCTTCCTCAAGGACAAAGGCCAACGGAGAAGGAGGGATTTGAACCCTCGCGCCGCTATTAACGACCTGCACCCTTTCCAGGGGTGTCCCTTCGACCTCTTGGGTACTTCTCCAAAAAGGTAGAATCTGATAAATTACATCTATAAAGAGGGGGAACCGTTCCTGCCCCCAGCGGAGAGAGTGGGATTCGAACCCACGCGCCCTTGCGGACAAACGGTTTTCAAGACCGCCTCGTTATGACCACTTCGATATCTCTCCGAACGAGCGCTCTCGTTCAGCGCAAACAATATTTTAACAAAAAAGGCCCCTACTGTCAACTGTTTTTCCAGTATTTTTTTCGCTCCGCCAGCCTATCCGAGCAGGCCCCGGGCTGTCTTCATGTCCTCCGGCGTGGTGATCTTGATATTTTCGTAGGATGCCTCCACCAGCTTTACGGGCCTCTCTCCCCAGGTTTCCGCCACCATGGCGTCGTCGGTGATCTCCAGATCACAGCCTCCCGCGGCCAGCTCCTCCATCATTCCCGCGTATGCCCGGCAGATCAGCCCCGCCTCGAACACCTGGGGAGTCTGCACCGCCCACAGGCTCCTTCGGCGCAGGGTACGGCTCACAAAGCCATCCGCCGTGATCTCCTTGACGGTATCCTTCACAGGCACGCCTGCCGCGCAGGCTCCATATTTCCTGGCCGCCCGGTAGGTATCCTCCAGCAGCTTTTCCGTCAGGAAGGGCCTGGCTCCGTCGTGGATGAACACATATTCCTCCCCTCCGGATTTTTCCTCCCTGCCCTGAGCGATGAGCCGAAGGGCCTCCCAGACGCTCAGATACCTCTCCGCTCCCCCCTCTATCACGGTTTCAACCCGGCGAAAGCCGTATTTTTCCACAATCTGACTGCGGACATAGGCTGCCGTTCCCCTCTCCGCCACCAGGATCACGCGGTCTATGATCCGGCTGTTCTCACAGGCCGCCAAAGGATACCAGATCACCGGCTTTTCCCCCAGCGGAAGATACTGCTTTGCCACAGAGCCGCCCATCCTTCTGCCGCTTCCCCCGGCCAGCACCACCGCCGTGCATTTGATCCGATCCCGAGTCCTCTCATCCATCACCGTTCTCCCAGTTTCAGATTGGGCACCGCGTTCAGATCCAGCCCGCTGCGCACCCCTCTGAGATACTCATAGTACCCCGCCACTCCGATCATGGCCGCATTGTCCGTGCAGTAGACCGGGCTGGGGTGATAAAAGCGGATCCCCCTCCGGGCGCACTCCTCCTCAAACGCCTTCCGCAGACCGGAATTGGAGGCCACGCCCCCGGCGATGGCAAAGGTGTCAAAGCCGCAGGCGCGCACCGCGTGAAGCGAATGCTCCACCAGCACCTCTATCACGGCGCTCTGAAAGGAGGCCGCCACATCCGCCCTGCAGATTTCCTCTCCCCTCATCTGACAGCTGTTCAGATAGTTCAGCACCGCAGACTTCAGGCCGCTGAAGCTGAAGTCATACTCATTCTCCGCCACCCTTGCCCTGGGAAAATGAATGGCCTCCGGATTGCCCTCCCTGGCGAGCCGGTCGATCTTCGGCCCTCCCGGGTATCCCAGGCCGATGGCCCTGGCCACCTTGTCAAATGCCTCCCCCGCCGCATCGTCCCGGGTCCTGCCGATAATCTCGTAGACCCCGTAATCCCTGACCACCACCAGGTGCGAATGTCCTCCCGACACCACCAGGCACACATATGGCGGTTCCAGCTCCGGATTCTCAATATAATTGGCGCTGATATGACCTTCTATATGATGCACTCCCACCAGAGGGATCCCGCTGGCAAAGCTGACGGCCTTGGCGGCGGAGACCCCCACCAGCAGCGCACCCACCAGCCCCGGGCCATAGGTCACGGCGATGGCGTCCATCTCCCCCAGCGCCCTTCCGGACTCGGCCAGAGCCTGCTCAATCACCTGATTGATCTTCTCAATATGCTTGCGGGAGGCGATCTCCGGCACCACTCCCCCATAGAGAGTGTGCAGGGCGATCTGGGAGGAAATCACATTGGAGAGCACCTCCCTGCCGTTCCTCACCACAGCCGCCGCCGTCTCGTCGCAGGAGCTCTCGACGGCCAATATCAAAATGTCCTTCTTTTCCTCTTTCACTTCTACGCGCTTTCCGCTGCCTGGCAGCTCTCTCTGCTCTTATGCCGGCGCTCCTTCAACCGCACTTCCCGCGGTGAAATTCATACATCCGCGATTTCGCCTCAGCTTTGGCAGCCGGCTGAACTGTCCTCAAAATTCAGTTCCAGGCTTCTTCCGTCCTTGGCCGCTACCGCCCTTGGGAATATCTTCCGAACCCCCGCCATATATTCCTCAGGTCTCAGCAGCGAAGGACTGTAGTGGGTCAGCCACAGCTCCCCCACGTCCGCCCTCTGCGCCATCTGGGCCGCCTCATACATGGTCATATGTCTGTACTCCCGGGCCTTTGCCAGCTTGTCCGGCTCCCCGTACATGCCCTCGCAGACAAAAAGATCCGACTTGCCGGCATGGGAGACAATACTCTCCGTGGGGCGGGTGTCCGTACAGTAGGTGACCTTCAGGCCCTTTCTCTTCTCCCCCATAACCATGTCCGAGGTGAAGGTCTTCCCATCCAGGGTGACTGTCTCCCCCTTCTGGAGACGGCTCCAGAAGATCACCGGGATCCCATATTCCGCCGCCCGCTGGGGATTGAACCGGCCGGCCCGCTCCACCGTAAGGCAATAGCCGTAGCAGGTCACATTGTGATTGACCCGGAACGCCTCTATCTGAAAGCCCTCAAAGGCAAAGCTCTGCTCCGGGCCCTCGATCTCCGCAAATTCTATGGAGAAGGGAAGCTCCGGCGCGATGGTGCGCAGAGCGTTCACCGTTCTCTGCAGACCCTTGGGGCCGATCATCAAAAGAGGCTCCGTGCGCTCTGCATTGCCCATGGTCAAAAGCATCCCGGGCAGGCCGCTGATATGATCCGCATGAAAATGGGTAAAGCAGATAATATCAATGGATTTCGGGCTCCACCCTTTCTCCCGCAGTGCGATCTGGGTCCCCTCGCCGCAGTCGATCAGAATACTCTTCCCGTTGTAGCGCATCATCAGCGAGGTCAAAAAGCGGTAGGGCAGAGGCATCATTCCCCCCGTCCCCAGCAAACATACGTCCAGCATACTGTCTCCTAATATCTCCTAAATAAAGCGGCCCCTCAGAGCAGCTCCGTCTCCTCCGTCTCCCCGGGAGGGATCACAAAGGTTTTGATAATCTTGTCATAGCAGTCTTCGCACAGCTCCCAGGTGTGCCTGACACCGTCCCTGCGGCTGAAATATCCAAAGCGGCAGTCGGCAAAAAAACACCCCTCCCGGAGCATCCCGTCTGCGGCCGACAGTTCCCTGCCGCAGCAGTTGCAGATAATCTTTTCCCTGGTACCTTCTGACTTTCGCATCCTTATCCTCCTCGTCCGGTGAAACATTGATCCCTTCGCTGCGTTCTAAGTATAACAAAAATCAAAAGCATTTTGCAGTGGTAATTGTTGTCGCCCTTTACTGTCTTTTCCACAGGATCAGAGCATCCTCCCGGGGCTTCTCGTAAAAACCCGGCCGGATCCCCTCCCTGACAAATCCCAGCTTCTCATACACACGGAGGGCAGGGAGGTTCCCGGCCCTCACCTCCAGGGTATACTGGCGGATCCCCATCTTAAGCCCCCGAGCCAGAAGCTCCCCCAGCAGCCGGGTGGCGATCCCCCTCCCCCGGCGGGACGCCTCCACCATCACATTGTTGATCTCCCCGTCCCCCAGGATATTGGTCACGCCGCAGCCTCCAATGACCTCTCCGCCCTCCCGGGCCACCAGGAACAGACTGTTTTCATCCTCCAAAAGCTCCCCAAAGGCTTTTGCGGACCAGGGGGTGGAAAAACACCGGGCCGCCAGGGCGCTCACCTGGTCTATGTCACGTCTCTCCAGACTGCCGATGATCATTCTTTTCCTCTCTCTCACGCTCCGCCTGACTCTTTCTCAGGTACTCCGGCCTGTGGTCCGCAGCCGCCGTCAGCCGTCCCTGGCGGGCATAGACCTCCCCCAGGGCCGCCAGGGACGCCGCCCTCTGACGGCTCATATGTCCGGGGGCAAAACAATAGGGCACCTGCAGCAGTTCCCGGAGCCGGTCCGCATACACGGGAACGCCGTCCCCCAGAAGGACCGCCTCCCTGCCCAGCTCATTCAGCTTCCCGGCAGCCAGCGCCACGTCCGCCGCCCGCTGGGGCCAGAGCGTCTCCAAACGCATGCCCTCCCCCTCCGGGACAAACTGATAAATTCCTGTGTAGACCTGATTCCTGCGGGCATCCATCAGAGGGCACACCACCCTGTCCGTCCCCCAGAGCTGATAAGCCAGCCCCTCCAGGGTGGGCACCTCCACAATGGGCTTTTTCAGGGCCAGTCCCAGTCCCTTGGCAGTGGCGCAGCCGATCCTAAGCCCCGTAAAGGAGCCCGGCCCCGAGGCCACCGCGACGGCGTCCACCGTGGACAGCTCCAGCTCCGTCATGGATCTGATCTGGTCCAGCATGGGGAGCAGCGTCTGGGAATGTGTCTTTTTATACTGCAACGTATACTCTGCAAGCAGCACTCCGTCCTCCCAAAGCGCCACGCTGGCAGGCAGTCCGGAGCTCTCTATGGCGATTATCTTCATTTGACGACCTCAAATTTTATTTTACGGTAATCAGGACCCTTTTCCAAGTCCTTTTCTATGGTAATGCGGCCATATGTTTCCGGCAGAATCTCCCGGACCAGATCCGCCCACTCCACCAGGGTGACCCCCTCCCCGTAAAAGCAGTCCTGATAGCCGATTTCCTCCATCTCCTCCACATCTCCGATGCGGTAGACGTCAAAATGATAAAAGGGAAGCCTTCCTCCCTCGTACACCTGCACAATGGTAAAGGTGGGGCTGCTCACCGTCTCCTTCACCCCAAGCCCCGCGGCCACACCCTGGGTGAAAACCGTTTTGCCCGTCCCCAGGTCTCCGATCAGGCAGTATACCTCCCCCGGCCCGGCCTGCTCTCCCAGCTCCCGGCCCAGCCGGAAGGTATCCTCCGCGCAGAAGGATTCCCTCTCTCCCGTCTTCATACTCTCTCCCCCCCTTACGAACGGATCTTTACCTTGCGGGGAGGCATATGGGTGGAAATCGTCTGCACCACCGCGCCCAGCTGATCCCCCAGCTGCCGCTTGGGAAAAATGGCCGCGTGAGTCCTTGTGGTGTAGACCACAATGCTCCCGGCGGTGGACACCGCCTTGTACATATCCCTCCAGGCCTGGCTCTGGGTCTGACCGTCCTGTGAGACGCTGATCCCTTCCTCGTCCAGCCTGTAATGAAGGGGTCTGGCAAAGGCAGGATTGTTTTTGGCCTGCTGCCTGCTCTTCAAAAACAAAACCCAGGGCAGATAGATCAGCAGCACCGCGCCGCAGATCAAAAAAATCCACTGACGGCTCAGGAAGGCGATCACCACCATCAGCGCGCCCACGCAGCTCCCCAGGATCCCGGCCCCGCTGTTGTAAGAGTGGGCCAGCATATAATCGTACAGATCCTTCGCCTCGATCTTTACATCAAATTCTACCATCGGCAATGCCCTTCCCTTTCTCCGCGGAAAATGCGTCCGGCCGGGGACATCCCCTTTCCGGGGCGTTCCCGGCCGCCTGCACAGGGAAGAGCTGCCCTGCAAAGCCTATGCTCCGCCCAGGCAGCTCTTTTGTCTCGCTCACTCGTTGATCATTCCAGGCTGGATGTACAGTGAGGGCATCTGGTCGCCTCCAGGGGAATCTCCGACTTACAGAAAGGACAGGTCTTGGTGGTAGGCGCCGCCGCAGGCTCTGCCTTTTTCAGCTTGTTGAGGCATTTCACGATCATGAACACCACAAGGGCCATGATCACAAAATTGATGATCCCGGAGATAAAATTGCCGTAATTCAGGGTGGCAGCCCCGGCCTCCGCCGCGTCGGCAGCCGTCAGGTACTTGTTGCCGTCCAGGGCGATGAACCAGTTGGAAAAATCCAGTTTTCCGGTAAAGAGGCTGAGCACAGGCATCACAACGTCGTTTACCAGGGAGTTGACAATGCTGTTGAAGGCCCCGCCTATGATGACGCCCACCGCCAGGTCGATCATATTGCCGCGCAGGGCAAAGGTTTTGAACTCTTCCAGGAATTTGCTCTTTTTCATTTCGTCCTCCATTTCTCACCTGACTCCTTGCGTCAGTGTATTCTCATGCCTATTATAGAGAGATATGAAAGAAATTGCAAGCAATTTATGGAAAGCTCCTACAGTCTGCCGCCGGATTTGAGGATCCGGCTCAAGGGCTTATAGATCAGAAGCGTCACCAGGGACACCGAAGCCCCCTTGATCAGATTCATGGGCGCCACACAGCAGACCACAAAGCTGACGATGCTGCCCGGAGTCATCAGAGGATTTACCTTGGAGCCCATCTCCAGGATCGCATCCAGCGGCATCCCGTAAAGCTTGGAGAAGGCCGGCAGCAGATACAGGGCATTGAAGGCCGTGCCGAAAACGGTCATACACAGGGTGCCCAGCACACAGCTGAACACGGCGCTCTTCTTGGTCTTGCGGAAGGCGTAGGCCACGGAGGCGGGCAGGACAAAGCTGCACCCCACCACGAAATTGGCCAGATCCCCCACAAAGGCCGTGGAGGTGCCCTTGATCAGGAGCTTTAACAGAATCTTGATAAACTCCATCAGGACCCCCGCCGCCGGGCCGAAGGCAAAGGCTCCCACCAGCACGGGCAGCTCGCTGAAGTCCAGCTCGTAAAAGCTGGGTGCAAAGGGAAGCGGGAACTCAAAGAGCATAAGGATCATTGCGATGGCGGAAAACATGCCGGTCACCGCCGTCTTCCTGGTGGTAAAAAGAGGCTCCCTGACCCCCCGCCGGCGGTTTCCCGCCCTCTCCAGCCCTGCCGCGGCCGCGAAGATGACCGCAATAATCCCCAAAAACTCCGCCACAAACAGGGCGTTCTGTGCTGCACTTTGAAACAATCCGTTCATTTCTTTCTCCTTTCATGGATACCTGTAAGCAGGCGTCTTGAAAACGCCAAAACCGGCAAAGATAATTCTTCTACATGAAAGGACGGGCCTGCGCCGCCGGTTCTCTCCCGCCGCAAAAAGGCCCCGGATCCGTAAAGAATCCGGGGCTGATCGAACCTGCTGACATCTGCCGCCCAGGCCGCCGGGAGACCTGCTCCCAGATCGCGCCGCCGCGGTACGGCCGGTTTCTTCTCTCATCCAGACTGTACTGTTGGTACCGGATTTCGACCGGTTCAGCCGTATCCCTTCTCAGGATACGGGTCGCAGACTCGCCGGACTCTTTTTCGTCCGTCTCACTGCCAGTAGGGAATTACACCCAACCCCGAAGAACTTTGCCTTATTCCTGACAACGGGAAGCCTCTAAAGGGCCTTCCGTTATCTTGTTACCCGTTCATATTACTCCCCCGCCGGCGTATTGTCAAGCCTATTGTGAATCTCTCAGAGCTTATGGGCGGCGTCACTTTCTGATCCTCATGGTCAGGGAGATGCGCTTCTTCTGCAGATCCACCTCCAGCACCTGGACATCCACGATATCCCCCACGCTCACCGCCTCCAGGGGATGCCCAATGTACCGGTCCGTGATCTGAGAGATATGAACCAGGCCGTCCTGATGCACGCCGATGTCCACAAACACGCCGAAATCGATCACGTTGCGGACCGTTCCCTTCAGGATCATGCCGGGCTTTAAATCCTTTATATCCAGCACATCGCTCCGCAGGATGGGCCTTGGCATATCGTCTCTGGGATCCCTGGCGGGTTTTTCCAGCTCTCTTAAGATATCCGTCAGGGTGATCTCCCCGATGCCAAGCTCCTGGGCCAGCTTCTTTTTGTCCCGGATACGCTTTTCCAGGCCGACCGGCGCGCTCTTCTCCCCCCGGCCGGCGGCTCCCTGATCCCGGCCGCTTCCTCGCACGTCCTCTGCCGCCCGATCACCCTCCAGCACCACGCCCCCCATGGCCGCCGCCAGAGCCCTGCCCATGGCGGTGTTCGTGCTGCGCACCTGCACAGGGGCCGGCCTTCTCTTCTCCCGGGCCGGGGCCTCCACTCCCGCACAGGCAGATCCCTTTGCCGCCCTCTGGGCCGCCGTCCTTCTCTGGGCCGCCTTCACATCCGCCAGAGTCATTCCCAGCTTATCCAGGAGCTTTTCTGCCGCCTCATAGGACTCCGGGTGGACGCTGGTGGCGTCCAGGGGATTATCCCCGTCCAGAATCCTCATAAAACCCGCGCACTGCTCATATGCCTTGGGGCCCAGCTTTGCCACCTTCAGAAGCTCCCTGCGGTCCCGAAAGCGCCCGTTTTTCTCCCGATACTCCACGATATTCCTGGCGATCGTTTTGTTGATGCCGGAGACATACCCCAGCAGGGAGACGGAGGCAGTGTTCAGATCCACCCCCACTCTGTTCACGCAGTCCTCCACCACTCCCTCCAGGGTCTCGCTGAGCTTTTTCTGGTTCATATCATGCTGATACTGACCCACCCCGATGGAGGCAGGATCGATCTTCACCAGCTCCGCCAGCGGATCCTGAAGCCTCCTGGCGATGGAGGCCGCGCTTCTCTGCCCCACGTCAAACTGAGGGAATTCCTCGGCGGCCAGCCTGCTGGCGGAGTAGACGGAGGCCCCCGCCTCGCTGACAATCACATACTGCACCGGCCGGTCCAGCTCCCGCAGCAGCCCCACAATCACCTGCTCCGACTCCCGGGAGGCGGTGCCGTTGCCCAGGGAGATCAGATCCACCCTGTATTTCCCGATCAGGCGCTTTAACTCCGCCTTTGCCTCCGCCACCTTGTTCTGGGGGGCGGTGGGATAGATCACCTTGGTGTCCAGCACCTTGCCGGTGGCGTCCACCACCGCCAGCTTGCAGCCGGTCCGGAAGGCCGGATCCCAGCCCAGCACCACCTTTCCCGCGATGGGCGGCTGCATCAGAAGCTGCTCCAGGTTTTTTCCAAAGACGGCGATAGCCCCGTCCTGGGCCCGCTCCGTCAGCTCCCCCCGGATCTCCCGCTCGATGGCCGGCTCGATCAGCCTCTCATAGCTGTCCCTGACCACCTCCCGCAAAACCGGCGCCGTCACGGGATTCTCTCCCTTTAACACCGACTTTTCCAGGAAACGCAGGATCCTCTCCCGGGGCGCCTCCACCCGCACGGCCAGCACCTTCTCCGCCTCCCCCCGGTTCAGGGCCAGCACCCGGTGGCCGGCTATTTTGCGGACAGGCTCCTCAAAGTGATAATACATCTCATAGACGCTCTGGGTCTTCTCATCCTTTGCCTCGGAGAGGACCACTCCCTCCTCCCAGGTGGCCTTTCGGATATAGAGCCGGTAGTCCGCCTCATCGGAGATATCCTCCGCCAGGATATCCATGGCACCCTGCAGGGCCTCCTGGGGCGTCTCAACACCCTTCCCGGGATCCACATATCCGGCGGCTTCCTCCAGAACGGGGACCGCCATCTCCTGGGCCAGGATCCGCCGGGCCAGTCCCTCCAGCCCCTTCTCCCTGGCCACACTGGCTCTGGTCCTGCGCTTGGGCCGGTAGGGCCGGTAAAGATCCTCCACCACCACCAGGGTCTCGGCCGCCAGGATCTTCTCCTTCAGCTCCCCGGTCAGCTTTCCCTGTTCCTCAATGCTCCCCAGCACCTGGCGTTTTTTTTCCTCCAGGCTGCGCAGATAGCTCAGCCTCTCGCCCAGATTGCGGAGCTGCTCGTCATTCAGGGAGCCCGTGGCCTCCTTTCGATAGCGGGAGATAAAGGGGATCGTGTTCCCCTCGTCGATGAGCTTTACCGCTGCCTCCACCTGCCATTTCTCCACCTGCAGCTCTTCCTTCAGCTGCCGCATAATATCCATAAAAATCCCTCCCCGGCTGTGCTTTTCTCTCCAAACCAAATGACAGACGCCCCTCTGGCAGGCATCCGATTCCTCTGTCATTATAAAGACTTCTCCCGCATTTTGCAAGCCGAAAGCGCTCTTCCTTGCCGCCGCAAATATTTTATTTGCTATCTTGTCAAAATAATGTTACTATTTGTGTAAATCCTGTAGCAGTGAGCCCGGCCCGGGCCGGCCCACAGAAAGGCGTGATATCCCTATGCAGCAAAAGAACCCTTTTATACTGGCATCTCTGATTCTGGGCATCGCATCCCTGACCCTTCTGTGCACCGGGGTGCTGCCCCTGCCTCTGGGGGCCCTGGGCATTTTGTTCGCCGTCCTCTCCTGCCGGAAGGGAAGAAGGATGGACCCCATGGCTGTGGCGGGGATCACCACCTCCCTGGCCGGCATCGTCTGCTCCGGTGCCATATTGGCCTACACGCTGGTCAACATCCCCGCTCTCATGCGGGATACGGCCTACCGAAGCCAGCTCAATGCTATCTACGAACAGCTCTACGGCGAAAGCTTTGACGAATTCATGGAACAATATTACGGGGTGGATGTGGACGCTCTGTTCGGCGCTCCCCAGGAATCACAGAAAGGAAATTGATCAGATATGAAGCAGTATCGGTCCAGCGCACAATTAAAGGATCTGGCAAAAAGAAAACTGGAGGGGCACTACAGCGGCGCGGTTCTGACCATGTTTCTGCTGCAGATGATCCGCTATGGGGTCAGCGCCCTGATCAGTCTCTTCTTTCCCATGGGAAATACCTTCCAGATCCTGCTCTCCGCTGCCGCATCCTTCATCGCCAGCGTCTTCACCGGCATTTTGAGCGCCGGGACTGCCTGCTATTTCCTGGGGCTGGCCTGCGGCGGCCACGTAACCCCCTCGGATCTGTTTTACGGGTTCCGGGAACAGCGGGACGCGGCCCTTTCCCTCTCCGCCGTCTTTTCCCTGCTCAGCTTTGTGTGCACGACGCCCTACCAGCTCTTCTGCCTGCTCTTGTTCTCCACCGGCCAAACCCTCTGGCTGGTTCTGGCACTCCTGTGTATGGCGGCAGGCCTGGCCGTCTATGTGCCGGTGAGCCTGTCCCTGTCCCAGTGCTTCTATCTGCTGCTGGACTTCCCCGGCCAGAGCTGGCGGGAGGTGATCCGCTCCAGCCGCAGGATCATGCGGGGGAGCCTGGGCCGCCTTTTCTATGTACAGCTCAGCTTCCTGCCCCTGACCGCGCTGTGCCTGCTCTCCTGCGGCATCGGCTTTTTGTGGCTGGTGCCCTATATCAATATGACGTACGCCCTCTTTTATCTGGATCTGATGAATCCCGCCCCGGTGAAAACTCCTATCTGAGATAATATCTGCGGTACTGGCTGGGGGAACATCCCCGGCATCGCCGGAACACACGGTTGAAGGTGGACAGGCTCTTAAATCCCGCCAGATAAGCGATCTCCGTGATGGAGCTCTCCGACTCCGCCAAAAGGAGCTGGGCCCGCTTGATCCTCTGGAGGGTCAGATACTCCGTGAAGCTGTAGTTCATTACCCTCTTAAAAATCCTGGAAAAATAGCAGGGGCTGAAGCCTGTGTGGGCTGCGGCGGACTCCAGGGTAAGCTCCTGCTCACAGTTTTCCGTGATATAGCTGCACAGGCTGCTGATTTTTTCAATCATCCTTCCGCCCTCCGGCACACGCCTGGCGGGATCCGCCGTCTCTCTCACATAAATTCCCAGCTCTATAAACAGCCGGTACAGGCAGATTCTGCTCTCCACCCCGCCAAAGTTTTCCCCCTGGCGGAGGATTTCCAGCATCCGCAGGATCTGCTCCCTGAGAGCCCTGGTCAGAAGAGGGGCGTCGGAGCCGTGAACCTGACGGAAGGTGCGGAAAATAGGCAAAAGCTGGACGAACTCCGGGAGCTCATCCAAAATTTCCATGGAAAACTGGACCCCCGCCAGGACCCCCTCCCCGTTCTCCACAGTCTCATGCAGTTCACCGGGCCAGATAAACAGCACATCCCCGGGCTCCATCCGGCAGAGGACCTGGTTCACCCGCAGAGAGGGCATTTTCTCCCCGGCAGCCTCCTGGGGCAGGATCACAATCTCGCCGTACCTGTGCCAATGGGGCGGGAAGGCGCGGGGAAAGTTTTCCCGGTCAATGACATTGATCAAATTTGTGGAATGAATCTCTTCATATGTATTACTGTCCGCCATTTACCTCTCCATTCCGGGGCGCCCTGGGCGCCGGCCCTTCGCTCTCTCCCTGTTCCCCCATCCATTACATCAATAGAGTATCCAAACCGGTGCCGGAAATCAAGAGGGAAAGACAAAAAATAAGCAAAACAGGACAAAACATGGGTAGTTTCCTATTCTAAAAGGATTATAATAGGACGTTGGAAAAAGCTCCCGGCAGGAAGTTTCCGCCGGGCCGATCCAGAAAGGATCCCTATGAACAACAGAAATATTACGGATATGACCGCAGGCAGCCCGGCCCGGCACATTCTCCGTTTCTCACTGCCCCTGCTGATCGGGAATCTGTTTCAGCAGCTCTACAACATGGTGGACTCCATCGTAGTGGGCAATTACGTGGGCAAGGACGCCCTGGCCGCCGTGGGAACCTGTTCCTCTATGAACTTCCTGTTTTTCTCCCTGAGCTCGGGGCTCGCCATCGGCATCGGCATCATTGTCTCCCAGTATTTCGGGGCGAAGGACGAGAAAAATGTGCGCAGCACCATCGCCAATTCCTTTTTTGTGCTGGCCTTTGTCTCCCTGTTCGTAAGTCTGGCGGGCATTCTCTCCGCCAGGGGCCTGCTGATCCTTCTGCAGACGCCGGAGCATATCCTGGGGGATGCGGCCGTGTACATGCGGACCACCTGCGCAGGGATCCTGGGCATCGCCCTCTACAATGGCACCGCGGCTATTCTGCGGGCTCTGGGGGACTCCAAGACGCCCCTGTACTTTCTGATCCTCTCCAGCATCGTCAATGTGGTTCTGGATCTGACCTTTGTGCTGGCCCTGGGGCTTGGCGTGTTCGGGGTGGCTCTGGCCACCGTCATCTCCCAGGCCGTCTCCGCCGTGACCTCTCTGCTCTACGCCTACCGCAGAGTGCCCTATTTCCATCTTCGCATGGAGGAACTAAAACCCCACCGGGCCATCATTGAGAAATCCTTCCGGCTGGGCATCCCGGTGGCCCTGCAGAACTCCATGATCGCCGTCTCCTGCATGGTGCTCCAGGGTGTGGTGAACAGCTTCGGGGACACGGTGATGGCCGCCTACACGATCACCAACCGGGTGGAGCAGATCGTACAGCAGCCCTACGGCTCCCTGGGCGCTGCCCTCACCACCTACTCCGGCCAGAACATAGGCGCCAACCAGGCGGATCGGGTGAAAAAGGGCTTTCTCCAGGCCGCTCTCATGGCCCTGGTCTTCAGCATCGCCCTGATCCCGGTAGCGTACCTGCTGGGCCCCCAGATTGTGGGGATCTTTGTGAAGGAGCAGGACGTGATCGACATCGGCTGCAGGGCCCTGCGCATCACCAGCCTGTTCTACTTCGCCCTGGGCATGATCTACATTCCCCGGGCCGTGCTGAACGGCTGCGGGGACGCCGCCTTTTCCCTGATCAACGGGGTCTCTGAGGTTGCCTGCCGGATCCTCTACTCCCAAATCCTGATCCGGATCCCGGTCCTTGGCTGCTGGAGCATCTGGATCACCACCGCCGCCACCTGGTTTACCACCTCCCTGGTCTGCATCGCCAGATATGTGCAGGGGAAATGGAAGCTCAAGTCCATCGTCCGGGCCCATCAGGCGGGGGTTTCAGGCGCAGAGCGGCAAAAGCTCTAGGATCAGAGCGGCATGGGTTCCCGGCGCAGGGCGGCATGGGCCCCAGGCGCAAAACGGCAAGAGCCCCAGGCTCAGGGCGGCAAGGTCTCCAGGCTTAGATCAGTATGGGCTCCCGGCTCAGGGCGTAAGGCGGTTGGGGCCGCGGAACAGGAACATGGCCTCCTTGATGGGGACTCCCAGCAGAAGCATGGTCATCCGGTCCACCCCCAGGCCGAATCCGCCGTGGGGCGGACAGCCGTACCGGAAGAACTCCAGATAAAATTTTACATCCTCTTCCAGGCCCTTCTCCTGGGCCTGCCTCTTTAAGATCTCATAGCGGTGCTCTCTCTGGGCTCCGGTTGTGATCTCCACTCCCCGCCAGATCAGGTCATACCCCATGGGTACTCCCTTCTCGTCCCTCATGTGATAGAAGGCTCTCTTTTCCGCATCATAGTCCGTCACAAACAAAAACTCGCTGTCGTAGTGCTTTTTCACCCAATCGTAGCTGAGATGCTCCGCCTCCGTGGTCAGATCCCCCTTCTCCGAATCCGGCGCCACATAGCCGAAATCCTTCTCCAGCCCTTCGTACAGCTCCGCCAGCTTCACAATGGGGAACGGTCCCGCCGGCACGGTCACCTCCGGCCCGAACATTTCCCGGATCTGCTCCCCGTACTGCTCCTTCACCGCCTGCAGCCCGGCTTTCAGCAGATTTTCTTCCATCTTCATTACATCGTAGAAGGAGTCAATATAGGAAAATTCCAGGTCAAATCCCGTGAACTCCGTAGTGTGCTTGTTGGTGTAGGATTTCTCCGCCCGGAACACCGGCCCCACCTCAAAGATCCTCTCAAAACCGCTGGCCATGGCCATCTGCTTGTAAAACTGGGGGCTCTGGGCCAGATACGCGCTGCGGTCAAAGTACTTTACCTCAAACACATCCGCCCCGCTCTCGCTGGCGGCCCCAATGAGCTTGGGCGTGTGGATTTCGATGAAATTTTCCCCCAGAAGATACTGCCTCATGGCGTTGACCAGAGCGGTCTGCACCTTGAACATGAGCTGGTTTTCCTCCGTGCGCAGGTCAATCCAGCGGTAGTCGATCCGCTGGTCGATGCTGGAGCGCTCCACCGCCTTTTTCTTCTTGGTGGCGGGGATGTCCTTTCTCGCGATGGGAAGCGCCTGGGCGATGCTCTCCGCCCGGATCTCCTCCGGCAGGATCTCTATCCCGCCCAGCTTCACATACTCGTTTTCCACCGCCTGCCCTGTCACCGTCAGCACCGAGTCGGGGGTCACTCCCTCCAGCACCGAGGTCAGCTCCGGGGCCTTCTCCTTCTCCAGGGTGATCTGGACCTTCCCTGTGATATCCTTCAGCACCACAAAGGCCATGGTTCTGCCGTCCCGGATATTCTCCACAAACCCCTGAACCTTCACCCTCTCCCCCATATGCTCCTTTACATCCTTTAAGTAGACTCTGCCGCTCATGCCAAAACTGCCCCTTTCCTAAGTAAATTATATTCATTTTAGCACACTTTGCCGCAAAGTCAACCGGCGCCGGTCTTTGGCAGACATCCCCGGCGCCGGTCTTTTTGTGCTGTTTTATTTGTGAGAAGCAGGTCTCCCGGCCTCTTCCCCCCGGGGCCCCCCGCCCTGGCAGGCACTGTGGCAGCGGCTGCAGTCGCCGCCGCAGGAAAGGGATTTCCCGCTTTTCTTATCCCGGATCATGCTCCTGACGATCAGGGCGATCACCCCCGCCAGAATCAGCAGTGTCACAAAAGTTCCCATAAAAATCTCCCATCCAGAGCGTTTACGCGGCCTGCTTTTTCTTTTTCCCGGTGTAGCTTAGGGTCACGCTCTCCTTATAGGGCCTCACCAGCAGATAAATAAATCCGATCACCAGCAGGAAGGCCGCCGCAGTGCCGATTCCAAAGGTACCGGTGGTAATCAGCGTCCCAATCTGGTAAATGCACAGGGACACCAGATAGGCCAGCAGCGTCTGATAGCCGATGGCAAACCAGAACCACCTGGCGTTGTTCATCTCCCGCTTGATGGCTCCCATGGCCGCAAAGCAGGGGGCGCACAGCAGGTTGAAGGCCAGGAAAGAGTAGGCCCCGGCGGCGGTCATGGCAGACGCCAGCACATCCCAGTATTCCGCTCCGTCCTCCGCCACCTCCGCATAGCCGAAGATGATGCCCATGGTGCCCACCACATTCTCCTTGGCCACAAGACCGGTGACCGCCGCCACCGCCATCCGCCAGTTACCCCAGCCCAAGGGGATAAAGAGCCAGCTGACGGCGTTTCCGATGGCCGCCAGGATACTGTGGTCAATCTCCATATCCTCCAGCATCCGGAACTGGCCGTCCACCCAGCCAAAGTAGGTGGTAAACCATACAAAGACGGTGGAGAGCAGAATAATCGTGCCCGCCTTCTTGATGAAGGACCAGCCTCTCTCCCACATGCTGCGGAGCACATTGCCCACGGTGGGCATATGGTAAGCGGGCAGTTCCATCACAAAGGGAGCGGGTTCCCCCGCGAACATCTTCGTCTTCTTTAAAATAATACCGGAGCAGACAATGGCCGCGATTCCCAGCAGATAAGCGCTCCAGGAGATCAGTCCGCTGTTGTGGAAAAAGGCCCCCGCAATCAGCGCGATGATGGGCAGCTTTGCCCCGCAGGGGATGAAGGTGGTGGTCATAACCGTCATCTTGCGGTCCCTGTCGTTCTCAATGGTGCGGGAGGCCATCACCCCCGGGACTCCGCAGCCCGAGCCGATCAGCATGGGGATGAAGGATTTCCCCGACAGGCCGAATTTGCGGAACACACGGTCCATGATAAACGCCACACGGGCCATGTAGCCGCAGGATTCCAGAATGGCAAGGAAGATAAACAGCACCAGCATCTGAGGCACAAAGCCCAGCACCGCTCCCACGCCGGCCACAATGCCGTCCAGGATCAGACCTTTCAGCCAGCCGGCGCAGCCCACAGCGTCCAGCGCCCCCTCCAGCAGCACCGGGATCCCGGGAATCTCCAGTCCAAACAAACTCCAGCCCTCCCCGAACACGCCGTCATTGGCCCAGTCGGTGGCCCAGGTGCCCACAGTGGTCACGGACACATAGTAAACCACAAACATCACCAGGGCAAAGATGGGAAGCGCCAGCCATCTGTTTGTCACTATTCTATCAATTTGATCGGAGACAGTCAACTTCTGCGCCTTCTTTTTGGAGACACACTCCCCGATGATGGATGAGATATACTCGTATCGGGCGTTGGTGATGATGCTCTCCGCGTCGTCATCGTATGTCTTCTCCAGGGTATCGATCAGATCCTGCACATCCGGCACGCTTGTCAGCTGCGCGGCGATCTTATCGTCCTTCTCCAGGAGCTTGACGGAAAAGAAGCGCTTCTGACCCTCCGGCACCTGATTCCCCAGCCGTCCTTCCACATCGCTGACGGCGCGCTCCAGGGCGCCGCCAAAACGGTGCGCCGCCGTCAGGGTCTTCTTCCGGGCCGCCTCCACGGCCTTCTTAGCCGCCTCCTGGATGCCGGTCCCCTTCAGGGCCGAGATGGCGCTCACCGGGCAGCCCAGCTTTTCGGAGAGCTTTTCCAGCCGGATCACATCCCCGTTCTTCTCCACAATGTCCGTCATGTTCACCGCCATGACCACCGGGATCCCCAGCTCCATCAGCTGGGTGCTCAGATACAGGTTTCTCTCAATGTTGGTGCCGTCCACAATGTTCAGGATGGCGTCGGGGCGCTCGCCGATCAGGTAATTGCGGGCCACCACTTCCTCCAGGGTGTAGGGGGAGAGGGAGTAGATGCCCGGCAGATCCATGACCGTCACATCCTTATAACCCTTCAGCTTCCCCTCCTTTTTCTCCACAGTGACACCCGGCCAGTTCCCCACAAACTGATTGGAACCGGTCAGGGCGTTGAACAGCGTGGTCTTCCCGCTGTTGGGATTCCCCGCCAATGCGATTTTAATCGACATAGATTCCTCTTTCCGTCCTATGGGTAGGACTTTTGTATTATGTTTCTGATTATTGTTAGATACTGCTAACTTATGTGCAAAACAGAAGGAAAGCACACTGGGGCTTTCCTTCAAAACAGGCATGGCAGGGCTTCCTGCCGCCCGGGGCCAGTCACTCCACCTGGATCATTTCCGCGTCGGCCTTTCTCAGGGACAGCTCATAGCCCCTTACTGTCACCTCCACCGGATCCCCCAGGGGGGCCACCTTCCTCACGTAAATCTCCACTCCTCTGGTGATGCCCATGTCCATAATCCGTCTTCTGACCGGGCCCTCACCGGTCAGTCTGCTGACCCGGACCGTCTGGCCGCAGGGCACTTCTCGCAATGTCTTCATACAGCTCTCCTCTCCTGATTTTCTGCCGCGGATTTCGGCCTTATTCTCCCCCCGGCGGCTAGATTTGGATCTTGTTTGCCATATCCTTTCCGATGGCCACCCGGGAATCCTTGATGTTGACAATCACATTTCCGCCGATATCGGAAACCACTGTCACCACTCCGCCGGCTACAAAGCCCAGGTTCTCCAAAAAGCGCCTAGTCTCCTCGCGGCCACCTACCCGCTTGATCACGTTCGGTTCTCCTTCTTTTGCCATAGTCAGGGGCATAGCTTGGATCAACTCCTTTTTCTTTTTTGCATTTCAGATAATTTTGAATTTAAGATAACTGTGAAACACCCGGCCTGTAACAGGAGTAAGGCTGGAGAGACAAAATAAGGGCGACTTGCCACTGCATCGGAGCCCGTTTTTGTCTCTCCTGCCTTGCTCCGTCCCATGCACACCGCATATTACAACTATCCCTTCCTTCACAGTTATCTGCATAGTAATTTTGAAAATTGGCCTCTTTCCATAGGTTAGTATATGCTAACCGTTCTTAGATGTCAAGGATTTTTTTTAGTAATTTCTTACCATGGTTTGTCATAGTTTACTCATGGGCTGACTTCTGGATAGAATGCAAAACAGGCTAAAAATTCCCGGCCTCCAGAGTTTTTTCGGAGGCCGGGGAAATTTCTAGCCTGTCTTTTCAGCTTTCTGTTTTCACATTCCAATTTTATTTGCCGGAGACGCTGAGCCATTTCAGGTAGCCGTTGATAAAGGGATCCAGGCCGCCGTCCAGCACCGCGTCCACATTGCCGCTCTCCACCTCCGTCCGGTGATCCTTCACCATCGTGTAGGGCTGGAGCACATAGGAGCGGATCTGGCTGCCCCAGGCGATATCCTTGATCTCGCCCCGGATATCCGAGAGCTTTTCCACATTGGCCTCCTGCTTGAGCAGGTACAGCTTGGCCTTCAGCATCTGCATGGCCTTATCCTTATTCTGGAACTGACTGCGCTCGTTCTGGCACTGGACCACTGTCCCCGTGGGGATATGCGTGATCCGCACCGCCGATGAGGTCTTGTTGATGTGCTGGCCGCCGGCGCCGCTGCTGCGGTAGGTATCGATGCGCAGATCCTTCTCGTCAATCTCCACATCCAGATCCTCTTCAATGTCCGGCATCACATCCAGGGACACAAAGGAGGTCTGGCGCTTGCCCTGGGCGTTGAAGGGGGAAATCCGCACCAGGCGGTGCACACCCTTCTCGGACTTCAGATATCCGTAGGCGTTGAGGCCGTTGACCTGGAAGGTCACGGACTTGATCCCCGCCTCGTCCCCGTCCAGATAGTCCAGCACGTCCACGGTAAAGCCCTTCCGCTCTGCCCAGCGGGTGTACATGCGGTACAGCATCCCGCACCAGTCGCAGCTCTCAGTGCCGCCGGCTCCCGCGTTCAGCTTCAGGATCGCGCCGTTCTTGTCGTACTCACCGCTCAGGAGGGTTCCCATGCGCAGTTCCTCCAGCCGGGCGGCGAATTCATCCAGTTCGCCCCGGATCTCCGGGATCATGGAGGCGTCGTTTTCCTCATAGCCCAGGTCAATCAGGGTGAGGATATCCTCGTACTGGGAGGAAAGGCCGTTCACATCCTCCACAGTATCCTTTAAATTCTTCAGTTCCTTCATTTTGGCGTTGGAGCGGTCCGGATCGTCCCAGAAGCCCGGGGCCTCCATCTCCCTCTCCAGTTCCTCTATCCTCTTTGACTTGTCAGCCAGGTCAAAGTGAATCCCTCACTTCCGCTAATGGAGTTTCGTAAGCCAGAAGCTCTGACTTCATCTGATCAAGTTCTACCACTTTGCGTCACCCTCTTTCTTATATTTGAATTTCTATGCCTTTCTCCCACAGCACTGTTTGTATTTCTTGCCGCTGCCGCAGGGGCAGGGATCATTGGGATAGATCTTGGCGTCCGTGCGTCTCTTGGGCGCCTTCGGCTGGCTCTCGTCCTTGTTGGTGCCGGTCACCTGGGCCACCTGCTCCCGCTCCACCTTCTGCTCGATCTTGATGTGGAACAGAAGCCGCACCGTCTCCTCACGGATATTCTGCGTCATCTCATCGAACATCTCGTAACCGTTCATCTTGTACTCCACCAGCGGATCTCTCTGGCCGTATGCCTGGAGGCCGATGCCCTGGCGCAGCTGCTCCATGTCGTCGATATGATCCATCCATTTTCTGTCGATAACCTTCAGAAGGATCACACGCTCCAGCTCACGGACAGCCTCCGAATCCGGGAATTCCGCCTCCTTGCTCTCATAGAGCCTGACGGCCTCCTCCTTCAGCTGCTGCTTTAAGCTGTTTTTCTTGGGCTTATTCACCCGCTGCGCCGTCACAGGCTCCAGGGGGATCGTGGGCAGAAGCAGAGTGTTGAGCTCACGATAATCCCACTCCTTGGCATCCATGTCCTCGTTAATGCTGATATCCACACAGTTTTCCGTGATATCCGTGATCATCTTCAAAATCACGTCCCGCATGCTCTCCCCGTTGAGCACCCGGCGTCTCTCATCGTAGATGATCTCCCTCTGCTCGCTCATAACCCGGTCATACTCCAGCAGATTCTTGCGGATGCCGAAGTTATTGTTTTCAATCTTCTTCTGGGCGGACCGGATAGCGTTGGTCAGGGCCTTGTGTTCAATCTCCTGATTTTCCGGGATCCCCATTGCATTGAACATGGTGATCAGCCGCTCGGAGCCGAAGAGTCTCATCAGATCGTCCTGCAGGGAAATATAAAACTTGGACTCTCCCGGATCTCCCTGCCGTCCGGAACGGCCGCGCAGCTGATTGTCAATCCGGCGGGATTCATGGCGCTCGGTTCCGATGATCTTTAAGCCGCCCGCCGCCCGGGCCTCCTCATCCAGCTTGATATCCGTGCCTCGGCCCGCCATATTGGTGGCGATGGTCACCGCCCCGTGGATGCCAGCGTCGGCCACGATCTCCGCCTCAAGCTCATGGAACTTTGCGTTCAGCACCTTGTGCTGGATCCCCCTCTTGGTGAGCAGACGGCTCAGCTCTTCACTGGCCTCGATGGTGATGGTGCCCACCAGCACGGGCTGTCCCTTGGCGTGAGCCTCCTCCACCGCCTCCACAATGGCGTGGAGCTTTTCCGCCCGGGTCTTGTACACCGCGTCCTGAAGATCCTGACGGATCACGGGCTTGTTGGTGGGGATCTCCACCACGTCCATGCCGTAAATCTCCCGGAACTCGTTTTCCTCGGTCAGGGCGGTACCGGTCATGCCGCATTTTTTCTCAAACAGATTAAAGAAATTCTGGAAGGTGATGGTGGCAAGCGTCTTGCTCTCCCGCTTCACCTTCACATGCTCCTTGGCCTCAATGGCCTGGTGGAGGCCGTCGGAGTAGCGCCGCCCGGGCATAATCCGCCCGGTGAATTCATCCACAATCAGCACCTGGTCATCCTTCACCACATAGTCCTGATCCCGGAACATCAGGTTATGGGCCCTCAGAGCCAGGATAATATTGTGCTGGATCTCCAGATTCTCCGGATCCGCAAAGTTGTCTATATGGAAAAAGCGCTCCACCTTCTCCACGCCGGCGGCAGTCAGGTTGATGACCTTGTCCTTCTCATTGACAATGAAATCTCCCGTCTCCTCCTGGACCACACCCATGATGGCGTCCATCTTGGTCATCTCATGCATATCCTCGCCTCGGTGCATCTGGCGGGCCAGCAGATCGCACATCTCATACAGGGCCGTGGACTTACCGCTCTGGCCGGAAATAATCAGAGGCGTCCGGGCCTCGTCGATGAGCACCGAGTCCACCTCGTCGATAATGGCGTAGTGCAGGCCCCGCAGCACCAGCTGCTCCTTGTAGATGACCATGTTGTCTCTCAGATAGTCAAAGCCCAGCTCATTGTTGGTCACATAGGTGATATCGCAGGCATAGGCCGCCTGGCGTTCCTCCGGGGTCATGCTGTTGAGCACCACGCCCACCTTCAGGCCCAAGAATTCATGGACCTGCCCCATCCACTCCGCGTCACGCTTGGCCAGATAATCGTTCACGGTGACCACGTGGACACCCTTGCCCTCCAGAGCGTTCAGATAGGCGGGCAGCAGACAGGTCTGGGTCTTGCCCTCGCCGGTCTTCATCTCCGCGATCCTGCCCTGGTGGAGAATGATGCCTCCGATCAGCTGCACCCGGTAGTGCTCCGTCTTAAGCACCCGCCTGGCGGCCTCCCTCACGGTGGCATATGCCTCCGGCAGGATATCGTCCAGGGTCCTGCCCTCCGCCAGCTGCCGCTTAAACTCACCCGTCTTTTCCTTCAGCTGCTGATCCGTCAGCTCCATCATAGCGGGGCGCATAGCCTCAATACGGTCCACGACAGGCAGGATCCGCTTCAGCTCCCGGGAGCTGTGCGTGCCGAAAATCTTCTCTATTACCTTCATGCTTTTCTCTTATCCATCCTTTTCCCGTGCTCCGGTACCGACGGTACCTGTTTAAAGCTTAAAGCTTATTGTAACAGATTTCCCGGCAGGATTCAACTGCGGAATGGGGCTAAGCCTTAACAAATTGTAAACATTATGTTAAAATAAATAAAAAAAAGCGGCTTTTCCGCTCTGTCCGAAATACCGTGAAAGAGAGAATTTCTATTGTTTTCCAAGGCAGGGGGAGGGCCGAAACCCTCCCCCCGACAGTCTCTAACAGTACAGGGCGCAGAACTGGGCTTCCTCCCCCCGGTAGAGTCCGCCGTCCTTCCACAGACAGGCCAGCACCGAGCGCAGATGCCCCAGGGACATCATCACGTAATAGTCAAAATCCTCCTTCAGATAGGGATTGGCATACCGGGTCATCACTCTTTCGGCATCCCGGGCCAGTTCCTCCATCGCCCGCCTCAGGGCCTCATATTCCGGCTGCGCACAGAGCCATTCCATCAGCAGGCGCCTTTGGTCCCACTGAAATACCAGCCCGTTTACCGCCAGATTCCCCTTCTGATCCCTGACACAGAAGCCTTCCTCCAGCAGCCGGGCCAAAGCCGTCCGGTCCGCCTGGGAGAATTCCGCTTCCCTCCTTCCCCGGGCCACAGCCTGCAGGGTTACCAGCAGGTGAATCTCCGGCGTGTCAAAGGCGTAACGGCTGTGAGAAAATCTTCCCTCCCTGTCCTGGCCAGGGTTGGTCTGATATCCGTCCCAGAGACATTTTCCGAAGCCTCCCATCCCATTGTTGTTGAAAAAGACAGCGGGAAGGGGACCGTCAAAGGCTCCCTCCTCCAGGCCCATCAGGCCCCAGTTTCCCCCGTCGGCCCTCTCAAATTTTGCACAGATATTTTCCGGGAAAACCGAGCCCTCGACCCTCTGCTGCACCAGAAAGGCAAAAAACATCTGCACATCGTCATCGCTGTAGCCTCCCCAGGTTACGCCAAGCTGGGCCGCCTTCTCCCGGCAGGCCCCCGCCAGCCTCCAAAATTCCCCGTCGTGCTCCCTGGCAAAGGCACAGGCCAATGCTCTAAATTCCTCCTGACACTCCTTAGGGGAAATAAAAAAGCCGGTCAGATACTTCCCTTCCCGGGTCTTTTTCAGGAGCTGGGCCTGGACCAGCCTCTCCGTCTCCTCCTCCATATAGGGCAGGGCGATTCCCAGGGCCAGGGCCAGTTCCTCCAGGGTGGAGGGATTATTATTGGCCTCGCACAGGATATTGACGGGAATCCTCCTTTGGATGGCGGACCAGGGCAGGCCGCTGGGCTGATTTCCGGAGGCGACAAAGGAAATGTTCTCCGGGCGAAAGCTTCTCTCTCCAAATTCTCTTGCCATATTCATACCTTCCTTCAACTTTTTTCTGGCGCGGTGCAGCTTCGAGGTGACCGTGCCCTCCGGGAGGCCCAGAGCCTTGGCGATCTGGCCGATTCTTTTTTTCTCGAAATAGTAGGCCACCAGAATATTCCGGTAGTCCGAGGACAAAAAAGCCAGTCTGCCCCGGAGCCAGGCGAGCTCCTCCTTTTTCATCCAGGCTTCCTCCGGTCCCGGGGATTCGTCCTCCAGCTCATACTCCCCCACGTCGGCGCCGGCCACCGACCGGGAGTGCACATGCTTTTGCCGGGCCCAGAGACTGTAGCGGTTGCGGGCAATCTGCCAGACCCACCCGGGGAAATTCCTGGGCTGGGCGCCTCTGCGGAGAGCGCCGATGAGGTTCAGCAGGATATCCGAGGACAGATCCTCCGCCTGATGGATTTCCCCGGTCTTCTTGAGACAAAAGTAAAAGATTTTCTCCGCGTAATCCCGGGCCAGCTCCTGCGCCAGTTCCTCTCCTTTGGCATCCTTCCCGCACATCCCCGTTTCCTCCCTTCTCTCATATAGTGTGGCAAAACCGATTTTCACTGCACACAGTGATAAAATTTGCCTGCAAAGTTTTCCCTGCAAAAAATCTGCCTGCAAACTCTGCCTGCAAACTTTTCCTTGAAAAAGTCCCTTCCCCTCCTTATAATTTGAGTAGAAACGCATCGGGCGTCTGCCCCGGAGGGGGACGGCCGCGCCCTTATCTCACAGCAGTTTGTGCGGGAGCGTCACAAACTGCCCGAATTTCTCACCGCCCTGCGGCGCAAAGCGCTCCGGAATGGAGATTAATGTGAAAAATCACACTGATGTGCTGATTTTTCACATGAGAATTTGTGCCGGAGCGCCACAAATTCTCCTGATGGCAGATGAGAAATCGCATTCGCGAATTTCTCATCGCCCCGTCGCGCAAAGCGCTCCGGAATGGAGATTCGCATGAAAGCATTTATGGACAAGGATTTTTTACTGGAAACCGAAACCGCCAAAACTCTTTTCCACAACTATGCGGAAAAGACGCCGATTCTGGACTATCACTGTCATATCAATCCGAAGGAGATCGCCCAGGACAAAAAATTTGACAATATCACTCAGGTTTGGCTGGGGGGCGACCACTACAAATGGCGCTTCATGCGCTCCTGCGGCGTGGACGAGAAATACATCACCGGGGACGCCTCCGACTACGAAAAATTCTGCAAATGGGCCCAGTGCCTGGGCAAGGCCATCGGCAACCCGCTGTTCCACTGGAGCCACCTGGAGCTTCAGAGATACTTCGGCTATCACGGCGTGCTAAGCAGGAACACCGCCGACGAGGTGTGGAACCTCTGCAACGCAAAGCTCCAGGATCCCTCTATGAGCGCGCGCAGCCTGATCCGCCGGAGCAATGTGACCCTGATCTGCACCACGGACGATCCCATCGACAGCCTGGAGTGGCACAGGGCCATCGCCGAGGATCAGAGCTTTGAAGTAAAGGTGCTCCCCGCCTGGAGACCCGACAAGGCTATGAACATTGAAAAACCCGATTATCTGGATTATCTGGATCAGCTGGCCGCCGCGGCGGGCCTGGATGCCATCACCTCCTTTGCACAGCTGAAGGAGGCTCTGAAGATCCGGATGGATTTCTTTGCCTCCATGGGATGCTGCGTTTCCGACCACGGTCTGGAATATGTGATGTACTGTCCTGCCGCCGAGGATGAGGTGGAGGAAATTTTCTTAAAGCGCCTCAACCGCATGATTCTGTCCAAGGAGGATGAGCTGAAGTTCAAGACCGCCTTCATGATCTTTATGGGCAGAGAGTATCACGCCCGCAGCTGGGTCATGCAGCTGCATTTTGGCTGTAAGCGCGACAACAACACAAGGATGTACAGGAAGTTAGGCCCCGACACAGGCTTCGACGGCATCAACAACAACACTCCTTCTTCCCAGATGGCAGACTTCTTAGATGCTTTATGCGAAACCGGGGAGCTGCCCAAGACCGTCCTCTACAGCTTGAATCCCAATGACAACCAATCCATCGGCACCATGATCGGCTGCTTCCAGGATTCCGGCGCCGCCGGCAAGATCCAGCAGGGCAGCGCCTGGTGGTTCAATGACCACAAGACCGGTATGCAGGACCAGATGACTTCTCTCGCCAACCTGGGCAATTTGGCCGGCTTCATCGGTATGCTCACCGACTCCAGGAGCTTCCTCTCCTACACCAGGCATGAATATTTCCGCCGCATTCTCTGTAACCTGATCGGCAGCTGGGTGGAGAACGGGGAGTTCCCTGCGGATTTTGAAATTCTGGAGGAAATTGTGAAGGATATCTGCTATTACAATGCGGTACGCTACTTCAATTTTCCTTTATAATCACAGAAAGCTTTCCCGGCGGCCAAAGTTTTCACGCTTATTCCAGGCAATCACCCGCACGCCGCGGGAAACGCTTTTATGGCTTATTTCGGAAAAAGTCCATGCAGCGCCGAAAAGGCGGCATGGACTTTTTCCATTCCTATTTGCACAACATCCGTATTTGCGATGTCAATATTCGCAGGCAGCTTCCTCCCCGTTTAAGACGCGGAGCGCCCCCTGGGCCAGGGCAAGGAGTTCATCCTCGCCGGGATAAACTGTGAACGGCGCGATCCACTCTGCGCGCTCCTTCATGGCGGCAATTACATCCGCACCGTAGGCAATCCCTCCGGTCACAATGATTTGATCCACCTTGCCGTTCAAAACACAGGCCATGGATCCGATGTCCTTACAAACCTGGAGGATGAACGCCTGCTTCGCTTCAATCGCCTTCGCGTCCCCCGCATCCGCCATCTTAGTCACTTCCCGCATATCGTTAGTGCCCAGATATGCGTTGAAGCCTCCCTTTCCTACAATCTTGCCGTAAACCTCTTTTTCCGTATATTTTCCGGAAAAGCACAGCTTGATCAAAGCGCCGCTGGGCACCGCGCCCGCCCTCTCGGGGGAGAATGCGCCGTCGCCGTCCAACGCGTTGAATACATCCACCACCTTGCCGTACTCATGGGCCCCCACAGAAACACCGCCGCCCATGTGCACCACGATCAGGCGCAGGGATTCATAGGGCCTGCCAATTTCCTTGGCATAGCGCTTGGCCACCGCCTTCTGGTTCAGCGCGTGAAACACGCTGGTGCGGGGCAGCTCGGGGACGCCGGAATAACGGGCAATGGGCATGAGCTCATCCACTACGACAGGATCCACAATATAAGAAGGGACGCCGATGGAATCCGCAATCTCTCTCGCCAGGATACCGCCCAGATTGGAGGCGTGCTGTCCCTGCACACCGACCTTGAGGTCATGGAGAAGCTCGTCCGTCACGGCATATGTGCCGCCCGGGATGGGCTTCAGCATGCCGCCCCGTCCCACCACCACATTCAGGGACTTGATATCAAAATTTTTCTCTTTCAGGAGATCCGTGATAATCTTCTTGCGGAAATCCTTCTGCTCCACGATACTGCCAAACTGGGCAATCTCCCCCGTGGAGTGACGCAGGGTCTCTTCAAACAGCAGGGTCTCATCCTCAAACACACCGATCTTGGTGGAGGTGGAACCCGGATTGATGATCAAACTCTTAACGGACATCTTCCTTTTACTCCCTCGCTTTCTTCCCTTTTTTCTTCTTTTTATATATTCTCTCCTCGATCTTCCAGCCCGCCCAGTCGAGGACCATATCCAGCACCTCGCCGGCCGCCTCTATCAAAATTTCGCACATAGCATTTTACCCCAATCGGTGCCTTTACTGCGCCTTCTTCATCTCCTGGGCCACTACCGCCGCCAGGGCAATGGAATTGACCTTCGTCTCAAAGGTATCCGAGCGGCTGGTGAGAATCACAGGCACCTTTGTCCCGGTGAGGATACAGCCGTTCTTCATACCGGGAATCATGTGCACCATAGCCTTATATACCTGGTTGCCCGCGTGAATATCCGGGAACAGCAGCACATCTGCGTCTCCCTGGATCTTCCGGTCCGTGGCCCCCTTGTGCTTGGCCGCCTCAGGGTCAATGGCCAGGTCCAGAGAGAGCGGGCCGTCCACGATACAGCCGGTGATCTGCCCTTCCTCGCACATTTTGGTCAGCTCCGCCGCCTCCACGGTCACAGGCATCTTGGGGTTCACCACCTCCACCGCCGCCAGGGGCGCCACCTTGGGCATCTCCACACCGCAGGCCCGGCATACGGGAACCGTGTTGTTGATAATATGTACCTTGTCCTCCAGGGCAGGATAGGTCATAAAGGCCACATCCGTCAAAAAGAGCAGCCGATCTATGGAAGGGATCTCGAACACGGCCACATGAGAGAGAACTCCGCCGGTGCGCAGACCCACCTCCTTGTCCAAAACGCTCTTCAGGAAATTCTTGGTGTCAATCAGGCCCTTCATATACATATCCGCTCTGCCTTCGTGGGCCAGCTTTACTGCCTTCAGGGATGCCTGGATCACATCCGGCTCGTTGATGATTTCATAGCCGTCCAGGTTCATGCCGATAGATGCTGCGATTTCGCGGATCTTCGCCTCGTCGCCCACCAGGATCGCATCCGCAATCCCCTGCTTCTTTGCCTCCTGCACCGCCTCCAGCACGGCGGAATCCTGTGCCACGGAAACGGCAACCGTCTTCCTGCCGCACTCCTTTACCTTTGCCTTGATGTCTTCAAATCCCTGCTTCATTTTACCTGTGTCATCCTCTCTTTCCGCTCTGCCGTCAAAGCCGGATTCATCGGTCACCCCGCCTTTGACAGGCCGCCATCCTCCGCCCTCTGCGGGCGTTTTCATCGCGCTGTGCGCCATCGTTAAAAGAATATCACAGGCTCCGGCAAAAATCAAGGCATTTGCGGGCAGATCAGCCGCTCCGGTTGTGGGCAGATCAGCTGTTCCGGTCGCGGTATGCTGAAAAGCAGGGCCTGCATGCCTCCCATCCTCTTCACCGCTCCAAGGGAAGCAGCGCCGCAATGTCCGCCAGGGAATCCACGCGGGCATAGAGACATTGCCGCAGCTGCTCATCCGGTTCCGTCTGGTCTGGCACCATAACCACCTGGCAGCCAGCCCTGCAGGCAGACTGCACTCCGTTGGGTGAATCCTCCACCGCAAGGCACTCTTCCGGCTTCAAATGCAGCTGCCCGCAGGCATACCGGTAAATGTCCGGGGCAGGTTTCCCCTCCCTGACCATAACGGCACTGATCAGCAGATCAAAATAATCGTACAGTCCCACCGCCTTCAGACACTTTTCCGTGCGCTCCACATCCGTGGCCGTAGCCACCGCCGCGGGAATATGCCTCTCCCGCAGGGCCTTCAGCAGCTCTAGTGCGCCGGGCTTTACCTGGATTCCCTCCCGGTCCAGCCAGGGCTCCATCAGCTCTTTACGCTTCCTTCTCACCGCAGCGTAATCCAATTCCTCCCCAAACCAGTCCTTTAGCTGCTGTATGGCAAAGGGTCTTCCCAGACTTCTCATGGCAAGAGCCTGCTCATCTGTCATATGAAAGCCGAAGGCCGCCAGCGCTTTAGGCCAGAAAATGCGGAAATATTTTTCCGTGTCTATCAGTGTGCCGTCCATATCAAAAATAACTGCCCGTATCATCTCTTCCTCCCCTGCTGCGGCCGTTTCGGGCTCCGCGCCTGACTTCAGACTTTGCCTGTGACGGCCTCAAACTCAGCCCGCTGTTGCTTTTGGCTCTGCCTGCAGCCGCTTTCTCTCAATGCGTCCCTGCTCCATGCTTTGCCCGCAGCCGCCTACAGACGGTATTCCTCTCTCAGGGCGGCCAGCAACGCCCTGCATCCCTCTGACACATCCCGGTAGGCCTGCTCAAAATCATCGGTGTACCAGGGATCTGAAATGTCCCTGCCGGATCCGGCAAAATCAAGAAGCCTGCGGATCTTTCCCTTCGGATCCCCGCCCAGGATACGATACATGCTGCGGACATTGGCGCTGTCCATGGCAATCAAATAATCGTATTTGTCATAATCTGTCCGGGTCAGCTGAACGGCCTGCTTGCCTGTACAGTCAATACCGTGCTCCGCCAGCTTGGCCCGGGCCGGGGGATAGACCGGATTGCCCACGCCGTTCCATATTTCCTCGCTGCTGGTGGCGGCGGAGGCGACATAAAAGCAGGCGGAAAGACCGGCTTTAGCGGCCAGGTCTTTAAAAACGTATTCAGCCATGGGACTGCGGCAGATGTTGCCGTGGCAGATGAAAAGTATTTTAATCATTTTCCTATAACTCCTTATAAATCCTGTGTTTCTTCTCAAATGCTTGATTTTGCAGAGTTTATGAGCAATTCCCAAATGCCGTCTTTTCAAAGTATTTTCTCAAATCGTCTTATACTTTCTCATATTTGTCCCTGCAAAATTGGTAAATTCATTGGTAAAAGGAAACGCTTTACCAATGAGTTTTTCAGTCGTTTGCCACCCGGCGCAATTCCTCCTTCGCATCATCAAAACTTACATGAGTATAAGTATTCAGCGTTACACTGATGTCTGAATG
>CANQOL010000041.1 GCA_947625475.1 uncultured Acetatifactor sp.
GAATCGCTGACGGAGCCCATGCGGACGCCGGACGGCGAGCTGATCTATCCTGTCTTTGACAATGAGAACAGGGTCACGGACCTGCTTTGGTTTGAGGCGGGGCAGAACCGGGTAAGCAGTATCGCCGCGGTGGAGGGGGAGCTCGTCGGACAGCTGTACGGGATCCAGGGGGATACGGTCTATTACAAAAACGGTCTGGGGCTGGTGCGCTGGGATACGGTTTCCGGCGCGCGTCAGCTGGTGTTCCGGTACGATGAGAACGGGATAGAGGACGGGATAGGCACGGCCCTGGCCCTGCGGGAGGGGAAGGGCCCCCTGGTGGTGTTCTGGATGGAGGACGGGACGGACTGGGTGGTCCCGCTGTCCCAGGAGCCGGTGCAAAAGGCGGAGGCGGTGCGGGTGGTCTCTCTGGTGGAGGAGGGGCACTTCCGGGTACAGAACAGCGTGCCTGCGGCGGACCGCTTGGATCCGACTAGAAGCTATGTCTATGAGACGCGGGGAAAGAGCGATTTGGAGGATTACCGGGATCAGATTCTGGCTCAGCTGGTGTCCGGGGAGGGCCCCGATCTCATGTATGTATCTCTGGAGGATATGGAGATGCTGGCCGGGACGGGAGCGCTGGCGGATCTCACAGAATACCTTTCACCGGAGTTGTTGGACACTCTGCTGCCCGGGGCAAGGGAACTGGGCACGGTGGACGGGACCCTTGTGGGGATTCCCCCCGGACTCCAGGTGTGGAGCATGCTGGTGGGGAAGGAGGTCTTCGAGGGGGACAGCTGGACGCTGGAGGAGATGGTAAGCCTCATAGAGAACGGCAGTCTCAACAACAGGTTCCTGAACCGATGGCACGGCGAGTACTGGGGCGCTCTGGCGGTGATGAATGCTGTGATGGACTACAGTGTGGAAGAGTCCTTTCCCATTGACTGGGAACAGAGGGAGAGCCATTTTCAGGATGAACTGTATATCCGTTTTTTGAATGCGATCGGAAAAGACATGTCGGATTTTGAATTTGAGGGAACGGCCCAGGAGGCGGCGGGAGGCGGAAGAACGGTCCTGATGGTAGATTTTGGGAGTATAGATGACCTGGTGGCCTTTGCAGGCGAGCATGGGGCAGAGGGGAGCCACTATGTGGGATTTCCCACGGAGCACGGCAACGGAAACTATCTGATTGCTCCCGGGGTTGTGGTGGTGAATCGCAGTGCATCGGACAGGGAGGCGGTGTCCGGATATCTGGAGTATCTGCTGGGAGAGGAAATGCAGAGCCTTATCTCTTTTACAGCCTCATATATGGTGCCGGTGACGGTCCTGCCAACGGAGGACATTACAATCCACACCGACAGTCAGGGTCAGCCGGAATACTGGTGGAAGGGAAATAAGGTGATGGTCTTTGAGGACGGGACCAGCTCCGTGGACGAGGCGAACGCCCTGCTGGCCTCCTGTGTGCCGGCCAGAGAGCTTCCCCAGGCACTTTTCGACATCCTGTACGAAGAACAGCGGGATTATGTAAAAAGCGACAGGTCTGCCCAGGAGGCCGCCCGGATCATCGACAACCGGGTGCAGCTGTACTTGGACGAAAACGGATGAGGTTCGGGAATGAAGATTCTTATGAGGAGAAAAGCTTTTCTGCTTGTGCGTGCTGCGGTTTTGACGCTGCTGACGGCCCTGTGTCTGTGCGGGTGCCGCGGACAGGCGCCTGTATCCCCGGGCGGGGATGGGCAGGACGGGACTGCCGCCCAAGGGGCGGAGGACGAAGAGTGCATAGAAGAGATCTGCCTGGCTGTCCCGGGGATGACCCTGAAGATGAAGGAAGCGGTCGCTGCCTACAACCTGCAGAGCGAACGCTATCAGGTGGTGATACAGGAGGCCCAGAGACAGGAGAGCTACGACGATTATCGGACCCGGATTCAGCTGCAGCTGGCCGGAGGGAGAGGGCCGGATCTGCTGGCAGATGTGAGTCTGGTGAATTTGGATGCAGCGCCTTATGTCAGAGACGGTTATCTGTTGGATGTGACGGATTTTGCGGCTGAGCAGGGACTGATGGAAACAGTGACAGACAGCTGCCGGGTGGACGGGCGGCTTTACGGTATTCCGGTCAAATTTTCCCTGGGTTTTTTGTGTGCCCCCAAAGAATGGGAGAGTGAGGCGGGGGATGGCTGGACGGCTCAGGCATGTATGCAGAAGGTTCGGGAGAGCGGGGCGGATGTTTTTGCGGAAGGGAGTGACGGCTGGGACAGACCGATGAACGCGCTGTATGTTCTGGCGCTGTTGGGTGTGGGGCAGCCCGGCAGAGACTCTTTTGTGGATGAAGAGAGAAGGGTAAGCGCCTTCGGGGAACCGGAATTTGTGGAAATGCTGGAGTTTGCAAACCGCTATGCGGATCCGGGCAGTGATGAGCCCTTTGACCGCAGGATGGCCTCCGGCCAGGTAGTGTGCGGAGGGGGAAATTTAAATGGCTTTAACAGCTTCAGTTATCTGGAGGCAAAATTTGGCGGGGATCTCTGTTATATCGGGTTCCCCAGTCCCCAGGGATCCGTCTTTGAACTGCAGACAGTGAGCTATTATGTGAATGCGTCGTCTCCCCATCAGGAGGGAGCGCTGGATTTTCTCGCCTTTCTGCTCTCTGATGAGCAGCAAAGGACGATGGCGGCGGACGGCGGTTTCCCTGTGACACAGGAACTGCTGGAAACTTTGTGGGAAGAGGCGAAGAAAGAGCCTTTGGATGAGAATCAGAGCTATGTGCAGAACGGAATCAGTTATTCCCCCCGGCCTGTGACAGACAGGGAGGAAGAAATATTTTGGGGGATGCTGGATAATCTGGTGTATTATGATTGGCAGAATGATATCTATGATATAGTCTGGGATGAGGCGCTTCCCTATTTTTCCGGAGATAAATCCGCCCAGGAGGCCGCCCGGATCATCGACAGCCGGGTGCAGCTGTACTTGGACGAAAACGGGTAAGGGGAGGCGCGTCAGCATGAACCGGGAACGGGTAAGGGGAGGCATTGGCATGAACCGGAAAAAGGGCGGAGGAAGAACGATCCTTCAAAGCGGTATAGCCAGTCTGTTTGGGATATGTCTGATCCTGACCGGCTGCGCCGGGGGCGGCGGGAGCAGGGAATCCGGGAGTCTGCCCACGCAGGCCGGAGGCGGAGAAGAGACCGTTGAATCCTCTGCTGCGGGGGAGGGCGCTTCCCAGGAGATCTACGAGGTGCAGGTGGAGCAGAAGGAATTTTCTCTGCCGGATCATCTGCTGGGCGTGCAGTTTGACGGGGAGAGGGCGGTGGCTTTTTACAGTCTTCTTGATGCAGACTCCGGGCAGTACGATGGCTGTCTGTATGAATATGATATTGACCTGGATACTTTTCAGCCGGTGCTGGAAGATCTTCCCCAGGAGCTGCTTCATGATGCTGCGAATTGGTATAGATCATCCGACGGAACCTATTATGTCTATGAGACAGACAGCTTTGTCTGCTTGAATGGGGAGGGGGAAGAACTGACACGCCGGAAGGCGGACGGTGTGTTGGTGCAGATTACAGAGACAAAAAATGGAGAGACAGTTCTGTACTATAACGATACAAGGGTAGAAAAATACGATCCCCGCACCCACAGGACAGAGAGTAAGGGAAAGCTGGGAGAGGCCAAAGGGGCCGGATTGCTGGCCCCGGGATATGAAAAATCTCTGCTTGAACTGGAAACGTGGGAGGGAATCTGCGAGCTGGATCTGTCCACGTTGGAAAGAACCTACTCTCTGCACTGGGATGAGGCACCCTACGCCATGGAGGGAGAACCGCTTGCCCTGCGGCAGATCAGCGCCAGAAGCTGTGAGATTCTGTTATATCTGAGGGAGGATGGGAGTTACCGACGGGATATTCTGTCCACGGAACCTATCCGGGGGGACGGGCGCATCGTACTGACCTGCCGGACGCCTGCATATGTATTGCCTTCTCTGAGAAGATTAGCCGCAGGTTTTAATCAAAACCAGACAGAGTATTTCCTGACTATAGAAAGTATGGGGGAAGGAGAAGATTACAGTGACTATGTGCAGCGCACAGCGGTAGAGATTGCAGCAGGGAGAGGCCCGGATCTGGTCGACGAAGGTGTCCTGAGCAGTCCTCTTGCTATGATCCGGCAGGGAGCACTGGAGGAATTGACTCCATATCTGGAGAAAAGCGGTATGCAGTGGAGCGATCTGTATCCGGCGGCATATGAGAGTTTTTCCTATGAGGGAGGAGTATACGGGATGGCATATGAGCAGTATCCCATTCTGATATATGTCAAGTCAGCGGCAGCGGAGGCTGTGGATGAGAAAAATATTCAGGGCTTTTTGAAGCTGCTGGAGAGAAAGCCCGGAAAGGGAGAGACCTTTTGTGAGGATTACTATACGCCGAGAATTGTTCTGCACAGGCTGCTGGCTTATTCAGAGGATCTGCAGGGATTGGTGGACTGGGAAGAGAACAGGTGTAACTTTCAGAATCCCTTGTGGTATCAGCTGTTGGAGGCAGCCGGCCATTGGGGGGCCCGGGAGGGAGTGTCCTACAGCAGAAGACTGATTCGGGTTTGCTATGGGTACGATCTGAAAAGCTATACGGCTGAGGACGGTGAGTTTCGGTCGGAGGGCATGGTGCCATTGGGAGGCTTTCCCACGAAAAATGATATGACGGTGACAGCCAGTGTGAGTATGATTGGGATCAACGCTCTCTCCGCCCACAAGGAGGGTGCCTGGAAGTTTCTGGAGTATTGTCTGGGGGATGAGGGCCAGAGCAAAACCGATTATTTCCCGGTAGACAGGAAAGCATCCCAAAGGCTTTTGGATGAGGCCAGGGAGGAGGCCCTGGAGAAGAGCCGGGCCGCCGAGGAACTGGCGGAGGAATACCGGGAGCAGGGGCTCTTCGAGCCGGAGCAGCAGCCGGACGTGTTCAGAGACGGGAAAGGCTACATTATAACCCAGGAACGCATCGGGGAGATAGAGGACATGCTGGAAGAGTGCAGGAGTATGCCCCTCAGAAACCAGACGATGGTTGATATTGTCCTGGAGGAAAGCGGGGCATACTGGAGCGGGGACAAGACGGCCCAGGAGGTGACAGACATCATAGAGAACCGGGTGCAGCTGTACTTGGACGAAAACGGGTAAGGGGAGGCGCGTCAGCATGAACCGGGAACGGGTAAAGGGAGGCATTGGCATGAACCGGAAAAAGGGCGGAGGAAGAACGATCTTTCGAAGCGGTATAGCTTGTCTGTTTGGAATATGTCTGATTCTGTCCGCCCTGACCGGCTGCGCAGGGGGCGGCGGGAGCAGGGAATCCGGGAGTCTGCCCATGCAGGCCGGAGGCGGAGAAGAGACCGTTGAATCCTCTGCTGCGGGGGAGGGCGCTTCCCAGGAGATCTACGAGGTGCAGGTGGAGCAGAAGGAATTTTCTCTGCCGGATCATCTGCTGGGCGTGCAGTTTGACGGGGAGAGGGCGGTGGCTTTTTACAGTCTTCTTGATGCAGACTCCGGGCAGTACGATGGCTGTCTGTATGAATATGATATTGACCTGGATACTTTTCAGCCGGTGCTGGAGGATCTTCCCCAGGAGCTGCTCGGGGGCAGTGTAAACTGGTACAGAACCTCAGAGGGAAACTACTATGCCTATGAGAACACCGGTTCCTTTGTCTGTCTGGACGAAGCGGGGGAGGAGCTCTGCCGCCGGGAGGCGGACGGCGCGTTAGCGCAGATCACAGAGACAAAATATGGGGAGACGGTTTTGTACTATAGTGACACCAGGGTGGAGACCTTTGACCTTCGCACCAGGAAGACGGAGAGCAAGGGAAGGCTGGGCGATATAGTGGGGGGCCGTCTGCTTGCCCCGGGATATGAGAAATCCTTGACGGTGCTGGAGACGTCGGAGGGAATCTGCGAGCTGGGGCTCTCGGATTTGGCGAGAACCGATTACCTAAAGTGGGACCGGACCCCTTACGCCATGGAGGGAGAACCGGTGGCACTGCGTCAGGTCAGCGCCAGAAGCTGTGAGATTCTGTTATATCTGAGGGAGGATGGGAGTTACCGGCGGGATACCCTCACGACAGAGCCCATCCGGGAGGACGGGCGCACCGTACTGACCTGCCGGACGGCCGCCTATGTGGCGCCCTCCCTGAGAAATCTGGCGGCGGGGTTCAACCAAAGCCAGACAGAGTATTTTCTGACCATAGAAAGTATGGGGGAGGGAGAGGATTACGAAGATTACGTGCAGCGCACAGCTGTGGATATTGCGGCGGGACGGGGGCCGGATCTGATCGGCGAGGCGGCTTTAAGCAGTCCCCTTGCTATGATCCGTCAGGGAGTGCTGGAGGATCTGACCCCGTATCTGGAGAAGAGCGGTATGCAGTGGAGCGATCTGTATCCGGCGGCATACAGCGGCTTTTCCTACGAAGGGGGAGTGTATGGGATGGCTTACGAGCTGTATCCCATGACAGTATACCTCAGGGAAGACCTGGCGGAGGATATGGATGAGAAAAATATTCAGGGCTTTTTGAAGCTGCTGGAGAGAAAGCCCCGGGTGGGGGAAACCTTTAACAAGGATTTGTTTTACACGCCTGCGAAGATTCTGCTGCTTCTGCTTGGCAATTCGGAGGATCTGCAGGGTCTGGTAGACTGGGATGAGTACACCTGCAGCTTCCAGGATCCCCTGTGGGCCCAGATACTGGAGGCGTCCGGCCGCTGGGGGATACAGGAGGGAGTCTCCTACAGCAAAACGCTGGCGGCCACCTGTCTGGGGTATGATCTGAAAAGCTATACGGCGGCGGACGGGGCCTACAGAGATGCCGGTATGGTGCCGGTGGGATATCCCCTGAGGGAGGATATGGCTGTATTCGCCAGCGCGGAGAATATCGGGATCAACGCTCTCTCCGCCCACAAGGAGGGTGCCTGGAAGTTCCTGGAGTATTGTCTGGGGGATGAGGGCCAGAGCAAAACCGATTATTTCCCGGCAGACAGGAAAGCATCCAAAAGGCTTTTGGATGAGGCCAGGGAGGAGGCCCTGGAGAAGAGCCGGGCCGCCGAGGAACTGGCGGAGGAATACCGGGAGCAGGGGCTCTTCGAGCCGGAGCAGCAGCCGGACGTGTTCAGAGACGGGAAAGGCTACATTATAACCCAGGAACGCATCGGGGAGATAGAGGACATGCTGGAAGAGTGCAGGAGTATGCCCCTCAGAAACCAGACGATGGTTGATATTGTCCTGGAGGAAAGCGGGGCATACTGGAGCGGGGACAAGACGGCCCAGGAGGTGACAGACATCATAGAGAACCGGGTGCAGCTGTATCTGGATGAGAATGGGTAGGGAACAGCCGCTTGTCCGCTGAATTGCTTTTGCATGATAAGGAAGTCTTGACTGAAAGAATGGGTTCGTGATAAAATGTCATTACCAAAAAGTGTGCAGATGCACGGAAACGGGGAATGGAAATGACAGAAATTAAAAGAGACATTTATCTGCGGCAGCTGATTGAGCGAAAAGATAACGGGATGATAAAGGTGATTACCGGTATCCGCAGATGCGGAAAATCCTATTTGCTGTTCACCATTTTCAAGAGATATTTGCTGGAAAGCGGCGTGGCTGCCGATCATATTTTGGAAATTGCGCTGGATGGCATCGATCGGGAGGAACTGAGAGATCCCAGGGTTTGTTTTCAATATATCAAAGATTCCGTGAAGGACGACGGGAAATACTACCTTCTTTTGGATGAAGTGCAGTTTATGCCGCGGTTTGAAGAGGTTTTGAACAGTCTGCTTCGCATGAATCATATTGACGTATATGTAACCGGCAGCAATTCCAGGTTCCTGTCCAGCGATATTGTAACGGAGTTTAGAGGCAGAGGTGACGAAATAAGGGTTTATCCTCTTTCCTTTGCGGAATTTTTTCCCGTTTATGAGGGAGATTTTGAGGATGCCTGGGAGGATTATATGACATATGGCGGCCTGCCGCAGGTGGCAGGCTTTGGGAGCGAACGGCAGAAAGCGGAATATCTGAAGAATATTTTTGCAAATGTCTATCTGAAGGATGTGATTGAAAGAAACAAAATTCAGAGCGCGGATGAAATTGGGATCCTGGTTGACGTGCTGGCCTCCGCAATCGGCGCACCGACCAATCCGTCCAAAATTGCAAATACCTTTGCCAGCGAGCGCCAGATGATTTATTCCAACAAAACGATTTCCCATCATATCGACTGCCTGGCGGATGCCTTTTTGATTTCCAGGGCGGGCCGATACGATATTAAGGGCAGAAAATATATAGGCGCTAATCAGAAATATTATTTCACCGACTTGGGACTGAGAAACGCCCGGTTGAATTTCCGCCAGCAGGAAGCGAACCATATCATGGAAAATATCGTTTATAACGAACTGCTGATTCGCGGTTACCATGTGGATGTAGGGGTTATGGAGGTCTTTGACAGGGATAAGGGCGGCGGGCGTGTCCGCAAACAGCTGGAAGTTGACTTCGTGGCAAATTGCGGAAGCAGCAGATATTATATTCAGGCCGCATACGATATGACCGCAGAAGAAAAACAGACCCAGGAGCTTAAGCCCCTGCGCAGCATTCCGGATTCCTTCAAGAAGATCATCCTTGTGGGCGGGACTAAAAAGCCCTGGAGAAATGAGGAAGGCTTTGTGATTATGGGAATGAAGTATTTCCTTTTGAAGGAAGACAGCCTGGAATATTGAACTGTAAGGCGTTTGTTCTATGGCGGGGCTGTATGTGCAGCTGTATCTGGATGAGAACGGGTAAACCGAGCCGCGTGCAAATAGGAGGGAAAAAAGTGGAAGAGGATTTGGGAAAAAGGACAGCCGTACCTGACTGTGAAGATGGCGGGGGAGAGGGGCAGGATGCCAGGGTGGATGAGATTATCCGGATGCTGGATGGAAAGACCTCCGGCGGGGTCAGCCGTATCAGCGTGGGCATCACGGATGAACTGGATGAGGGAACCGTGCAGGAGCAGTATCATCACGGGCGCTGCGATGTGGGCAGCCCATGGGCCACCGGGAAGGTCCGAAATTTTGACTGCTGATTTTTTATCAAAAAAAATACTGAGCACAGGAGGTATCTTAAATGAAAAGTATTTTAACAGTACTAATGGTTATGTGTCTATCTGTATGGATGAACCTGGGAGACCAGCTTCATGCAGAGGATAATGTATGTCAGCACCCGCATATGACGCAGCAAGGGTCGGTATCCGGTTGGTCCGGTTCTCATATGGCAAAACTATCCGAGAGCAGTGGAACACAGATCTGTTATATTTCATATTCTGCCGAAGAGGTGTATGGATATAGTCCTCTTTGCGGACATAAAGTGCATTTAAATACAATTTATCATCAAACTCATTCGGTTTGTCCTATCAATTATTGATTTGATTTTTGAATACCACCGATTCAGACGGTGGTTATAATTAAGGAGGGTGGAAAATGAAAAAGAGAAAAAACGGCCGGGCAGGAAGATTACCGGCGGCTGCTGCGGGAGGGGTGCTGTGCCTGTGCCTTCTCCTTGCCGGGTGCGCTGCCGGGAAGCAGGAGAGTCCGGCGCCCACTCCTGAGCCGCAGATGCAGCCGGCCCCGGAGGATACGGACAGCTGGCAGGGGGCCGGCTTTCTGGCAGGGGGGCAGGAGGAAGAACAGCTTCTGTATGTGGCGGATTTTGAGAGAGTGCCCCAGGAGAGGCCGCAGGATTACTTCGGGGAGATGCACAGCTATGGAGCGGCAGGGGACTCCTTTTATCTGTTTGACACCTACTACAATACGCCTGAGGGTGTGGTCTGCACCCTGAGCCGGACAGAGGCCGGGGAGAGCGGGGCAGCGATTCATCTGACGCCGGACCAGTGGGATATACCGGAGGGTGAGATCCTGGGAATGGATGTTGTCTCATCCAATGAGTGCGTCTTCTGGGTGGCGGATGCGTATGAAGAGACGCCGGAGGGCGAAATGTCTGCAGGGCATTATTATGTGGTATACACAGATGCGCAGGGGCAGATGAAGCAGTGCACGGATGTGGCCGGCTTGCTGCGGGAGAAAGAAATCTGGAAGGATGCGGCGCTTCAATACGGGGGAAGAGACGCTTACTGTGACAGGGAGGGCAATCTGTATCTGTGCGATCTGGAAAAACAGGCGGTATTTGTGCTGAACCGGGAGGGGAGCCTGATCGCAGACGCGGCTCTCCCCGGGGGAGGCAACCCCTTTTTCTGTCAGGGGATTCATACCGCAGACGGGCAGCTGATCTTTGCCTGCGGTTCCGGAGAGAAGCCGGAGTTTGTCTGGCTGGATCCCGCCGGCGGGGAGATGAAGACGCTGGGCAGATGGGATGAGAGCCTGGGATATGTGGTGCGGTGGTACGGTCTTTTTGGAGAGACCCTGTATTACGCCACAGACAGACAGCTTGTGGGATGGAATGTGGCCAGGGGGACGCGAAGCATCCTCCTGGATCTGAGGGAAAACGCCGTTCAAAAGGCAGAAAACACGGCCCTGCTGGCTGTGGGGGCAAATCTGCGGCTTCTGTCCCAGGAGTCGGAAAAGACCTATATTTTGACGCTCTCGGAGCAGGAGCCGGAGATAAATCCTCAGTTGACCGTGGCCGATTTGAACGGCGGCAATTCCTTCCTGAAGGGGAGAACGGCGAATTTTACCAGGGAGCATCCTCTCTGGCCGGTTCAGTACAGCCAGGAGGATCCGGAGCGGGTTTTGATGGAGGTGATCAACGGACAGGGGCCGGACGTCCTCTATCTGTCCCAGGAGGATCTGGAGAGGCTGGCCGAGAATGAAGCCCTGGGGGATCTGTCCGGGCTGCTCTCTCAGGAGACGCTGGAAAGTCTGCTGCCCGGCGCGGCGGCAATGGGAAGAGTGGGAGAAAAGCTGGTGGGCCTTCCGATGTCCGTGAACCTGCGGAGCCTGGCCGTCAGCAGCCGATACTGGACGGGGGATTCCTGGAATACGGAGGATGTGCTGGCGGTTATGGAGGAACATCCGCAGCTGGAGGGAATCTTTTATCCCATGATGTCTGATCTGTGTCTGTTTAATCTGGACTGCCTGCTGGGGTACAGCGAAGAGGACATTGCCCCGGAAAGCTTAGAGGAACTGATGAGGGTGCTGGAAGAGGTGCTCCCCCTGGTGAGGGACAGCGCGGAATCCTCAGGGCAGGAGGACCCGGCGGCCCCTTCCGCCTATATGGACCGGGCCGCCCTGTATGTGCGGGAGGGAAGGTTCCTGGGCGCCGAGCTGCCTGTCTCTTCCTGGATGGATTTTGCCTCTATGGGCGAAAAACTGGGAGATGAGTTTGTACCGGTGGGCTATCCTTCCCGGGAAGGCTCGGGAAATTTCCTGACGGCGGCGGGCCTGATCGCTGTGAATCCGAAGTCGGTGGAAAAGGAGGGCGTCAGACTGCTGCTGGAGGATCTCTTCAGCTTTGAGAGTCAGAGATATATGGAGAACGGTCTCAGCGTGAGGGAGGATGTGCCTCCCAGCCAGGTGATTTATCTCTCGGAGAAAAAGCAGTATGCCTGGGTGGAACCGAACGGCAGAATGACCATGATCGATCGGGATCCGGATGAAAGCTCTCACCTGGAGGAACTGATGCAGGTACTCCATCAGGCGGTGCCCTATCCCCTCCGGACGGGAGAGATCCGCACTATAATTGAGGAGGAGGCAGAGCCTTATTTCCTCTCCCAGAAGACACTGGAACAGGTGCTGGATGTGATCCGCAGCAGGGTGGGGCTGTATCTGGATGAGAACGGTTAATCACGGGTGAAAATCTTATGGAATATGGGGGGTCCGAAATGGAGATTAAAATGAAAAAGAGAAAAAACGGCCGGGCAGGAAGATTACCGGCGGCTGCTGCGGGAGGGGTGCTGTGTCTGTGCCTTCTCCTTGCCGGGTGCGCCGCCGGGGAGCAGGAGAGTCCGGCAGCCACTCCTGAGCCGCAGATTCAGCCGGCCCCGGAGGATACGCAGGCCGGGGCCTTGGACGTGCCGGCGGGGAATGCGGACAGCACTATGTCCAACAATGAGCTTCTTTTTTTGGAGGATATGCCCTGGCAGGACAATTCCCTGGATGCCTATTCGGCCCTGACGAATGTACCCCTTCGGTATACAGAGGACGGAGAGGACGGGGACGCTGTAGAGGGCGGCGCCTGCATCTATCTGCTGGGGGAGGACGGCGCCGCGGTTTTCAAAAAACATCTCTCCCAGGAGAGGGAGAAATGCTGGGATGAGTTGAAAACCGTCACGGATCAGGGAGAGGAAACCTCCCGGAGGCTGTTGTTCTGGGAGGGACAGCTCAACCAGGCATGGGCCGTTGGAACTCAGGCGGGCAGCGGATATCTTATGATGAACATAGAGTATGGGGAGGCGGGGTATCGTTATCTCTTCTTTGAGTCGGACGGAGAAAAACGTCTGTCGGAGGGCTTTTATGCGGACTTTCTGGATCGGAGCGACTACGAATTTCCCCGGCAGATGGCGGTGGACGGGGAGGGAAACCTTCATATGATCACAGACCGGTTGTCTGACGGCTCCGTTCATTACTATATCGCCGGGCCGGACGGGGAGCTTTTGCGGGAGGTGACGCCCGGAGGGGGCTTTCCCCGGGATCTGGAGCTGAGGCTGTTTGATCTGTATGACGGCAGAGTGGGGCTGAAGCTGGGGGGAGAGCTGCGTTTGGCGGATCCCCAGGGAGAAGGGCTGGAGCTTTTAGCCAAGGGAGAGCCCCTGTGGAAGGACTTTATTCTTCAGGATGAGGGGACGCTGCTGTACTGTGACGGCACCGGGCTTTACCGAAGCGGTCTTTTGGGGGAAAATCCGGAGCTTTTGTATACCTGGAGCAATCACGGGGTGTCGGCCTCCCGGATTGAGGCCATGCGGGCAGCGCCGGAGGGAGAGATCGGCCTGATTTATGTGGATTCCCAGGGGAGCAATTATCTGAAACTGGAACCCACCCGGGAGGAAGTCTCTCTTCGGGAGATCACCTTTGCGGTGCGGGCGGGCAGCGCCGGAAAATATCAGTCCGCTGCGGCCGCCTTTCAGAAAAAATACCCTGCCTGCCGGGTCAAACTGGTTTCTCTGGCATATGGGGATACCTCCCTTTTGACGGAGCTTATCGCCGGGGAGGGGCCTGTTTTGGTGGACACAACGCTAACCGGCTTTGAATCGCATGGGGACTGGTGGGATTCCCTGGAGGAACTGCCGATCCGAGAGGGCTGGGAGGACCTATATGTGTCCAAGGCATTGGATCTGGGACGGATCGACGGAACCCTCCGGGGTGTAGTGACAGATTTCTCTCTGACCACAGGAATCACCTTCCGCCAGGAGCCGGAGGATTGGGATTACGACGCTTTTCTGGCCTGCTTTGACGAGGAGGATGCGTCCCTGAAATCCGTATACAATCCGATGAGCGGCAGTGACGGACTGGTTTTTGTCGGCAATTTCTACGGCAGCCTGGAGGACAGCCCCCTATTTGACGCCGATTTGGGAGAGACCTATTTTCAGGGGGAATCCTTTGGCAAGATCGCCAGACTGGCACAGATATTTATGGAAGGGAAGAGACAGGGCAGTCCCGATGCCTTAAAAAGCGGAGAGTCGCCCATGGGCGTGGTATCCCTCCGGCGGCCAGAGGATCTGGCCTGCCTGCGGATCTGGGGCGGAGAGGCGCTCCGGATGACAGGGCTTCCCTCCGGGGAGGGGGCCTGTCATTACATCGAGGGGGGAAGTCCCATCGCCCTGCGCGCCGGGGCCTCACCGGAGGAAAAGCAGATTGCCCGCAGCTTTCTTCTGTTCCTTCTCTCCTACGATTATCAGCGGGAGGCTGCGGGGGAGGGAGAGCAAAGCGGCTTCTCCATGAGTGTGCGGAAGGATGTGCTGGACTGGCAGATCGCCTCCATGAATGAATACACCTTCACCGGCTTGAACGGGTATCCTCAGTTTTATCTGGAGGATCAGGCCGATCCCGCCCGGGACGGGGAAACCCTGTACGACCTGCTGGAGAAGGCCAAGCCCAGGAAAAATCTTCCCAGAGAGCTGACGGATATCCTGATGGAAGAGCTGAACATTTTCCTGACCGGAGGCCAGACCCAGGAGGCGCTTGTCGAGCATCTGGAAAATAGGGTGGGGTTGTATCTGGATGAGAGATAAAAACCGGGAAAATTCCCATAATTGGCAGGTGACGGAGATGGAGAATACAACGGATTTGCGGTTTTCGACCGAGTTTGTCAGCATATTGGATCCCGAAGAGAGCCCCTATCGGGACGAGGCGCGGCCTCCCTTCTTCTGGGATCTGAACCTGGATCGGATTGTAGAGAGGATCCAGGCGCTTTGGCAGCGGGAGGTGGCTTCCTTTTATTATTATCTGCCTGCCAACGGGGCCTGCGAGGATTACCGCAGGGAGGTTTTCGGGGATGTGAAGAACAGCGGCGCCTATGAGGGGCTCTGCCGCTTTGTGGAACGCATGGAGGAGCACAGCAGGCTCCGGGAGAATAAGGAAAAAGTACATCTGGATCTGCAGAAATCTTTTTTGCATGTGCAGGAAGCCTTTGTATACTGTCAGGCCCTGGCGGCTCTGGCCCAGGTTCTGGAACCCTTAAAGCTCTCATCCCAGGGCATGAGGGCATTTCGGGAGACTCTCTGCCGGTATCTGGATTCCCCTGAGTTTAAAGGGCTGCAGGAGACGGCCAGGGAGCTGATTTCAGAAATCGGGCGGGTGAGGCTCACCGTTACCTATGAGAACGATCGGATCACGGTAACTCCCGGAGAGACGGCGGGGGCATATGATACTTTTCTGATGCAATGCTTCCCCGGCCAAAATGTGCGGATGCACGGCCCCTTTTCTCTTTCGGCGGATCTGTCGGAATTGGAACAGGAGCTGCTTGGGCTGGTGCGGAAGCAGAACCCGGAAATTTTTGAAAATGCGGAGCGGTTCTGCCGCAGCTTCCCGGACTATGAGAAGGAGGTTTTCCTGCGCTTCGCGTCGGAAATTCAGTATTATCTGTCCTTTTACGGCTTTGAGCAGGAGATGGGACAGCAGGGCTTTTGCTTTGCGGCGCCCCGTGTGGGAGAGGATGTGCCCATGGAGGCCGAAGGGCTTTATGATCTGGCGCTGGCCTGTGTCAGAGCCTCACAGGGGCTGAAGGTGGTCAGCAACGATATGTTCTACGGGGCGGACGAGCGTTTTTTTGTGCTGACCGGGCCCAACCAGGGCGGCAAAACCACCTTTGCCAGAAGCCTGGGGCAGCTGGTTTATTTTGCGAAAATGGGGCTGGACGTGCCGGCCCGGAAGGCGGGCCTGGGGCATTTCGGCGGATTGTTGACTCATTTTTCCGTGGAGGAAAGTGTGGAGACAGGGCGGGGCAAATTAAAGGAAGAGCTGGTGCGCCTTGCGCCGATGATGCGGGATGCCTGTGCCGGCGCCTTTGTGGTCATCAACGAGCTGTTTACCACTGCCGCCAACTATGACGCCTGCATCATGGGAAAGAGAGTCCTGGAGCATTTTCTGAAATCCGGCTGCCGGGGAATCTATGTGACCCATCTTCGGGAATTGAGCAAGGAGGGCCATGGGATCGTGAGCCTGCGGGCCATGCTGGACGAAAACGGCAGGCAGAGCTTCCGGATTATGCGGTGCCCGGCAGAGGAAAGCGCCGGCGCCGCACAGCAGGCGGGCAGGCATGGGCTCACCTATGAGCAGCTGAGGGAGAGATTGCAGTGAATGTCTATTTGCTTTATTCCGACAAAGACCACATAAACCGTGACAGGTATTATGATGAGAAGGCGATTGTGCAGGACCTTGGGCTGACAGCCCTGTTTTCCGCTTCCGCCAGGGAGATTGTGATGGAGGGCGGCAAGGTAAAGCAGGTTCAGGAGGCGGATCCGGTTCTGGAGGACGCCATGAAAAGGGTGATGCTGGTTCCGCTGGAGACGGAGCAGGAGATCCTCTACCGCCAGGAGATCGTAAAGGACTGTTTGGAACAGGAGGATTTTATCCGCGGACTGTATGAGCTTTCCGGGGAGGCCCTGGAATGCTGGGAGAAGCTGGGGCGCAGGGCCAGTCAGCGGACGGGGACGAAGGATTCCGCCCGCAGTCTCATCACAGAGGTTCACGTGATGCGGCTGTTTGTGACCTATCTGAAGAAAATAAAGGAGCTTTTCCGGGAATACTCCGGAAAGCTTCATTCCGAAGGTCTTGTGGGGATGGCGGAAAGACTGGAGCAAGCCTTCGGCCCGGAGAGGGAGGCGGGGCTGGAAAATATTCTGAAGGCGGTGGCCTTCTATGCCGACAAAAAGGAAGGGGAGGGGTATGGGGAGAGCCGCCTTGTGAACAAGCCCAGGATCGTTTTAAGCTGCGGGCTGGGAGAGGGCCTGAAGCCGGATGGGATCCGGCTTCAGGCGCTGGAAACCCAGCGGAAAAAACGGAGGGATCCCAACAGCACGCTGGGAAGGGCCCAGGATTATTTCAGCTCCCGGATCACGGATTCCTTTTCTGTGCGCAAGGGGATGGCGCTTCCCTCCCAGACGGCGGAGATGGAATATGAGATCGTGCGTTATGTGATCAACTTCTGCCAGCCTTTTTTTGACGAGTTCAGCAGCTTTTTTGACCGGCTGCGTTTCCAGGCGGCCTTCTACCGGGGAGCGGTAAATTTGAAGCACTGCATGGAGCGGTTTGGGGTGCCGTACTGTTATCCGAAGGCGGCCGGCCCGGAAGAACTGCGTTTTCAGGATCTGAAGGAGTTTGTCATGTGTCTGGGACAGCGGGCCAATCCCGTGGGAAACACCTGTGAAATCAGCGGGAGCACGCTCTTAGTCGTCACAGGGGCCAATCAGGGCGGGAAATCCACCTTCCTGCGCAGCATCGGAGTGGCCCAGGTGATGATGCAGTGCGGGCTGCCGGTGACGGCATTAAACTATGAGAGCGGTATTTTCCCTTCCCTCTTCACGCACTTTACCAGACGTGAGGACAGTGAGATGAACAGCGGAAGGCTGGACGAGGAACTGGGCCGTATGAGCAGAATCGTGGATCATCTGGGCCCCGCCTCTCTGGTGCTTTTGAATGAATCCTTTGCGTCCACTACGGAGAAGGAGGGGGCGGTGATCGCCTATGACGTGGTGAGGGCCCTGACGGAGGCGGGGGTGAAGGTGCTTACGGTGACGCATCTGCTGTCCTTTGCACAGAGGGTCTTTCAGGAAGCGCAGAGCGGGGAGGCAGGGTGGCGCGCCGAATTTTTGAGCGCCCAGCGGACCCAGGACGGAAGACGCACCTACAAGATGATCCCCCATGCGCCCGAGCTGACCAGCTTCGGGCTGGATCTTTACGATGAGATTATCGGGAAAGACGAAAATAATTAAATAATTTGAGCTTTTTTTTTGAAATTAACATTGACACCAACATTAACACAATGTATAATATAAACATAAAGTTAATACAAGAAGGGAGAGACAGACTCAGCATGAAAAAATTATCAGATTCGGAATTTGAAATCATGAAAGTTTTGTGGGAACGGAACGCTCCCATGACCTCCAATGAGATACTGATGGGACTGAAAGGCAGGTATGACTGGAAGCTGGCAGCGTTAATGACCCTTCTGGCAAGGATGGCAGACAAGGGGTATGTATCCTGCGACAGAAGCACGCGCACCAACTATTATGCTGCGCTGATCTCCCAAAAGGAGTATCAGGTACAGGAAAGCAGGTCCTTTTTGGAAAAGCTGTACGATAATTCCGCCGCAAAGATGATCGCGCAGCTTTGCAAGACGAATTCCATCTCCCCAAAAGAGATCGCTGAGCTTCGGGAATACCTGAATTCCCTGGAGGGGAGGGACGGGGAATGAGACCATTTATGATAGCTCTTTTGAATACTTCTGCCGTGGCTGGCGTGTGTATTTTTATCTTTCTTTTGGTCTTTTCCTTTTGCGGGAAAAGGTATGGCGCAAAATGCAGAAAGATCATATGGGGCCTGATTGCTGTCTGTTGTCTGGTGCCCGTTCGCATGCCTGCTGTTCTGCCGTACAGCGTGGATATTCCGGATGTGGTGATACGGCGGGGAGATGCGGAGCCTGCCGCAAATGTAACAAATACGGCAAAGGCAGCCACACAGAGCGGGCAGGCGGCAGATGCCGGGCAAACCGTATCTGCCAAAGCACAGGGAATCCAAAGTCCTGCAGGATCCGGTACGGCAGGGAAGGAGATTACGGTCACGGATGTCTTTTTTATCCTTTGGGTATGTGCCGGCGCGGCGCTGCTGCTTTATTACTCTGCCGGTTATGGGAGACTGAAAGGGAAAATCAAACGGCTGGGGCAGGAATGTACGGATCCCTATATCCGGGGAATCCTGCAGGAAGAAGCGAAGCGGTATCATCTGAAAAAAGTCCCCCGCCTATGGACTTTGCGCGATCCCTCTATGGGGCCGTTTACCATAGGCGTATTACAGAATAGGATTGTGCTGCCGGACGATGTTTCGTACGAGCGGGATCTGCGCTTTATCTTAAGACATGAGCTGCTGCACTGTAAAAAGAGGGATATTTTATGGAAGCTGTTTTTCCTTTTGGTCAACATCATCCACTGGTTCAATCCCTTGGTCTGGCTGCTGAGAAAAGCGGCGGAGCAGGATATTGAAATATGCTGCGACGAGGCTGTCGTATCAGGTGAAGGCAGGGCATACAGGGAAGAATACAGCGATGTGATCATGTCCTGGGTCGCAAAGGGCAGCTGTAAATGGAGCGCGGCTTCCACCGGGTATGTGCAGGGCGTGAAGTTTATCAAGCGTAGATTTGACAGCATCATAAACGGCAGGAAAAAGAAAGGTGTTTTCCTGATTGCGGCGGCCTGCGCGGTTCTGGTACTGGCCGGGAGCCTGATTCATCTTCAGAACGGCGGAAAGGTTTATGCCGCGAAAAAAGTCCCCATCGACACCGGCATAGAAATCCGGGCAGATCTGGACGGAGACGGGACGGAGGACAGGGTGCTGGTAACGGACAATGTATTCGGAGATTACGCATCTACCCAGGTGCTTGCCAAATTTCATAACGGAGATATTGCCCTGATCGAATATCCGGATTACTGGGTTTCCTATCTGGTTACAGGCGATCTGAACAGCGACGGCCTGCCGGATATCGTGGTGAACAGAATTGCCAGGGGAAGCACCTATGGGGGCGGGGAGACTTCCGTCCTCCATGTGGCAAGAAATGAAGCGGGGGAGCCTGTGCTGGTGGAGTATCCCAGCAACTTTATCCAGAATCCGGATCTGGAACTAAAGTGGGTAGGCTGGGAAGACTACGATGGGGAATTTATTCCCAATGATAATTATTCTACGGCGCAGCCCACCGGCTTCGGGCCGGAAGACCTGGATTTTGCCGGAATGGGAGCGAATATCTTTGAAAAGGACGGCAAAGCGATGCTGCGCTTTGTGGCCTATGTAGATCCATGGACAGAGAGCGTGAAGTGCATCGAGTGTTCCTATACGCCGGAGGGCTGGTACATTGAGGATATGCAGATGATCTATGATTATTGGGGAGGCGGCTGGGAGGCCAAACTGATGGGAGATCCTTATCTGCCGAATGTGGCGGCAGAAGACGGCCCTGCAGATGCTGCTGCATCTCAAGCTGTAATGGCGGATGATACGCAAGGCAGCGGAGAGGCAGAAGGACTTGGGGAGACAGAAGGATTTGGAGAGGCAGAAGGATTTGGAGAGGCAGAGGGACTTGGGGAGGAAGAAGAGCCCGGGGAAGTGCAAAACCTGCGGCAGAGAATGGAGGATTTTTGTCAGGCATATTTTCACGGTGATGCGGAGGCTGTAAAAGGGTTTTTATCTGCTTCCTACAGTGACGATATAGATGTGTACGGAAATCCGGAAGAAGTTGAAAATATGGATATACGGGACATCACGGGGCTGGCCGGTATCAGCGGGCTGTCAGATGCTGAGAAATATACCTTATCCAAGCCGTTTGTTGTTCCGGGAGAAGATAGCCTGACGTATCTTTCCGTAATTTTTGTGGTTGAAAACGGTGAATGGAGAGTAAGTTTTTATGGATTGGAAAAGTAGGAGAAGTTTAGGGAGGGATTAAATATATGAAAAAAGCAAATTTGTGTTTTGCGTTAATGTGGATCCTTTTAGTATGCGGTGCCTGCGGGAAAGTGCCGGCCGGTAATACGGATATAAATATCAACAGATTTTGGGAAGAAGCATCAGAGTCTGAAAACACCCTTAAATTTATTACCGGACTGGAGATTATTTTGCCGGACAGTTGGATGGGTAAAACAGTTTATGATGTAGAGACCGGGCCGGAAAGCGCTCCCGTGAGCACCACGTTTATTGTCTCTGAAAAAACGAACGCGGAAGCGGACGGCTCGGGAGTGCTGTGTTATTTGAGCTTTTATTTGCATGAAGCGGGCGAAAAACAGTATATCTTTGAAACGGACAGAGTGCTGGGATTATATGAACAGGGCGGGAAACAGTATGTATTGGTTCTGGAACTGCCGCGGGAGATGATGTATGTGGAAGGCAACGCGGAATTACAGACGAATTATGAGGCGTTGAGCGCATATACAGATTTGATTCAAGTGAAAACAGGTGAAATGTCTCATTTTACAGAATGCAGTGCAGACGATCTGGAATGGATCGAATATCTGTAGATGTTCCAATGGCCCGTCAATGGGTTATATTTTTCCAATTAGCGGGAAAGCCCATCATGTTGAGTAGAGCAGGCTCACTGATCTTGCTACTGCTCTTTATGTACTGTTTTAGAATACGGATCAGGGATTGTTTAAAAGCAAGGAAACTTTGTCTTGGAAGAAGATAGCGGAAGGCGATTACCAGCCCAAACAGATCACGCTTTCCAAAAACGTATTGGTTCCCCTTTTTAGGTATTCCAAGTTTCTCATGCAATGGTGTATCAGGAAAGTCAATCTGTATTCGAAACGAATACAGGCGTTCATTATGGGCACAGACATTGCGGAAAAGGGTGAGGATTTTTAAATATTGTTCTAAGCCTTTTTCATTTATATATGGAAATTCCCTGCTGATATTGCTCTGTATTTGAAACGGAAGCAGCGCATAAAACTTGGAAATCTGTCCGTAAGTAAGTGTGTTCACCAGCACCCAAAGGGGTACATTGTGATAAACGGTTCGCTGATGAAGAACGTATTTGTGTTCTTTATTTTTGTTGGCATGATAATCCAGAAGCTGGATTAACCGGGTAATATCCGCTGCATTCTTTTTTGTATAGTTATAATTATTTGGGTTCAGGTAAGCACTCTGAGTTTCCCCGTGTTTGCTGCAGAAGGCGTATGATGTGAGCTGCCGGATCTTGCACTCGATCTGGCAAAGATATTTGAATACAAGTTCCCGGAGTGAAAGGTCAAATTGATACAGAGCGAGGACATCCTCAAAGGAAGTATCGTTCTGATAAACACGGGTCATGGGATTGATGAATGGAGTTTTATAACCGCCGATCAGGGAGAAATAGCTGATGTCTTTTAGAATCGATTTGGCGTATGCAGGATCTGCAATCTTCATTTGCTTATCGTCAGTCAGTTTTTTTATTTGATCGTCGTATGTAAGAAACGGTTTTGGCATATTAGTTCCTCTTTTCGCAAAAGTAAAAAGGAGGGCCCTCAGGTCCTCCCCCGGTCTCAGTCCTCGCGAGTATCTGAAACCTGATCACTGGAATACAGTCTATCACAGGAACTGTTGAAAGTCAACGTTTTTTTCATGGCTTTTGGATGATGTATTCCATAGTTAGTATATGCAGATATCCTATTATTCATTCATATAAGAATCCTCCTTTGGGTTTGTAAAACAATGCAAAACAGTGTGATGAAAAAATGTTTGCGTCAGGACATATAATGTAATAAAATATAACAAGGGAAGATATAAGTGACCGCGAGACCTGCGGCAATTGTTGATAAAATGAATCTGTAGTAAGAAGATCCTGATGCAGGGAGGATAAAATGAAAACGCTTGTAGTGTATTATTCTCAGAGCGGAAATGCCCAGTGGATGGCGGAGCGGATCGCGTCTGCGATCTCCGCGGACATGCTGCGTCTGGTGCCGAAGAAGGCATATCCGGAGAAAGGGTTTGGAAAATACTTCTTTGGGGGCGGCAGTGCCGTCATAAAGGAAGCGCCGGAGCTGGAACCGTACCAGGTGGATCTTGAGCAGTACGGACAGGTTATATTCGTTACGCCGGTCTGGGCCGGGACGGTCACGCCGCCGCTTCGGACTTTTATTCAGACGGAGAATCTGGCGGGGAAACGGTTCGCGTTTGCGGCATGCAGTTTGGGAGGAAGCGCCGAGAAAACTTTCGCGGCCCTCAGGTCGCTTCTGGGAGTGACCGGCGATGTGCCGGCGCTATGGCTTGTGGAGCCGAAAAAGAAACCGAAGCCGGAGAATGAAAAGGCGCTCGAAGAGTTCTGCAGCAAACTGTGAGAAAAGGGAGAACAGCGATACGGAAAGGAGAAATTTCGTCATATGAATACCAAAAAACTGAAGGTTTGGGCAAAAGCAGTTATACTCTCGGCTTTTTTGACAGCGGCATGTGCCGGATGCGCTCCCGGTGCTGCGGAGCCTGACCGGCCACCCGAAACGGAAGAAAATTCTGTAAATCAGAAAGGGAATGATACCGTACCGCAGGTTCATATTTTTGAGACGGATGAGGTCGCAGTGGTGCCCGAGCTGCCGGAATATACCTTTGAGGATGCAGTGCAGAAGGGAGAGGTGCAGAAATTGATTGGCGATCTGCCGGGCGCTGCACCTGGAACCTGGTATACCGTTACAGTTGACGGTGTGGAATATTATTATGGGAATTACGATTCCAGGCCGGAAGAATATGAATTGTTTGGCTGGTCCATTGTAGAGGATACTTATGAACTTGCCAACGGATTAAAAACAGGCATGAGGGAAGAGGATGTTTTGGCGCAATACCCGGACATGGCAGTCATAGATTTTGAAAACAATCCTATATACCGGGAGGTTACTTCTTTTATGGGATGGAACGGAACGGCCTATCCCAGGAGTTATGCCGGGAGGGACAGTGATTGGGACTATGAGGGAAAAGAGTATTACAGCTGGACGGATCAGTTTGATTATATAATGGCGGCGGATATCCATCTCAATCAACCGGACATGATACCCAGATATGTGGGGCTGCTGGTAAAGAATCATACGGTAGCCGCCATAACCTTTTATTATCCAACCGCCGGCTGACAGAATTGCTTTTGCAGGTTAAGGCCCTCCCAATCGGAGGGCTTTTTTGCGGAGCCGGGTAAGAATCAGACTGCAACTGCAGGCTGCGGAAAAGAACTCTAATCTGTAATAACCGTTGCTTTTTGCGGCATAGTAAAGTAGAATGAAGGAAATGATATAATTTAGATAAAATTCTGATAGGGAGTGAAAGCATATGCTGCAGATTAGACCAGTTTCTGATTTGAGAAATAAGTTTCCGGATATTGAAAAAATTGTAAATACAGGTGAACCTGTATATTTGACGAAAAACGGATATGGTGCAATGGTGGTGCTTAGTCTGGAAGAATATTCGAGACTGACAGACGGGGTGGAAGCTGCATTGAATAAAGCGGATAGACTTGCGGCAGAAGATACAACGCGGATGAGCCATGAGGAAGTTTTTGGAAAATTGCGGAGGAAAATTAATGCTCAGTAATAGGATTTTTAAGATGATAAGATGGATACCGAGCAATGGCCGAAAATGTATTGCAATCAGCCATACCATATGCCATAATCAAAAACAGAAAGGCAGGTGCTTAGGATGGCCTCCAAAAGAGCAAATATAACGGCTTGCATTTCGTATTCTCTTACCGTTCCGAAGTTTCCTAAAAGAGATGGCTCGGTCGATGAGCAGTTTAATGCCATGATGGAAAAAGGCTGCAATCAAGCGAAATCCGGCGAAGGACTGCCCATTGATGAAGCCTTTGCCAGAATCAGAGAGAGTATTTGAATATGTAGTATGAGGTGAAGCTGACCGCACAGGCAATCGGTCAAGTCGAAGAAACGGTGCGGTAAAGCAGGAATGATACATTAACACCCGTCAGCAATTATGCTGGCGGGAAATCTTTTGCGCGGGGAAGTTTCCACCGCAGGAAAGGAGTCGGTTATGAATCGTATCCTTCGCGTCCCGGCCCGTTCGGTGAATATTGTAACGCTTTCGTATGCCGAGTAACGGCCGGAACTTGTACTGCATCCGGCGGTATGAAAAGCGGACTGTAACGTGTGCGATTTTGAAAAAAATGCAAAAACGCACACGTTAGACTTGAAAGCGGCCTTCCGATCTGCTAATGTAATCATATAAAACAGAATGGCGGTGAAAAGGATGGCGTGGTTTCCGAGAGAAAACTATCTAAAAAAAATTCGCGACTTTTACCATGCGGAGGATATCATCAAGGTGATCACCGGCGTCAGAAGATGCGGGAAATCCTGCCTGATGGAAACGATTGCAGATGAATTAAAGCAGGGAGGGACTCCGGAGGAAAATATTTTTTTCTACGATCTTGACAGCAAAGACTATAACAAAATTGTAAAGGCCGATCAGCTGAAACAGCTGCTCGAAAGCACTCCTAAAGCAGAAGGGAAAAAATATCTCTTTATCGATGAGGTGCAAAACGTAGAAGGTTTTGAGACGGTCCTCAATGGCTTCCGAGGGTCAGGTGAATGGTCGATTTTTATTACGGGATCCAATTCCTATCTTTTGAGCGGTGAATTGATGACGAAACTTACCGGCCGCTATATTGAGTTTGAAATGTTTCCTCTGTCCTTTGAAGAGTATGAGAAGATTAAGCAGTTTTACGATAAGGAAATTTCGCCTGACCGGCAGGAGGAATTGCAGAATTATATTTTAGAGGGCGGATTCCCGAGAACGATTTTTCTTGATACTATGGCCGCAAAGCGCAGATATGTGCAGAGCGTTATCGGTGAGATTTTTGAAAAGGATATACGGGCGCGGCTGGCGATCAGAAATAAAAATACCTTTGAGACGGTACAGAAATATATCATCAATCATTTCGGTGCAGTTACGAGTTTGAAAAGCCTCAAAAAGGCGATCGAACAGACGGGGACGCCGATCAGCGAAGCGACGCTTGCTAAGTACATCAAGGCTTTGCTCGACGCAAAGATTCTTTATGAGTGCCCGCGGTTTGATATGAAAACCAAGAAATCCCTAAGCGGGGATAAGAAATACTATCTCGCTGATCTGAGCTTTTATTTTGCCCAGAATACGGACAACAGGGTCAACTATGGGCCGGTTTTGGAAAATATTACCTATGTATACGCGAGATCCCATGATTATTCGGTCAGCGTAGGAAGAATCGGAAAACTGGAGTGTGATTTTATCCTCAGGGATAACGAGATGCAGTATTCCTATGTTCAGGTATCCTATACGACAGCATTGTCGAGGGAAACGGAGGATCAGGAGTATAAGCCCTTGGAGTCGATCAGAGACAACTACCCCAAATATGTTGCCACAATGGATACGCTTCTTCAGCGGCGCAACGGCATAGCGCATATCAATCTTGTGGATTTTATGAAAAACGGGAAAGAGTTCTAGGTATGTTAATTTAGGATAAAGATAGGTAAAAGATGGTAGACGGAGGGAACACACATGACTAATACGCAGGCATGGGATTATGCAGTAGGCATGATAAAAGTAGACGGTCTTGAACCGACAGAGGATTTTAAGGAATATATTGAAAAAGAAAAGCGTGGAGAAGTTACCATGGAGGATATTAAGCAATATCTTGACAGGAAATATAAAGTCAAAGAGGGGTAATAGGATGCGGGATATCTATCTGTATGAGGATTGTGATGTCCTGAAGCAACTATTGCTAGAAAGTGGATGGAGGTATTATGGGCAGGAAAAAGTATTGGATATCCAGACTATTCTTGTCCAATTTGACGGGAAGCGGCTCCGGGTGAAAAATCGATGTCTGGAAGAAAAAGGGAGGTATGTCTATGGTTTCCGAAAAACTGATTGAGGGCTGGAGCTTTCGACTGAATTGGCAGCCTTGGCTTAGCTGGGACGGCAGAGAGGTCACCCTGCCCCATGATTTTATGCTGGGAACCCAGCGCACGCCTGATTCCCCCACGGGGGCGGACTACGGTTATTTTCAGCCCTGCAGGGGGACATATATCAGGAAAATCACCAAATCCCCCGAGGAAGTCCAGGTGCTTTCCTTTGACGGCGTGATGGGGCTGTGCGAGGTCTTTGTGAACCGGGAGAGGGTCTGTTTTCACCCCTACGGCTATACGCCCTTCCTCTGTGATATCAGCCGGTATCTTCATGAGGGGGAGAACGAGCTGCGGGTGGAGGTGGACGCTGCCTGTCAGCCAGCCTCCAGATGGTACACCGGCGCGGGGATTTACCGGGAGGTGGAGCTTCTCAAATCAGGGAGGGATCATTTCGCCCCCTGGGGACTGTCCGTCAAAGTCCGCAGCATAGAGGGGGACAGTGCGGTGGCGGATTTTTCTGCGAAAATCCTTTCATCGTGCGCTCAGACCGGGGAGATTAGCCTTTGCATACCGGAAATCGGATTTGAGCTGATCCGCTCTGTCTGGCTGGAAGAGGGAGAAAACAGCTTTGACGTCAGATGCGTTTTGCATGGCGTGTCCCCTTGGTCGCCGGAGACGCCGGTTTTATATGAGGTAAAAGCGCAGCTTGCCACCCGGGAGGGCACGGACAGCGCCCGGGCCGGCTTCGGCGTCAGAACCGTCGTCTGCGATCCGGAGCAGGGGCTGCTGCTGAACGGCAGGCCCATAAAGCTCTACGGGAGCTGTAACCACCACGACAACGGGATCGTGGGGGCCGCCTCCTATCGCTCGGCGGAGGAACGCCGGGTCAGGATCCTCAAGGAAAGCGGCTTTAACGCCATCCGGTGTGCCCACAATCCGCCCTCCAAGGTGATGCTGGACGTCTGCGACAAAATGGGGATGCTGGTGATCGACGAGATTTTTGACTGCTGGAAAAACGGGAAAAAGGCTTACGATTACCATCTTTGGTTTGACCGGTACGCAAAGGAGGATATTGCCGCCATGGTTTTGCGGGACCGGAATCACCCGTCGGTGATTCTTTGGTCCACCGGCAATGAAATTTACGAGCGGGCGGGCAAGTGCGGCGGGTACGCCCTGGGCCGGATGATTGCGGAGGAAATCCGCCGGGAGGACGACACAAGGCCGCTGACCCATGCGTTCTGTGATTTCTGGGACAGTCCGGAGTATGCCGGCGAGAATAAGGACGGGGACCTGCCGCCCGGGACACCCGATTTTTGGTGCCGGAAGATCGGGCCCCAGGCGGGGAATCTGGAGGTTTTGGGATACAATTATCTCACCCACCGCATCCCCGGGGACGAGAAGGTATTTTCCTCCCATCTCTTTGCAGTGACCGAGAGCTATCCCATGGACGCTGTGTGGGTCAAGGGCATGATGGATTCCCACAAAAAGCTGATCGGAGAGTTTGTGTGGACAGGCTGGGATTACTTCGGCGAGACGGGGCTGGGCCATCGGGTGTACGGGGTGGATACCACTCCCGGCTGGGGGCTAACCCAGTGCCCCGAGCATATTTCAAACTGCGGGGATTTCAGCATCTGCGGATTCAAAAAGCCCGCCTCCTATTACCGGGACGCGGCCTGGGGCAGGGCGGCTGTGAGAATTTTGTCCGTGGCCCCCGAAAACACAGGCAGGCCGAAGGCATTTTCCGCCTGGGGATTTTATGACGCGGAGAGGACCTGGACCTACCCGGGAGAAGAGGGAAGGATCTCCGAGGTACAGCTCTATACCGCTGCGGCGGAGTGTGAGCTGTGGCTGAACGGGGTCTCCCTGGGCCGGAAGGCTCCGGACGAAAAGGGGGTCGCCCGGTTTGAGGTGGCCTACGCCCCCGGCAGGCTGGAGGCGGCGGCTTATGGCGCGGACAAGGCGGTCCTGGGCAGGGACGAGCTTCGGACGGTGGGAGAAGGGGTTTCCCTTCGGATCGTGCCCGACAGCACCGGAAGGACGGGGACGCCTGATCTGATTTTTGTAGAAATTAACCTGTGCGACAGGGAGGGAAACATCGCATGGACGGCAGAGGACGAGGTGACTGTCACCGCCCAGGGCGGCACTGTGGTGGGCACGGGCTCCGGCAGGACGGACGATCCCCACGATTATACCTCCCCTGTCTGCCGGGCGTACCGCGGAAGGCTGCTGGCCGCCGTCCGGCCCGAGCATTCCCAGGTCACCATAACGGCAAAAAGTGCCGGACGGGAGGATTCAGTGATTTACAAATACCAGATTTTGTAGTAAGATCCCGAGTTTGACACTTATGGAAATAAAAAACGACTACAAACCCAGTAATAATGCGGGCTGTAGCCGTTTTCTCTT
>CANQOL010000042.1 GCA_947625475.1 uncultured Acetatifactor sp.
TTCTTGTACCCTTTTTTACTGGTTTTTGGGTTATTTCTTTTTCAATTTACTCTTGACATATCACCAAATTGCTTTAATCAGGCGGTTTACAGCGGTTTTTGAGCCAAATTTTTTAGTCAGTTCAATGGCTTTCAGTGCCATATAAAAACTCCTTTCGTCAGGGGTCTGTTTTGATCTACGAAGCGGAGAATTTGAAAAAGGCGGTCACTTTTGCGCCGACGGGGGCATTTTCAATCCGCAAACAGCCGCCGTGGTGTTCACAGAGCAGCTGACAGATGTAAAGCCCAAGACCAAAATGCTCCGTTCGATCGGTTTCCTCCGTAAAGTATGGGCTGGCCGCTTTATGCAAGGTGTTTTTATCAAATCCCTTTCCGTCATCGGCTACCGAAAGCAGCAGGCCGTTATCGCACACTGAAAAAGAGAGCGTTATGGTATCATGGGCGTAGCGGACAGCGTTTGCGGCCAGATTATTGCTTACCTGTGTAACAAAATCTGTATCCATAGACAACCATAGCTGTGAGGCGGAAACGCTGTTTTGCAGGCATAACCTTTTCCCGTTTTGCTTACAGACCATTTCCATATTTTCGTACAGAGCAGACAGAAAAGGCTGCAAAAGGACTGTTTTATATTCCGGCTGCGCGTCCTCCAAGCGCCGCAGATGACTCATGCTGCTTATATAGGCCTCCATGCGCGATATATGCCGTCCCATAGTAACAGCTGTTTCCCGCGTCCGGGGATTATCGCTTGCCTGCAGCATTTCGTTATGCCCTTTTAGCACCGTGAGAGGTGTGCGGAGATCGTGGGCAAATGCGGAGTTAAGTGTTTTCCGTTCCTCAACCTGCCGCCATATTTCCGAAAAGTTCTTGGCAAGCGTGGCCCGCATGATTTCAAAGGATCTGCAGAGTTGTCCCAGCTCGTCGTCCCTGTTATATTCGATTGTAAAGTCCAAATCGTTGCTTGATATTTTTTCGGAAGCTGTATGCAGCTCTGCCAGAGGTTTTTTTAATCTGTTTCTGTAAAACAGCGATACCGCGGCAATGATACAGAGGGCCGAAAACAGCGGTGCTGCAATAATGGGAAATACTTCTAAAAAAGTTATTATATGCTCGTCGTGTTCAGAATATGGGATAGGGGTGTTGCTGATCAAAACACCGTCGCCCAGACGCTGCCCCTGTTCGTTTGTCAGGTAATATTTTTCGCCGTATATGGGATAGGACGCCTTGATCGCATTGATTTTGCCGTCGCATAAAGAAGCCGTCATGACAGAGAGAGCAAGGGCCAGTACAACAAAAGCGGCAATATATAATACAAGACTTTTTCGCAGGGATAAATTCCGCCCGGAGCGTTTTATTTGATCCATTTATAGCCGCACCCCCAAACTGTCTCAATGTACGTCCTATCTGTATCATCAGCCATTTTAGTCCGTATCCTGCGAATGTGTTCCACCACAACACTGCTGTCACCCTCGCTGTCATATCCCCAAATCCGTTCATAAATCCGTTCTTTGTCAAAGACCTGTCCCGGATTTTGGGAAAGCAGCTCCACAATGTCAAATTCCTTTTTGGCAAGCCCAAGGCGTTTCCCCTTAAAAAACAGACACCGCTCGGAATAATCAATCGTCAGCTCGCCGGAAAATTTGATCTGTGCCTCAAAATTGTGCCGCGCTTCACGGCGCAGATGGGCGCTCACTCTTGCCTCGAGTTCGATGAGCGAAAACGGCTTGACAATATAATCGTCGCCGCCGGCGGCAAAGCCTTTTACCTTATCCGTATCTTCCATTCGTGCCGTCAAAAAGAGGATGGGACAGGACACATAATCACGGATGCGTCTGCAGACCTTTAAGCCGTCCAGTCCCGGCATATTTATATCAAGCAGAATAATGTCCGGCTGCCGTTCTGCCTGTTTTATCGCTTCTTCTCCGTTCGCTGCGGAGAAAACCAGGCAGCCCTTCCTCTCAAAAAAACTGCGGAGCATGGAGACAATATCAGCCTCATCGTCGGCTATCAAAATTTTCGTGTTCACTTTCCTCACCTCCCTGATAGAAAATGTATCAGGCAATTCTCAACAATTTATCTACTTTTGTGTTCCCCTGCGCAATTCCTCAAAATCAGGCGCCCGTCTCCGGCACGGCTGACACATTCCAGCCGCTGGAAACGGACGTTTGGACTTATAAACAATTCAGCAAACGGATCCATTTGTAACGGATAAAAGCGCATGGTTTATCTCTTACTGTTTCCATGTGCCTTTACGCTGTTGTTTTGATATTAAACTGTGATATTGATGATTATACCAACTGCATGGATTGGTTCTCTAACTCCTTAACTACATCAAGGGATAGTTCCGCGGCCTCTGCGATTTCCTCTAAAGTCATTTTACCTAACTTTATTAAATGAACTGCTGTCTTTTTTGCTTTATTTTGTTCTGCTTCATTCCTCATATCTTCCATAATTTTACACATGGCCGCCACTCCTTTCTCGTCTTGCTTGAAGTACCTTGCTTTCTTGGCAAGTGCTTCATAATTCATATCATCGGGATTGGTGCATGAAAAATTATGCATCAGCTTACCGACTTCATCATTGCCTGCAAGGCAGACAGTCATAAAATCGTCGTCCATATATCGGGGTGATTTCAAGCGCGCTAAATCCTCTTAATGCATCTGCTCCGTTGTATTCAAGAATATCACCTTCTTTCTCCATTTTTATTATACATCGGGCAATATTTTTTGAAAACTGAAATTTTCATGAAAATTTCACCGCGATTCTTCCTCCGCGCCTGCTTCCAGGTATAACTGGGCACTTTGGTACACGATGTCAAAATTGTTTGGATAATTTTTCAGGGCTTTCTCCGCCTCCGGGATCGCTTCGTCGTATTCTTTTGCCTTTGTAAGCATCACGATTTTTTCAAGGACAGAGGCCGAGCCGCCCATTCGCCATTCATATCCGAGAAGAACATCTGTCGAAGTGTGGAACAGATCGGCCATTTCCAGAATCAGCCCAATTTCCGGGGTAGACTGATTTGATTCCCACTTATAAACCGCGCTGACGCTGACCCCCATCGCTTCAGCAAGCTGTTCCTGCGTCATCCTCCGCGTTTTACGGAATTGCCTGATATTCTCTGAAAGTTTTACTTTCAAAATAGATTCACCTTCCTTTCTATGGATCAATTTTACCATGAAGGTAAGGACGGGGGAACAAACTAACAGTATGAAAAGTCGAATTATTTTTTTTACTGTCGGTGTGGATTTTGACCGCATTAAAAAATTTCATTTAAGTCTTGCATATCCGGTAACGATACGGTATAATGGCCGCAGAACAAGCATCTGTGGACTTCTGATTCCATGTGCGCTTGGCGGCGCACGGAAGCAGGGTATAATATACCTAGTAATGGGGGTATGTGTTTGCGGACACATACTTGAGAGAGTTGGGGAACGGGCTCTCTTTTTATGTACAAGGCAGATAAGGCCGAATGTCGCCCCGATTCAAGATTTTGAAATCTGAGTTTGTGGTGGTATCCTACTGTAAACCCGTATAAGATGCTTTGGTACGGGATATAGTTTTTAATTTAAAATTAAATTTGGAGGAAAAATGAGCACCGTTATTGATTTGATGATGGCAATCAGAGAAAGACGTCCGGTTTATTATCACAAGGATACAAATCAATTTGATTATTTCCCTTATTCTAAATTGGAGTATGGAAAATTCGATGAAAACAAGTTAATTCCTTATAAAAATACGAATGATATCATGCTTCCGTCTTATGAAGAGATTGCTCATAAGGAGATTATGCGGTTTTATGTGAAAGAGTTTGTAGAAGATAAGGCAATACGGAAGCAATTATTTGATATATTGAGAAAGGATGAATATATGGATGCCTTTCTCGAAAAACTGCGGGAATTGGAACTGTTCGACGATTTTACAGAGTCCTGCGGGGAGATTTATAATCAGATTTTTGAAGAATGGTGTGAGAAAAATGAATTGGAATTGTTCAATCACTGATTCTTTGCCCTTTGCATTTCCGCACCGATTAAAGTTTTCCCCTTTTTAGATAATATGAAGTGACCTCACATTTGCAGCAACGTGGATTTACCCGTATAATTCATGTTGAAGAAAACAACACAAGCGGGGATTACCGCATGCAAAGGAGGCCACTATGTATAGAATACTAAAAATCGGGATGGATGTCCATAGTAAAAATTACACTTTATGCGCGATGGAGCCGGTGATCGGCGAAGAAGACCGCATATTTGCGACCATTAAGGTGACACCGGACTATAAAAACATCCTGATGTTCATTGAAAGTCTGAAGTTGAAGCTCGGTTTCTACGATCAGTATGATATCCAGTGCGGGTACGAGGCAGGATGCCTGGGATACTCCCTGTATAACCAGCTGACGGCGGCAGGAGTAAAATGTGTGATCCTTGCCCCCACGACCATGCTGACACAGCAGGGAACGAGGATCAAGACGGATGCGAGGGACGCGCGTATGATCGCCCAGTGTTTAGCCTATGGCGGTTATCATGCGGTATATATCCCAACAGAAGAGGATGCGGCCGTTAAGGAATATCTCCGGATGCGGGATGACCACAAACTGGCGCTTAAGAAGGTAAAACAGCAGATCAACGCATTCTGCCTGCGGCATGGATACCATTATGAAGGGACAAAATGGACCCTTGCGCACCTGAAATGGCTGAAGAAGCTGGAACTGAATGGATTGTACCGGGAAACGCTGGAGGAATACATGGCGTCCTATGAGGAGCAGACGGCGAAGATCGGGCGGTTCGACAAACGGATCGCGGAGATTGCAGCCCAGGAAAGGTACCAGGAGAAGGTAAAACAGCTGGGATGCTTCCTTGGGATCAAGACGCACACGGCGCTGTCCCTGATCGTGGAGACGGGGGATTTTACAAGATTTGCGAAAGGGGATACCTATGCGGCATACCTGGGACTGGCTCCTGGAGAACATTCCAGTTCCGACCGTGTGAACCGGCTGGGGATCACGAAAGCAGGGAACAGCCACCTGAGACTGCTGCTGGTGGAAGCGTCAGGGGGAATCTGCAAGGGAGCGGTGGGCCATAAATCGAAAGATCTGAGGGCGCGGCAGGACGGGAATACAGCGGAAGTGATCGCCTATGCAGACAAGGCGAATACAAGGCTGCGGAGCAAGTACTACAAAATGATACGGCACGGGAAGAAACGGAATATAGCAGTAGCGGCAGTAGCAAGGGAGCTGGCATGTTTTGTATGGGGGATGATGACGGGCAACATCGGGATAAAGACGGCGTGAAGGGAGTACATCACAGCCGTCAGCCAGTCAAGGGTAAAATGCACCGCACAGGCGCGGCCCCTGACAGGCAGCCGTCGGTGATGTGTAAGGTAAACAAGCAGAAATAAGCAGCACGCTGCAGTTATTTCTGCCAGCAATAGATAAAAAAGAACAAGTAAATATCTGACAGCGGCGGAAAAGGGCTGTGGTCACTGTAAGGTCTGGGCTAACTGCGTCCTCCCTATGTGCGCACGTAAAACCGTGATCCACGCTTTTAGATCGCAGAGCCCTTCGGCGGACCATTAGCCTGTAGGTAACCAATCCACGAATAACAGAGTGGCCAACTGCCGGGGACTGTTAAATCAGGGCCCTTTTCCAGCGCTGTCAGACGACAAAAAATGTGAGATTGTCAGGAGAAAAGAAAAAGCTTGTGAAATGCAAATTTACCTCTTGACAAAAGTCACTTCATAACAGGTAGGCAGTAAATGAAGGGGCACCTAAGCGTCTTCGTTTAGCCAGCATATTGCTCCAAATAGTATTTCCCTGGTCTTCTGTAATGAATCCCCGATTGAGAGCATCCACAAGGATGTCGGCCGTTGTTGTATACTTAAGAGAATATTCTGCAATATAGGTTGAAATATCCCGGAGGTTATTGCTTGCAACGATTCCGTCGTAATGCAGTGCAAGTGCGATTGAGGCAGCTTCCCCGTTTCCAATTATTTTATGACCCGGCGCGGGATTTTCTGTCAGTTGGTAGTATGTTTCATATTCATCGGAATCTACAGGGATATCCTGTATTGTTATAAGATTAGCGGCAGTAAGTGCGTCTATACGAGCCTTGAGATGAGATATGGATGGCCGGTCTAATTCCGTATATACCGGCTTTGGAACAATAATTTTTCCCGGATACAATTTCGGTAATAAACTTTCATTTCGCACCCATAGAAATGCACTTAAACAATCCGTATCAAAGAAGAGTGATTCAGTCAAGGACCCCGCCTCCTTCTTCACCTCCGAATACAATATCATCCCGAAAGGCATCCAACAGTAATTCCTCATATTTTCCAATTGAAATGATATCTGCCTGAAGAAGAGTATCTGCCTGACAGATATAATGTCCTAAAACCTGCATTTTTTTGTGGTCAGGAGAAGGTCTGTATAAAGACACGTCAAAGCCAAGCCTTGCAGCCATAGATATAATCCCGCTTTGCATGGAATCAGCTTCTCCAGCGGAAATTTCTTTTTCTTCTTTTAAACGTACAAGCATTGCCTGATGGCTTATACCAAAATGCTGTTCCAATCGAATGATGTCGCTCAGTGACAACGGTTTCCCGGTATGCTCTTTGCGCTTTTGAATGGCTTCACACAATGCGGCAGGCGGCGCTAACAAATACGATGCAAAGGAATCCGCTTTTCTTTCGTTCTCATTTCCTGCGGAAATTTTGCTCGGACAGATCGTTGACAATTTATCTTTATCAAAATACAAATGGTATAATTCATGTGCCATTGAAAATCTTTGACGGCCTAGAGACATATCCGAGTTAATGGCAATAATGGATGAGACATCGCCGTGAAAGCAAGCCCCGCTTATGTTTTTCCCAAGGGGATAAAAAACCAAAGTAAGGGAATCTATTGTTTGTGATAACGCAAAAATATCAATAGGGGATGAGGCATCTTCTCCTAACACGTTTCTGATGTGAGAGGCCTTAATGCTGAGATCCATTTTGTCAATCATTTTTTAGACCTCCGGCAAATTGATCCATTTGCAATTGATTCAGGGCAATTTTGTTGATGGCAGATAAGGCCCGTAAGTCCTCCGTGCTAATGGCATTGGTCCGAAAAGCTACATTGAAAACGGGTTTGACAGTTTCCTCGGAAACCAAAGCAGAGACAGGGCAGCAAAACAAAACGGCCAGCTGCTTTAGCGCATCTGAACTTATAGAGCGCTCTCCTTTTTCAAATTTTGAGATTAAACTTTGATCTACTGCCAGATAATCAGCGAGCTGCTGCTGTGTAAAATTAGCGGATTCTCGTAATTGTTTTACTTTTTTCCCAATTTCAGATATATGGTACGCCATGTGAGTCTCTCCCTTCCATCCTCCTACCCTATAGTATACCCCAAAATGTCATAAAGTCAATATGCAGAAAAAAGATTTTTATGACAGAAGTGCAAGTTTTGCCGAATCGATTTTACATCCATTTTACACAAGCACGGTAGAGGATTTGATATTTCGGCGCTACCATATAGGTATGACCTGAAGAGGATCAGAAAACCATTCAAAGGAGAATTTTGAAATGAAGAAAATGTTTTCACTCATGTTTGTAACAGTTTTGGCAGTCTCGGTGCTTGCCGGCTGCTCCGGGGCCCAAAAGGGCAGCACCGTCAACACGGACGGCTCCACCTCCATGGCGGACGTGATGGGGGCGCTGACGGAAGCGTTTCGGGAAAAAGAGCCGAATATCACCGTGAATTACTCCGGCACCGGTTCCGGCTCCGGCATCAGCGGCGTTTTGGACGGCACCTGCGACATCGGTCTTTCCAGCCGGGAACTCAAGCAGGAAGAGCTGGATCAGGGGGCGGTGGCCCATGTGGTGGCGCTGGACGGCGTCGCGGTTGTGGTAAATCCGAAGAATACGGTAACGGATCTGACCACGGAGCAGATCGCGGATATTTTCACCGGGAAGATCACAAACTGGTCGGAGCTTGGCGGCCCGGATGCACCCATCGCGGTCTACGGGCGGGAGGACGGTTCCGGAACGCGCAGCGCGTTTGAGGAAATCGTGGGTGTGGAGGGCGCCTGCGTCTACACCAACGAATACGGTTCCACCGGCGATGTCATCGGCAATGTCGCTTCCAATGAAAACGCCATCGGCTATGCCTCCCTCTCCGCGGTGGACGGCAGCGTCACCGCCGCGAGGGTGAACGGTATCTCGCCCAGCGAGGCCACCGTCAAGGACGGAAGCTATACCATCCAGCGCCCCTTTGTGATGGTCACCAAGGAGGGGGCAGCGCTCTCGAAAGCGGCACAGGCGTTCCTGGATTTTGCATCCAGCGAGGAGGCGGCTTCGTACATCACCGCGGCCGGCGCTGTGTATCCGAACTGATATGAAGAGGGCGAAATTAAAAGCGGCGGAGAAGGCCATGCAGATTCTCTTTACCCTGTGCGGGATGACGGCGGTGGGGTTTGTCCTGCTCATCACCGTATACCTTGTAATTTCGGGGATTCCGGCCATCCGGGAAATCGGCCTTTTCCGGTTCCTTCTCGGGAGGACCTGGGCGGCGGGCCAGGACAGGTATGGGATTCTCCCGCTGATCCTTACATCTGTATACGGCACCGCGGGGGCCATTGTCATCGGCGTGCCCATCGGGTTTTTCACAGCGGTATTTCTTGCCAAGGCGGCGCCGAAGGCCATTGCGAATGCGGTTCGCCCGGCGGTCAGTCTGCTGGCGGGCATCCCCTCGGTGGTCTACGGTCTGGTGGGAATGTGCGTTCTGGTCCCGGCACTGCGAAACTGGCTGGATCTGCCTGCCGGAGACAGCCTGCTCGCGGCAATCATTGTGCTGGCGGTTATGATTCTGCCCTCCATCATCTCTCTGTCGGAGACGGCGCTGGAAGCGGTGCCGAGGGAATACGAGGAAGCCTCCCTGGCCCTGGGAGCGACAGAGCTGGAAACCTATTTCCGGGTTTGTGCACCGGCGGCTAAAAGCGGTATCGCCGCGGCGGTGGTGCTGGGGATCGGAAGGGCCATCGGGGAGGCCATGGCAATTATGATGGTGGCGGGAAATGTGGCGAATATGCCGGCCCTTACCAAGTCTGTGCGCTTCCTTACCACCGGCATCTCCATTGAGCTGAATTATTCTCAGGACGGGAGCCTTCAGAGACAGGCGCTGTTTTCCATCGGGCTTGTGCTGTTCCTTTTTATTATGCTGATCAACGCCTTTTTGAATCTGGTTCTGAAACGGGAGAGGGAGGTTTAAATGAGACGGAAGATCTATGAATTCACAGGGCGGCTTCTCCTGTACGGATGTACGGCGGTCACCGCCGGACTGCTCCTGTTTCTGATCGGGTATATCCTTTTTAGGGGAATCGGCGGAATCAGCTGGCGGTTTTTATCTACCGCCGAGAGTGTTATAAACGGTACGGTGGGCATTTTGCCGGCCATCAAGAATACGGTTTTTGTTATTTTGGTATCTCTTTCTGTGGCGCTTCCCCTGGGCGTGGGCGCGGCGGTCTATCTCACCGAATATGCCCGGAACCGGCGCTTTGTGGCGGCGATTGAGTTTGCCTGTGAAACACTGGCGGGCATTCCCTCCATCATCTACGCGCTGATCGGCGTCATTGTCTTCTGCACGGCGCTGAAGCTGCAAAAGACGTTGCTGGCCGGTTCCCTGACGCTGGTGATGATGATCCTGCCGACCATCATACGGTCCACCCAGGAGAGCCTGAAAACAGTGCCGGTATCCTTCCGGGAGGGGGCTCTTGGCCTGGGAAGCGGGAAATGGCATATGATCCGCACGGTGGTGCTGCCGTCCTCTATCGACGGGATCGTCACGGGCTGTATTCTGGCCCTGGGCCGTGTGGTGGGAGAAAGCGCTGTGCTGATGTATACCGCCGGAATGAGCATGGCGATGCAGAGCTTTTCCCTCGGCCGGCTGGCAGGCGCGTCGGGCGTCACGCTCACTGTTGCGCTTTACCATTACGCCAAAGAAAACGCGGATTTCGCGGTGGCCTTTTCCATTGCGGCCATTCTGCTGATCCTTACGGTCGTCATCAATTTTTCCGCGAGCTTTCTGGGCAGGAAACTTAAGGAGCTGACCTATGGCTGAAACAATTCTTTCCGCAAGGCATCTTGACTTTTATTACGGAGAAACACATGCCCTGAGGGATATTTGCCTTGATATTCCGGAGCACAATATCACGGCGCTGATCGGGCCGTCCGGCTGCGGCAAATCCACATTCCTGCGGACAATCAATCGGATGAACGATCTGATCGAGGGAGTGAAGGTGACCGGTTCCCTGACCTACCGCGGTCAGGAGGTCTATGCGCCGGGCCTGGACGTGACGGTCCTTCGCAGGAATATCGGTATGGTATTCCAGAAGCCCAATCCGTTTCCCATGTCCATATACGACAATGTGGCCTACGGTCCGCGCACCCATGGGATCCGCGCCAGGGCGAGGCTTGACGATATTGTGGAACAGTCCCTGCGGGACGCGGCTATTTGGGAGGAAGTAAAGGACCGGCTGAAGAAAAACGCGCTGGGGCTCTCCGGCGGGCAGCAGCAGAGGCTCTGCATCGCCCGGGCCCTGGCGGTAAAGCCGGACGTCCTTCTGATGGATGAGTCCACTTCGGCCCTGGATCCGATCTCCACCTCCAAAATTGAGGAATTGGCGATGGAGCTGAAAAAGGAGTACACCATCGTCATCGTCACACACAATATGCAGCAGGCGGTGCGGATTTCGGACAGAACGGCATTCTTCCTTTTGGGGGAGCTGATAGAGTTCGGGGACACGGAGAAAATATTCTCGGGGCCGGAGGATAAGCGGACTGAGGATTACATCACGGGGAGGTTCGGTTAATGAGAACACGGTTTGACGAGCAGCTGAACGCGCTCAATCAGGAGCTGATTCGGATGGGGGCCCTGTGCGAGGAAGTGATTTCCCTGGCGGCCTCCGCCCTCATTCAAAAGGACGATGCGCTGGCGGCAAGGATCGCGCCCCTGGATCAGACGATAGATGAAAAGGAGCGGCAGATTGAATCGATCTGCCTGCGGCTGCTGCTCCAGCAGCAGCCGGTAGCCCGGGATCTGCGGCAGATATCCGCAGCCCTGAAAATGGTGACGGATATGGAAAGGATCGGGGACCAGGCGGAGGACATCGCGGAGATTCTGCCGTTTCTGAACGGCAGGACGCTTCCGGAGCATATAGAAATCCGGGAGATGGCGAGGGCGACGATCCGGATGGTGACGGACAGCGTAGACGCCTTTGTAAAACAGGATATTTCCATAGCGGAGGCGGTTATGGCTTCCGACGACACGGTAGACGATTACTTTGTTGACATTAAAAACAGTCTGATTTCCCTGATCGCGCAAAATCCTACCGAGGGGGAATACGCCCTTGACCTTCTGATGGTGGCAAAATATTTTGAGCGGATCGGGGATCACGCCGCGAATATTGCGGGATGGGTGCTGTTTTCTGTGACCGGGGAGAAGCTTACCCCGCAGGAGGGCAATTGAAAAAACTTCGGAGGATGGTATAATTACTATACTGTAGTTTAGCTTTGCTCCGGCTGCTGGAAAGGAGGTGCCTGCTATGATTTTTTGCGTTGAGGACGACGGCGGAATCCGCGATCTGATGATATACACCTTAAATTCCGCAGGATTTGAGGCGAAGGGCTTTCCGGATGGGGAGTCGTTTTATGAGGCGCTTTCCGAATGTGAGCCCGAGCTGATTCTTTTGGACATCATGCTCCCTGGGGAGGACGGAATCAGTATCCTGAAACGGCTGCGGGCGGAGGGCAGCAGGGTGCCGGTCATCATGGCTACCGCGAAGGGAACCGAGTATGATAAGGTGATCGGCCTTGATCTCGGAGCGGATGACTATCTGGCAAAGCCCTTTGGCATGATGGAGCTGGTATCGCGAGTAAAGGCGCTTTTGAGACGCACGCGCCCGGTGGAAAACCGAGAGCTGCTTTTGCTTGGCGGGATCCAGATGGATACGGTGCAGCATATTGTGCTGTCAGACGGAAAGCGTGTGGAGCTGACCTTTAAGGAATATGAACTGCTCCGCAAATTTATGGAGAATCCCGGAAAGGCATTCACAAGAGACCAGCTTCGCGTCAGCGTCTGGGGAGATGACTATGTCAGCGAGACACGGACGGTGGATGTTCATGTGGGCACACTGCGCACAAAGCTGGGGCGCTGCGGGGATTACATTAAAACCGTCCGCGGCGTAGGATATCGTTTGGAGGCGGGAAAATGACAAAACGAATCTTCCGATCCATCTGTTTTGTGGCAATCGCGGTTTTTCTTGCGTCCGTGGCGCTCTTTCTCTGCGTGCTCTATGATTATTTCGGCAATGTCCAGCAAAATCAGCTGAAAACCCAGGCGGAGCTGGCCGCCCAGGGGGTTGAAAACGCCGGCGCGGATTATTTCGAGGGGCTGGATACCGGGGGGGTGCGCATAACCTGGATCGATACAGACGGGGAAGTGCTTTTTGACAGTGAAGCCTCAATGGCGGAAATGGGAAATCATCTGGAACGGGAGGAAATTAAGGAGGCCGTGGAGTCCGGGTATGGGGAGAGTGCGCGGTATTCTGTCACTCTGATGGAGCGCACCTTGTACAGTGCCGTGCGTTTAGAGGACGGAACCGTAGTGCGCCTTTCCGTGGCTCAAAATACCATGCTGACCCTGCTCCTTGGCATGTCCCAGCCCATAGCGATTATCATTGCCATAGCGGCGGTGCTTTCGTTTTTCCTGGCTTATCGGCTTTCCAGGCATATTACAGAGCCCCTGAACCGACTGAATCTGGAGGATCCTTTGAATAATGAGGATTATGATGAGCTTTCCCCCCTTCTGCGCCGGATCGATGCCCAGCAGAGACAGATCAGGAGGCAGGCCGGCGAGCTCAGGAAACAACAGGAGGAATTTGAGGCCGTCACAGAAAATATGGCGGAGGGGATCGTCCTCCTGAACACAAAGGGTGTGATCCTGAGCATCAACCGTGCCGCGGCGGCGCTGTTTGATACCACCCGCGCCTGTGTGGGACAGCATATGCTGTCTGTGAATCGGAGCAGGGAAATGTCGGAGCTGCTCTCGGAGACGGAAAGGGGCGTTTTGTCAGAGAAGACAGTGGAATTAAAGGGCAGAAAATATCAGCTGGATGCAAGCCCCGTATCCGAGGACGGGAGCGTGACCGGCGCGGCGCTTCTTGTACTTGACGTGACGGAGAAGGAGCGGGCGGAGCAGATGCGCCGGGAATTTACGGCAAATGTATCCCATGAACTCAAAACGCCGCTGCAGATTATAGCCGGTTCGGCGGAGCTTTTGTCCAATGGCATTGTCAAGGAAGAAGACCGCATGGGGTTCTACACCCGAATTCAGGGAGAGGCCCAGCGGATGATCCGGCTGGTAGAGGATATTATCCGGCTTTCCCACTTGGACGAGGGCGCAGATGAAATGAAGCGGGAGGATGTTGACCTTTTTGCCCTGGCGGACGAGACCGTAAAAGCTCTCCGGGCGGAAGCGGAAAGCGCGCATGTAGCCGTGGAGCTTGAGGGGGAACGCGCGGTTATCCGCGGAGTTTCGCAGCTGCTGCAGAGCATCGTTTATAATCTCTGTGACAACGCCATAAAGTACAACCGGCCCAATGGGAGTGTCACTGTTGCCGTTAAGCCGGAAAACGGCGGCGCGGTTTTGTCTGTCACCGATACCGGCATCGGGATCCCGCCGGAGCATCAGGACCGCATTTTTGAAAGATTCTATCGGGTGGACAAGAGCCGGTCAAAGGAGCTGGGCGGCACGGGTCTGGGACTGTCCATTGTGAAGCACGCGGCGAGGCTCCACAATGCGAAAATTGAACTGAGCAGCACGGAGGGCATAGGGACGGCCGTCACAGTCAGCTTTCCTGAGTCTCTGACGTGAAAAACCCACGTCTGACGTGAAGAGCAACGTCTGACGTGAAAAACCAACGTCTGACGTGAAAAACCAACGTCTGACGTGAAAAACCAACGTCTGACATAAAGAGCAATGTCTGACGTGAAAATCAATGAATATCCTTCCCAGTATATTTCCCATACGCCGCCCCTGCGCCGATACAGGCGAACAGGATCCCCACCGTCATGTATCCTGCATTCAGCCGCCCCTGCGCCAGAATATCCGCACCCTCGCAGTATCCGAAGGGGGTGATGGCCTTCAAAAATTTTAAATGATCCGTCATGTTGGCGACTAGATTCAGGAAGTACAGCATGGCCGCCAGCCCGATCCCGATCCCGGCGCCGCCGCGGCGCAGGAACGCGGACACGCCAAAGCAAATGCACGCGGATTCCAGCTGGAGCAGGAAATAGGCGCCGTGCAGCAGCAGGACCTCTTTCCAGGGAATGTCCTCCCCGATCAGCCCCATCGACAGCAGGGCAAGCGCGAGGAGGATCAGATTCATCCCTGTGATCTGCAGCAGCAGTGCCGTGAGCTTTTCCGTGACAATGCGCGCTCTGGAGACGGGATGCGTCAGAAGGAACTCCGCAGTCTTATCTTTTTCCTCCTTTGAGAGAAGGGAGACGCCGGCCAGCGAGGCAAAAAATGCGCCCCCAAGCCCGAGAATATTGCCGCACTCCACGGCGTAAAAGCCGGGCAGGGTTCCCATATTGAGCCGGTCCATGCGAAAGGCGGCCGTAAAGCTGCCCATGGAGGAAAACAGTTCCCCCATGGCGTCCATATCTCCCTGCATCTCAGGGAAGATGAGGATGCAGACCGTGAGCAGCAGCGAGATCGCCGCCGTCCAGATCAGGAGGGCGGTTTTCCCCTGACGCAGTTCATGCTTTAGGATGGTCATATTCCTCACCCCCTCTCTCGTAATAGTGGAGAAAGATTTCCTCCAGATCCGGCTCCGTGACGGTGATGTCCTGAATGTCGCCCTCGGAAACCGTCCGCATCAGTGCGTTCATATCCCCGCTGTATAGGAAATCCGCGCCCTCCCTTGTGAGGTGGAAATCCTTCACGCCGGCCAGAGAGCCGCAGTGGGCAGACCCGCGGATGCTGACCCGTTTGGTCCCCGTTCCCAGGAGCTTTGCCACGCTGCCCTCGGTGAGGATCGCGCCGGCCTTGATCATGGCGGCGTCGGTACAGTTGTGCTGGATCTCCTCCAGGATATGGCTTGACAAAAAGACAGTGGCGCCCGCCTTGTTCCTCTCCCGGAGGATTTCAAAAAATTCTCTTTGCATCAGCGGGTCAAGCCCCCCTGTGGGCTCGTCTAAAATGAGAAGCTCGGGTTCGTGCTGCAGGGCGCAGACAATGGCGGTCTTTTTGCGGTTCCCAAAAGAGAGCTCGTCTACCTTTCGCGACTCGTCCAGCTGCAGCCGCTCGCATAAGAGCCTTCCGGTTTTTCGGCAGTCCCGCCGGTGCAGATCGGCGGAGAGCTTCAGCACATCCTTGACCCGCGTGCCCGGATAGAAGGAGACCTCTGAGGGCAGGTATCCCACCCGGGCCAGGATCTTTTCCCGCTCCTTTCCTATATCCAGCCCGTAAATCCGTGCGCTGCCGCTGCTGGGGCGAATCAGGCCCAGCAGTGTGCGCAGGGTGGTGGATTTGCCCGCGCCGTTGGGGCCGATGAAGCCGTAGAAGGCGCCCCGGCGGACGGTCAGGCTGATCTGTTCAATGCCCCGGGTTTTCCCATAATATTTTGTCAGATCACGGATTTCAATGGCGTTCACGGCTGCGCCTCCTTCCGAAGATAGATGCTTTTCCAAAAGGCTATGAGCCCGGTAAAGTCCCGCTCCATCTTTTCGATATCCACGTCCCCCCGCTGTACCATCTCCCAGAGATAGCCCTCGGATGCCCAGTACAATTCCCGATACATCATGGGAATGTCCAGCCCGGGGATAAACTGGGCCGGATCCAGGTTCACCCGCCACCTGTCCGCCTTCAGATTGAAGTAACGGTGATAGCTCTCCTGAATGGCGGCGCTGATTTCCGTGTCCTTTTCGTAAAACGCCTTGATTGTAAAATTCGCCATGTCGGGATACTGGCGGATGATTTCCATCTTGGCCTGCATCCCCCGCTCTATGCTTTCAAAAAAGGTCTTCTGTTGGTAGCACCCATACCGCGTCAGAACCTCTATGGTCATTTGGGCACATTTGTCCCAGAGAAAGAGATACAGCTCCTTCTTATTTTGAAAGTAGTGAAAAAGCAGGGATTTGCTGATGCCCGCCTGTGCCGCGATCTCGCTCATGGGGCTGTTTTTGTAGGAATTTTGGGAAAAGACCCGGTATCCCGCATTGATCATGGCCTGCTGCTTTTCCTGGGGCAGGGAAAAGAATTTTTCGTTCATGGCGCACCTCCGCTGACTGTCTGGTTAATCAAAGTATAGCGCCGTTGACCGATTTTGAGAAGACCCCTACAGCAGGGTATCGTCCTTAAGCACCTGGGCCAGAGGGATCCTTCGCACCTGGCGCCATGCCAGGGAGTAGGCCAGCGCCACAGAGGCAAAGATGGCCAGCATAAACAGGAAAATCGCGGGGAGAGGGGCCTCCTTCAGGAAAGCTGCGGCCTCCAGATAGCTTGCCTTCAGCATGACCCCCACCGCCGCCGCCGCAATGGGAAGGCTGATCAGGATCGGGCGCCCGGCGGTCACAAGGGCCTCTGTACAAAACATCTTTCCCAGCTCCTTTGGCGTCATCCCCGCCGACAGATACCTGGCAAACTCCCGTCTCCTTTGACGGACAAATCCAAAGGTATGGGAGAACAGGCTGCCGACGCCGATGATGGCAAGGAGGACGCAGAACCCCCCAAGGAGCGCCGTCATTCCCTGTATCTGCGTGTTGTTTGTCTGGTATTCCTGAATGCGGTTTTCCTGTTCAATGGAATACTGTGCGCCGATCAGCGAAGCAATTTTATCCTCCAGGACGTTCAGTTCCTCCAATGTAACATTTTCCCCGGCCCGGATGCAGAGATAGCTGTCCGCCTCCGCTCCCCCGATCCGGTCTTTGATTTTCTCCCATAAGGACAGGGGGATAAAATGCACCAGCTCGTAATAATCCAGCTTTGCATATTCCTCCCTCAAAACAGGGGTCTCCCGGGTGTATGACAGCACGGGGATTTCTGCCGCGGCGTCCTTGCGGCCGGCCTGCCGCAGGACGCTGACCCTGTTTTCGCCGGTGTCCGGTATCTTTAAGTAGGGCATGAAAACAGGATGCCGGAAATCCGGGTTTTTCACATCGCGGATCTGATTTAAAATCACCGCGCCCTCAAGCTGCGGGGCAGTGCCGATCTGTTCACAGAAGGCCAGGAAGCTGTCGTCGTCCAGTATGACGAGGGGGGCGTTTACCAGAAACCCTTCATCCACCCTGGCCACATCCTCCGCGGGAGCCTGGCCGAGGCCTCCGGAGGATTTCAGTTCCTCGCTGATTTCCTTCTCCGTGAGGATTCTCTTTGCGGCAGCCTTCTGGTAGACAATGGCGCTTTCCACCCCGTCAAGCCCCCGGATCAGGGCGGCTTCCTCAAACTGATCTGCGCCGGTGTCCTTCAGAGTCACCATAATGTCCCATGCGTCCTGATACCTCTCAAAGTAGGTTTCCCTGGTACTGATCTGGGAGAGAGAAAAAACACATTCCATGAGGGCAAAGGCCAAAAAGGAAAACAGAAACGAGAAGGACGCGGTCCGCAGCGCTTTCCTCTGTGCCTTCAGCCCATTGCCCGCCAGCTCTCCCTCCACGCCGAACAGGAGCGAGAGCAGAGGGGACCTGCCTTTGCGCTTTAACTGCCAGCCCTCCGTATTTTTGATGGCCTCCAGAGGGGTCAGCTTGCTTAAGCGCCTGGCCGGGAGCCATGCGGAAATCCAGACCGTCAGGACTGTCACAAGCGCCGTCAGGAGCAAAATAAGCGGATGATACCCAAAGACCGCGCTGTGCCGGCCGGGGACAGCGCTGCCCGGCAGAGAGTTGGTCAGATGCAGCAGTCCCGCGCTGCCCGCAATGCCGAGCAGGGTTCCGGCGAGCAGGGGCCCCACGCAGAGCACGGCGGCCTCCTGCAAAAGGCAGGCCCGGATCTGCCTTGGGGTGGCGCCGACGCTGGAAAAAATCCCAAACTGATAAATCCTCGCATTCATGGATACCGTGAAGGAATTGTAAAGCATGACAATCAGAGAGAGGGATGCCCCCAGGGTGATCAAAAGAAACAGCGGGAACAAAAGCCGCGGGGCGCTATCGCGGGAATCTCGGATCAGATACAGGGCGAGAAGCTCATAGTGATAGACGACTCGCTCCTGAGAAATACCCAGCTGCTCCGCTATATGGGGCATATCCGTGAAAACAGCCCTTTTATCGCTGAAATAAATATCTGCCCCGGGCTGTGCCCCCTGAGATCCCGTTTCGATCCTCCTTACGTCCTCCACATTTGCAAAATTTTGGACCGTTTCCAGATCCTTTTCCGAAAGCTCGCCCAGGATCCGGCTGTGCCAGCCGCCTTCCTCCAGCTCGATCCGCTCCACCTCATATTTCCACGCATTATAAAACAGACTGCACAGCAGAGACAAAAGCAGGGCAGAGATAAAGGCCGCGATCCTGACAGACAGGGCAGAAAAGCGGTTGTGTTTGAGATAGTCTGACAAATATTCTTTCCACATAGTTTTCTCCTTTTTCCATCCTTATCTGCGCCGTTCGTCACGGATGATACGCCCGTCCTCGAGGGTAATGATGCGTTCCGCCGCCATGGCCGCCTTCTCGTCGTGGGTAATCAGCAGAACGGTCTGCTCCAGATTGCGGTGGGAGAGCTGCAGCATGTCAATGACCTCTTTGGAGTTCTTCCGGTCCAGATTCCCGGTGGGCTCGTCTGCCAGAAGCAGGGCGGGCCGATAGAGCAGAGCCCGGGCAATCGCCGCCCTCTGCTGCTGGCCGCCGGACAGCTGGTTCGGCAGAGCCTCCAGTTTATCTGAAATGCCAAGAGAGCTCACAATTTTTTCAAAATACTCCGGATTTGGCTTTTTTCTGTCAAGCGCAAGGGGCAGTAAGATATTTTTCCTCACCGTGAGGGTGGGGATCAGGTTGTAAAACTGGTAGACCAGCCCCACCTTCCTGCGGCGGAAGATGGCCGCCTGTGTCTGATTGAGCCGGGAGAGGTCCGTCCCGTCTATGAGTACCCTCCCTGCTGTGGGCCTGTCCACACTCCCGAGAATATGCAGAAGCGTTGACTTCCCTGACCCGGAGGCCCCCAGGATTGCCACAAATTCTCCCCTGTTCACAGACAGATCAATTCCGTCGAGGGCCGTCACCTGACTGCTTCCGGAGCCATATACCTTTCGGACCCCTTCACATCTTAAAATTTCCATTCCTGTGTTCTCCTTCCCTTTGTGCACCTGCCCTGAGACCCTGCGCTTCCCGGGCAGGAAGCGGCCTCATTCCCTTTACAGACAACAGTATAGCAGATGAAAGTTACAGCTCAGTGACGGTAGAAGCGAATTTCAAACAGGGCGCCGCCCTGGGCCCTGTTTTCTGCCCGAAGGGTGCCGTTCTGGCGCTCTATGATTTCCCGGGCCAGTGCCAGGCCGATTCCCGCGCCGTCCTCCCGGACATTTTTCCCTCGGTAAAACCGTTCAAAGAGATGGGGCAGATCCTCCCTCGCAAAGCCGTCCCCCTCATCCCAGATCAGGATTTCCGTATACAGGGGATTTTGCGTGCAGGAGCAGTGGACGGTTCCGCCGGGATTGTGTTCCATACAGTTTTTCATCAGGTTTATGAGGGCCTCCATAGTCCAGTCCCTGTCCGCCGAAATCAATATTTCCCCCAGCTCCGGTATCTCAACTGAGGCGCCGAAGCGGGAGGAATGCTCCTGTAAATTGTCTGCCGCAAGGACAAGGAGCGTGAGGACATCGGCCTCCTCCCTTTGGAAAACCAGGGCTCCCGCATCCAGCCGGGATAAGAGCAGCAGGGATTCCGCCAGATCGGTTAACCGTAAAAGCTGCTTTTTTGCCTGCTCTAAATCGGGATGGGCGGAATCCTGGGTCATCCTCTGTAAAATTAAAGAGGCGGCGGTGAGAGGCGTTTTGATCTGGTGGGCGATATTGGATAAATTTTCCGCGAAATCTTTTTTGGCCTGCACGGCCTGATCCCTGGTATGATAAAGAGAAGTCACGGTTTTATAAATTTCATCCTCCAGCCTGGAAAAATCATCCTCTCCGGAGGCGGACAAAATCAGCGCCTTCCCGCTGTTTACCTGCTCCAGGGACTGGGACAGGGCCCGGATCCTCTGATTCGCCGCTCTGTTTTGAGAAAGAAAAGCGGAGAGGAAAAGGGAAAGCCCGGCGAGCCATCCGGCCGCAGTCAGGAAAGCAATTTGCCGGCGGGGGAGAACCGGGAAATCAGACACCTGATATCCGAGGGTGGACAGCACAGCGGCTTCTGAGGTGCTGCCCGGGGAGCTTTGGGTGTATTCCTTTAACGCGGCGGAGACGATTTCCCGCGCTTCAGGCCCCTGCTCAATTATCTGGCGGCAGATCGCATTTGCCAGGGCAAAGGAGGCCCTGCTGTAGGAATAGGAAACCAGCCCGGCAGCGGTGGAGGCGGCAAGGAGGCTGACAGACAAGACAAGGCCCAGGGTGATGAGTACATTTTTATGGCTGTTCATAGGGTATCCTCCATGCGGTAGCCCACGCTTCGGACGGTTTTCAGACAGGCCGGCTGGGACAGCTTGTCGCGAAGCCGCTTCATGGTGACGGTCAGAGTGTTGTCGTTCACATAGCTGCCGTTCAGGTCCCATAGCTGCTCTAAAATTTTGGCCCGGGTGAGGGTCTTTCCTTTGTTCTGCATAAGGTACAGTAGGAGCTGATACTCGGCCGCGCTTAAGGAGATTTCTTCCGAGTGGCAGAGTACGGCATGGCGGCTGCGGTCAATCACGATTCCGCCGCAGGAGAGATATTGCTCCGCCGCGTTCCCGGTTCTGCGAAGCACCGCGAGAAGCCGGGAATACAATACCTCCAATGAAAAGGGTTTTGTGACATAGTCGTCGGCACCGCTTTGAAAGCCGGAGACAATATCCGAGCTGTCGCTGCGGACGGTCAAAAAGATAACCGGCAAATCCTTCCATTTGCTGCGAATCCATTGACACAGCCCGTCCCCGCGGCCGTCCGGCATGTTCCAGTCCAATAAAATGCAGGAGGGAACCTGATCCAGGATACGCTGCTTTGCCTCTGCGAGGGTGGTGCAGACTGTCACGTGAAAATTTTTAGACTCCAAATATTCCTTTACGGCCAGAGCAATATTCGGATCGTCCTCAATGTAGTATAAATGGATCATGGGAAATGTGCTCCTTTCCGAGTATTTGATGGGATACCGGGATGAACAGACATCTTCATTTTACCCTTTATTTTACATGATAGCAGATAAAAATGACAGTTTGGTGACGGGGTGTTTTCATGGGGTGACGGTCTGTTTTTACACAGGCCCGCTTTCACAGGGACAGGAGGAAATGGGAGGCGGGAAGGTGAGAGGGAAAGGTGAGGCGGAAGGGGATCCGGCAGCCGGCAGAAAAAGAATAAGGGCGCTGCAGGAATGTGGATTCTTGCCTCGGTTTTGGGCAAAAAAGAGAGCAGATAATCGTTTCAGACTATCTGCTCAGCGCCGGAAATCAGTCTAAATTTTTGATAATATTCAACGCCACTTTGGGAATCGCACCGGAATCATCCTCCCCCAGAATGGCGAATTGGCAGTCCCCATACTTCCAGACGGCCAGAGTCATTTTCCCGCCGTTCCCTTCATGCTGTACGCTTACCGTAATGGTCTGGCCGCTGACGGTTTGGCCCTCCCAGGTTTCATTGCGGGCTTCCTCATATTCGATCAGGGGCAGATCCAACGTACCGTTTTTGGATACCAGTAAGGTACAGTCCGAACCTGCGATGAGGTCGCGGTAGGTTATTTTTAAATTGTTTTCATCCAATAAATAGTAGGTATCGTTCTCAATCCAGTTTGCATTTCCCGGCAATACAATCGGAATTCCAAGCGCATCCGCCGCTTCCTCGGCGCTGATTTTATTTAAATCCTCCGCCGGGGCTTCGCTTTCTGTGCCCGGAGCAGGCTCCGCCGGGGTGCTTTCCTCTGCACCGGCGACGGGGCTTTGGCTGGAGGGGGCCGCATCGGAAGCTTTCTTTTCAGGATCCTTGCTGCACCCCCAAAGAGTGCCGCATAAACAGGTAATGACAGCCAGTAAAAAAACGGTTTTTCTCATATGCATCTCCTTTGTTCTCCTGCAGACATAAATTTAGGATTGTGTTCCAAACGGGCAGGCAGCCATACAAAGACCGCAGGCATTTTTCCTTCCATGGGTTTTAAGATATAAGCTTCTTTTTTCGTTGCACAACCTGTAATCTATTATATCACTTTTTAATGAGTTGATATTCCATTGCACATTGTGCAGCGCTTTATGAGGACAAACATCCACACATTTTTTGCAATTTTCAGGACAGCTGCTCTTTAATGTTTTGCTGCCATACGTAAATATCTCATTTATTAAGATGACAGAGAGTCTTACTCTTGGCCCATATTGCTTTGTAATAACAACATCGCTTTTCCCAATCCAGCCGAATCCGGCATTTACTGCCGCAAACTTGAAAGAAAAAGGGGCTGTTCATGTAAACTGCTCCTCAACTAACCTTTATACGATAGATTTAATTATACCACCTCCGCTCTACATTTACTACAAAAATATCGGACATGGAAACAAATCGCTACAAATTTATTTTGCAACATCATATTAACATCACAGAGCAAATGAAAGGACTGGAAAATGCTTATTTGAACTGAAAATGGACCCTCAAAAACGCGGACTTTTTGCCTTCGTTTATTGTTTATTCTCTCTTTGCCTTAAAATATTCTCTCGGCGATACATGATAATATCCCCGGAATGCCCGGTAAAAATTGCTGGTGTCATTATAGCCCACCATTGCGGATACTTCTTCAACGGAAAGGCTGGTTCCTTTCAGCAGCGCCAACGCCCTGTCCATTCGCTGTTCCAGCAGTATTTCGGAAAACGTCCTGCCGGTTTTCTGCCGGAGCAGGGAGGAGATGTAATTGGGATGATAGGAAAAATGGGCGGCAGTCATCCCCAAAGTCACCTGGCCCGTATGTTCGCCAATATAACGGATGATCTGATCAGATAAAGACTGACTTTCTGTTTTCGCCGATATATTGCGGTATTCTCTTGCAATGTGCATCAGAAGCGCAAGGGTCATCGGTTTCAAAATCGCCTGTGTGTCCTCTCTCTTATCTGCGTATTCAAGGATCATCAGTTCCAGTAGTTTTCGGAACGGATGGCTGCCGCTGAATGTCAGATGAATCACATCCTGCGAAAACTGATCTGTCTGTGGGTCAAGGAAAAAATGAAACATGGAGTTGTCTACGGACAGGGAGGAAAGGTATTCCCGAAAAAAAGCATTTTTCTGAATCAGTACGCCGACGATCACAATATCCTCATCCGATTCTCCCCGAATCGCATAACCGCTGAACGGCTGTCCGATGTAGCAGCTGTTTTCTTTGATTGTCAGCAGATTATCCGACCTTGTGCTGAGCGCCTGATAGTCCTGATGATACGCAAAGTTCAGAAAGAAAAAGTCCTGGCGGTGAAAGACTTCGCTCACATGCCGTGCCTTCAGAACGCAGACCAGAATATCCTCCTGCGGCTCACCAGGCCAATAGGACACAACCTCTTCATTATCCCGGATATTTTCCGGTACAAAATCCCAATTCAAATTTGGGAAATCATTTCCCAGTTTTTGTATTGCGTCTTCAATCGTCATACAGATCATCCTCCGGATATATTTTAGCATGAATCTTAAAAAAAGTCACTATAATCATTAAGATATACCGCTGATTCTCCGCACAGGAAAGCGTATGATTATGGCATAAAGATAAAAACACTTTGTAAGGAGGATCCTATCATGTATAACTGGACGCATTATAATCCTGTAAAAGTTTTATTTGGACCCGGCAGGCTGAACGATCTGCATAAGGAGACGCTCCCCGGCAAGAAAGCCCTGATTGTTACGTCAAACGGTACGTCTGCCAAGAGATACGGTTATCTCGCCCGTGTCGAGAAGGAACTGGAGGCGGCGGGCGTGGATCATGTGCTGTTTGACCAGATCCGCCCGAATCCCACTGACATTAATGTCATGGACGGTGCAAAGGCTGTAAAGGAGAACGGCTGCGACTTTGTGGTCGCTCTCGGCGGCGGTTCCGTTATGGACTGTTCCAAGTGCATCGCTCTGATGGCGGCCAATCCCGGTGACATCTGGGACTACTCCTTGAGCGCGGCGGGCGGCAAGAAAACCGCTGCGAATCCCGCCATTCCTATCGTCTGTGTCACCACCTCCGCCGGAACTGCCAGTGAAGTGGATATTGCCTCCGTCATTACAAATGACAAAACGCAGGAAAAGACCGGTATTTTCTTCCCGTCCATGTTCCCCACGCTCTCTGTCGTTGACAGCGACCTGATGATGAGCGTCCCCGCAAAGCTGACCGCCTATCAGGGGATGGACGCATTCTTCCATGCTTCAGAGACAGTGGTCAATAAAAACGTCCATCCCATGGGTGAGATGTTCGCCTTAAAGACCATTGAACTGGTAGCAAAGTTCCTGCCCCGCGCCGTCGCGGACGGAAATGACCGTGAGGCACGGGAGATGATGGCTTATGCCAACACATTCGCTGGATACTACATGATGTGTACCTCCGCCCATACCATGGAGCACGTGATGGGCAGCTTCCACGACGATTTGGTTCATGGAGCCGGGCTTATCGAGATCGCCCATGCTTACTACGGCTTCTTCGCTGACCGTAAGGCAGCTGAGGAGCCGATGATCAAGATGGCGAAGGCAATGGGAGTGGGAAATCCCACCTCTGGACAGGATTTTATCAAGGCTCTGGATGACCTGATCGCCTCCATCGGCTGTGCTGACTTGAAAATGAGCGCGGAGGGCATCGCTGAGGAAGAATTGAAGCTCTATCCTGCCAAGGTACATGAGGTTCTCGGTGGCGATATCAATGCTGACCCGCTTCCGCTTTCCGATGAGGACTATCTGACAATTTTCCGGAATGCGTACAAATAAAAAGCTAAGCGGCAGGGTCTGACAAGGCTTCGCTGCTTTTGAACAAAAACATTCACAGCAAGGAGGACGAGATCAGTGGATTTTAATGCGGATTCATTCAACTTATTTGATAAAGAATGGGCGCTGGTAACGGCGGGGGTATCGGATCACTATAACACTATGACCATCAGCTGGGGTGGTCTGGGCACCTTGTGGGGGAAGCCGGTTGCGACAGTTTATGTGAAACCCTGCCGTTATACCCATGATTTTATGGACGAAAATGACTTATTTACTGTTAGCTTTTATCCGGAAAAGTACCGCCGGGCATTGGGGCTGTTAGGTTCACTCTCCGGTCGAGATGTGGATAAGGTAAAAATAGCAGGGCTGACACCAAAGGCATTAAACGGTGCCGTCACTTTTTGTGAAGCAAAAGTGACCCTGCTATGCAAAAAGATTTACAGACAGGATATGGATACCTCCGCTATGCCCGCTGAAGTGGTCGAAGATTATTATAAAACGGAAGCGCCGCATACCATGTATGTTGGCGAAGTCATAGATATTATATTATAACATATCGAAAGGGAGCTCGAATGAACCGTACCGCTTCAAAAATCACAAGCTGAGCTGCTCTATGCAGGCCATGGGGCGCAAAGTGCTTCCGGTGCTTTCCAGCGCCATTGAATTGGTGGTCAAGATCATCTCGGCGGCTGTACTGGTGCCCGCCATTGGTTACTTGGGCATAGCGGTGACGGAGCCGGTTATCTGGTGCATGTGCGCGTTGTCTCTGGCTGTTTTTTATGTTACAATAGGGCATCAAAAACAATCGCAAACATGGTGCTTTTTCTCTGTTCGGACAAGGCGGGATTTATCACAGGAGAAAATATCTGCATTGATGGCGGGATGACACGGCAGATGATCTATCACAGCGATTGTGGCTGGAAATTAGAGATAGAGTGAGGCAATAAAATGAGCGATTTTTTGTTTCAGATCAAATCTGCTGACGACGTGATCCGGCTTGTGGATCATATAGGATTTCTTCCTTTTTTTGAAAATCACATCCACGGCTTTTCCGTCGAAGAATGCTGCCCGAGAGAGCTGTGGTTTGCTGAAGGGGTAGAGGGCCCGTGGGAATGGAAAGGCCCCATTGCCAGAAGCGGTCAGTGTATTTATGGTAAGTTTTTTGGCAATAAGGCGGGGTTTATCAGTCGCAAATGGCTTCCGGATTTTGCGAATTTCCGAAGGGACGGATATGATTTTGACGCCCGGTATGATGACGGTCTCGCCTCCCGGAAAGATAAAGGTGTCTTTGATACGGTTTCAGAACATGGCGCTCTTTTATCAAAGGAGCTGAAGGACATCTGCAATTATCGCAAGGGCGGAAACAAGGGCTTCGATACGGTCATCACCCGGCTGCAGATGCAGACCTATATCTGCATCGCTGATTTTGTCTACATGAAAGACAAATTCGGCCAGATCTACGGATGGGGCGTTGCAAAATATTCCACGCCTGAAATACTGTTCGGATACGAATATGTAACAAGCGCATATCAAAGGGAGCCGAATGAATCAGAGGAAAAGATCATTGAGCATTTGCAAAGGGTGCTGCCGGATGTAGGAAAGGAACAAATCCTGAAATTGATCAAGTGAGGAATACAAAAATGACAGAAGAAGAAAAATTGGACGCGGGTCTGTACTATGATTTTTGGGATGCCGGAGTCAATGGAAGAAAGTTAAATGCAATCAAATTCTGCAGGGAACTGCGGAAGATGCAGGACGCTGACGCGACGGAGGATGAGCAGGCCGTACTGATCCAGAAATACTTTGGTTCTGTGGGCCGGGATGTGTGTCTGTGCCCCGGATTCATGTGTGACAGCGGAAAGAACATCCATGTGGGAGATCAGTTTCTTGCCAACTACAACGTGACGATTCTTGACATCATGCCGGTGCATATCGGTGACTATGTGATGATCGGACCGAACACGCTGATTACCACGGTCAACCACCCGATCACTCCCAAAGGCCGCCGCGATCACTTGGGGATTGGCAAGCCAGTCACCATTGGAAATGATGTATGGATCGGCGGCAATGTGACCATTCTCCCCGGCGTGACAATCGGCAGCAACGTTGTTATTGCTGCGGGAGCCGTGGTAACGAGGGATGTGCCGGACAACTGTGTCGCAGGCGGCGTTCCGGCGAAGAAGATAAGGGATATTGAAAACGATATTTGAATAAGGGTGTGGGAATCCCACGAAAGAAGCAGGCGGGTACTCACCGGATTTGCTTGCTGTCCCTCTGGGGGCAGCGGGCAAAAACCGAAATGGAGATGGAGGACGGAACGGTCTATCATGTCAGCACATTTTACGGCGGCAGCACCGAGATAGGGTCTCTTCCTGACGCGCTCACCCTCGAAACCCCCTTTTCCTACTTTCAAATCGCCTCACTTGAAAATACTGTCGGAATATGGTAGCATCTTCTTGGGTGTCACCAAGATGGTAGGTGGCTGGCCCTCTTCGGAGGGACTGTGACCCTCCGCTTACATAGAAACCCGCAAGGGAATCTGGTGAAAGGAGGGCTGAAGCTTATGTTGACGATGGAAGGCCTTTTGGCAGTGCTCAGTTTCGGACTGGCCTGCTTTAGCGTCGGATACGCCATCGGACGCAAAGATAATGACAAGACACAGAAATAGCCGCCCCGACCTGGTAAGTTGAGCGGCTATTTCTTTAGCAATTCATAATATCGGGCTAGCCATCTATCGGTGGCACCTTTTTTCTATCCTTACTATATCACAGTTCGCCGAGGGCTTCAAGTATCTTTTTCGAATGGTTTGTGTCGAGTTCTGACATGAAATCCATAAACCAAATCAAAGTTCCCTGAGCAAATTTGCTTTTGA
>CANQOL010000043.1 GCA_947625475.1 uncultured Acetatifactor sp.
ACAGACAGACAGACAGACAGACAGACAGACAGACAGACAGACAGACAGACAGACAGACAGACAGACAGACAGACAGGTATTTATTGTCAGGCAAATGCGCTGGGCAGACTAGTTGCCTCAAAAAATAATGGCAGACAGATTGTTGTTCTAAGTAATGGGATTGGTGATAGAAAACTGGTTGAGCTGGCGCTGAAAGATAATGGTCTTGTCACTGATAAATGGATAGACGAAAGCGGTAAGGAACAGTCTCTGTCGCGTAAGGAAATCGAAAAAAGAAGTCGAGAGTATTATCTGATCCTTTGGAAAAATTATGATGCGGCCACGGAGAACTGGTTACGCTTGAATGGTTATGATGAGATAAAAGATTATATATTTCGCGTGCCCAAACCGATTACTATTACTGGAAGTATAAAGGATTATGTAGATGTATATGGAAATACAGTAAATTATCTCCCGGGAAATCTAAAAATTATTTTCCGCGGCTATTTAAACCAAATTGTTTTTGGCGAAAATGTTCAATTTGGCAGTGGAAGTTATTTTAATTTATACTGTGGTAATAAAATAAGAATTTCATCCGGCACGTTGTTTGGAAATAATGCTGTTCTATTGGCCGATAATCATGCTGTATGTGAAATCGACAGATGTATTTTTGGAGCAAATATGAAGATTGGCATGGGAGATAGCAGCCATATTCAGGTGGAGAAGGGAGGCCATTTTGGTGAATATAATAGATTGATTGCCAATATGATGCATGAGATATATGTTGGATGCGATTTCCTCTCCTCAGAGAGCGTGGTCGTTCGTTCCGGAGATGGCCATGCGCTGTTCGATGTAATGACAGGCTGCAGGCGTAATTTCCAGATAGATGAAAAGGCGAATAAGACAATTATCGGAAATCATGTTTGGATAACAATGGGGGTAAAAGTTTTGAATCCGTCCCGAATTGGGAGTGGATGCACAATTGGTGCAGGTTCCGTTGTGAAGGGGAATTACCCAAATAATTGTGTAATTGCCGGAAGTACAGCGCATGTTGTTAGAGATAATTCGGCATGGGCGCCATATCCTATGACGGAAGATATGGTTGGACTTTGTGGTAACTACTATGCAATCCCCACAATCTATTTAAATAGGGTGAAAGATGAGAAATTGAAATCTTTGTGCACAGTCACAGAAATACATGACTATTTGGATATCTTAAAAAAAGTGAAGTCATGTATAATTGCTATGGCTGTGCGAGATACGGCCGGCAGCTTTATTGATGAGAGGATTGATCGCGAACTTCAGTATCTAGGATGTAGGTTTAGCTTAGCAAAGACATTATGGCAGGCATATAGCCTTGTTTTAGTGGATGGTCAAGTATATTTTGAGCAATTGAAAGAAGAGAAGGATGTGGCTATAGAACAGGAATATGATATAGAGCCTGTCAAAATAAAGGTGGTCTCTAAGCCGTTGCATATTGGCAATAAAGCTGAAATATGGTTTAATGGATTTGATTATTGCGTGAATAGCCGTGGAATCAATATTGTTGTCTATGATGTAGATACCTGCCAGGTGATTGATTCGGTGGCTTTTGATTGTCATGTAAAAGAATTGACCTGTGTTCGAAAAATATTTGTCGGAGAGAGTGTTTAAAAAGGGTCTCATCCGGTTCCCTATAACGTTAGGGCATCTCTAGGAAGTCAGTTTCACGTTTGGCCGCTTAAAGCTGAAGAACACCTTTGGCTGGAGTCCACGCTGGAACCTGGATACAGCGGTGGAGAAAACCGTGGAATGGACAAAGGCCTGGCCGAGCGGTGAGGACGTCAACGCCTGCATGGAGAGACATATCCGTGAATTCTTAGGACAATAGGGTGAGGATCTGAAACACAAGGGATCTTAGAACGGATCTGATTTAATTCCTGCCTGCTTCAGTTGCTTCTTCAGTTCCCGAACCTGCTCCTGCAGAGAATGAATCTGCTGTTCTGCCTGCTGCCTGGTTTGCTGGGTTTCTTGTCTGGATTCATCCAGCATCATCTGCAGGGTAAGCAGTTCAGTGTTGTGGTCAAGGATGGAAAGCGCTTTTGAAAACATAGTAATCAACTCCTTTGGGTGCCGCCGGAACTCTGCGATGTCCTGATAAAGGGCGAAAAATTCCGGGTGGGCATTTACAAGTTTCACAACATCGGAACTAAAAAAGCAAAGCCACGCCTCCAGATCGCTCTCGATATCTTTATTGTGAAGGAAAGAGCGGAAAGTGTCAAGAGAAATATAGATAGTGTGAAATAAATATGAAAAACTGTAAAAATCTGATGTTTTGGCAGGCAGTATACATGAATTTGAAGCCAAAGTGGAAATGGATTCCGGCGAACCGGTGAAAAACCTGGGAAATATGTACAAAACAGCAAAGCTGGCAGCCCATTGGATGGGAAAGGCACTGGCAGGGAGCTGCGGAATACGGTTTTTCTGCCCGCTTATCATCAATGCATATGGAGAAGGAGAGAACTCCGCAAGGTGCCCTTGGGTTTTGGCCAGTACAGTGGGCGTGCCATATCGCTGCCGCCTGAAGCCTTTGACACCGCAAACTTGAGAAAAGATACCGGATTCCAGCCCCAAATCACCTTCGCAGAAGGAATGCGGAGGACGATGGATTGGATTATGAAGGAAGAAACGGACAAATAATAAGTTCCGGTTTGAGAAAAACTCCGGATTTTGCTCAAACAATGTAAAATTTACGATCCCGATCTGGATGGCAGTGCGCGCATTCCGGTAGTTTTCGCCCCGGTTCATGGAGTCGAAGGTGCGGCAGAGATAGCACAGGGAGCGCTCCGGCCAGTTTCTCTCGTTGATCACCTGGAGCTCCAGATTCAGCCGGATGCAGGTTTATGCTTTAATATATCGGGTCGCCCGGGAGGCGCCGATCCGCTTGATGGCCCCGTTTTTGATCATTGCGCCCAGCACGGACTCCACGGTGGTCGGGCTGATATCCGGGAGGATCCTGCAGATCTCCGCCTTAGAAAGAGGCGTCAGGCTATTCAGTACCGTGGCTTCCACACGGGCTTTCTTTGTGATTTTCTTTCCGTTGACCACGGCAAACCGTTTATCCAGCTCCTTATAACACATATAAAGCGTGGAGAGAAAATTTTCTATAAATGGGAAATAGCTGTTTTCATTCGTGTCCCACCCGGCGGAGGACTGCCGCAGTGCCTCATAGTAATAGGCTTTATAGTTGCTGATCTGTTCCTCAAAGGACACATATTTTCCGGCGTCATACCCGTTTTTATAAAGGAGCAGCAGGGACAGCAGCCGAGACATTCTGCCGTTGCCGTCCCGGAATGGGTGGATGCAGAGAAAATCCAGGATCACGCAGGGGATCAGCAGAAGTTGATTGATATTTGCGTCGTCCCGCGCCGCAAGATAGGCCAGTTCCAGCTGTTCCATCGCTTTCGGGGTCTCTGCTGCACAGGTCGGGCGAAACCGCACACGGCGATTGCCGTCTGCGTCTATTTCCAAAATCACGTTGTCGTCTGTCTTGTACTGCCCGCCGTATTCATAGCCGGCAATGGACAGCATCATCTCATGCAGACGGAGAATATCCCGCTGCGTAAAGTCGATACGGTCAAAACCCAGGTGGATTTCGTTCAGCGCGTCCCTATATCCGGCGATCTCTGCCTCGTTGTGGTTTAGGGGTGCGCTGCTGTGATTGACGATGGCGGCGATACGCTCGTCGCTGGTGACGATCCCTTCAATGGCGTTGGAGCTTTTGATGGATTGCACCTTGGCAACCGCCTCCAGTTCCGTAAAAATCTGTGCGTATTTCTCTTTTCGGACGCCCGCCATGGTTTTGAGCGCCGAAATATTCGCCGTCAGATTTACAAAACCAGCTGGCAACAGCCCGTTATTCAAAAAAGAGTAATCAAACTTTCTCATATTAATGTCCATTCCGGAGCGCTTTGCGCGACGGGGTTATGTCCTCCGTTTCTGCATATGATTATATCGGTTTATATGCAGGAAGTCAAGAGGACAGTTGGGTTTGCTGCATATGATCAGGTCATAGTATATGCAGATATAAATGTGGAGTATGCAGAAAAAGCAAACCGGCACGGTTTCCCGTGCCGCCGGACCGTAGACAAAGTCCCGGGATCTTCCGGGATTTTTTTCAAAGGGCCGAGACATATTCAGAATTGGACAGAACCGGATATGTGTGTTATAATCCTTTAGGAAAGTAACCGTATCCTTTTAACCTGTGCACAACCACCCAGCAAAGGAATTTTCACCCATGCCGACCAAAAAAATCTATGCCGTGCGAAAAGGCAGGACGCCGGGGCTCTACACCTCCTGGCCACACTGCCGGATGTCAGTTTCCGGGTTCCCCGGGGCTGAGTACCGTTCCTTTGCGGACCCGCAGGAGGCTATCCGTTACCTGGAGGAAGGCAAAGTCCCTGCGGTGTGGATAAACGTTTCCCAGGAGCAAGACGATTCCGGCCACCAGCCTGCCTTTTTGGCCGGGAACCTTCCCATAGAGCCGATTCCCGGCACCCTGATCGCATATGTGGACGGAAGCTATGAACACACCTTGAAAAAATATGGATTTGGGTGTATCTTTATCTTACCCGGCGGGCAGGTTTATACAGAGAAGGGGAGCGGCGACAACCCGGAGAGCGCGCAGCTGCGCAATGTGACAGGGGAGATGCTGGGCGCCATGTTTGCCGTCCGGTGGGCCATGGAGAACGGGTTTGAGCGGATGGAGATCCGCTACGACTACGAGGGGATTGAAAAGTGGGTCACGGGAGCCTGGAGGGCTAAGACGGAGCTGACGGGGAAGTATGCCCGGGCTATGCAGGGCTGGGGGACCAGGGTAGAGCTGCATTTTGCAAAGGTCACGGCCCACGCCAACATCTTTTTCAATGAGCTGGCGGACCGCCTGGCCAAGGAGGCCGTGGCCGGGGACGCCGTGGGCATTCCTAAGGTGCGGCGGCTGGAGGAGATGGATCCGTGGAACGGGTGAGAATCAACAAATATCTGGCGGAATGCGGGATCTGCTCCCGGCGGGATGCGGACAGGCTGATCGGGGAGGGCCGGGTGACGGTGAACGGCCGCCTGGCGGTTATGGGGGATCAGGTGTCCGGGGAGGATACCGTGACGGTGAACGGGAAGCCGTTGCGGGGCCCCCAGGGCAAGGCGGTGCTGGCTTTTTACAAGCCGGCCGGCATCACCTGTACGGAGCGGGATCCCCACGCGGAGAAGGTGCTGCGGGATCTGATCGATTATCCTGTCCGGGTTACCTACGCGGGCCGGCTGGATAAGGATTCGGAGGGGCTGCTCCTTCTGACCAACGACGGAGACCTGATCGAGGCGGCCATGCGGGGTGCGAACCGCCATGAGAAGGAATATGTGGTAAAGATTTCCCGGGAGGTCACGGATTCCTTCCTGGAGAGGATGGCCGGGGGAGTGTATCTGAGGGAGTTAAAGACGAGAACCCGCCCCTGTCAGGTGGAGCGGGAGGGCAAATATACCTTCCGGATCGTGCTGACCCAGGGTCTGAACCGGCAGATTCGGCGGATGTGCCGGGAGCTGGGCTGCCAGGTGACCTCTTTAAAGAGGGTCCGGGTGATGAATATCTGTCTGGGGGAGCTTAAGCCCGGGGAATATCGGGAGATCACCGGCCCGGAGCGGGAGGAGCTGTACCGTCTGGCCGGGCGGAAGCCAACGGTGTAAGGAGAGGAACCATGACGAAGGATCTGGAGAGAATGAAATATCTGGCGCATCTTCTGAATGAGGCGTCCAGGGCCTACTATGCCCAGGACCGGGAGATCATGTCCAATTTTGAATATGACAGGCTCTACGATGAGCTGGACGCACTGGAGAAGAAAACAGGGGTGACCCTGGCCGGGAGCCCCACGGCCCATGTGGGGTACGAGGCGGTGGATGAGCTTCCCAAGGAAGCCCATGAGGCCCCTATGCTTTCTCTGGACAAGACCAAGAGCCGGGAGGATCTGAGGGACTGGCTCCAGGGGAAGGAGGGGATTCTGAGCTGGAAGCTGGACGGCCTGACCGTGGTGCTGACCTATCGGGAGGGGCGCCTGGAGAAGGCGGTGACCCGGGGCAACGGGGAGGTGGGAGAGGTGGTGACCAACAACGCCCGCACCTTCAAGGGACTGCCCCTGCAGATTGCCTTTCAGGGGGAGCTGGTGCTGCGGGGGGAGGCGGTGATCAGCTACCCGGATTTCGAGAAGGTGAACGCCCAGATGAAGGAGGGGGAGGCCAAGTACAAAAATCCCCGGAATCTGTGCAGCGGCTCCGTCCGGCAGCTGAACAATCAGGTGACCGCCGAGAGGAACGTACATCTGATCGCGTTCACTTTGGTGAGGGCCCAGGGAGTGGATTTCGCCAATTCCCGGGAGCGGCAGTATGCCTTTTTGGAGGAGCAGGGCTTCGAGGTGGTGGAACGGCGGCGGGTGACGCCGGATACCATAGAGGAAGCAATCCGGGATTTTGAAAAGCGCATTGAGACCTACGAGATCCCCTCGGACGGTCTGGTGCTGACCTATGAGGATATTGCCTACGGGGAGTCACTGGGCAGGACGGCCAAATTTCCCCGGCATTCCATTGCGTTCAAATGGCAGGATGAGCTGCGGGAGACCACCCTGCGGGAGATTGAGTGGAGCCCCAGCCGCACGGGCCTGATCAATCCGGTGGCAATCTTTGAGCCGGTGGAGCTGGAGGGCACCACCGTGAGCAGGGCCTCCGTCCACAATATCAGTATTCTGCGGGGATTAAAGCTGGGGATCGGGGACCGGATCACGGTCTACAAGGCCAACATGATTATTCCCCAGATCGCGGAAAATCTCACCGGGAGCGATACGGTGCAGATCCCCAAGGTGTGCCCGGTGTGCGGGGGAGCCGCCCAGATCCGCCAGGAGGGGGACGCCCAGTTTTTATACTGTACCAACGAGTCCTGTGATGCCAAGAAGGTGAAGGCCTTTGCCCTCTTTGTGAGCCGGGACGCCATGAATATTGACGGGCTCTCGGAGATGACCCTGGAGAAATTCCTGGGCAGAGGGTTCCTCCACAGTTTTGCGGACCTGTACCATTTAGACCGGTATCGGCAGGAGATCACAGCCATGGAGGGCTTCGGGGAGAAGTCCTACCAAAATCTCCAGGCCGGCATAGAGAAATCCCGGAACACCACCCTGCCCAGGGTGATCTACGCTTTGGGGATCGCCAACATCGGCGTGGCCAACGCCAAGATGCTCTGCCGGCATTTCGGCTATGATATCCGGGCGCTGATGGGGGCGGGCCAGGAGGAGCTTAGCGCCATCGAGGGTGTGGGAGAGGTGATCGCCAGGGCCTTTACCGATTACATGGGAAATGAGAAAAACATCCGGACCATTGAAGAGCTCTTAGGGGAGCTGACTATAGAAGTCCCTCAGGTGAATCAGGATGAGATGAACCTGACGGGGAAGAGTTTCTGTATCACCGGAAGCCTGAACCACTACGCCAGCCGCAGCGATTTAAAGGAGCTCATCGAGCAAAAGGGCGGCAGGGTGACGGGGAGCGTCACCTCCAAAACGGAGTGCCTGATCAACAACGACGCGGCCTCCACCTCATCCAAGAACAAGAAGGCCAAGGAGCTTCAGGTGCCCATCCTGACAGAGGAAGAATTTATGGAGAAATATCTGCAATAAATAATAGAAGTCAAAGGAGTGCAGTGTGAAGAATCAAACTATGTGCTGATTTTTCACATGAGAATTTGCAAAGCGCTCCGGAATGGAGAGAAACATGCCGATTAAGACTCAGAGCGATCTGCCTGCCAAGGAGATTCTGGAAAACGAAAATATATTTGTGATGGATGAAAACAGGGCCATGCACCAGGATATCCGGCCTCTGCAGGTGATGATCTTAAATATTATGCCGGTGAAGCAGGACACGGAGCTGCAGCTTCTGCGGGCCCTGTCCAACACCCCTCTTCAGGTGGATGTGACCTTTTTAAATGTGAAAAGCCATATTTCCCTGAACACGCCGGCCAATCATCTGAACAAATTTTACACCACCTTGGATGAGGTCAGGAACCGCAATTTTGACGGGCTGATCATCACCGGCGCCCCGGTGGAGGATATCCCCTTCGAGCAGGTGGATTACTGGGAGGAAATCTGCGAGATCATGGACTGGGCCGAGACCCACGTGACCTCCACCCTGCATATCTGCTGGGGGGCCCAGGCAGGGTTTTACCACTATTACGGGATCAACAAAAGGAAGCTCCCTCAGAAGCTGTTCGGGGTCTATGCCCACAGGGTTTCCAACCGGAAAATCCCTCTGGTGCGGGGCTTTGACGATATTTTCCTGGCTCCCCACAGCCGCCATACGGAGACCCCGGCGGAGGCCATCCACGCCTGCCCGGAGCTGACGGTGCTGGCGGAGGGCCCTGAGGCGGGAGTGTTCCTCGCCATCGCCCAGGAGGGGAAAAAGATTTTTGTGAACGGACATCCCGAGTATGACCGCTATACCCTGCACAATGAGTATCACCGGGATCTGGACAAGGGGCTGCCCATCCAGGTGCCCTACCAGTATTATCCTCAGGACGATCCCACGAAAAAGCCTTTGCTGCAGTGGCGCTCCCACAGCAACAATCTTTACAGCAACTGGCTCAATTATTACGTCTATCAGGTTACCCCTTACGAGCTGTAGGAGGGAATCCCTCTGCGGCAGGCCGGCATCGGGGCGGAGACGGTGCGGGAACGGCGCCGGGAGAGCGGAAAAAGCTGCGGCAGGAGAAAAGGAGTCACTGCCTGGAATGAGAAGGCGGCAGGAGAAAAGGGGTCGCTGCCTGGAATGAGAAAGGAAGAAGAGACAGTATGGTTACGGTAGAAGAAATCTTGACAACCGCTAAGGGAGCGGGGGCTTCGGATGTACATATCACGGTAGGGATTCCCCCCAAGATGAGGGTCAACGGCGCGCTGATCACCATGGATTATCCCAAGATGCTGCCTGCGGACACCCTGGCCCTGGTGCCCACCGTCATGTCTCCGGTCCAGCAGGAGCGGTTTGAAGAGCGGGGCGAATATGACATGTCCTTTGCCATCCCGAGGCTGGGGCGGTTCCGCGTAAATGTGTACAAGCAGAGGGGCTCCGTGGCTATGGCCTTCCGCGTGGTGGGAACCCAGGTGCCCACCCCCCAGGAGCTGGGACTGCCCGAGTCAGTGGTGGATCTCTATCAGAGAAAGAGGGGGCTGGTGCTGGTGACGGGGCCCTCCGGAAGCGGAAAATCCTCCACCCTGGCGGCCATCATTGATATGATCAACAACAACAGGGAGGCCCATGTGATCACCCTGGAGGATCCCATTGAGTACCTGCATCAGCACAAGCTGTCCATTGTAAACCAGAGAGAGATCGGCCTGGATTCGGACAATTATTCCAACGCCCTGCGGGCGGCCCTGCGGGAGGATCCGGATGTGATCCTGGTGGGCGAGATGCGCGATTTTGAGACCATGAGCGTGGCCATCACGGCGGCGGAGACCGGCCATCTGGTGCTCTCCACCCTGCACACCATCGGCGCGGCCAGCACGGTGGATCGTGTGATCGACGTGTTCCCGCCCCATCAGCAGCAGCAGATCCGGGTGCAGCTCTCCAACGTGCTGGAGGCCGTGGTATCCCAGCAGCTGATTCCCCGGGCGGACGGGCACGGGCGGGTGGCCGCCTTTGAGGTCATGCACGCCAACCACGCGGTGCGGAACCTGATTCGGGAAGGGAAATCCCATCAGCTGGCCTCCGTGATGCAGACCAACCGGAAGCTGGGCATGATCACCATGGACGAGGCCATTGTGGAGCTGTATAAGGGCGGAAAGATCTCCCGGAACCATGCCATCCAGTTTGCCCAGAACCCGGAAACCATGGAGAACAAGATCTGACGGATCCCCGTTTTCCAAACAGGAGATGGGTTTCCGGCATACATTGATTTGCCCGCCCGGGGCTGACGGCAGTTGGTTCCGGGCGTTCCCTCTTATTTTTCAAAATAACTCTTGTCAAATCAATACGCTTGTCATATGATAAGTGTATCGGAAAATCTTTTTTTCTGTTTCCACAGTATCGTGGAGTGTTTCCATCGGCAGAACCCCAGTGCCTGGGAAGAGCAGTATTTATGTGCGCAAAGGCTCATTTGCGCGAAAAGCAGAGAAAGGAGTGAATCATTTGTATGTTTAGTTCCATATTGGCGGGATCCCTCTGCGGGATTGAGGCGGACCTGGTGCGGGTGGAGGTGGATATCTCCACGGGACTGCCCGGCTTTCATGTGGTGGGATCGCCCAGCAGTGAAGTGAGGGAGGCCAGAGAGCGGGTGCAGGTGGCGCTGCATAACGCCGGTTTCTCCATTCCGCCCCGGAAGATTACGGTCAATCTGGCGCCTGCCCATCTGAAGAAGGAGGGCACCGGCTTTGATCTGTCCATAGCGGTGGGGCTTCTGCAGTGTCAGGAGCTGTTCCCCGGGGAGCGGACGGAGGGGATCCTGTTTGCGGGGGAGCTTGGATTAAACGGTGAGATCAAGCCCATCAAGGGGATCCTGCCTATTGTCAGACAGGCCGGAGAGAGGGGGCTGGAGGGCTGCATTGTGCCCGTGGGAAACAGCCTGGAGGCCAGTGTGATCCCGGGGATCACGGTCAGAGGGGTTGAGAATATCCGGCAGCTCATAGAATTTCTCCAGGAGAAGGATCCTGCCCGCCGGGAGGAAATGCTGCCCGCCTGCCCCTGCACCACCCAGGAGGTGCTCCGGCAGGGGAGGGAGGAATTCCCCTATGATTTCGCCCAGGTGAAGGGGCAGAGGGTTGCAAAGCGGGCGGCAGAGATCGCGGCGGCGGGATTTCACAACCTGCTGATGGCGGGCCCTCCGGGAGGGGGAAAGAGCATGATCGCCAGGCGGATCCCGGGGATACTGCCGCCGCTCACCTGGCAGGAGTGTCTGGAGGTGTCCTCCATTTACAGTGTGGCGGGGCTTCTGGATGAGACGAAGCCTCTGATCACCCAGAGGCCCTTCCAGAGCCCCCATCATACCATTTCCGGGGCGGCCCTGGTGGGAGGGGGCAGCCGTGTGCATCCGGGGGCCATCTCCCTGTCCCACAGGGGCGTGTTGTTTTTGGACGAGCTCACGGAATTCCCCAGAGGGATCCTGGAAAATCTCCGGCAGCCTCTGGAGGAACGCCGGGTGCACATTGCCAGATCCCAGGGAAGCTATATCTATCCGGCCAATTTTATGCTGGTCTGCGCCATGAATCCCTGCAAATGCGGGTATTATCCGGATAAGAACCGCTGCACCTGCACGGAAAGCGAAAGGCGCGCGTACTTAAGCAAGCTCTCCGGCCCCCTGCTGGAGAGGATGGACATGTATGTGGAGACGGCGCCGGTGGAGCTGAGCAATCTAAAGAGAGAGGGGCGGGGGGAGCCCAGCGCCCGGATCCGTGCCCGGGTGCTGGAGGCCAGGGCCCGTCAGGAGGAACGGTTTCAAGGCAGGGGCTATACCTTCAACGCGGAGATGGAGCCGGAGGATATTGAAAAATACTGCGCCCTGGGCGAAAGGGAACAGAAGCTGATGGAGCTTGCCTATGAAAATCTCCGTCTCAGCGCCAGATCCTATTACCGGATCCTGAAGGTGGCCCGGACCATTGCGGATCTGGAGGGGGATGAGCGGGTGAGGGAAAAGCATCTCCAGGAGGCGCTTGCCTACCGGATGCGGGAAAGGAGGCAGAGTCCGGATGAATAAGTATGTGTACTGGCTGGACCAGGCTGCCGGGCTGGGGAACGGGGCCCGCAGGAGGCTGATTCAGGCCTTCGGAAGTCCTCAGGGAGTGTACGAGGCCGGGGAGCGGTATCTGGGAATGATTCTGGAGGAAAAAAAGAAGGAGCTCCTTATAAGCTCCCGCAGGAGCTGGGATCTGGAGGGGGAGTATGCCAAATTGGAGAAAAGCGGCAGCCGGATAGTCAGCTTCCAGGATGAGGATTACCCTCAAAGGCTCCGGGAAATCCCGGACGCCCCCTTCTGCCTGTATTACAAGGGGGGCCTGCCCCGCCAGGAGGTGCTGTCCGTGGCGGTAGTAGGGGCCAGGGAGTGCTCTGAGTACGGGGAGTATGTGGCCGTTTCCCTGGGCAGGTTTCTGGGAGAACAGGGGGTACAGGTGATCAGCGGCATGGCCCGGGGGATCGACGGGATCAGCCAGCGGGCGGCGGTGCAGGCGGGAGGGAGCTCCTTTGCCATTTTGGGCTGCGGGGTGGATATCTGTTATCCAAAGGCCAACCGGGAGCTGTACGGGATCCTGGAGAAGAGGGGAGGGATTTTGTCGCCCTACGCTCCGGGCACCCAGCCCAGGCCCCAGCTTTTCCCGCCCCGAAACCGGATTGTCAGCGGCCTGGCGGACGCGGTGGTGGTAGTGGAGGCCCGTCAGAAGAGCGGCACTTTGATTACCGTGGACATGGCCCTGGAGCAGGGGCGGGATGTGTACGCGGTGCCCGGCCGCCTGACGGACCGGCTCAGCGACGGGTGCAATAAGCTGCTGCGGGAGGGGGCCATGGTGTTTTTATCCCCCAGGGAGTTTTTGGCGGAGCTTAGAAGCAGCTTCCCCGGGAAAATCCTGGAAGACAGAGGGGGAGAGGATGAGAAAGGGGAAAGGGCGGTCGAAAAAAGAGGACGGGCGGAGGAAGGAAGGGAAGGATCGCGCGGGGCAAAGGAGAGAAAGGGGGAAAAGAAAAAGACCCCAGAGGAAGGCGGAGGGAACCGGGCGGGCAGGCGGGCCGGGGAGCTGTCAGGGGAGACCCGCAGGGCCGGCAGAGGGGTGTCAGAGGGGATCTGCAGATCCGGCAGGGAGCTGTCAGAAGAGGAAATTCTCAGAACCCTGGATCTGTATCCCCGCGGCGTGGAGGAAATATGTGAACGGCTGCAGGGTATGGGGTGCGCTTTGACGGATCCGGCGGATATCCTGCCCCTGCTGATGAAGCTGGTGCTCTCGAACCGGATTAAGCAGGTGTCCCCTGGATGGTTTTCCCTATAATGTCCCTGTGAGCATTCCCCTGACATATTCGCCGAGAGTATTCCTTTATTCTCAGAGGGCTTTCCCTGAAAATATCCCCTTGAGATATCCCCTGTGGACATTCCCTGACAAATTCCTCTGGCAAACCGGAGGGAAACGTGGTAAGATGGGCTGAGAGAGTTTTTGCCGGGAGGTGCATCGTGCACAGAGAACAGACAAAGCAGGTGCGGATTGGAAACCGCATAATCGGCGGCGGCAATCCTATTTTGATTCAGTCCATGACCAATACGCCCACGGAGGATGTGGAGGCCACTACAGCTCAGATCCTGGCCCTGGAGGCGGCGGGCTGTGAGATTGTCCGCTGTACGGTCCCCACCCTGGAGGCGGCCCGGGCCATCGCCCGGATCAAGGAGCGCATCTCCATCCCTCTGGTGGCGGATATTCATTTTGACTATAAGATGGCCCTGGCGGCCATAGAGAACGGGGCGGACAAGATCCGTATCAATCCGGGCAACATCGGCGGCCGGGAGAAGCTCCGGGCCGTGGTGGAGGCGGCCAGGGAGCGCCGGATCCCTATCCGGGTGGGAGTCAACAGCGGCTCCCTGGAGCGGGAAATTTTGGAAAAATACGGCTCCGTCACTGCCGAAGGGTTGGTGGAGAGCGCCCTGGACAAGGTGCGCTGCATCGAGGAGCTGGGGTATGACAATCTGGTAATCAGCATCAAATCCTCGGATGTGCTCATGTGTGTGGAGGCCCATGAGCTTTTGGCCCGGCAGACCCTTTATCCCATCCATGTGGGGATCACGGAGGCCGGCACCCTCTGGAGCGGCAATATCAAATCCTCCCTGGGGCTTGGGATCATTCTCCATGAGGGCATCGGGGATACCGTGCGGGTTTCTCTCACGGGGGATCCGGTGGAGGAAATCCGGAGCGCCAGGCTGATTCTGCGCACCCTGGGGCTTCGAAAGGGCGGTATCGAGGTGGTTTCCTGTCCTACCTGCGGCAGGACCAGGATCGATCTGATCGCTCTGGCGGAGAAGGTGGAGAGGCTGGCGGCGGACTATCCCCTGGATATCAAGGTGGCTGTCATGGGCTGCGCCGTCAATGGGCCCGGGGAGGCAAAAGAGGCGGATATCGGCATCGCGGGCGGCATCGGGGAAGGGCTTCTCATCAAAAAGGGGGAGATCGTCAGAAAGGTGCCGGAGAATCAGCTTTTGGCGGTGTTGAAGGATGAGCTGGATCACTGGCAGTAAGGACGGGAGAGGGCGGTATGGGAAAACCGTTTTTTGAAGTGTTTCCGACATTGCATATGGAAGGGGAGACCCGGGATATTCTGGAGCAGGCCCAGGTGGAGAAGGTGTCTGCCACCAGGAGGAAGGACTTTCTGCGGATTCATATCAGCAGCGGGCACTTGATCCGGAAGGAGCATATTTGGTCGGCGGAGAGGGAGATCAAGAGGCAGCTTTTCCCCAGCGCCAGCATGGTGGTGAAGATCTATGAAAAATTTCAGCTCTCCGCACAGTACACGCCAAAGAAGCTTATGGAGGTGTATGGGGACTGTATTTTGGAGGAGCTGAAGGATTACAGCCATGTGGAGTACAGCGCCCTGAAGGGGGCTCAGATCACCTATCCGGAGGAAAACCGGATGCTGCTCACTCTGGAGGATACGATCCCCATCCGCAGTAAGGAGGAGGAGCTGATTCGGGTCCTGGAGAAGATCCTGGTGGAACGCTGCGGGTTTGCTTTGACTGTCACGGCGGCCTATCGGGAGAAGGAGAAGGCCGGAAGGCGGGCCAGGGAGTCCGAGCAGCAGCTTAGGCAGGAGGTGGAGGTGATCTCCCGCCGGGCGCTGGGCGCCGGAGCGGATCCGGGACCTGCGGCGGAGGGAGGAAGTTTTTCGGCGCAGGCCGGGCTTCACGGCCCGGCCCAGCCGGCGGAAACCGATGGAGAACCGGGATCCGCCGGGAAGGAAGCGGACGGGAAAGGTACAGCCTTTGGCGGGCAGAGCACATCCGGCGGGAAAAGCGCGGCCTTTGGCGGGCAGAATACGGGTGGCGGGAAAACAACGGCCTTTGGCGGACAGAGCACATCCGGCAGGAAGGGCGCAGCCGTCGGGAAAGGCCCATCGGGCGGCAGCAGGAGCTTGAAGCGCTCCGACGACCCGGATGTGATTTACGGGCGGGACGTGCAGGAGGAAGCCATCCGGATCGAGGACATCATCGGAGAGATCGGAGAGGTGGTCATCCGGGGCAAGGTGCTTTGTGTGGAGACCCGGGAGCTGAAAAACGAGAAAAGCCTTCTCACCTTTGACCTCACGGACTTTACGGATACCATGCGGGTAAAGATTTTTGTGCCCACGGATCAGCTGGAGGAACTGACGGAGGGCATCAAGGCGGGAGTCTATCTGAAGCTGAAGGGAGTCAGCATGGTGGACCGGTTTGACCATGAGCTGACTGTGGGCTCCATCGCCGGGATCCGGAAAATCCCTGATTTTACCAACGCCAGGGTGGATACGGCGCCTCTCAAACGGGTGGAGCTTCACTGCCACACCAAGATGAGCGACATGGACGGGGTTTCGGAGGCGAAGGATATTGTGAAGCGGGCCTACAAGTGGGGCCACAGAGCTATCGCCGTCACGGACCACGGGGTGGTGCAGAGCTTTACCGACGCCTATCATGTGTGGGAGGATCTCTGGAAGGAGGAAAAGGCCAGGCGCATCGAACAGGGGCAGGAGGAACCTGACAAGCAGGATTTTTTCCGGATTTTGTACGGGGTGGAGGCCTACCTGGTGGACGATGAGAAGGAGATCGTGACCGGGGAGGCGGGCCAGGATCTGGAGGGCAGCTTTGTGGTGTTCGACATTGAGACCACAGGCTTTTCCCCTGTGAACAACCGGATCATTGAGATCGGGGCCGTGAAGGTACAGGGCGGGGAGATCACGGAGCGGTTTTCCACCTTTGTCAATCCCAGGGTGCCCATCCCCTTCCGGATCGAGGAACTGACCGGCATCCGGGACGATATGGTGCTGGATGCCCCGGACATAGAGCAGGTGCTGCCCCGGTTTTTGGAGTTTTGCGGGGAGAGCGTGCTGGTGGCCCACAACGCGAGCTTCGACGTGAGCTTTATCCAGGAGAACGCCGCCAGGCAGGGGATCCCTGTCAGTTTCACCTATGTGGACACGGTTGGGCTGTCCCGGGCACTGCTGCCGGGGCAGGCGAAGCATACCCTGGATGCGGTGGCCAAGACCCTGGGGGTGTCCCTTGAGAACCATCATCGGGCGGTGGACGACGCGGAGGCCACCGCATGGATCTTTTTAAAGTTTATCCCCATGCTGGCGGAGCGGGGGGTAACCACGCTGCGTCAGATCAACGAACTGGGAGAGTCAGGACCGGAGGTGATCAAACGCCTGCCCTCCTACCACGCCATCATTCTGGCCAAAAACGATCTGGGCAGAATCAATCTTTACCGGCTGATCTCCGAGTCCCATCTGACCTATTACAATAAGCGGCCCCGGATCCCCAAGAGCCTGATCAAGCGTTGCCGGGACGGGCTGCTCCTGGGCAGCGCCTGCGAGGCGGGGGAGCTCTACCGGGCCCTGCTGGAGGGGAAGCCGGAGGTAGAGATTGCCAGGCTGGTGCGGTTTTACGATTATCTGGAGATACAGCCGGTGGGAAACAACCGGTTTATGATCCATTCCGAGAAGATAGAGAATGTCCGTTCCGAGGAAGATATCCGGGATCTCAACCGCAGGGTCGTGGCCCTGGGAGAGCAGTTTCATAAGCCCGTGGTGGCCACCTGTGACGTGCATTTCCTGGACCCGGAGGACGAGGTGTACCGGCGGATCATTATGGCGGGCAAGGGCTTTGAGGATGCGGATCAGCAGGCCCCTCTGTACCTGCACACCACCCAGGAGATGCTGGATGAGTTCTCCTACCTGGGGAGCGGGAAGGCCCGGGAGGTTGTGATCACCAACACCAACCGGATCGCGGATATGATCGAGACCATCGCCCCGGTGCGGCCGGACAAGTGTCCCCCTGTGATCCCGGACAGCGACAAGCTGCTGACCCAGATCTGCTACAACCGGGCCCATGAGCTCTACGGGAAGGAGCTGCCGGAGATCGTGGAAAAGCGCCTGGAGAAGGAGCTTTCCTCCATTATCAAAAACGGCTTCGCGGTCATGTATATTATCGCCCAGAAGCTGGTGTGGAAGTCCGTGGAGGACGGATATCTGGTGGGATCCAGGGGATCCGTGGGGAGCTCCTTTGTGGCCACCATGGCGGGGATCACCGAGGTCAATCCCCTAAGTCCCCACTATTACTGCCCCAAGTGCCAGTACACGGATTTTTACTCCGATGAGGTGAAGGCCTACGCGGGCCGGGCCGGCATCGACATGCCGGACAAAAACTGCCCCGTCTGCGGCGCCAAGCTGTGCAAGGACGGCTTCGACATTCCCTTTGAGACCTTCCTGGGCTTTAAGGGGGACAAGGAGCCGGATATCGACCTGAATTTTTCCGGGGAATATCAGTCCAAGGCCCACAAGTACACGGAGGTGATTTTCGGCGCCGGGCAGACCTTCCGGGCGGGCACCATCGCCACCCTGGCGGACAAAACCGCCTTCGGCTATGTGAAGAATTATTATGAAGAGCGGGGCGTGCACAAGCGCACCTGCGAGATCAACCGGATCACCGCCGGGTGCACCGGGGTGCGGCGCAGCACAGGCCAGCATCCCGGGGGGATTGTAGTGCTGCCCTTCGGACAGGATATCAACTCCTTCACCCCGGTGCAGCATCCGGCCAACGATATGACCACGGACATCATCACCACCCATTTTGATTACCATTCCATCGATCACAACCTGCTGAAGCTGGATATTCTGGGACATGATGATCCCACCATGATCCGCATGCTCCAGGATCTGATCGGGATTGATCTGACCACAGTGCCCCTGGACGATCCAAAGATTATGAGCCTGTTCCAGAGCACCGAGGCCCTGGGGATCACCCCGGACCAGATCGGGGGCTGTCAGCTGGGAGCCCTGGGAATCCCGGAGTTTGGCACGGATTTTGCCATGGGCCTGGTGATGGAGGCAAAGCCCACGGGCTTTGCGGATCTGGTGCGCATCTCCGGCCTCTCCCACGGCACGGACGTCTGGCAGGGCAACACCCAGGTGCTGCTCCAGGAGGGCAGGGCCACCCTCTCCACGGCGATCTGCACCCGGGAGGATATTATGCTGGGACTGATCCGCATGGGCATGGAGTCCTCCCTGGCCTTCACCATCATGGAGAGCGTGCGGAAGGGCAAGGGACTGAAGCCCGAGTGGGAGACGGCCATGATCGAGCTTGGGGTGCCGGACTGGTATATCTGGTCCTGCAAAAAGATCAAGTATATGTTCCCCAAGGCCCACGCCGCGGCCTATGTGATGATGGGCTGCCGGATCGGTTACTGCAAGATTTATCACCCCAGGGAGTATTATGCGGCCTTTTTCAGTATCCGGGCCAAGGCATTCTCCTATGAAATCATGTGTCAGGGAAAGGCCCATCTGGAGAGCCAGATGGCGGATTATAAGCGCCGGTGGGATACCCTCTCCAACAAGGAGAAGGATGCCTACGGGGATATGCGGATCGTTCAGGAGATGTACGCCAGGGGCTTTGAGTTTACGCCCATCGATCTGTTTGCCGCCAAGTCCCGGGCCTTTCAGGTGATAGAGGGAAAGATCATGCCCTCCCTGAGCAGTATCGATGGCATGGGGGAGAAGGCGGCGGACGCGGTGGTGGAAGCGGCCAAGGACGGGCCCTTTTTGTCCAAGGACGATTTCAGGGACCGCACCAAGGTTCCCAAGACGGTGGTGGATCTCATGGACCGGCTGGGACTGCTGGGGGATCTGCCGGAGTCCAATCAGATCAGTCTCTTCGATCTGTTCGCCCCGGCTTAAGGAGGAAAACTTATGGATTGCAGAGAGTTTGAACATAAGATACCTTCCTTTATCAAACGGAAAATGAATTATGTGACCATGAAGCAGTTTCTGGCCCACCTGGAGAGCTGCGAAAACTGCCGGGAAGAGCTGACCATACAGTTTCTCATCCATGAGGGCCTGAGCCGGCTGGAGCAGGGCAATGCCTTTGATCTGCAGCGGGAGCTGGACGGCCGCATGGAAGAGGCCAGGAGAAAGGTCCGGGTTCATGAGGATTTTCTGCACGCGGGGGAGCTTGCACAGATCCTGGTCATTGTGGGGACGGCCGCCTTTTTGGTCTGGATCATAGGATGACGGCCGGCGGGCCGCAGAATGAGAATTGACGGGACAGGGACGTCCAGGGCGCGTCCCGGAATGGGGATTGCTATGAGTGAAAAACTGGTGTTGATCGACGGCCACAGCATATTGAACAGAGCCTTTTACGGGGTGCCGGATTTAAGCAACTCCAAGGGGCTCCATACGAACGCTGTCTACGGGTTTTTGAATATCCTGTTTAAGATATTGGAGGAGGAAGAGCCGGACTATCTGGCGGTTGCCTTCGACGTACACGCGCCCACCTTCCGCCATGAGCTCTACGCTGCCTACAAGGGGACCCGCAAGCCCATGCCTCAGGAGCTGCAGGAGCAGGTCCCCGTCATGAAGGAGGTGCTGGGGGCCATGGGGATCACCATGGTGGAGCAGGCCGGCCTGGAGGCGGACGATATCCTGGGGACCCTGGCGGTGAAGGCCCAGGATCAGGGCATGGAGGTTTCCCTGGTCTCCGGGGACAGGGATCTGCTGCAGATTGCCGCAGAGCACATTAAGATCCGGATTCCCAAGACAAGGCTGGGACGCACGGAGATAGAGGACTACTACCCGGAGGACGTGAAGGCCGCCTATCAGGTGACGCCCCGCCAGTTTATCGAGCTGAAGGCCCTGATGGGGGATGCCTCCGACAATATTCCCGGGGTGCCCAAGGTGGGGGAGAAGACGGCCACGGCTCTCATGGCCCAGTACGGTTCTCTGGAGAATATTTACGCCCACCTGGAGGAAATCCCCAAAAAGAGCGTCCGGGAATCTTTGAAGGAAAACCGGGCGCTGGCGGACCTTAGTCTGACGCTGGCCACCATCCGCACGGACTGCGGCGTGAGCCTGGACTATGAGAAGGCCAGGGCCCAGGGCTTTTTTACAAAAGAGGCATACCGGAAGTTCCGGGAGCTGGAGTTTAAAAATATGCTGGGCCGCTTTGAGCAGGAGACCGCATTGTCGGGCAGGGAGGAAATCGAGGCCCGCTTCCGGATTCTGGAGAGTCCGGCCCAGCTGGCGGAGATTCTGGAGAGGATCGGGAAGGATACGGAGGGGGAGATGAGCGAAGCCGGACGGGAGCTGCCTAAGGCCGCAGGCCTGATCACCCTCTGGGAGAAAACCCAGTTCCTGGGGGCGGCCCTGGCCCTGGAGGACGGGAGTGTCTGTTTCTGGGGAGGGGGCCCCGTTTACAGGGAGAACGAACAGCTCTCCCTCTTTGAGACCAAGGAGACGGAAAACCGTCAGGACAGGGAGGAACTGATCCGGGCCATTCAGCGCTTTACCGGCCGGGTGAGGGTGTATACGGCGGATATCAAAAGCCAGTACGGCTGTTTTTCCCGGGAGAATACAGAGAATTATTTTGACATAGTGATTGCCGCCTATCTGCTCAATCCCTTAAAGAGCGATTACGACTGCACAGCCGTGGCGGCGGAGCATCTGGATCTGACGGTGCCGGACTTTAAGGAATGCTTCGGCAAAAAGGGCCTGGGGGAGGCTCTGGCCCAGGATCCGGGCAGGGCGGCACAGATCAGTATGTACCAGGCTTACGCCGCCCTGCAGGGGGGCCGGGTGCTGGAGGAAAAGCTCCGGCAGGCGGAAATGCTGGGGCTCATGAGGGAGATCGAGATGCCCCTTTCGCTGGTGCTCTACGATATGGAGCGGGAGGGTGTGGCGGTAAAGCCTGACGAGCTGAAGGCATACGGGGACGCCCTGGCAAAGCGCATCGGGGAACTGGAGGCGGCGATCCACGCCCAGGCGGGGGAGGACTTCAACATTCAGTCCCCCAAGCAGCTGGGGGAGATCCTCTTTGACAAGCTAAAGCTCCCCGGGGGAAAGAAGACCCGGACGGGCTATTCCACGGCGGCGGAGGTTCTGGATAAGCTGGCCCCGGATTATCAAATCGTGAGGGATGTGCTGGAGTACCGGGGACTGACCAAGCTGAAGTCCACCTATGCGGACGGGCTGGCGGCCTATATCGACGAGGGCGGCAGGATCCATACCAGCTTCAACCAGACCATTACCGCCACGGGCCGGATCAGCTCCACAGAGCCCAATCTGCAGAATATTCCCATGCGGATGGAGCTGGGGAAACAGATCCGGAAGGTGTTTGTGCCCCGGGAGGGGTGCGTGTTCATGGACGCGGATTACTCCCAGATCGAGCTGCGGGTGCTGGCCCATATGTCCGGGGACCGGGAGCTCATCGAAGCCTACCGGACGGATCAGGACATCCATCGGATCACGGCCTCCAAGGTGTTCAAGACCCCCTTAGACCAGGTGACGGATCTGCAGAGGCGAAACGCCAAGGCGGTGAACTTCGGCATCGTCTACGGGATCAGCTCCTTCGGGCTGAGCCAGGATCTGAGCATCAGCCGCAGGGAGGCGGAGGAATATATCCGCCAGTATTTTGACACCTATCCGGGGATCAAGACCTTCCTGGACTCTCTGGTGACTATGGCCAGGGAGCGGGGCTATGCCACGACGCTTTTTGGCAGGAGGCGTCCTGTGCCGGAGCTGAAATCCTCCAACTTTACGCAGCGCTCCTTCGGAGAGCGGGTGGCCATGAATTCCCCGATCCAGGGCACGGCGGCGGACATTATCAAGATCGCCATGATCCGGGTTTACAGGGAGCTGAAAAAGGCAAATCTCCGTTCCCGGCTGATTCTGCAGGTGCACGATGAGCTCCTGATTGAGACCTTCCGGGAGGAGGAGGCCCAGGTGCGGGAGATCCTCACCCGGGCCATGCAGGGGGCCGCAAAGATGGAGGTGACCCTGGCGGTGGATCTCCACACGGGGGACAACTGGTACGACGCCCATTAGGGCCGGCAGCTTTTGGAAGGAGAGGGATCGGTATGAGACTGATCGGCATCACAGGAGGGGTGGGAGCAGGGAAGTCGGAGCTGCTCTCCTTTATCCGCCGGCATTATATCTGCCGGATCTGCCTGGCGGACGAGGCGGCCCATCTGGTGCAGAGAAAGGGGGAGCCCTGCTGGGAGAGGCTGGTGGAGCTTCTGGGGCGGGGGATCCTGGATGAGACGGGAGAGATCCACCGGGGCCGGATGGCGGAGGCCATCTTCGGGAACCCGCAGCTGTTGGAGGCGGTGAACGCCATCGTCCATCCGGCGGTGAAGGACTATCTGCTGGAGCAGGTCCGCCAGGCCCGCCTGGAGGGGAAAACGGAGCTGTTTTTTATTGAGGCGGCCCTGTTGATCGAGGGCGGCTACAAGGCGGTTGTGGATGAGCTCTGGTACATATACGCCCGGGAAGAGGTGCGCCGGGCCCGCCTGGAGAGAAGCCGGGGCTATTCCCCGGAGAAGATCCGGGATATTATGGACAGCCAGCTCTCCGACGGGGCTTTTCGGGAGGCCTGCGATTTTGTGCTGGACAACAGCGGCCCCCTGGATGAGAGCTTTGCCCGGATTCGGGAGCGGCTGGCCGATTACACCTATCTGGAGTAGGAGGACGGTTCCCTGCCAGGGGACTGTCGGATACGCAGGGGTTCCCTGCATCTGCCGGGAATCAAAGGAAAGGGCTCCCTGCCGGAGGACCGTCTGGCAGGGGACATATTTTGCATCGGCTGAAGAAAAGAGAAACACTGGGACGGGAGAAGGGACAGATGAGACTTTGCAGCATAGCCAGCGGCAGCAGCGGAAACTGCACCTATGTGGGGTCAGAGGCCGCCCATCTGCTGGTGGACGCAGGAATCAGCGGAAAGAGGATAGAGAGCGCTCTGGCCGGCCTGGGGCTGAAGGGGGAGGATGTGGACGGCATCCTGATCACCCATGAGCACGCGGACCATATTGCGGGGCTGGGGGCCATGACCAGAAAATACCGGATCCCGGTGTACGCCACCGCCGGCACCCTGGAGGCTCTTCGCGGTTCCAGCCAGGTGGGAGAGCTGGATGAGGCGCTTTTGGTGGAGGTGAAGGCCGACCGCAGATTTACAGTGAAGGATTTGTGCGTCAACCCCATGCAGATCTCCCACGACGCGGCCGAGCCGGTGGCCTACCGGATCAGCTACGGCAGCAAAAGAGTTGGGATCTGCACGGATCTGGGAGTCTACAACGATTATACGGTGGAGTGCTTAAAGGGCATGGACGCCCTGCTGATCGAGGCAAACCATGACGTGAACATGCTGCAGGTGGGGCCTTATCCCTATTATCTGAAGCGCCGGATCCTGGGGGAGAGAGGCCATCTGTCCAACGAGAACGCGGGCAGGCTCCTTAGCCGGGTGCTTCATGACGGGCTTAGGACCATCCTGCTGGGCCATCTGAGCAAAGAGAACAACCTGCCGGAGCTGGCCTATGAGACGGTGCGCATGGAGATCACCATGGGGGACAATCCCTACCGGGCGGAGGATTTTTGCATCCAGGTGGCCAAAAGGAGCGAGCCCTCGCCGGTGGTGGAGGTTTGAAGAAAAAGGGAAAGATCCTTCCGTAAAATTCCAGAGCTGGAAATAGCCGGAGTTTTACAGGAGGATCTTTCTGCGTAACAAGAAGGTCAATCATAGAATTCCTCTGCAAAAAATAATGAAATGATTTTGGGAAAACTGCCGAGAACGTCCAAACAGTTTCCAGATAGGGCATAAAATGCCCCTTAGAGCCAGATCTTCGTCTGGTGATTAGATGTCAGATCCCTCAGAATCATTGGGACAGCAGTGTGGTAAAAGCCTCTGCGGAATCAGCCAGAGAAGCCGCTTTTAGATAACGCTTCAGCATTTCGTTGTTTTTTTCCTTAAGAATTTGCTCCTTTAAAGTTTCCGGAATTTGACCGGGCAGCTCCTGCAGTAAACCAAAGACGGCCTCAACCAGCCCTTCGGTTCTTCCGACTTCCCGTTCATCCGACAGCAATTCTTCCAAGAGCATATATCTCGCCTCCATTTCCCGGCTTGACTTTACCTGGCGTACAGCTGCCTGCAGCTGCCGTACATAACCGTCCTGAAATTCCCCATTGCTTGTCTGCAAATCTGCACCTACATACTGAAGAAAATGGATCAGTTCGTCTGAAACTTTTTCCTTGTCTGTCCCGTGCGTACTCAGAAACATGGTTGTCAGTCCGTCCCGAAGTGTCAGACAATTGTTCTCCAGACAAATGTTTCGAAAGGTGTATTGATACTTTCCCAATCCGAATGGGTCGAAATCACAAACAAATATCACATACACGTCGGGAAGACTTCCGTAACCCTTTCCGGTGCGCAGCAAATCCATGTCGATCTGACTGTGGTAGTATCTCGCCCTATGTTCGAGAAAAGGTTTCTTGATTACCTGCATCTCCACATTATACCGGTTTTTTTCATCGTCACTTGCTTCTACGTCCAGACGGACTCCTCTGTATTCGGGGTGATATACCAGACTTTTTTCGGTACTGACGGATAAGTGTTTAATGTGGATGCCAAGTGCCATCTCCAGAAAGGGCTTGCAGTTTTCGGGGTTGATCATAACGGCCCCGAACATGAAGTTATCCTTCATGGTCAGTTTTTCTAATTTGCTTTGTCCTTGCATTTTTATCCTCCGCTTTTGCGCAGAGGAATTCTATGAGAGAATTATAAAGCATGCGGGAATAAGTTGCAAGAAAAATATAATATTTTACGATTCAAAAGTTTAAAGCCTTTCATAAATGAATCCCTTCAAAAAAATCTGCCACGCTTACATGAAAGATTTCCGCCAGGGCCAGCAGTTCCTCCACGCGGATATTATCGATCCCACATTCGATATGAGAATAGGTGCCCCGGGATATATCGATTCCCATCAGCTGCAATCTGGCGACGGTCTGCTCCTGGGTTAGATGTTTTCTCTGGCGAAATTTTCGGATGTTTCGCCCAATATTGTATTTGTCTGTATCCTGTCTGATTTTCATATCATTATTCTCCCTAATTTAAAAAATGTGAGACGGCTTTTCGAGAATTGATTTGGAATCATATGAACAGCCGTCAAATTTTGCTACAAACTATTCACGCTATCAAATTGACTATTCACGCTATCGGTGTTAATATACTTTTACGATTTTCCAATATAGCTGACAAGAGCAGGAGGAAGAAAAAGAAAAGAAGAAGGCAGAAAAAGGGGAGAGGCCTCCGAAGAGCTTGATTACATGGGTATTTTAGGATGACTTTATCCCCAGAGGGAAAATCACAAAAGAGAGAAACTACAGTATCGTCAGTGATTATCTGGGAACACCTGTAGAAGCCTATGATGAGATTGGGGAGAAGATCTGGGAGAGAGAACTGGATATCTATGGGCGGATGAAACTGGGAAGAAAAGATATTCAAGGACGAATAGAGAGGGAAACATGGAGTAGTGCATCGAATAAGAGAACAAATTACCGGAAAAATGCGCCCACCGATGTCTGGTTGGTATACACATGATGATCAAATTACTGCTGGACTTAATAATCTAAGAGATGCACTAAATGGGGCAAGAGCAAGAGGACTAGCTGATCAGGTAAATGATCTTTATCCATACCCCGAAATGCGGGAGCGGATGTATAAGCTGCTGAACGAGGGCGAGAGGATCACGCCGAAACAGTGGCGGCAGGAGATAAAGACCTTGCAGGCGGAATACGACAGCATCGGCAGGGAGCAGACCAAGACCGCTACAGAATTAGCGTATGCCGAGATAATCAGCTATAACAAAAAGAACCTTGAGCGTGAGCTTCAGAACGAGGGCAGACAGCATAACAGACAACAAATAAGGACTAAACGGAGAGAGGAAGAAAATTTAATGTGAATTTTATTGTAAAGATAGGCGTTTTTTTGTATAATTGAAGTGTAACGGGAACAGGATATACCATATCTTGTACCACAAGTTTTTAGAAATCGAGGTGGTAAGGTGTTAGACGATACAAAGCAGACACAGGAAGTTAAGGCAAAGCGTACCGCAAAAAACAGTGTGTTTCTTGATCTTTTCCAAGATAAAAAGAACTTGCTGAAATTGTATAAAACATTGCACCCGGAGGACACCACAGCGACAGAGGACTCATTGACTGATGTAACGATAGAAAATGTGCTGACCGATAATCTTTATAACGACTTAGGCTTTATTGTCAACAATAAGCTGATGATCCTCATAGAAGCACAGTCAACATGGACAATGAATATTTTAGTAAGGGTTTTGCTTTATTTGGC
>CANQOL010000044.1 GCA_947625475.1 uncultured Acetatifactor sp.
GAAAGGGCAGTTGTGGGAAATGCCAGGATTGCTTTTTCGTTTGCACCATCTTCGATTCTTTCCTTAACGATTTGTTTTTCACTGGCTTCATTCTTATGATACTCCCGATTCGAGTATTTCTATTCTCGGAACATCACAGTCGATCTCCATCCACGCACCGGTAGGAAGTATGGTCATAGGCGTTCTGTGAATGAAATCCACATTTTCCAATATGACCATGTCCGGTCTGTGTACTTCCTTACAGATCACCTTTATGATGGTTTCCTCATTGTCCTCATCCAGAGGGCCTGTGATCACAGCTTTCGCCTGATCAAAAACTCCGGCCGCGGCAAATGCACGAAGTTCATGCAACCCGGCTAATTTACTGCCGTAAATGCTTCCGTGTTCCAATGCGATAATGGAATCTTCCCATATATCAGGGCCGGGGAAATACTTCGTTCCCATGATCTGCCAAAGAGGGCCTCCGCAAACTGCGATAACATGGCCTCTGACCCTTCCGGACCCCTGCAATACCTTGTAGCCGGTCCCGGGCGTCCAGGGAATTATATCCTTCGGATCATCAATCTCATCATTATCCAAAAAGCGTTCATATTGAACTTCTTTTGATCCCTCTTTGACGGTGTATGTTGTAGTCCAGTCAATCGGTGTGTTCTTTTCCGCAGGTTTAATTTCGCCGATTACCTCATTTGAAAACAATGTCCGTCTGATTGCCGCTTCCGTATACTCATCAAGTTTCCCTGGCTGTGCGAGTGGGGTTAGAACAGTGGGGCCGTAATAAGCACGGACTCCTGCATATGCAAAAACAGCCATCCATGTAGCAATATCGGAAAAACCCATAAATACCTTGGGATGATCATGAATGACCTGCGAATCGATATACGGAAGAACACGATAGGAATCATCTCCGCCCTGATTACAGATAATCCCTTTGATGGAATCATTCTTCAAAGCCCACATCAAATCCTCGGCTCTTTTCTCAGGATGCTCATAAAGATACTCGCTCCCTCTAAGCGCATTGGGAGTTTCAACAACTTTTACATTAAAGATTTTTTCAAATCTCCTTTTACCCAGCATATACCGGGGAATCATATCTTCATCCCCGGCGCGGCCACCTGAAATTGAAATAAATGCAACTGTATCACCCTCGTTCAATTTGGGCGGAATGATTAGATGTTTCATTTTGATTCCTCCTACTACATTTACTTCAGCGCTTCATGCCATACTTCCTTTTCTTTATAAAAGAAGTATTCACTTATATTTTCATTCAGGAAAACCTCCAGCATTTTATCCATCCTCTCTGCCAGGTTGGATTTCATCAGTTCCTGAAACGTAAGCCAATAAACCCTTCCTTCGGCGGATGATTTTAATTCCCCTTCAAATTTATCGGTTTTGTAAAATAAGATCATATATCTTGAGCCGTCGCCATGTACCCAGTCGTGTATTCCGCACAGCTTGGGAGCGGAAATCACTAAACCGGTTTCTTCAAACACTTCGCGTATCACGGCGTCCGTAAATGACTCTCCGATTTCCACGTGTCCGCCCGGAAATGTAATTCCGCAATAATTATCGTTTATCTTATCCTGCACCAAAACTTTATTATCATCGTATACCATACACATATTGGTTATCGTGACTTTTTCTGCTCTTTCCATTTACCGGTCCTCCCGGTCTGCCGGAGCGCTGCCCCGGAAAAAGATCTGCAGGGCGTGATACAGGTGCAGCTGCCATGCCTTCATATCGTGGACCCCTCCCGGAATGGTGAAAAAGTGGTAATTTTTCTCCGGAATCAGTTGAGGACACACCTGGAGAGCCTTTGTCATAATGTCCAGGTGCTCTTCGTAGGCAATATCCCGATCCCCGTTGCAGCAGAGCATGAAATCCAGGGTCAGGCCTGCCTTTTCGCCCTCCGCCAGAGTATGACAGATGCGCTCCACCTCCCTTTGGTGATCGCCCTTGGGACCGCAGCAGCCGGAGAAGGGGCCGTACCAGGAGAACAGGTCGAAGTTGTGGTAGAAGGCCGCCCGGTAAGTGGTCATGGAGCCCAGGGACAGGCCGGCGAAAGCACGAAAGCGCCGGGTGCGCCGCAGATTTTCTTCGGACACATCTCTCTTGGCCCAGGTGGAATAGGTGCTCTCCACAGCCGGGATCAGATCCCTGCGCAGCTCATGGTGGAAGTGCTCCGTAATATACTCCGCATTCTGATCGCCGGGATCTCCCCGGTAGTAGGTGGGAGCCACGATGATACAGGGCTCACAGAGCTTTTTTGCCATCATATTATCCAGGATCCGAACCGTGTCGGGGAACATTTGAAACCACCAATCCTCGTTCACGCCGCCTCCGTGAAGCAGGTAAAGCACGGGGCAGGGCCGTGAGGAATCATAGCCCCAGGGCAGATAAACCCAGGCGTTTTTGTGCAGAGGACGGTTTTCTTCCTCATAGGTGAAGGAATCGTAGGAGAAGCGCTCCAGCGTGCCGCGCCGGCTGTTTTCCGCCAGCATTTCCGAGGGAAGTTCAAAAACGTATTTCATATGGGTGCATCCTTTCCGTGACAGTTGTCTTTTCTCCATTATACAGGACGGTGTGCCCGGGGGCAACCGCAAATGCGCCGTTGCGCCCCGGATTTTTTTGCGCTATAATGTCCACAGCAAACACCAAAGGAGAAAGACATTGAACAAGATGGATCTGACCCAGGGGAATATCTTTCGGAATCTGCTGAGATTTTCGGTGCCCTATTTGATTTCCTGCTTCCTGCAGACCTTTTACGGGCTGGCGGATTTGTTCGTCACGGGACAGTTTAACGGGGCCGAGGCCATTACCGCCGTCTCTGTAGGGAGCCAGGTGACCCATATGCTCACGGTGGTGATCGTGGGCTTTGCCATGGGAACCACTGTGGCGGTGAGCCGGGCGGCGGGGGCCCGGGATGGGAACAGAATCCGTCAGGTGATCGGCAGCTCGGTTATCCTCTTCGCAGGGCTGGCCCTTCTGCTGACGGTGGGAACGGTTCTGGGGATGGAGGGGATCCTGAAGGTGCTGTCGGTGCCCGGGGAGGCTCTGGAGGGGACCCGGCAGTATCTGCTGGTGTGCTTTTTGGGGATTGTGTGCATTACCGCCTACAATCTGCTGAGCAGTGTGCTGCGGGGGCTGGGGGATTCCAGAACGCCCCTGTATTTTGTAGCGGCCGCAGGGGTGATCAATGTGGGGCTGGACTATCTTCTCATAGGGGGGCTTGGGCTGGGTGCCTTCGGGGCCGCCCTGGCCACAGTGATTTCCCAGGCCCTCAGCGTGCTCATGGCGCTCTTCTATGTGGTGGGAAGGATCCCTGAGATCCGCCTTTCCCGGAGGGATCTGACCCTTCCCGGGAGGACGGTCAGAGACCTGCTTGTGGTGGGAGGGCCGGTGGCCGCCCAGGACGGGCTGATCCAGGTGGCCTTCCTCACCATCACTGTGATTGCCAACCGGCGGGGGCTGGATGCGGCGGCAGCGGTGGGAATCGTGGAGAAAATCATCGGCTTTTTGTTCCTGGTGCCCTCGGCTATGCTCTCCGCTGTCTCCACCATCACCTCGGCCAATATCGGGGCCGGGATCCGGGAGAGGGGGAGGAAGACGCTTGTTTACGGGATCGGTGTCTGCGTGGGGGTGGGACTAATCTTCGCCCTGCTGTGCCTGCCCTTTGCGGAGGATATCCTGAGAATATTTGCCAGAGATGAGGAGCAGGTGATCCTCATGGGCGGGCAGTACCTGCGCTCATACGCCTTTGACTGTGCGGCGGCGGGGATCCATTTCTGCTTCAGCGGGTATTTCTGCGCCTACGGAAAGGCTTATCTGTCCTTCCTGCACAATATCCTGTCCATTGTGCTGGTGCGGATCCCGGGGGCCTACCTGGCCTCTGTGTTTTTTCCGGATTCCCTGTTCCCCATGGGTATGGCGGCCCCCCTGGGCGCCCTTCTGTCGGCGGGCATCTGCCTGGCGGCCTATCTGATTCTAAGAAGGCGGCAGGGGGAGTTTGTCTAGGCACAGGGAGAGCAACATTTGAAATAGGCAGGCAGCAGCCGGCGCGAAAGGAAGGAAAAGAAAAATGGCAGTGGAAAAGGTGAAGGAGTTTTTCAGAAAGTACGGTATGGAAAACCGGGTACAGGAATTTGAGGCATCCAGCGCTACGGTGGAGCTTGCCGCCGAAGCGCTGCATTGCGAGCCCTGCAGAATTGCAAAAACGCTCTCATTCACGGCAGAGGGGCAGCCCCTATTGATCGTTGCCGCCGGTGATGCAAAAGTCGACAACTCAAAATATAAGGCGCAGTTTGGGACAAAGGCAAAAATGCTGGCGCCGGACGAGGTACAAGCCGTGATCGGCCATGCGGTGGGCGGCGTCTGTCCGTTTGCCGTGAACGCGGGCGTTACGGTCTATCTTGACGTATCCCTGAAAAGATTTCAGACCGTATTTCCCGCCTGCGGAAGCAGCAGCAGCGCAATAGAGCTGACAGTGGAGGAACTCGAAAAATACTCTTCTTATGCGGCGTGGATTGACGTGTGCAAAGGCTGGGAGTAAAGCTCTGAGATATTGCGGTTCATCTCATAAGATACAAACCTTTGAAAATTATATAACTGCATAACGTGCGAGAATATGACATAATCCTATTGCAAAACGTGAAAAATATTTCCACAAATGTGCTGCAAAACGTGAATCCGGAAAGGGCTGAATGCGTTCATGTATAGGAACCATCAAGGCCACTGCCAGACTTCGGGATTAGGAAGACGCTTTTGTGTGGCTGCGGGATACGGTGGAGAAGATCAAAGCGGATGGGCGCAGGGATCTGCTGTATCTGCCGGATCATTGGGAAGGATAGCGTTGTTGAGAATTGCATTTGTGCGGTTGAAAGCCTCGGATATTTTTGAGATACTCAAAGAAAAATCGAAAGCTGTCGAAAGGAGTTAGAATATATGGAAATCAGAAAACTGGCAGAATCCGATTATGATAAAGTGGTCAAACTGTATCAGGAATTGGATGAGCTTCATGTACAGGCACGACCGGACTTTTTTGTGAGTCGGGATAAAGATGAAGTGTATCCCAAGGATGCTTTTATTCAGAATTTGGCCAACCCTGACGTTATGCAACTGGGAGTCTTTGATGATGAGCAGATTGTGAGTGTTGTTAGGGCAACGCTTTGGAAAGAAAGCGGTATGGTAAAGGATATAAGGACAGTTTGTCTGGATGACATATTTGTTTTGCCCGCCTATCGCCGCAGAGGGATTGCGGCCAAGCTCTTTACCGAGGTGGAGACTTGGGCAAAAGAGCAGGGGGCTGTTCGTCTGGATGTGTACACATGGGGCTTCAACAAGGGCGCTATCGCTATGTATCAGGCAATGGGAATGACACCCCAACAATATGTGTTTGAAAAGAAGCTGTGATTCGGATATCAGCAAATCTATTCTGTTGATAAATTCCAGTTGCTGAGACAACTCTGCTCTACAAGCAAGGGGTGTGCATTTCCGGATTTTCCTCAAAATTTTACCCGAAATTTGGGATGAAAAATCCAAAATGCACACCTGGAACGAATGCCCGTCGATTTTTCTTTCCTCTTTCCCCACTTTATGACATACGCCAAATCTGCAATCAGCACGGCAGACCGATGCACGACGACAAGAAGCATGAGGGCTTCCATGGCGCAGTCAGCGGCTGCCCACACAAGATTTACCCTGTAATGGAAGAAAAATTTTGAGAAAAAATAAGAAAACCGTGAGACGTTTGCCCTCTCCCGGGCGTCTAATAGATGGAAAGATCCTTCATCGGCCGATGAGAGGGATGGCCCGCCGGGCGGGCGAGGAGGTGGGAAAGCATTGTGAACAGAGAGGAATTTGCCAGGTGTGTCCAGGAGGCGGAGGGCTCCCTGTACCGGGTGGCCAAGTCCATTTTGCACAGCGACGAGGACTGCGCGGACGCCATACAAAGCGGGATCCTGAAGGCGTACCAGAGACTGGACACCCTTAGGAGAGAAGCATTTTTCAAAACCTGGCTGACCCGCATCGTCATCAACGAGTGCTATCAGATCATCCGGCAGTCCAAAAGGCTTCAGCCTCTGGATGAGGATCCGGGCTGGGATGATGAGGCACTCTGGCAGTGCCGGGAAGAGTCGGTTGTCTTTCAGGAGCTGATGGGCCTGGAGGAAAAATACAGGATCCCTTTTGTGCTGCATGAGGTGGAGGGGTACTCTGCCAGGGAGATCGGAGGGATGCTGGGACTGTCGGAGACCAATGTGAGAAACCGGATTTCCCGGGGAAAGAAGCTGCTTAGAAAGCGTTTGGAAGGAGAGGTGCGATTGTCATGATGAATCAAAATATATTTCCGCAGGAGCCTGATGAGGTAAAGGAGGCGGTGCAGAGGGCGCTTGAGTGCCTGAAAGAGACAAAGCCCGCGGGAGAGAAGGGCGGGAAGGTTTCCCGGACGTGGCAGCGGCGAATGCTGGGAGGGCTGCCAAAGGCGGCCGTGCTGGCGGCGGCCCTGCTCCTTATCTCCGGCGTTACTCTGACCGCCGTGGGAGCGGTCAATCTGTACCGTCAGCGGATGGAGGAGATGGATCAGGAGGAACTGGATACCTATTATGATATTGCCGGGAAAAGCGACGGCGGCAACCTGAACCGATCCCTGACCCAGGAGGAAATCGACCGGAAAAAACAGCTGGAGGAGGCATATGAGGCCGGAGAAATCCTGCCCCAGTCCCAGGCCCAGCATCTGGAGGGGACGGAAGAGTACGCGCAGGAGGGCGTGGGCCTGGACGTGACAAGCCGCACCTGGATGCTGCCGGAAGAGACACTTTCGGACGAGGAGCTTCTGGAAATCATCGACGGGCAGCACAAGGAGGCATACAGCATTTACGAGAAAAACCGGCAGCGGATTCTGGCCCAGGGCAACTGGGAGAGCCGGATGGAGGCCATGAGCGAGAGCGAGGTGGATCGGATTTACCGGATTGCCAATACCACGGAGGATTTGTCGGGGGGCTACAGCAGGGAACTGACAGAGAAGGAGCGGCAGCGCTATGAGGAACTGAAAAAGGGATACGAGGAGGAAAACCTGGTTCCGGCGGCGGAGATCCAGGTGATTCCCCGGCCGGAGGATTACACCGGCCAGGGAGCAGCCATCTGTGACCTGGATGCAGATTACTATCTGCCCGAAGGGCCGCTTACGGACGAAGATCTTCTGGAGATCATTGATTTTGAACACAAGGTGAGCTACTGTTTCTCCCGGATCAATACCGAGGTCCAGCAGGGGCTGCGGGACGGCTACCCGCCCTCCGGCCTGGAGAAGCAGGATTAAGAGTTTTGCAGTCTGACCGTCACAAACCGTCTGTCATCCTCTGGCAGGTCCTCCTGGGGCTCCAAGCCCAGGACGGGCCTGCCTTTGGCGTTGATCTGCACTCTGGTGAGGGAGGTGTTGCGCCGGTTGTCCTCACCGATCCGCTGGGCATGGCAGGCAAAGTAGGTCTTGCCGTCCTCGCCGGTAAAGAAGCTGTTGTGAGCGGGGCCCTCCCGGTCGCAGAACATGACGGAAGAGCTCTCCGGGCAGGGGGATTTATGCCAGTTTTCCGGCACCAGGGGATCCAGCCCCGGCTCCAGCTCCAAATAGCCCACCACGTAGGAGTAGCCTCCTGCGGCGCCGCCGGAGTAGGTCAAATACAGCTTATCGCCCACAAAGAGAGGATAGGGCCCCTCGTTGTTCACAGTGCCGGACTGGTTTTCCCAGCCGTAGAGAGGGCGGGAGAGAAGCACCGGCTCCGATTTCAGGATCCAGGGAGTCTCCGGGCGGGTTTCGGCAATATAGAGCATGGATCCGGAGTCCGGGTTATACCGGCGCTGGGACCAGCAAAGGTAATGCTTTCCCCCTGTCTGGAAATAGGTCATGTCCAGGGTGATTTTCCCGGGGGCCAGGTCGCTGCCGTCCGCCCGGACCACCCGCACCGGCTCCTCCCAGGAGCTCTCCAGCAGGGGATCGCATCCCTTCTTCAGCCGCATCATGTGGGAATGGGGAGACCAGACCCGGCCGCCGATGGCCAGCAGGATATATAGCTCTCCGCCGATCTGGTGGAATTCCGGGGCCCAGAAGGTCTGGATAAACCCGCGTTTCTCGTCGTAGGGCAGGATCAGGCTGGGTTCATTGTCCGCAAAGAGACCCTCCACAGAGGCGGCGCGCCGGATGTACAGCCCTACATCTCCCGTGTTGTCGTTGGTGGCCAGAAAATACCAGGCCCCCTGGTAAAAATAGACCACGGGGTCCGCCCAGCCGCAGGCGCTGGGGTAGGGATATTTCTGCTGGAGAACCTCCCCCCGGGCGCTGCGGGCGTCGGGAGAGATCTCCCAGCGGACAGGCTTTTCATCAAAGGAGCCGTCGGAGTAGACGACCTTTGCGGAAAGGCTGTTCAGCCGGTCGGGGGAGGTTTCTTCCGGGAGCTCTATGTGGGAAAAACGGAGCTTGGAAAAGCGGTGCAGAAGGCTGTCAAGCTCCGGCAGGGTGATGGAAAGGGTATCCCCCGCCAGGGAGACGTCAAAGGGGAGCCGGCTGACATCGGTAAGCCCCAGATCCCGGTATCTCTGAAAATCCTCGGTTTTCCAGAGATATACCTGGCCGGGGGCCAGATTGGCGCCCTCCGGGTCCACATAGTCTGCCAGAAAGTAGACGGCGGGGCCGTGACGGACGACCCTCGGGGCTTTGGCTCCCCGCTCCAGAATGGTGTCCTGGGGGCTGATCTGGGCCTTGGGGAACAGAATCCCATAGTTATAGTTCAGCGCCTCGAAGCCATCCTCCGCGGCGCTCACGGCAAAGTGAACGCTCTGGGCCAGGGCGCTGGGGTAGGTGCGCGCATCCACGATGGCGCGGTTGTAAACCTTCAACAGGGGCATAACGCAACCTCCTTTCGCTGCTGACCTCTATTATAGCCTCGCCGGAGGGAAATGTCCAATCAAATGTGTCCGGCCTCCGGGTTTTGCCGCCGGAATCCGTTGGCCGGCGGCAAGTCTAGACAAATGCAAAGAACCGTATTTCACGCTCCGCCCTGGGATGAGATGCCTGCAATGAGACGGACTGCACAGGCCGATTGGAGGGGGAGCGCCGCATTTAGCACTTGCACCCCTGTATCTACCTATGATATACTAACAGCGGTTTAAATGCCCCGAATGGGGTGTTTTGCGGTTCCCGGGACCGGGGAACGCCGGCGCGGCCTGCCTCAGGATGGGCGCAGGCGGGAGAAAAGAGAAAATAAGGAGAAAAAGAGATGTCACAGTATGATTATCTGGTGGTGGGCGCGGGTCTGTACGGCGCGGTCTTTGCCAGGGAAGCCGCGGATGCGGGAAAGAAGGTTTTGGTGATCGACAAACGCCCCAACATTGCGGGCAATGTCTATACGCAGGAGATCGAGGGGATCAATGTACATGTGTACGGGGCTCATATCTTCCACACCAACAACCGGAGAGTTTGGAATTATGTAAACCGATTTGCGGAGTTTAACCGTTTTACAAATTCCCCTGTGGCAAATTATCACGGAGAGCTGTACTCTCTGCCCTTCAATATGTACACCTTCAACCGGATGTGGGGGGTCACCACTCCCCAGGAGGCGGCGGAGAAGATCCAGGAGCAGAGAAGGGCTGCCGGCATCACCGAGCCCAAAAACCTGGAGGAACAGGCCATCAGCCTGGTGGGAACCGACATTTATGAGAAGCTGGTGAAGGGCTACACGGAGAAGCAGTGGGGACGTCCCTGCGATCAGCTGCCGGCCTTTATCATCAAGCGCCTGCCCGTGCGTCTGACCTTTGACAACAACTATTTTAACGCGCTCTATCAGGGAATTCCCATGGGCGGCTACACCAAAATGGTGGAGCACATGCTGGAGGGGATCGAGGTCCGGCTGGAGACGGACTATCTGGAGGACAAGGCGGAGCTGGACGCCCTGGCGGACAAGGTGGTGTACACCGGCCCCATCGACGCCTATTTTGCTTATCGGCTGGGAACCCTGGAGTATCGCTCCGTGCGCTTTGAGACCCAGGTGCTGGATATCCCCAACTTCCAGGGCAACGCGGCGGTGAATTACACGGACCGGGAGACCCCCTGGACCCGCATTATCGAGCACAAGTGGTTTGAGTTCGGCGATCAGCCGAAGACCGTCATCAGCCGGGAGTACAGCAGCGAGTGGCATCCGGGGGATGAGCCCTACTATCCGGTGAACGACGGGAAGAACGGACAGCTTTATGGCGAGTACAAAAAGCTGGCGGCTCAGGAGAAGAAGGTGATCTTCGGCGGCCGCCTGGGCGAGTACAAATATTATGACATGGACGCCGTGATCGCGTCGGCGCTGGATCAGTGCGCATCCCTGGGGTGGGAAGAGAAATGAGCTGGGAAGAAAACGTGCGGAGAGCGGTCCCCTATGTGCCGGGGGAACAGCCGGACAAGCCGAATATGATCAAACTGAACACCAACGAGTGCCCTTATCCTCCCGCGCCGGGCGTGCGCCGGGTGCTGGAGGAATTTGATCCCGACACACTGAGACTTTACCCGGATCCCCAGGCGGGGGAGCTGGTCCGTGCCCTGGCGCAGTATTATCAGGTAGAGGACTCGCAGGTGTTTGTGGGGGTCGGCTCCGACGACGTGCTGGCAATGGCCTTCCTGACCTTTTTCAACTCGGGAAAGCCCATCCTGTTTCCGGACATCACCTACTCCTTTTATGATGTCTGGGCCCAGCTGTTCCGGATCCCCTATCAGACTCTGCCCCTGGATGGGGAGTTCCGCATCCGCCGGGAGGATTACAGGCGGGAGAACGGGGGTATCGTGATCCCCAATCCCAACGCCCCCACAGGGATCTTTGAGCCTGTGGCCGTGATGGAGGAGATCATCCGTGACAATCCGGACAGTGTAGTGATCGTGGACGAGGCATATGTGGATTTCGGGGGGGAGAGCTGTATTCCGCTCCTTAAAAAGTATGACAATCTGCTGGTGGTGCAGACCTTTTCCAAGTCCCGGGCCATGGCGGGCTGCAGGATTGGCTTCGCGCTGGGGAACCCTAAGCTGATTGGATATTTAAATGACGCCAAATTTTCCTTTAATTCCTACACCATGAACCGGCTGACCATCCGTCTTGGCGTGGAGGCGGTGCGGGACCGGGTTTATTTTCGGGAGACCGTGGGAAAGGTGATCGCCACCCGGGAGCGGGTGAAGGATGAACTGGCGGCCCTTGGATTTACGTTCCCGGACTCTCGGGCCAATTTCATTTTTGCCCGCCACCGGCAGGCGCCTGCCAAGGAAATTTTTTCTTATTTAAAGAGTCAGGATATCTATGTCAGATATTTTGACAGGCCCAGAATCTCCGACTACCTGAGGATCACAGTGGGGACGGACCGGGAGATGGAGGCGCTGACTGGAACTTTGAGAAAGTTTCTCTGAGAAAATTTCTCTGAGAAGTTTCCTCTGAGAGCATTTCCCGGGCAGGTTTTTTGTGAAGACGGATTTGAGGGGCTGGCCGGGGGAGCCTCTGGAATGCCCCGGGGAAGCTGCGGCGGGGATGCCGGAGGAAAGTCTGAAAAACGAGGAAGGATCATAAAACCATGCTGATAAAATATCTTTGGATCTTTTTTGTGTCCATGGTGCCGCTGATTGAGCTGCGGGGAGCCATCCCTATCGCGGTGGGGCTTCAGCTGCCCCTGGTGCCCAGCTACGTCGTCTGTGTGCTGGGGAATATGCTGCCGGTGCCTGTGATTTATCTCTTTGCCAGGAAGGTGCTGGAGTGGGGGGCGGACAAGCCGGTGATCGGCAGGTTTTTCTCCTGGTGCCTGGAGAAGGGGAAAAAGGGGGGCCGGAAGCTCCAGGAGAAGGCGGGCCGAGGACTGTTTGTGGCTCTGCTGCTCTTTGTGGGAATTCCCCTGCCGGGGACAGGTGCCTGGACAGGGACGCTGGCGGCCAGTCTGCTGGATATGGATTTCAAATCCAGCGTGACCGCGGTGCTGCTGGGGGTGCTTCTGGCCGGGATCCTGATGGGGGCGGCCAGCGCGGGTCTGTTTGGAGCGCTCGGGGCTGTCTTTTGAGCTGCCGCGCCCCGTCGCGCAGAGCGCTCCGGAATGGAGATTAATATGTGGGATGCAGTTTCACAGGCTTACACGGATTTTGCACAGGTGTATGATATTTTCATGGATGAGACACCCTATGGGGAGTGGTGTGATTTTCTGGCCGGGCTGATCGGAAAGTATGGGGTCAGCAGACCTGCCCAGGGGCGCAAGGATCTGGGGGAGAGCCCAAAGGGCCGGGATTCCAGGGAAGCGCTGCTGGCCTCCGAGCGGGACCTGGTGCTGGATCTGGGCTGCGGAACGGGGACTCTGACGGAACTGATGGCCGGACGGGGCTATGATATGATCGGAGTGGACAGCTCGGAGGAGATGCTTCGTCTGGCCATGGAGAAGCGGGATAAGGAGGGGCATGACACGCTGTACCTGCTCCAGGATATGCGCCGGCTGGAGCTGTACAGCACGGTGGGGACCGTGATCAGCGTCTGTGACAGCCTCAACTATCTGCTGGAGGAGGAGGAGCTGGCGGAGACCTTCCGGCGGGTGAACAATTACCTGTATCCCGGCGGGATTTTTTTATTTGATTTCAACACGGTCTACAAGTATGCCCAGGTCATCGGGGATGCCACCATTGCGGAGAACCGGGAGGACTGCAGCTTTATCTGGGAAAACTATTATCATCCCCGGGAGCAGATCAACGAGTACGATCTGACGGTCTTCGTCCGGGAGGGGGACGGGCGTTTCCGGCGTTTTCAGGAAACCCATTACCAGAGAGGCTATACCCTGGAGCAGATAAAGAGTCTGCTGGAGCGGGCGGGCCTTCGCTTTCTAAACGCCTGGGACGGGGATACCCGAGGCGAGGTCACCGGCGAGAGCCAGCGGATCTACTGTATGGCCGGGGAGTGCGGCAAGGGGAGGTAAGGACACAATGAACGATTATATGGTGAGAGCCGCGGCGGCAGATGCCCAGATCCGGGCCTTTGCCGTCACGGGCCGGGAGCTGGTGGAAAAAGCCCGCCAGGCCCATGAGACCAGTCCGGTGATGACGGCCGCTCTGGGCAGGCTCCTGATGGGAGGCGTCATGATGGGCGCCATGCTGAAGGGGGAGCAGGACATTCTGACCCTGCAGATCCGGGGGGACGGACCGGGTAAGGGGCTGACCGTGACGGCGGACAGTCAGGGCAATGTGAAGGGCTATCCTCAGGTGCCCGGCGTGATTCTGCCGCCCAATGCCCAGGGCAAGCTGGATGTGGCGGGAGCCATGGGATCCGGCAGCCTGAGAGTGATCAAGGACATGGGGATGAAGGACCCCTATGTGGGACAGACCCAGCTGCAGACCGGTGAGATCGCCGAGGATCTGACCTACTATTTCGCCGTCTCCGAGCAGGTGCCCTCCTGTGTGGGGCTGGGCGTGCTCATGGAGCGGGACAATACGGTGAAGCAGGCGGGAGGCTTTATCGTGCAGCTGATGCCTCACGCGCAGGAGAGCACCGTTGCCGCCCTGGAGAGCAATCTGGCCAGGGTGTCCTCGGTGACCGGCCTTTTGGAGGAAGGGAAGAATCCCGAACAGATCCTGGCCCTGCTGCTGGAGGGCCTGGAGCCGGAGATCACCGACAGACGGCAGGTTCAATTTGCCTGTAACTGTGACAGGGGCAGAGTGGAGAAGGCTCTGATCAGCATCGGAAAGGGCGAGCTGGAGGATATGATCCGGGAGGGCAGGGATGTGGAGGTGAACTGTCATTTCTGTAATACCCGATATGTCTTTACACCGGAGCAGATCCGGGAGCTGTACCGGAAAAGCCTGAGCCGTGAGTGAGGAAGGGCCCGGGGAGCAGAGAGGGGCGCGGACGCCTGCCGGCGGGGCGCTTTCAGATGGGGTGGAATATGAGACAGGGATTTATCAAGGTGGCGGCGGCCACGCCCAGGATTCGGGTGGCGGACCCCGCCTACAACGCAAAGGCGGTCTGTGAGAAGCTGAGGGAGGTCTGCCAGAGAGGGGTCAAGATCGCTGTGTTTCCGGAGCTTTGCCTCACGGGGTATACCTGCGGGGATCTGTTCCTCCAGCGGCTTTTGCTGGAGGGGGCCCAGGAGGCGCTGCTGCAGGTGAGAGAGGCCACTGAGGGCCAGGATACGCTGGTATTTGTGGGGCTTCCCATGGAGAGAGAGGGCAGACTCTATAATGTGGCGGCGGCGCTAAGCGGCGGGAGGCTCCTTGGTTTTGTGCCCAAGGTGAACATCCCAAACTATGCGGAATTTTATGAGGCGAGATATTTTGCCCGGGGGAACCGGGAGCCGGTGAAGGTTATCTGGCAGGGGCAGGAGGTGCCCTTTGGGGCAGATCTGCTCTTTACCTGCGAGAGCCTGAAGGGCCTGACGGTGGCCTGCGAGCTCTGCGAGGATCTGTGGGTGGCCTGCCCGCCCAGTATGGACCACGCCCTGATGGGGGCCGCCGTTATAGTGAACCTGTCCGCCTCTGACGAGACGGTGGGGAAGGACGCCTACCGGGAGATGCTGGTGAAGTCCGCCAGCGCCAAGGCGCTGTGCGGCTATGTGTACGCCAGCGCCGGGGAGGGGGAATCCACCCAGGATGTGGTTTTCGGCGGGCACAATCTGATCGCGGAGAACGGCACCCTTCTGGCACAGTCCAAGCCCTTTGCCGGGGAGACTGTCTACAGCGATATCGATATCCAGAGACTGGAGACGGAGCGGCGCCGCATGAACACCTTCCGGGCGGAGAACAGCCGGCCGTACTGGAGGATCCCCTTTGCCCTGAGGATAGAAGAGACCAGGCTGGACCGCACCTTTGAGGCGAGGCCCTTTGTACCCAGGGAGCGCGGGGAGTGGGAGAGGCGCTGTGAGGAAATCCTGTCCATCCAGTCCTTCGGCCTGAAGAAGAGATATGAGCACACCCAGGCGCAGGGTGCAGTGATCGGAGTTTCCGGCGGCCTGGATTCTACACTGGCGCTTTTGGTGACCGTCAGAGCCTTTGACATGCTGGGATGGGAGAGAAAAAGGATCCTGGCTGTGACCATGCCCTGCTTTGGCACCACGGACAGAACCTATGCAAACGCCTGTCAGCTTGCCCGGGTGCTGGGGGCCTCTCTCCGGGAGGTGGATATCCGGGAATCGGTGACGCGGCATTTCCTGGATATCGGCCAGGATATGGAGAACCGGGATGTGACCTATGAGAACGGTCAGGCGCGGGAGAGGACCCAGGTGTTGATGGACCTGGCCAACCAGACCGGGGGACTGGTGATCGGGACCGGGGACATGTCCGAGCTGGCCCTGGGATGGGCCACCTATAACGGGGATCATATGTCCATGTACGGGGTCAACGCGGGGGTGCCCAAGACACTGGTGCGGCATCTGGTGCAGTATTATGCGGATACCTGCGGCCAGGGGGAGCTTAGGAAGGTGCTCCTGGATGTGCTGGACACCCCGGTGAGCCCGGAGCTGCTGCCGCCCGCCCAGGGGCAGATCAGTCAGCGCACGGAGGATCTGGTGGGGCCCTATGAGCTTCACGACTTTTTCCTATACTATATGCTGCGGCTTGCCTATCCTCCGGATAAGATCTACCGGATCGCCCGGGAGGCATTCCGGGGGCTGTACACGGACCGGGAGATCCTGAAATGGCTGCAGACCTTTTACCGAAGATTTTTCGCCCAGCAGTTCAAGCGCTCCTGTCTGCCGGACGGCCCCAAGGTGGGAAGCGTAGCCCTCTCCCCGCGGGGAGATCTTCGGATGCCCTCCGACGCCAGTGCGGCCCTGTGGCTGGAGCAGGTCTCCCGCCTTTCGTGACCCTCGCGCCGCAGTACAGAGCTTTTGTACTACGGCGCCGCTTTTTCCAGAGAATTCCGGATGGCCTCCAGTATCACCAGGGAGGTATATTTACTTTCCGTCTCGTAGGTGATCTGATCCAGGGACTGCTTCTCGCAGATCTGGGCGGCCAGGGATTCGAAGGTGGGCTCTAAGAGAGGATACATTGTGGCGACGGCCTCACTGAGATCCACCAGACGGATGGAGCTTATGCTCTCCTGATCCACGATGACCTCCACGTTGACGGGCTGGTCATTCAGCACCAGCTCCGTGTTGTAGACGCCGGGTATGTAGGTGGAAGCCTGGGAATCCTGCAGCGGGGAGGTCTCAGCATCCTGGCCGGGAGCTTCTTCGGTCTCCGTCTGGCTCCCGGAGGGCCCTGCCCCGTCCTCATCCTTCTGCGGGCGGAACATCACCACCAGCAGAACCAGGAACAAAATGCCCAGCAGAGCGAATATGCCGGTGTAGATCAGCTCCTTCATGTGGAGGACTACGATCTTTGTTTTGGCGCTCATAATACCCCCTTTTCTTTGCTTCGGGATCTGTTTTATACACTCTATGCCGCCCCGGGAGGGTTTATGACTTGACAAAGGACGAGGGAGCTTGCTATTATGGAACGGAGCAAATGTGAAATTATGGAACAAGGGCGTTCTTATCGGCACATAGGGGAGGATAAGAGCGCCATTTTTAAAGACAGGACCGCAGGGATTGGGAGAGGCGTCCCGAAGCCGGGGAATTTTCTCAGAACGAAAAAGGAGGAGATGCGCATATGAAAAGGAATTATACCAAGGAAGATATTATGGAGCTGGTAAAGGAGGAGGATGTGGAATTTATCCGCCTCCAGTTCACGGATATTTTCGGAAATTTAAAAAATATTGCCGTGACTGCCAGCCAGCTGGAGAAGGCCCTGAACAACCAGTGCGCCTTCGACGGTTCCTCCATCGAGGGCTTTGCCAGGATCGAGGAGTCGGATATGTACCTGTATCCGGACCTGTCCACCATGGAGATCTTCCCCTGGCGGCCCCAGCAGGGCAAGGTGGCCAGGCTGATCTGCGACATCCACACGCCGAATGGGGAACCTTTTGAGGGGGATCCCAGGTATGTGTTAAAGAGGGCCATCCGCAGGGCGGCGGATATGGGGTATACCTTTGACGTGGGGCCGGAGTGCGAGTTCTTCCTGTTCAACACCGACGAGAATACGCTGCCCACCACCATCACCCATGAGCAGGCGGGCTATTTTGACTTAAGCCCCATGGATTTCGGGGAGAACGCCAGGCGGGATATGGTGATGATGCTGGAGAGCATGGGGCTGGTCATCGAGGCATCCCACCATGAGAGCGCGCCCGCCCAGCATGAGATCGACTTCCGCTACGACGAGGCCCTTGCCGCGGCGGACAACATTATGACCTTTAAGCTGGCCGCCAAGACTATCGCCAAGAGGCACGGCCTCCACGCCACCTTTATGCCCAAGCCCAAGGACGGGGTCAACGGCTCCGGCATGCATATCAATATGTCCTTACATAAGGGGGGCGTAAACATCTTTCAGGATGAGTCGGATCCCATGGGGCTTAGCCGGGAGGCCTACTATTTCATCGGCGGGCTGATGAAGCATATGAAGGGTATGGCGGCCGTCACAAACCCTCTGGTCAATTCCTACAAGAGGCTGGTGCCGGGCTACGAGGCCCCGGTGTATATTGCCTGGAGCGCCACCAACCGCAGCCCGCTGATCCGGATCCCCTCCTGCAGCGGAGGCTCCGGCACCCGGATCGAGCTGCGCAGCCCCGACTCGGCGGCCAATCCCTACCTGACCCTGGCCGTCTGCCTGCAGGCGGGACTGGACGGTATCGCTAACCGGATCGATCCCCCTGGGAGCGTAAACCGCAATATTTTTGCCATGAGCGAGCAGGAGAGGGCGCAGCTGGGGATTGACAGCCTGCCGGTCACCCTCTGGGAGGCCATCGGGGAGATGGAGAAGGATCCTCTGATCCGGGAAACCTTGGGAGAGCATATTTTCCAAAAGTATGTGGAGGCCAAAAAGGAGGAATGGCACCGCTACCGCTGCCAGGTGACGGAGTGGGAGATCCAGGAATATCTGTATAAGTTCTGAACCTTCTGTCCTTATAAAAATCAGGATAGGAGGTGTGGGTGTGACGAATATTATTGTCGCGGTGCCGAGACTGGAGGACGCCAAGAGCATCCGGAATGTCCTGGTGCGGGGCGGCTGCCGGGTGGCCGGCGTCTGTACCACGGGCGCCCAGGCCATCAGCCAGGCGGACGGGCTGAGCGACGGCATTGTGATCTGCAGCTACAAGCTGGCGGATATGCTGTACACGCAGCTGCGGGACTGCCTGCCGGAGGGCTTTGAAATGCTCCTGATGGCTTCCTCCCAGAGGCTGCTGGAGGAGTGCGGCGGGAACGGCGTGATCTGCCTCTCTCTGCCCCTGAAGGTACATGATCTGCTGGATACGGTGCAGATGATGGCACAGACCCTGGAGGCCAGAAGGAGAAAGCGCAGATCCCAGCCCAGGGTGAGGGACCCAAAGCAGGAGGCTCTGATCCGGGAGGCCAAGGGACTTTTGATGGAACGGAATCATATGACGGAGGAGGAGGCCCACCGTTATCTGCAGAAGTGCAGCATGGACAGCGGCACCAATCTGGTGGAGACGGCCCAGATGGTCCTCTCCCTGATGAGATAGCGTCCGGCAGTATGCTTGGCAGGTTTGCCTGGCAGGGTTTGCCTGATAGGGTTTGCCTGGCAAACCTTGCCGGGCAGAATTTGCCTGGCAGGGCTTATTTGGCAAGTTTTGCCTGGCGGGTTTGCCGGGCGGGGCCGCCGCCCGGATTGAGCATTTTTTGCAGGGAAAGATCCGAAAAACAGCATTTCATATTGCCAAAAGAGCTGATATACTAAAGGCATGGAACAGCAGGGCAATCAGCGCCCGGGAGGCGCCGGCTGTTTGTGCCGGAGCGTCACAAACAGCCCTGACGGCAGGAATGCGCATTTGCAGGTTTCTCACCGTCCCGCCGCGCAGACGCTCCGGAATGGAGATTCGTATGAAGTTTACAAAGATGCATGGCTGTGGCAATGATTATGTGTATGTGAACGGCTTCGAGGAAAAAATCCCTCAGGAGAAAAAACCGGAGCTGGTCCGGTTTTTGTCCGACCGCCACAGAGGAATCGGAGGGGACGGGGTGATCTTTATCAATCCCAGTCAGACAGCGGATTTTGAGATGGAGATGTACAACGCGGACGGGAGCCGGGCGGAAATGTGCGGCAACGGGATCCGCTGTGTGGCCAAGTATGTGTATGACAAGGGCCTGACGGGTCAAAAAAGCCTGAGCATTGTCAGCGCCGGCCGGATCAAATATCTGGAGCTGACCACGGACGGGACCGGAAGGGTGAGCCTGGTGCGGGTCAATATGGGGAACCCGATCCTGGAGCCGGAGCAGATCCCGGTAAGGCTCCCTGGGGAGAGGGCGGTGAACGTGCCCATACAGGCCGCCGGCCGGGAGTGGCGGATGACCTGCGTATCCATGGGCAATCCCCATGCGGTGGTCTTTGTGGAGGATGTGGAGGGAATGGATCTGGCGGCCATCGGACCGGAGTTTGAAAACCACCCGCTTTTCCCCAACCGCACCAACACGGAATTTGTCCAGGTGCTGGACCGCGGACATGTGAAGATGCGGGTCTGGGAGCGTGGGACGGGGGAGACCCTGGCCTGCGGAACCGGGTGCTGCGCCACGGCGGCGGCCTGTGTTTTAAATGATTTGACGGATGACAAAGTATCTGTTACACTATTAGGCGGCGAGCTCCTGATCGAGTGGGACAGGAAGGAGAACCTGATCTACATGACGGGGCCGGCGGCGGCTGTTTTTGAGGGGGAGATCCCTCTTTTGTAAGGGGCGCCCTGTGCGGGCGGGCAAGCGAGAGGAAAGGCAGGTTTTACTATGGCAAAGGTAAACGATAATTACTTAAAGCTCCCGGGGAACTATCTGTTCTCCACCATCGGAAAGAAGGTCAGCGCCTATGCGGCGGCCCATCCTGACAAAAAGGTTATCCGCCTGGGCATCGGGGATGTGACCCAGCCCCTGGCGCCGGCCATTATAAGCGCGCTCCATAGCGCCGTGGAGGAGATGGGAAATGCGGCCACCTTCCGGGGATACGCCCCGGATCTTGGGTATGAGTTTTTGAGAAACGCGGTGGCCCAGAATGATTACAGGGACCGGGGATGCGATATCAGCGCCGATGAGATCTTCATCTCCGACGGCGCCAAATGCGATGCCGGCAATATCCAGGAAATTTTCAGCGTGGACAACCGGATCGCCGTCTGCGACCCGGTGTACCCCGTGTATGTGGACACCAATGTGATGGCGGGGAGAACAGGAGTCTACGACAAGGCAGCGGAGACCTGGAGCGATGTGATCTACATGCCCTGCACGGCCCAGAACGGTTTTGCACCGGAGCTTCCTGACAAGACGCCGGATCTGATCTATCTGTGCTTCCCCAACAATCCCACCGGCGCCACCGTCACCAAGGCCCAGCTGCAGGAGTGGGTGGATTACGCCAACCGGGTGGGAGCCGTGATCATTTACGACGCGGCCTACGAGGCATACATATCCCAGGAGGATGTGCCCCACAGCGTCTATGAGTGCCAGGGGGCCAGGACCTGTGCCATCGAGCTGCACTCCTTCTCCAAGAACGCCGGCTTTACCGGCCTGCGTCTGGGATACACGGTCATTCCCAAGGATCTGAAGGTGGGCGGCGTGGCGCTCCACGGACTGTGGGCGAGACGCCACGGCACCAAGTACAACGGAGCGCCCTATATTGTCCAGAGAGCCGGGGAGGCTGTCTATTCCCAGGAGGGCAAGGCCCAGCTGAAGGAGCAGGTGGCGTACTATATGAGAAATGCGGCCTACATCCTGGAGGGTCTGAAGGAGGCCGGCTACACCGTGTCCGGCGGAGTGAACGCCCCTTACATATGGCTGAAGGCCCCGGGGGGCATGAACAGCTGGGAGTTCTTTGACTATCTGCTGGAGAGGGCCAACGTGGTGGGGACACCCGGCTCGGGCTTTGGCCCCAGCGGGGAGACCTATTTCCGGCTGACCGCCTTCGGCAGCTATGAGAACACAGTGGAGGCCATTGCCCGGATCAAGGCTCTGTAGAGGGAAAAAGAGAGAAATTCCGAGGGGTAACCTGCGAAGGCGGGTTACCCTTTTGTGCCCGTTTCGGGAGGATCCGCAAAGGGCCGAGAAAGGAAGCTATTGGATATGCAGGAAGAAAAAAGCGGTATGCTCTACACCGGAGAGGATCTGAAAAAGCTGATCATTCCTCTGATTCTGGAACAGCTCCTGACCCTGCTGGTGGGGATGGCAGATACGGTTATGATCGCCGGAGTGGGGGAGGCCGCCGTCTCCGGGGTGTCCCTGGTGGACACGGTGAACATTTTGATCATCAATATTTTTGTGGCCTTCGGCACCGGGGGAGCCGTGGTGGCCGGACATTTTCTGGGACAGAAGGAGGAGCGGACGGCCTGCCGGACCGCCTGGCAGACGGCCCTCTTTGCAGTGGCGGCGGCAACTCTGATTACCGTGATCTTTCTGGTGTTTCATCAAAAGCTGATGAACCTGATGTTCGGCAGCGTGGAGGAGGCGGTGATGAAGAACGCCAGAGATTATCTGGTGATCACGGCCCTGTCCTTTGTGCCCCTGGCCCTTTACAATTCCTGCGCGGCTATGCTGCGGGCCATGAACGATTCCAAGACCACCATGTGGATTTCCATGATCATGAACGTGATCAATATCTGCGGCAATGCGCTGCTGATCTACGGGGTTCGGATGGGGGCCGCCGGAGCCGCTCTGTCCACCACCTTCTCCCGGCTGGTAGCTGCGGGAATCATCTTCGCGTTTATGTTCCGGAAGGACCGGCCGATTACCTACCGGGGACAGATTACCTGGCGCTTTGACCTTGGTCTCATCAGGAGAATTCTTTACATAGGGATCCCCAACAGCCTGGAGAACAGCATGTTTCAGCTGGGCAAGATTCTGACCATGAGCATGGTCTCCACCTACGGCACCTATTCCATCGCGGCCAACGCGGTGAGCAATACGGTGGCGGGCTTCAATGTGCTGCCGGGATCCGCCATCAACAACGCCCTGCTGGCGGTGGTGTCCGTATGCGTGGGCGCCGGGGCCCTGGATCAGGCCCGGTATTACACAAAGAGGCTGATGCGGACCGCCACAGTCTTTGTGGCGGGCATGACGGTGCTGATCCTGCTCTCGGCGGGGTGGATCGTGCGGTTTTACAACCTGAGCCCTGAGGCATCCCTGCTGGCGGTGAAGGTGCTGAGCTACCACGGGATTATGGCGGTGCTTTTCTGGATCCCTTCCTTCTCCCTGCCCTGCACCCTGCGGGCGGCGGGGGATGTGGTGTGGGCCATGATTATAGCTGTCTTCTCCATGTGGGTGTTCCGGCTGCTGCTGTCCTACCTGCTGGGAACCTATCTGGGCTTTGGCCTGATGGGCGTGTGGATTGCCATGACGGTGGACTGGATGTTCCGGGCTCTGTGCTATACCTTGCGGTTCCGGGGACATAAGTGGGAAAATAAGATGGTGCATTAAGGGGAAAAGGGAAGAATGTTTTGACTTCCCGCCGGGCTTTCGATATAATGGGGCTATGACAATCCGCAGGCGGTTCATGGAAGTATGAGGGGATTTGAGAAAGGAGCAGTCATGAACAAGGAACTGGTGATCGTGATCGATTTTGGAGGGCAGTACAATCAGCTGGTGGCCCGGAGGGTCAGAGAGTGCAGCGTGTACTGTGAGATCTACTCCTACAAAACGGATTTGAATAAGATCCGGGCTATGAAGCCCAAGGGGATCATTTTGACGGGAGGCCCCAGCAGCTGCTACGAGGAGGGGGCGGCCACCTGCTCCCCTGAGCTGTTCGAGCTGGGAATCCCCGTGCTGGGACTGTGCTACGGGGCCCAGCTGATGAACCATGTGCTGGGCGGGAAGGTGGAGCGCGCGGCGGTTCGGGAGTACGGCAAGACAGAGGTGGAGGTGGATGCCTCGTCCCCTCTTTTTGCGGGCGTAAGTCCAAAGACAGTCTGCTGGATGAGCCATTTTGACTATATTTCCCGGATGGCCCCGGGCTTTGAGGCGGTGGCTGTCACGGCCAACTGCCCTGTGGCGGCCTGCCAGTGCCCGGACAGGCAGCTCTACGCCATCCAGTTTCACCCGGAGGTGCTGCACACGGTGGAGGGCTCCAAGATGCTCTACAACTTTGTCCGGGGGATCTGCGGCTGCAGCGGCGACTGGCGGATGGACTCCTTTGTGGGGGAGCAGGTGGCGGCTATCCGGGAGAAGGTAGGGAACGGCAGGGTGCTCTGCGCCCTCTCCGGAGGGGTGGATTCCTCCGTGGCGGCCGTGCTGCTGTCCAAGGCGGTGGGCGAGCAGCTCACCTGCGTGTTTGTGGATCACGGCCTGCTGCGCAAGAACGAGGGGGACGAGGTGGAGGCTGTATTCGGCCCCCAGGGGAATTATCATTTGAACTTTATCCGGGTCAACGCACAGGAGCGCTTCTACGGCAAGCTGGCTGGGGTCTGGGAGCCGGAGAAAAAGAGGAAGATCATCGGCGAGGAATTCATCCGGGTGTTTGAGGAGGAGGCCAAAAAGATCGGGCGGGTGGATTTTTTGGTTCAAGGGACCATCTATCCCGATGTGGTGGAGAGCGGTCTGGGCGGCGAGTCCGCGGTGATCAAATCCCACCACAATGTGGGCGGCCTGCCGGACTGCGTGGATTTCAGAGAGATCATCGAGCCTCTGCGGAACCTGTTCAAGGACGAGGTGCGCAAGGTGGGACTGGAGCTGGGCATCCCGGAGCATTTGGTATTCCGGCAGCCCTTCCCGGGGCCGGGGCTGGGCGTGCGCATCATCGGCGAGGTGACGGCGGAGAAGGTAAAGATCGTTCAGGACGCGGACGCCATCTACCGGGAGGAAATCGCCAGAGCGGGCCTGGATCGGGACATCAGCCAATACTTTGCGGCTCTGACCAATATGCGCTCCGTGGGCGTTATGGGGGACGAGCGCACCTACGATTACGCGGTGGCTCTGCGTGCGGTGAACACTATCGACTTTATGACGGCGGAGAGCACCCAGATCCCCTGGGAGGTACTGCAGAAGGTCACCAGCAGGATCATCAACGAGGTGAGCCATGTGAACAGGGTACTGTATGATCTGACCAGCAAGCCGCCGGGGACGATTGAGTTTGAGTAACGGACGAAACGCCGGAAATGCTGATAAAATGGGCATTTCCGGCGCTGTTTTATGGCGTTTGGCTCTAAATTGGCTCTAATTATTTTAAGAGTAATGATTTACTTCAATAATCGTATATCTCGATTGCTGTATAGGTATGGCTATAATGGT
>CANQOL010000045.1 GCA_947625475.1 uncultured Acetatifactor sp.
ATTCATAGACGGTAGATTCCTTTCTTTTGTGTCACCGGTTGGATGAAAGATGTTCAGCCGGATACCGTGTGATCTGAAAATTATGAGTGCGGGAAAAAGGCAAGAGACTGGGTCTATGTTGGTCAGATAGAGCGGACCGCAGGAGCAGACCGGAACTTAGTTTTTTTCTCATAAAGACTCCTCCTGTAGATTGACAGGAAGAGGCTCTCTCCCTGCTTAATGTGATAGTGGAATGTAAGCAAAGAGATTAAACAAAGAAGGACTGAAAGGAAAGTCCTCAAATCGAAGAACGGCAGCTGGCCGCATGGGGTCGGAGACGAGGGAGCCATTCTTGACAGAATTATAGAAAGTTGAAATCCTTTGCCTGGATTCAGCATAGCACAGACAGATGGAGTTTGACAAGTGATTTTTTCAGAGTATATATCAGCAGTATACATCAGTGGCATACATCAGCGAAATAAAATGCCTGTCTGGAAAAAATGCTGGAGGTGTAAACGGAGATATGATTGAGCCGCAGATATCTATTATTGTGCCCGCTTTTAATGCGGGAAATTTGATCAATTCGCTTGTAGAGATGGCAGAACGGGTCCAGGTATCAGTTGAACTTCTGCTGATAAACGACGGTTCTTCCGACGACACGGCGGAGCTTTGCCGCGAGGCTGAAGAGAAATACAGCTTCGTGCGCTTTATTGATAAGCCCCACACAGGCGTTTCGGATACCCGCAACGTGGGAATCAAAAACGCAAGGGGGAAATATATTCTATTCCTTGATGCAGACGACAGTATCACGGATGGCAGTGTGGACGGGCTGTATGAATTTTTTGAGCAGTGCGGCGATGTGTGCGACCTTGTGACTTATCCGATTGAAACGCACTATCATGGGCGCATCCTAGCGCCTCATTTCAGGTATAAATATCTCACCTATTCGGGAATATACGACCTTAACGAGCTGCCCTATATCGGTCAGACCACAATGAACATAATGGTGAGAAACCGGTTTGCAGACAATGTTTTGTTCGATAGTGCAATGACCTTCTCGGAGGATCAGAAATACTGCTTTGAGGTGACGCGCAAGAAGCTGAAAATAGGTTTTTTTGCCGGTGCAAAATATATTTATAACCGTGGGGAAACCACCTCCTCAGGCCGCATAAGCGGCGCCTGTTATATTTTTGAGCAGTCGATGAAAATGTTTGAAGATATGTTTTCGGGATATCAGGTTGTGCCCGCGGCGTTCCAGGGGCTGTACATAAACGATCTGGCCTGGAAGCTCCGTTCAAATATTCTGTATCCGTACCATTATGGGGAGAAGGAGTTTTCGGACGCAGAAAACCGCATCAGAGCCCTGCTTTCCCGGGTTGACAACAGTGTGATAGTCAGGCACCCGGACATAAATTTTTTCCATAAATACTATTGGTTGAGTCAGAAGTCGGGCAGCGGCGTATCTGTCTTTTTTTCTCCGGAAGGGTTTGGGCTGAAGGACAAAAGCGGCGTCCTTATTTTCCAGAATAATATTGAGATCGTGGTGACGAGGATACGGAACGACAGCGGGACATTTGTGTTCCGGGGGTTTTTGAAATCCGTGGTTTTCAATTTTTCCGAACAGCCGAGGCTGTATGCCCAGGTCAACGGCAGCCGGCAGGAGCAGGTCCTTTATGATTCTGCCCACAGCTATTATATTTGCAGGACCAGAACCCACAATTTTTATGCGTTTTGCTTTGAAGCACAGCTGGCCCGGCTTCAGCGGCTGAGCTTTGTGATGCAGCTTGGCGGGTATGAATACAGGTGCAAATATTATTTTATGCCGAAAACGCCCTTCGTCCACAGCATAGGGAGATACAAGGCTCCCCTTGGCGGCAGGACGCTGGAGTTTGACAGGGAGAAGGGAACCTTTGAGCTCACGGCTGAAGGGTGCAGGGACGTTCTTGTCTCAAACAGCAGAAATCGGGAGCTTTCCTTTGAGATGAAGCGGCTGCGCAGGAGAGCGGCAAGGCTGAAATATCAAACCGATATTTGTCTGTATTATGACTGCCGCGGTGTCGGAAGGGATAACGGATGGTACAGGTTTAGGGAGGATTATGAGAAGGGCGGCGGGGTGCGCCGGGTATACATTTACGATGGGGAAAAGGCGAGGGCGGATTTTTCCTTTCCGCGATTGGATAGGCGTGACCTTGTGCCCTTTGGCAGTGAGGAGCATAAGCTGCTTTGCCTTGCCTGTCGAAGAATCGTAACGGCTTATATTGAGGATATCAATATTTTCCCGTTTCCGTCGGAGGAGCTTTATCTGTATTCGGATTTTTTTGATTTTGAAGTGGAGTATATACAGCACGGAATACTTCATGCGAGTCTTCCGTGGAAGTACACTCCGGAAATCATTATCGCGGATAAGGTGACGGTGTCGACAGATTATGAGGAAAAGCTGTTTGTGGAAAAATATCATTTCAGGAAAGAGGATATCATACCCGGTCTTATGCCGAGACTGAAAAGGCTGGACAAATCCGTAAAGCCCCAAAGAAAAATACTGTTTGCGCCGAGCTGGCGGCAGTACCTGATAGGGCCTGATATAGAGGGAAAGTGGCAGCCGCTGAAAGAACTTTTTGAGGCGTCGGATTATTTCCGGAATATCTCGGATTTTTTAAATGGGGAGAAGCTAAGCAGTCTGCTGGAGCAGAATGATTATATTCTTGATTTTAAGCTGCACCCTATTTTTGAAGTATATCGCGGCTGCTTTGAGATACGTGCAGAGCGTGTACGGATGGTGGATTCCCCTTTCCCGATAGAGCAGTATGAAATGTTTATCACGGATTTTTCTTCATTTGTGTTTGATTTTATATATCTCGGCAGAAAGGTATTCAGTTTCATTCCGGATGAAATGCAGTTCAGATGCGGGATGAATTCGTACAGGGAGGTTGAGGGGCTGAGCGAGGAGTTCCTGGAGAAAATAGGGGCTGAGAACGTGGAGAAGATTTTTGAAAAGAAAAAAGCAGATTTCCGCATATCATTCATTGCGCCTTAAAATGAAAGTATTGTTGAGGAATCCACATATTCCACAAAAAGAGAATTTGATTGAAATTTCTGTCGAAATGCGATAGTATTTCTTTGGGACTACCAGGATGGTAGGCGGTTAGCCCTCTCCGGAGGGACTGTGACCCTCCGATCACATAGAAACCCGCAAGGGAATCTGGTGAATGAATTCGCCTGGGAAAGGAGGGCTGAGCGGATGTTGACGATTGAAGGGTTGATAGCAGTGATCAGCCTTGTGCTGACAGCGTTTGGTCTCGGATATGCCATCGGAAGCAAGGATAATCATAAAACAAAATAACCGCCCCCGTCTGACAAACTGAGCGGTTATTTTAACTTAACATTTGCCGGGCTAACCGTCTATCGGTAGAACCCATGGGCATCTGTTACCGGCAGGTGCCCTTCTTTATGCTCAATATACCATATTCTGTGCGGAGTTTCAAGTGTTTTCTTTTCCCTGTTTTTTATTGAAAAGCATGCCCAGTCTATGCTAGAATGAACGGCGAAGATAATTGGCGTCAGTTGTGAAGGAAAAGGAGGGACAGGCTGCGATGAAACTGTTGTTTGTCAGGCACGGAGACCCCGATTACAGGATAGATTCCCTGACGGAGAAGGGGCACAGGGAGGCGGAGTATCTGGCGGACCGTCTGGTCAATGTGGATGCGGCGGCTTACTATGTTTCCCCCCTGGGACGGGCGAAGGATACGGCAGCTTACACCATGAAAAGGCTGGGGAAAAGCGCTGTGGAGTGTGAGTGGCTGCGGGAATTTGCCCCGCTGGTTGAGAGGCCCGACGCGATGGGGGAGAAGAGGATCGCCTGGGACTGGCTGCCCCAGGATTGGCTGGCGGAGGAGCGGTTCCTGGAGGAAAAGCATTGGTATGAGCCTCAGATCTTTGAGGCGGCAAAGGTCCGTGAGGAATATGAATGGGTGACCTCTCATTTTGACGCCCTGCTGGCGGAGCACGGCTATAGGAGGGAGGGCCGCATCTACCGGGCGGAAAATGCAAATAACGATACCCTGCTCTTTTTCTGTCATTTCGGGGTGGAATGCGTCCTGCTGGGACATCTCCTTCACATTTCCCCCATGGTGCTCTGGCAGGGGCTCTGCGCGGCGCCCACGTCCGTGACCACGGTGGTGACGGAGGAGAGAAGAAAGGGGATTGCTTCCTTCCGGATGAGCTCCTTCGGGGATATTTCCCACCTCTATGTGAAGGGGGAGCCGCCCGCCTTTGCGGCCCGTTTCTGTGAGTGCTTTGAAAATGAGAACGAAAGACATGATTAGCGCATATATATACGATAAAGCCATCCCAAAGGACTCTGTTTATGCGCGATTCTATTATACAGGCTGCCCAGCTGCCTGCCACTAATGAGGCATCCACGGGAGAGCTGCGGATCAGCGTTATCTCATCCATAGCATATATCCCCATCCCGGGGGCCACTGTCACAATATCCTACACGGGAGATCCCGAGTCCCCTGTCATGACCCTGACTACGGATATCTCCGGCGAGACCCAGGTGGTGGACCTGCCGGCTCCCCCGGTGGAGCTTTCCCTGTCGCCCTCTGAGATCCAGCCCTATTCGGAGTATAATATTTTGGTGGAGGCGGAGGGGTATGAGCCTGTGCTGGTCACCGGCTCCGAGATCCTTTCCGGGGAGCGGTCTCTTCAGCCGATCCGCATGAATCCCCTGGAGACGGGCGGGCAGGAGGAGGTGGTGGTGATCCCTGCCCACACTCTCTTTGGAGATTATCCCCCCAAAATCCCGGAGGAGGAGATCAAGCCAATGGCGGAGACCGGGGAGATCGTTTTAAGCCGTGTGGTGATCCCGGAGTACGTCATTGTCCACGACGGGGTCCCCGCCGACTCCACCGCCCCCAACTACTGGGTCCGTTATAAGGATTACATCAAGAATGTGGCCTCCTGCGAGGTATATTCCACTTGGCCCGAGTCCACCCTGTACGCCAACATCCTGGTGATCATGTCCTTTACCCTGAACCGCGTCTACACGGAATGGTATCGGAATCAGGGCTATGATTTCACCATCACCTCATCCACCGCCTACGATCAGAAGTGGGTGTACGGAAGGAATATTTTTGAGAATATCGACAGGCTGGTGGACAATGTCTTTGCAAACTATCTCTCGCGGCCGGGGGTGCGTCAGCCGATTTTTACCTCTTATTGCGACGGCAGACGGGTGACCTGCTCTGGCCTGAGCCAGTGGGGCTCCAAATACCTGGGGGATGAAGGGTATTCCGCCATTGAGATCCTCCGGTATTATTACGGGAACGATATGTATATCAACACGGCGCAGATTGTTTCCGGCGTACCCTCCTCCTGGCCCGGCTACAATCTGACAGAGGGATCCTCCGGGGAGAAGGTGCGTCAGCTTCAGATTCAGCTAAACCGGATCGCCCGCAATTACCCGGCCCTTCCCACCGTCATGGCAGACGGGGTCTACGGCCCCCGGACGGCAGAGGCGGTGCGGACCTTCCAGGGGATCTTCAATCTGCCGCAGACAGGTGTGACGGACTACGCCACCTGGTATGAGATCTCGGATATCTATGTGGGCGTCTCCCGGATTTCGGAGCCCGGGTGAGCCCCGGGGGAGAACCGGGGGCCGGCGACGGCCGGCCTTCAGCAGGCCTTTTATGGGGGCAGGATTGACTGTACGGCGGCAGGGCGGTGTCCTTTGCCGCCGGCCGATCCTGCCTCTGTGTCTGTCTTCTGTTTTAATTTTAATTTCCCTATTGACAACAAGCTTCGGATGTATTATTGTATTAGACAGATAGTACAGTAATACAGCGGAAAGGAGAAGGAAAATGACTTGGACATTGGATGCGGACCGGCCCATCTACGCCCAGCTGGTGGACCGGATCCGGATTCAGATTGTTTCCGGCCAGTATCCCCCCGGCAGCAGGCTGCCCAGCGTGCGGGAGCTGGCGGCCCAGGCGTCGGTCAACCCCAACACCATGCAGCGGGCCTTCGGGGAGCTGGAGCGCAGCGGCCTGGTGGTCACCCAGCGGACCTTTGGCAGGACGGTGACCGAGGATGGGGAACGGATCGGACAGGCCAGGCGGGATCTGGCGCGGGCGTATCTGCAGGAGTATTTTGACCGGATGGGCAGCCTTGGATATTCCCGGGAGGAAATCCGGCAGATTTTGAAGGGCGAGGCGGGAGAGGACCGCGGCGAGAGGGAAGGAGGAGACACATGAGTGAATTGGTAGAGATAAAAGGGCTGACGAAGGTTTACCCGAACAGCACTGCAGCGATCAGGGACATGAACCTGACGCTGCCCAGAGGAAGGATCATCGGGCTTTTAGGGCCCAACGGCAGCGGCAAGACCACCCTGATCAAGCTTTTAAACGGCCTGCTGGTGCCCACCCAGGGAAGTATTCTGATCAACGGCAAAGTGCCGGGGCCGGAGACCAAGGCCAGGGTGGCCTATCTGCCGGATCGGAATTTCCTGAGTGAAAACGAAACGGTCCGCCGGGTGCTGGATTATTTTGAAGAATTTTATCTGGATTTTTCCCGGGAGAAGGCCATGGGGATGCTGGAGAGCCTGGGGATCTCCCCCCAGATGAAGCTGAAGACCCTCTCCAAGGGGACCCGGGAGAAGGTGCAGCTGATTCTGGTCATGAGCCGCAGCGCGGATCTGTATGTGCTGGACGAGCCCATTGCCGGGGTGGATCCGGCGGCCCGGGACTATATTCTCCGGACCATCATCAACAACTATAATCCCCAGGCCACCGTGCTGATTTCCACCCATCTGATCGGAGATGTGGAGAGTGTGCTGGACGAGGTGATCTTCCTGCGGTATGGGCAGATCCTTCTGTACACCTCCGTGGATCAGATCCGGGAGACCCAGGGGAAATCCGTGGACGCATATTTCAGGGAGGTGTTTGCATGTTAGGGAAAATGATCAGACAGGAGTGGAAGGATACCTGGAAAGTTTGTCTTTTGCTGACGGGGGCCGCTCTGGCGGTGACCCTCCTTGGCTGCCTGGCCTTCCTGACGCCCATGTGGAAGGGGCTGGCGAACGGGAATCTGAGCTTCCAGCTGGTGGATGTGCTGGGAGTCTTTATGCTGGTGGGCTGTGTGATCACTCTGATTGGGACCGCCTTTGGGATGTTTGCGTATCTGGGAGTGCGTTTTTACCGGTCCATGTATTCCGAGCGGGGATATCTGACCCACACGCTGCCGGTGTCAGCCGGGCAGCTTCTGCTGGGCAAAACGCTGACGGCGGCGATCTGGTACACGGTGATGCAGATAACGGTTCTGGCCTGTACGCTGGTCCTGGTGGTGGGGCTGATCTACGCCGTGCTGAGGGGCTTCGGCGCCAGGGAGGGAGCCAGCATCAGGGAGGTCCTGGACGGCTGCAGGCAGATTTTGGATATGATCGGGTTTCAGATCGTGGATGTGACCCATATCCTGATGCAGGTGATGAACGCGGCCAGCGCGGTGATACTGCTCTTTGGGGCCATTACCCTGGGGCAGCTCTCCTCCCGGCACAGGGTGCTTATGTCCTTGGTGTGGTATATGGGGATCAATGTGGTCATGCAGGTGCTCGCGACGGTGCTGATGGTTCCCCTGACTGCGGTGATGAGCCGGAAGATGGCGGCAGGAGACGTGGGAAGCGTGATGGCCGGTATGGCTCCCCTGGAGCTGACGTCTATGGGGCTTGTGGCGGCGTTTGCGGCGGGGCTTATGTGGGTGAGCTGGTATATTATTACGCGGAGGTTGAACTTGGAATAAAATACAGCTCCCTTTGCTCATAAGATGGCGTCTTCTCAGCCGCCGGATCGGCCGGAAAATTCGTGCGAGCACGATTTTCCGGCCGGTCAGGCGGCTGGCTGAACTGTTGGACGAATATTTGTTTGCCACCCGGCGCGGAGCGTGTTATAATGTTGAAATAGGGGGCAGAGGCTGGTTTCCCGGTCTCTGCCCTTGTAAATGGAACCGGGAGGCGGGTAACGTATGCGCAAGGTCGTGGAACAGATTTTGGCGGGGGATTTTGAGAGAGAGCTTCCTACGCTGGATTTTTCCTGCGGGAAGGTGGAACTGACCCTGAAAAAGGGGGAGACCGTCCAGAGCTTTTTTGATATTGTGGCGCCCATCCGCGGAACCACCCGGGGCTATGTGACCGCTTCGGACAGCCGGATGGAATGTCTGACCCCTTCCTTTGAGGGCCCGGCCAGCGAGATCTCCTATCGGTTTCACGGGGAGAAGCTGGAGGAGGGGGAGAGCGTCAGGGGGAAATTCTGCGTGGTGAGCAACCGGGGGGAGTTCTTCCTGCCCTTCGAGGTGACGGTGGAGGGCGGCGCGCCCTCATCCTCCCAGGGAAAGCTGGAGAATCTGGAGCAGTTTGCCGCGCTGGCAGGGGAGCGCTGGGAGGAGGCCGTGCGCTTTTTTTACACGCCGGACTTTGAACGGCTCCTGGCCGGGCGGGAGGAAAAGTATCTGTACCTGTACAGGGGATTTGCTGCCCATCCGGGGAATCAGCGCAATGTGGACCGTTTTCTGACGGCTGCGGGGAAGAAGGAGAGGATCGCTTACCGCCTGGAGGAGGAGAGCGTCGCCCTGGAGTGCGTGGAGGGGGTCCGGGAGATCTCACTGCGAATCACCAGGAGCGGCTGGGGCTGCACCAGGCTGGGCGTCTCCACCGAGGGGGATTTCCTGTACAGTGAGAAGGAGGTCCTGACGGAGGATGATTTTCTTGGGGAAAAGTGCAGGCTTCCTCTGTATGTGGACAGCCGCCTGCTCCACGGGGGGAAGAATTGGGGCGCGGTGATCCTTGCGGACGGGGAGAACTGTATCCGGATCCCTGTGACCGTGGATCAGAACAACGGAACAAAGAGGGATGTAGTGACCAAGAAGATCCTGGCCCAGCTGATGGGATATTATCAATCCTACCGGCTTCGCAGGATCAGCACCGCCACCTGGCTGCGGGAGGCGGGGGAGCTGGTCAGCCGTCTCTACGGCCTGCCTGGGGAGGATCCCACGGCGGGGCTTTTCCGCGCTCATCTTCTGATCACCGGGGAGAGGCTGGAGGAGGCGGGGTGGCTTCTGGAGAATATCCGTGAACAGCTCCTGCAGGGGTATCTGCCCTGCAGCCGTCAGGAGAGTCTGGTGCTGCGGGCCTACTATCTGTATCTGACCACCCGTATCAACAAGGAGGCGGAGTATGTGAGCGCCGTGGCCGAGGAGGTGTACGGCATTTACCGGGAGAGCGGGGGGGCATGGCGCGTGGCCTGGCTGATGCTCCATCTCACCGAGGCGTACGACAACAATCCGGTGGAAAAGTGGGATTTCCTGCGGGAGCAGTTCGAGAGAGGCTGCCACAGTCCCATTCTCTATGTGGAGGCGCTGCTTTTGATCAATGCAAACCCCGCCCTGCTGCGGTCTCTTGACAGCTTCGAGCTGCAGGTGCTCTGCTTCGGGATGCGCAGGGAGGCCCTGACGGAGGATGTGCGGGAGCAGGTCTATTATCTGGCAGGGCGCAGGAAGGAGTATTCCGCCCTGCTCTACCGGCTGCTGGTGAGCTGCTATGACGAGATGCCGGCGGAGAAGATCCTGAAGGAGATCTGCACCCTGCTGATCAAGGGGAACCGGGTGGGAAAGGAGTATTTCATCTGGTTTCAGCGGGGAGTGGAGGCAGAGCTGCGCATTACCAAGCTCTATGAATACTATATGATGTCCCTGGATCTGGAGGGGGAGACCGAGCTCCCCAAGGGGGTTTTGCTCTACTTTACCTACCAGAGCAATTTGGATTATCTGCATCAGGCGTATCTCTACAGCTATATCCACCGCCGCCGGGAGCAGTACCCGGAGATCTATGAAACCTATCTGCCCCGGATCCGGCAGTTTGTGGAGGATCAGATCCGCAGGGAGCACATGGGCCGGCATCTGGCGTATCTGTACAGGGAGTTCCTGAGGGAGGACATGATAGACGGGCAGAGCGCGCCGGCTCTCTCGAGGCTTCTGTTTGCCCGTTTCTTTAAGACCTCTCTGCCCGGCTGGCGCAGCCTGGTGGTCCACCGGTCCCGCAATTTCCCGGAGAAGGGGTTCCGGGAGGTGCTCTGCCCCCTGAGCGGGGACGGAAGCTGGATCCCTCTGTACCGGGATGACTATGAGGTGTTCCTGGAGGGAGCGGGGGGAGAGCGGCGGCTGTGGCCCCGGGAGGAACTGCCCCCGCGCTGGATCGATCCGGAGCCCTTTGTGCCGCGGGTGGCGGCCCTGGCGGGGATCAACCCGGAGCTGGATCTGTATGTGGAGGAGCGGGAAAACGGGAAGGGCGATCCGGCCGCGGATCCGTCCCTGTGGGAGAGCCTGGATGCCCAGGAGTCTCTGGGAAGATGGTTCAGGCTGATGGAGACGCCGGGGCTTTCCCGGGAGAAAAAGAGACAGCTCTCCAGCAAGATCCTGGGCTATTATGAGCAGCTCTCTCAGGCCAGCGGAGCCCAGGAGGCCCGGCTGGATGCCTACCTGGAGAGGCTTCCCGGCCGGATGCTCGCCCCCAGGGAGCGGGGGGAGGCCATCCGGGCTATGGTGTCCCGGGGGCGGTTTGACCAGGCATATCTGTGGGTGACGGAATACGGCCGCAGAGGGGTGGATAGAAGGACCCTGAGCCTGATTCTGGAGGACCGGATCCTTCGGACGGGCGCCAGGGAGGACGGAGAGCTGGTGAGCCTGTGTTACTATCTGCTGCGCAAGGGCAGGTGCGGGGACGCCGCCCTGGCCTATCTGGCCAGGTATTACAGGGGATCCCTGGGGGAGCTGATGCGGATTTGGAAGGCGCTGCCGGCCCAGTGGGAGGACCGCTGCGAGCTGGCGGGCCGGATCCTGGTGCAGGTTCTCTTTACGGGCAGCCCGGAGGGAGAGTACACGGAGGTGTTCCGCAATTATATTTCCCTGGAGCCCGAGAGGGAGGTGGAGGACGCTTTCCTGGCCCGCTGCTCCTACGGCTATTTTGCGGGCGGCCAGGAGCCGGCCGACTGCCTTTGGGGGGAGATGGACCGGATCTTCCAGATGGGGGAGGTCCTGCCGGACGCCTGCAAGCTGGCGTATTTGAAATATTATGCCTGCCACAGGGAGCTGATCGGAGAGCATAACCGGGATGTGATCCAGGCGTTCCTGTGCGACATGCTGAAAATGGGGGTGCGCCTGAAGCTGTTCTACCGTTTCACGGACATGCAGTGGGAGCTGTTCCCCATGCTGGACCGGTCTGTGGTGGAGTACCAGGGACATCCGGATAGCCGGGTGTTCATCTCCTATCCCGCCTCCCCGGCGGAGACGGGGGAGCTTCGCAGGGAAGAGATGCAGCCGGTCCTGGGCGGCGTGTGCTTCAAGGAGTTCGTGCTTTTCGCCGGGGAGAAGCTGCCCTACCGCATCACGGAGGAGCGGGAGGGTGAGGTGCCGGTGATCCTGGAGGGGGAGCTTTCCCGGGATCCGGACCAGCCGGGGGAGAGGAACGGCCGCTTCCATCAGATCAACCGGGCGGCCGCCGACTGGGAGGCCGGAGAGGACCGGCGGCTGGAGGAAGACTTGGAGGACTATTACCGCAGGGAGTATCTGAACGGAGCGCTCTTTGCCCTGAAAAAATGAGGAAGGGTGTTTGCCGAGGTCTGTGAAGCTGCGGGAAGAGACGAGAAGGACAGGAGGGAAGTGTTGAGGTGCTGCTGAAATTCGGGGGCGGAAACGCCGACAGGATCCTGGTTGGATACGACCTGGGTGATACAAGCTGCCAGATCAGCTATTGCCGGTATCAGGAGGGCAGCAGTGTGGAGACCGTCTCCAGCGTGGCGGGGGCGGAGTACTTTGTAATCCCCGCCGCCCTGTGCAAGAAGGCGGGGGCAAATCAGTGGCTCTTTGGCAGGGAGGCGGTGCGCTTCGCCCAGGAGAACCCGGGGGAGGGCATTTTGGTGGACCGGCTGCTCCACATGGCGCTGGATGGGGAGCTGGTACAGCTGGAGGGGCAGAGCTATCAGCCCATCTCCCTGCTGACCCTGTTCGTCAAGCGGAGTCTTGGCATGCTGGGGACAGTGGCGCCGCCGGAGAAGGTGGCGGTGGTCATGTTCACCTGCCGGGAGCTGGATGCCAGGACGGTGGAGGTGCTGGACCAGGTCACCGCGGGGCTTCAGATGAAGAACACGGAGTTCTTTTATCAGAGACATTCGGAGAGCTTTTACTCCTATATGCTTTACCAGCCCAGGGAGCTGTGGACCCACCAGAGCGTCCTCTTTGAGGGCGGCGGCGGGGAGATCCGGTGTATGCGCATGGAGTACAACAAGAGGACGACCCCCATCGTCACCTACATCCGGGAGAAGAGCTTCCCTTTCCCGGGGGGAGATCAGGCGTTTTTGGAGATTGCCCAGAGGGCCTGTGAGAACAGGATCCTGTCCTCCGTCTATCTGGTGGGCGAGACCTTCGGCGGGGACTGGATGAAGGAATCCCTGCGGTATCTGTGCCGGGGGAGAAGAGTCTTCCAGGGCAGCAATCTTTTCAGCCGGGGCGCCTGCTGCAGCCTGCTGGAAAAATATTTCGGCAGTGAGGCCGGGCGCGGCTATGTGTTCCTGGGGGGAGACAAGCTGAAGGCGAACATCGGCATGCGGGTGATCCGCCGGGGGGATGAGTCCTACTTTGCGCTGCTGGACGCGGGAAACAACTGGTATGAGGCGAAAGGGAGCTGCGAGTTTTATCTCCAGGAGGACAATGTGGTGGAGCTGGCCATCACGCCTCTGATCGGAGGGACTCCCCGCTATGTGGAGATCCCTCTGGAGGGCCTTGCCCTGGGGGAGGGGGAGATGACGCGGCTTAGAATGGGGCTGTATCTTTCCCAGGAGGAAAGGCTGTGTGTGGAGATTGTGGATCTGGGCTTCGGACAGTTCCGATCCCCGGTCCGGGAGCACTGGAAAAAGGAGATTGAGATCTACGGATAAGGAAGGAACGGATGTGGCATGAAAGCGATCGTATGCCTGGGGAAATATGCGGCGCATCCCTATGTGTTTGAAAAGCTGGATTTGAGCGTCTTTTGTATGGAGGAGCTGAGTTATGTGCTTCGGGAGAAGGCTTATCTGCTGGGGCCGGAGATCATGAACGACCGGATGCTTCGGTTCATCGGCAATGAGTGCGATGTGCCGGAGCTGGTGGGACAGCTTCATCCCATGGTCCACCAGAAGGGCTCCCTGAGCGAGTTTGTGACCACCATACTGCGGTATGTGGGACTCTACGGGGAGGATGAGATCCGGGGGGTGGAGTACACCCTGAAGATGGGCTCCGGCCTGTCGGACTTTGAAAAGCGCAAGGTGCGGATTGATTATCTGGTGGAGAAAAAGAAATATTATCCCGCCATAGAGGAATACGATGCCCTGCTGGGGGCCCTTTTGGAGAACGGTCAGGAGGACGGGGAGAAGCTCCAGGCCATGGCGGCGGACCTGCTGCACAACAAGGGAGTGGCCTATGCCAGTCTGATGTGCTATGAGGAGGCGGCGGGATGTTTCCTGGAGGCATATGAGTGCGGCGGCGCGCAGGAGAGCTATCGCGCCTATCTGGCGGCCAAGAGGATGGCCCTGCCGGAGGACGACTATGTGGCCCTGGCGGCGGGGCTGAAGGACCGGTATGAGGACTTTATCGCGCTGGAAAAGCGCATGGAGGAGCTGCAGGAGGGCTGGCAGGAGACGGAGCAGTGCCAGTGGATCCGGCAGCTTGCCCAGATGCGCCTGGAGGGGGATGCCTCGGAGTACCGGCGGCAGGCCGGGGAACTGGTGGAGGGGCTGAAGACGGACTACCGGGACAGCATTACTCTGAATTTGGGGGCCTGAAAGGCGAAAAGTTTTGGCACAATGTAGAAAAATACATTGTGCCGTTTTTGTACATTGATTTCTGGACAGGCGTAAGCTATAATGTCAAATGTATCAGTGGGCCGAGAGGCAGCGGTGCCGGCCCGGATGAGGAAGAGGCCGCTTCCGGGCGGCGGAATGGAGGACAGGATGAAGAAATTGGAGCAGCTCTACGAGGGCAAGGCAAAAAAGGTGTTTCTGACGGACGATCCGGACGTGCTGATCGTGGACTACAAGGATGACGCCACTGCCTTCAACGGCGTGAAGAAGGGCACCATCGTGGGCAAGGGCGTGATCAACAACAAGATGACCAACAGGGTATTCCAGCTTCTGGAGAAGGAGGGAGTCCCCACCCATTACATCCAGCAGCTCAGCGACCGTGAGACCGCGGTGAAGAGAGTGGAGATCGTGCCCCTGGAGGTGATCATCCGCAACGTGGCGGCGGGCAGCTTTTCCAAGAGGCTGGGCGTGCCGGAGGGAACCGCCTTCACAGAGCCCACCGTCGAGTTCTCCTACAAAAACGACGAGCTGGGGGATCCCCTGATCAACTCCTATTTTGCCAGAGCCCTGAACCTGGCCACCTGGGAGGAGATCGAGACCATCAAAAAGTACGCCTTCAAGGTGAACGAGGTGCTGAAGGCATACTTCCTCCAGGCGGATATCCGGCTGATTGACTTTAAGATCGAGTTCGGCCGTTATCACGGACAGATTATCCTGGCGGACGAGACCTCTCCCGACACCTGCCGCCTGTGGGACGTAAACACCAACGAAAAGCTGGACAAGGACCGTTTCCGCAGGGATCTGGGCAATGTGGAGGAGGCCTACAACGAGGTCTTCCGCCGTTTGGGCCTGGAGTAGGGGCCCGGGGAGGAACTGGCAGAAAGTGACGGATGGAATTTCCATACAATATGACTCCTCCGACAAGCTGCGGGAGGAATGCGGGGTCCTGGGGGCCTACGATTTCGACGGGGGGGATGTGGCCTCCACCCTCTACTACGGGCTGCTGGCCCTGCAGCACAGGGGGCAGGAGAGCTGCGGCATCGCCGTCAGCGACACGTCGGGGCCCAAGAGGGCTGTGCTTAGCTGCAGGGATATGGGGCTGGTCAACGAGGTCTTCAACCAGGACAACCTGGGGAAGCTGAAGGGGGATATCGGAGTGGGCCATGTGCGCTACTCCACCGCGGGGAGCTCTACCCGGGAGAACGCCCAGCCTCTGGTGCTCAACTATGTGAAGGGCACCCTGGGGCTGGCCCACAACGGCAACCTGATCAATGCCCCGGAGCTGCGCAGGGAGCTGGAGTACACGGGGGCCATTTTCCAGACCACCATCGACTCGGAGGTGATCGCTTACCATATCGCCCGGGAACGGCTGGTCTCCCGGACGGTGGAGGAGGCGGTGGGGCGGGCCATGCACAAGATCAAGGGGGCCTACTCCCTGGTCATCATGTCCCCCAGAAAGCTCATCGGAGCCAGGGATCCCTACGGCTTCCGGCCTCTTTGCATCGGAAAGCGGGACAACACCTACCTGCTGGCCAGCGAGACCTGCGCCCTGGAAACGGTGGGAGCGGAGTATGTGCGGGACGTCCTGCCCGGGGAGATCGTGACTATCTCTCCGGAGAAGGGGATCGAATCGGACAAAAGCCACATGATCCGGCCCCAGGACACCGCCAGATGTATCTTTGAATATATTTATTTCGCCAGGCCGGACAGCCGCCTCGACGGGGTCAGCGTGTACAATTCCCGGATCCTGGCGGGAAAGTTCCTGGCCATGGATTCCCCGGTGGAGGCGGATCTGGTGGTGGGAGTGCCGGAGTCGGGCAACTGCGCGGCCCTGGGCTATTCCCTCCAGTCTGGGGTGCCATACGGCACCGCCTTTGTGAAGAACGCCTATGTGGGCAGGACCTTTATCAAACCCGGCCAGAAGAGCCGGGAGAACAGTGTCCAGGTGAAGCTGAACGCCATCCGGGAGGCCGTGGAGGGCAGGCGGATCATCATGATCGACGATTCCATTGTCAGGGGCACCACCTCCGACCGCATTGTGCGCATGCTGCGGGAGGCGGGGGCTAAGGAGGTGCACATGAGAGTGGCGTCCCCTCCCTTTTTGTGGCCCTGCTATTTCGGGACGGATGTGCCTGCCAGAGAGCAGCTGATCGCCTATGAGCGGGATGTGGAGGAGATCCGCCGGATCATCGGGTCGGATTCCCTGGCCTATCTGCGCGGGGAGAGGCTCTCGGACCTGGCGGGAGGACTGGGGATCTGCCGGGGATGCTTTGACGGGCACTATCCCATGGAGCCGCCCACGGAGGATATCCGGGGGGAGTTTGAAAAGTGAGTGCGGAAGGGGTTTGGCCCTCCGCCCAAGGAGCAGAGAGGAAAAGGCAATGAGCACAGACGTATATGTAAGCCCTCTGTCGGAGCGCTACGCCAGCAGAGAAATGCAGTATATTTTTTCCCAGGACATGAAATTCCGCACCTGGAGAAGGCTTTGGATCGCCCTGGCGGAGACGGAGATGGAGCTGGGTCTGTCCCAGAACGGCCGGCCCGTGATCACGAAGGAGCAGATCGATGAGCTGAAGGCCCACGCGGAGGACATCAACTACGATGTGGCCCGGGCCAGGGAGAAGGAGGTCCGCCATGATGTGATGAGCCATGTGTACGCCTACGGGCAGCAGTGCCCCAAGGCGGCGGGGATCATTCACCTGGGAGCCACCTCCTGCTACGTGGGGGACAACACGGATATCATTGTGATGACCGAGGCCCTGCGGCTGGTGAAAAAGAAGCTGGTGAACGTGATGAAGGAGCTGGCGGACTTTGCGGAGGCATACAAGGCCCAGCCCACCCTGGCCTTTACCCATTTCCAGCCCGCCCAGCCCACCACCGTGGGCAAGAGGGCCTGTCTGTGGCTCCAGGAGTTCTGCCTGGATCTGGAGGACCTGGAGCATGTGCTCTCGGGGATGAAGCTGCTGGGTTCCAAGGGGACCACCGGCACCCAGGCCTCCTTTTTGGAGCTCTTTGACGGGAACCAGGAGAAAGTGGATCAGATCGACCCCATGATCGCCCGAAAGATGGGCTTTCAGGAGTGCTTTGCGGTCTCCGGCCAGACCTACTCCCGCAAGGTGGATACCAGAGTGGTCAATGTGCTGGCGGGGATTGCGGCCAGCGCCCACAAGATGAGCAACGATATCCGCCTGCTGCAGCACTTAAAGGAGGTGGAGGAGCCCTTTGAGAAGAACCAGATCGGATCCTCCGCCATGGCCTACAAGAGGAACCCCATGCGCAGCGAGCGCATCGCCTCTCTGGCCCGGTATGTGATGGTGGATGCCCTAAATCCCGCCGTCACCTCCGCCGCCCAGTGGTTTGAGCGGACCCTGGACGATTCCGCCAACAAGCGGCTCTCCGTCCCGGAGGCATTCCTGGCGGTGGACGGGATTTTGGATCTGTGCCTGAACGTGGTGGACGGCCTGGTGGTGTACCCCAAGGTCATCGAAAAGCGCCTGCGCAGCGAGCTGCCCTTTATGGCCACGGAGAATATCATGATGGACGCGGTCAAGAGGGGAGGCAACCGGCAGGAGCTCCATGAGAGGATCCGGGAGCTGTCCATGGAGGCCGCCAGAAATGTGAAGGCTCTGGGGAAGGAGAACAATCTCCTGGAGCTGATCGCGGCGGATCCGGCCTTCAACATGAGCCTGGAGGATCTGCAGGCGGCCATGGAGCCCTCCCGGTACGTGGGACGATCCAGAGAGCAGGTGGATTCCTTCCTGGAGCGCGCGGTGAGGCCCATCCTGGAGGAAAACAGGGAGCTTCTGGGCCTGAAGGCGCAGATCAATGTATAGCGGCAGCAGTTTGATATATCATTTGGAAGAAAACGGTTACAGACTATAGAGTGAGAAAGGTGCAGGGCGTATGGGCGGATTTTTTGGCGTGGCGGCGAAGGAGGACTGTCTGTTTGATCTGTTTTTCGGGACGGACTACCACTCCCATCTGGGAACCAGACGGGCGGGCATGGCGGTGTACAGCCGCAGCAAGGGTTATGACAGGGCCATTCACAATATTGAGAACGCTCCTTTTCGGACCAAGTTTGACAAGGATGTAAACAGCATGGAGGGACATATGGGGATCGGCTGTATCTCGGACTACGAGCCCCAGCCTCTGATCGTGCGGTCCCACCACGGCACCTACGCCATCACCACGGTGGGCAAGATCAACAATACGGATCAGATCGTGAAGGATATCTTCACTCACAGCCGCTCTCATTTCCTGGAGATGAGCGGCGGGGAGATCAACGCCACGGAGCTGGTGGCGGCCATGATCAACCAGAAGGAGAACCTGGTGGAGGGGATCCGGTTTGCCCAGGAGCTCATCGACGGCTCCATGACGGTGCTGGTGATGACCCCCAAGGGGATCTACGCCGCCCGGGACCGGCTGGGAAGGACCCCGGTGTCCATCGGACAAAAGGAGGACGCCTTCTGCGTGTCCTTCGAGAGCTTTGCCTACCTGAATCTGGGCTATCACGACTATAAGGAGCTGGGCCCCGGGGAGATTGCGGTAGTCACCCCGGAGGGGGTCCACACCCTGGCCCAGCCCGGGAAGGAGATGAAGATCTGCACCTTCCTGTGGATTTATTACGGCTATCCCTCTTCCTCCTACGAGGGGATCAATGTGGAGCAGATGCGGTACAACTGCGGCGCCAGGCTGGCGGAGCGGGACAATGTGAAGCCGGATATTGTGGCGGGAGTGCCGGATTCCGGCACGGCCCACGCCATCGGCTACTCCAACCGGTCCGGGATTCCCTTTTCCAGGCCCTTTATCAAGTACACCCCCACCTGGCCCAGATCCTTTATGCCCACCATGCAGACCCAGAGAAATCTGATCGCCAAGATGAAGCTGCTCCCGGTCCACGATCTGATCCAGGGCAAGAGCCTGCTTCTCATCGACGACTCCATCGTGAGGGGGACCCAGCTGAGGGAGACCACGGAGTTCCTCTATCGGAGCGGAGCCAGGGAGGTGCATATCCGTCCGGCTTGTCCGCCTCTGCTGTTCGGGTGCAAATACCTGAATTTCTCCCGCTCCTCTTCGGAGATGGACCTGATCGCCAGGAGAGTGCTGCGGGATATGGAGCTGGAGGGGAGAGAGATCGATCTGATGAAATATGTGGATCCCAGGACGCCGGAGTACCAGGAGATGGTGGAGCGCATCGGAAGGCAGCTGAACTTCACCTCCCTGCGCTATCACCGCCTGGACGATATGATCGAGTCGGTGGGCCTGGACAAATCCAGGCTGTGCACCTACTGCTGGGACGGGGCGGAGTAAGGCGGAAAAGTTTGATTTTACTTATTTCAAAAAATGCGCTATAATGGCACAGGAAGAGTGCCTGGCCGGGAAGCATTTCCCGGGAAAAGAGGCGCGGGAACGGAGGAAAACGGCATGGTAAAGGCGGTTGTGGGCGCCAACTGGGGTGATGAGGGAAAAGGAAAGATCACGGATATGATGGCGGAGAAGGCGGACATTGTGGTCCGGTTTCAGGGAGGCGCCAACGCGGGACATACCATCGTAAACGGGTACGGGAAATTTGCGCTGCATACACTGCCCTCGGGGGTGTTTTACAGCCACACCACCAGCGTGATCGGGAACGGGGTGGCCCTGAATGTGCCCCTGCTGTTTCAGGAGATCCGCTCCCTGGTGGAGAGAGGGGTGCCCATGCCCCGGATCCTGATTTCGGACAGGGCCCAGATCGTGATGCCCTATCATATTTTGTTCGATCAGTACGAGGAGGAGCGCCTGGGGGGAAAGTCCTTCGGCTCCACCAAGTCGGGGATCGCCCCCTTTTACTCGGATAAATACGCCAAGATCGGCTTTCAGGTGAGCGAGCTGTTTGACGATGAGCTCCTGAAGGAGAAGACGGCCCGGGTCTGCCAGCTGAAGAATGTGCTGCTGGAGCATCTGTATCACAAGCCGGCCATCGACCCGGATCAGCTCCTGCAGACCCTCAGGGAGTACCGGGAGATGGTGGAGCCCTATGTGTGCGATGTGTCCGCCTTCCTGGATCAGGCCCTGAAGGAGGGGAAGACGGTGCTGCTGGAGGGACAGCTGGGGACTCTGAAGGATCCCGACCACGGCATCTACCCCATGGTGACCTCATCCTCCACCCTGGCTGCCTACGGAGCCATCGGAGCCGGCCTGCCGCCCTATGAGATCCGGGAGATTGTGACGGTCTGCAAGGCCTATTCCTCCGCGGTGGGCGCGGGAGCCTTTGTGTCGGAGATCTTCGGGGAGGAAGCGGATGAGCTGAGACGCCGGGGCGGAGACGGAGGCGAGTACGGCGCCACCACCGGACGTCCCAGGAGAATGGGCTGGTTTGACTGCGTGGCCTCCAAGTACGGCTGCCGCCTCCAGGGGACCACGGACGTGGCCTTCACGGTGCTGGATGTGCTGGGGTATCTGGACGAGATCCCCGTGTGCGTGGGCTACGAGATCGACGGGCAGGTGACCACGCAGTTCCCTGTGACGGCCAGGCTGGAGAAGGCGAAGCCGGTGCTGAAAAAGCTGCCGGGCTGGAAGTGCGAGATCCGGGGGATCCAGCGCTATGAGGATCTGCCGGAGAACTGCCGCAGATATGTGGAGTTTATCGAGGAGCAGATCGGCTATCCCATCACCATGGTGAGCAACGGGCCCGGACGGGGCGATATCATATACAGGCAAAGCCCGCTGAAACACTGAGAGAAAAAGCAGACATGACCCGGGTGCCATGTCTGTTTCCCTTTCAGGGTCCGTGGAGCGGGAGAAGGAGACAGAGATTAGGAGGAAGGTGAATGGTTGTTTTTCTGGAGAATGCGCTGGGGTTTCTGACACAGTTTTTCCCCTGTGCACTCATGATTTTTCTTCCCTTTTCAGAGGAGGACTGCCGGTTTGGGCGCAGATCCGTTTTTGCGGGGATCACAGCCGGATCTGTGCTGATGTCGATTGTCTTTTCCGCGGTTCTGTGCCTGCGGGATATGGAAAGGTATCCTGAGCACGTTGCAATATCCAACTTTCTTATGACGGCTGCGGTTCTTGCCATTCTGGCGGTGTATGTGTGGCTGGTCCGCCAGTCCGTTGTGAAAAAGTTCGCGGTATTTTTTGTCGTGCTCTTTTATGCGGCGGCCGTTTTTTTCCTGGTCAATGTGATTTATTATGTTTTCTTCTCTTACGTGCCGGAGATTGCCCTGTATCCCTACACCTCCAGATTCCTTCTGCTGTACCTGGGGGTGACAGCCTTAATGCTGCCCATCATGCTGGGGGCGGTGATCCACCCTCTGCGGGAATATATCCAAAAGGTGGAGCCCGGGTATATGAAGCGGGAGTTTTTGGCCGCCATCCTCAGCACAGTGGCGTATTTTGCGGGCATGGTGTATCTGAATGTGTTCTTCGGGGGCAGGGGGATGTTTGCGGCGGTATTCCTGCCCATGGTGCTGCTGACCGTGAGCCAGATCTTTATATACTGGCTGATTTTCAGGGAGTCGGTGCGGCGCAAGCAGGACAGCGACCACCAGAGGGCCATGGAGATACGCCAGCTCCAGTATGAGATGATCGTGGGAGATATGGAAAACACCCTCCGGATGCGCCACGATCTGCACCATCACTATAATGTGCTGAACGATCTGCTTCAGGAGGGGAAGCTGGATGAGATGAAGGAGTACCTCTCCGAGGTGATCGACACCACCGTCAGGCGGGAGAACAATGAGATCTACTGTGAAAATGTGGCGGTGAACGGCCTGCTGCAGTATTATATCGGCCACGCGGAGGCGGAGAAGATCCACTGTCAGGTGCAGGCTAAGTGCGGCGAGCTGGCCATAGAGCCGGCGGATCTGACGGTGCTGCTTGGCAACGCCATGGAGAACGCCATCAAGGCATGTCTGAAGTGCCCGGGCCCCCGCAGCATCCGCATAGAGATCGGGACGGTGCAGGATTCCCTGGTCATAGAGATTCTCAACAGCTGCGAGAGCGTACAGCGTGACCGGCGTTTCCGCCCGGAGAAGGGCTTCCTGCCGGCGGAGGCATTCTTAAGCGACCGCGCCCAGGGAGGGTACGGCTTAAAGAGCATAACCCACACGGCGCAGAAATACGGCGGAAGCGCAGAATTCAGCTTTGACGGGGAAAAGAAGATGTTTACCGCGCGGATCCGGATGAATATGCGCGGGATTCAGAGTACTAACATTTGTTGAGAATCTCCATGATTTCCATGATGCGGTTTCTTTTTCCCTCGGAGCTGGATAAATAGATTTCCACCAGACGGGGCGGTATTTCAACGGGGACGGACGGCTGATTATTGACAAGGTAGTCCAGGCTGATATTTAATACGCGGGAAACCGTCACCATCTTTTCCAGGGATAATCCGGCGTTCCCCCGCTCTACGCCGCCATAATGCTTCACAGAGATATTCAGCAGTTCCGCCATATCCTCCTGTGTCAGATCCATAGCCTTGCGGCAGTCTCTTATTCGTAATCCCATCTGCTTTCTAAAATCGTTCATGACCTGTACCCCAAATATACCCCAGATATATTATAAATATAGTTTAATATCGGATTCTTTTCAGAAAAACCAACAAAAAACTCCTATTTTTGTTGACAAACATTACCTTAAAGGTTATATTTATACATGCAATATTTGTCGGAAAATGTTGAGATTGTGTGAAGACAGGGGGCACTGTGAAATCCACGGATTTGCGAAATGAAATCAAATATTTGTGTTCCGAGGCAGAACTGAGTTTGATTAAAAATCGTTTGAAAGAAATATGCCAGCCCGATGTGCATGCGGGAGCGGATGGAACTTATCTGGTAAGCAGTCTGTATTTTGATGATTATGATAATGACTGCTATTTTGCAAATGAAAATGGGACGGATCCTAAGAGCAAATTCCGGATCAGGATTTATAATAGGGATCTGAAACATATTGTGATGGAGTGTAAACATAGGTACAGGGGATTAACAAGGAAGGAGAGCTGCATCTTAGACAGGGAGGATTTGGAGCGGCTGCTGGAGCACGGGTCTTTGGGGCCGAGAGAGCCGAAGGATCCTCTTATGAGCCGGTTTTATATGTTATGGCATATGAAAGCACTGCGTCCTAAGATTATTGTGGAATATGAAAGGACGGCGTTTACTTATTCCGTGGGAAACGTCAGAATTACCTTCGACAAAAATATTGCTGCGTCCGTGCAGGTTGCGGAATTTGGACAGAGCTTGTCCTGCAGGCCGATTATGTCATCGGGCCGGCACATATTGGAGATGAAATATGACACAGTGCTTCCGGGATTTATATATAATGCCGCCGGAATAGAGAATCTGAGTCAGGTGGCTTTTTCCAAATATTATCTTTGCCGAAGAGCTGTTAATTGTTAAAAACTGGGGAGGTATTGGCTTGAGCTTTCACGATATAATAAAAAATTCCATGTGGGATAATATGGCTGTCTCCGATGTGACGTAAGCGCTAAATAATCGGCGGCTTTAACCAGCCCGTCGAGAACTCTATAATGATTGCTAGGAAACGCTGGCCTT
>CANQOL010000046.1 GCA_947625475.1 uncultured Acetatifactor sp.
CAGGTTTATTTATAAATAAGAATGAGGTTGCAATCGTCCGTTGAAACAGATATAGTAATTGTAAATCAAAGCGGAAGGAGCAGGCATTTTATGAGGAAAAAATATATTATGGCTCAGTAGTCTGAGCTTAAAATAAAACGAAGGGTTAAGCTCAGATGAATCTTCCATGAAAAAAAGGAGGATCCTATGAGTTATGACAGAGCAGAGGAAATTCTGCCAGAAGATCTGATCAGGGCGATCCAGCAGTATGTAAGCGGGAAAAGCATATACATTCCCTGCAGAGAGAAAAAGAGCTGGGGAAGCCAGACAAAGACCCGTCAGTATTATCAGAAGAGAAATGAAGAAATACGTCGGAAATATGCAGGCGGAATTGCGGTAAAATTCCTTGCCGAGGAATATTCGCTCTCTGAGAAAAGCATTCAGAGGATTTTGAGGGCCGGCGCGTTGCCGATAAAGGAGATGCATTCTGACAGAAGTGTGCGGGAAGGCGGAAGGGAGATGGACATGAAAACAAAGGAAGAATATTTACAGGGACTCCGGCGATGGCTTCGGGATACGGAGGATGAGCCTCTGGAGGAAATGGCGTCGTTTTTTGAGAAGCGGCTGGACGACTATGAGGAACGTATGTCCGTCTGGGAAAAATCCTACCGGCTGGTTGCCCAATCGATACCGGGCGAATGCCGGAAAATTCTGGACCTGGGATGCGGCACCGGCCTGGAGCTGGATCAGATCTGGAAAACGAATCCGGATGTGGAGGTGACGGGCGTGGATCTGAGCCGGGCCATGCTGGACAAACTGCTGGCAAAACACCCGGACAAGCGTTTTGCCGCCGTATGCCAGGATTATTTTGACTACGACCCCGGCCGGGAACAGTGGGACGCCGTGATTTCCTTTGAAAGCCTGCATCATTTCCTGCCGGAGCGAAAAAGGGAACTGTATCAGAAAATTTACCACAGCGTAAAGGTCGGCGGCGTTTTTATTCTGGGAGACTATATCGCCTGCTGCGACGAGGAAGAAGAGCTTTTGCGGGACGTCTATCTGAGACGAAGAAAGCAGTCCGCGATTCCGGAGGATCGGTTTGTCCATTTTGACATCCCGCTGACCATGGAGCATGAGACGGGTCTGCTGCGAAGCGTTGGATTTCAGATCGAGAACGTTATGGATGAGGATGCGGCAGTCATTGTATGTCGGAGGAAGGAAGCCCGCTGACGGATGATATCCGGGGATGTCCTGTTCCCCGCGCAAGCCTGCCGGGACGAAGGCACATCCTATCATTACGCGCTTACCCCCTAGCGAAGCCTTGCTTCGCTTTGTGTACATTTGCGTTCGGGCAAAGGCTAAAGGACAGCCTTTGCCCGTCCACAAAGTCTATATGTGCGCCCCACTACCCTGTTGGCAGAGGAATGTGCGTTGATTGGGCAATTCATGACAGCGAAAACGACAAAGGACAGCGCAACCGCAAACCAAACCCACATTTTCTAAGTCATCTATTCCAACTATCCAACAGACCTTCAAGCCTTTTCCATGCTTTTACAATAGATACTGGGTTTCCCATTCGGTTGATTCTTAAAGCTTTGAAATTCTACATATACCATCACATTTCAATTCCATCCTTTTTGTAATTAATTTTGACACAACTTACCAATTGCTCATTTCTTATTAACATAAAGATGGTTTACGGAGGATGTGGCATCTGTTGCCTTTTTATCAGAAATTCGATTTAAACATAACAAATCAATCTCACTACAAAAAGCGAAGGAGTTCACACCCTTCGCTTCCGATCCATTATTTTACAATAAACAATTGCCGTCAGCGTACTCACCAGGGTCGCCGCAATAGACGGCGCAATGATCCTGGCGGGATCCACGCTGCCGTATTGGGCGCGGTATGCGATCATGTTCACCGGGATCAGCTGCAGGGAAGAGATATTCAGGATTAGGAAGGTGCACATCTCATTGCTGGCGACGCGCACAAAGCTCCTGGGCATCCGCCCCTTTTCGCCGCTTACCGCCTTTTTCCCCCTGTCCATCCCCCGGGCGCTTTCCGGGGCAATGCCATCCGGCCCTTCCTGCAGATACCCCTCATTCCCTCTCTCCGCCTCCAGCTTCGCCAACTCCTCCATGGCTTTCAGCCCCGCCGGGGTACAGGCCCATCCCAGTCCCAGCACATTTGCGATCACATTGGCGGCGATATATTCCCGGGCCTTGTGCTGTCTGGGAATCCTGGGAAAGCAAAAGTCCAGCAGGGGGCCGATCCCCCTTGTCAGCTTCCCGACCAGGCCCGACTGGCCTGCAATCTCCATCAGCCCCATCCAAAGAGCCATGACTCCCGCCGTGGTAATGCACAGGGAGATCGCCTCCCCGGCGCTGTCCAGGGCGGCATTCGTGACAGTATCCATATTTCCGGTGACCGCTGCGTAGAGGATTCCCAGCAGGATCATCCCGGCCCACAGGTAGTTCAGCATAAAGATAACCGTTCCCCACAGAATGCTCTCCCCTAACTATATGCGCCTGCTGCCGGGAAAATATCTCTGCCCCTTACACTATCCCCTTACACTTCCTCCCCATAGAGCACCCCCCGGGAGCCGGTGGCCACAAAGAAACGCCCGAAGACCCTCTTGTCCCCGTCGATGCTGTTGATGGCGCCGTACATCTGCCGGTCGGTGTTCAGCCGGGAAAAGGTTTCGCACTCGTCCAGGGTGCGGTAAAAGCCGTACTGCCCCTCCAAAATGCCGCACAGGTAGATAGCCTTTTTCTGGGTCAGATAATCCGCCCCAGGGCGGATCACCCCCAGTCCCACCCGGAAGCAGGAATCCCCCGGACAGGTCAATCTGCGGCATACCAGCTTTTCCTCCTGGGGATCATAGAGCAGCTTCCACAGCCCCTCTGTCCCCAAGGCCAGATAAAAGACGCCGGTGCGGCCGCCCTCCCCCCGGATCTCCGTCCGGTTGGCTCCGTCAATCCTCCCCAGGTCGCAGACCGGGAAGCCATCCAGCCGCTCCCCCTCCCGGGTCTCCACCCGGTCCGGCATCTTCTCGTAAAAGCTTCTTCCCCCGTCCCTGCTGATATAGATCTGGGCCCGGCTTCCAAAGCCGTAGAACAAATCGCTCCGGCAGCGGTCGGAAAATGCCTTGAAGCCTCCCTCCGTCACCTCTCTCCCCTCCCGGTCAAAGATCCTCACCCGTTCAAAACTGACGCCGCTGTCATGACTGGCCAGCACCAGCCCCGCCGGCAGGCGGCTCCCCTCCGCCAGGGACCACACAATATGCTGTCCCTCCGGGGACATGGCTGCCCAGCCCGGATTGGTGTTGGGAGCTTCAATCCGCCGCAGCTGCCGGTCAATCGCATCCCCCAGCCCGTAGGGCATGGGAAGGTGCTCATAGGTGTGAAAGCCGTCCCGGGTGCGGATCAGTCCTCCCTTGGTCTTTCCCGTCCAGTTGCCCCTGGCGGCAATCACCGCCAGAGAGCTGTCCCTGTCCGAGAGATCCGCGTTGATGCAGGTGATGTACCGGTTGCCCTCCTCATCGTCAAAGGAGTTCTCGCAGGGCCGGTCCAGGTCCCGGAAGGCAAAGCCGCCCAGATCCCCCAGGATGGCCACCATCTTCACCTCCCCCGACACCGGGGCGTACACATTCAGGTGCACCGTCTCCTCCATCCCCTGGCACTGGTCGTGATAGCCCGGATGGGGACTCAGCAGATCGTCCGTCACAAAGACCCCTGTGCCTGAGTTGATCCAGGTCTCCCCCGGCCGGAAGGGGTTGATCTTAATATCGCTCATCCAATGGAGCAGGTTGCGGTTCCCGTTGTAGCAGGGCTTCATGTAGGGAGTCTTAAAATAAATATCCCCCACCTCCAGGCCCTTCATGCTCAGCTCCCAGTGCTCTCCCCAGTCCCGGGAGAGGTACACGCACTCCTCATCCCGCTTCACCTGGTACAGACTGGTGCACACCAAAAGCCCCGGCACCTTCGGGCAGGAGCAGATTCCGCCGAAGCCGTAGACCGGGTAGTCAAAGAGCCGTCCTCCCTCCGGCCCGGGGGTGATATCCTCCCAGCCCTGGATTTTTCCTTCCCGGAAGCGGTAACGGATCACCTTTCCGGCAGTCACGTCCCCAAAATCGCAGCTGTATCCCAGATCTACCCGGAACACACCCATTCCCGTCATGTTCATGGTCACATACAGATATTTCCCGTCGTAATCGTAACGGGAGGCCACCAGGCCGTTCATTCTGCTGTTCTCCACCCGAGGCCCCTCTGGCTCCTCCAGCTCCTGAAAGCTGACGCCCCCGTCATAAGAGACATACAGGCTGTGGCCCCGCAGCCTCTCGTTCACCCGCATGGTGTAGCCCGCCGTCCCCACCACCAGCGTCCGGGAATCCTCCGACACCCACACAAAGGTGGTGTAATCCTCCGGCAGAGGGAGCTTTTCCCAGCTCTCCCCCCGGTCCCCGGTCCGAAGCAGGCCGCCCATCTGACTGGCATAATAGATGACATTGCTGTCATTGGGATCCACCACCATCCGGGTGCCGGTCCCTCTGCCCCCGAAATTTCCGTGGACCACCGTGGGAAGGACCCGGCGGACAAAATGCTCTCCCCTATCCTGGGAGATGCTGAAGGTTCCCTGGGGACTGTTTCCTCTTCCGCTGGCAATATACAGACGGTCCGGATGGTCTCTGTCCAGGGCAATGGCCGCGGGAAACGCCTCGTCCAAATCCTCCATGGACACGGAATCCATCAGGCTGACCCAGCGCCCGGCCCCATAATCATAGCGGTACACGCCTCCGATGTCCGTCCTGGCGTACAGAAGATCCGGCTGGCGCAGGTGGAACATCAGCCCGGTCACGTAGCCTCCCCCCGGTATGGGTGCGTTTTTGTATTCATACAACAAGGTATCTTTGATCATTTCCGGTCTCCCTTCCGAAGCGCTTCCCGGCAAAACGGGAACCATCCGCCGCAGCTGCCGGCCCATTACATCCCCCAGCCCGCAGGGCATGGGAAGGTGCTCATAGGTGTGAAAGCCCTTCCGTCCGCGGCGCTCCCCCGCAGGCGGCTGCGCACTTCCGATTTTATTCCTGAGGGCGTTTTGCCTCCACAACACTCACAATCCGATATGGCTCCCATATGGGCGCTGCAGGACTTTGGTCTGCTTTCTGCGGCCGGGCCGACGGGACTGATGCTGAGGATGCCGAAACTGCCGCTGAGGCTGATGCCAAAGCTACCCCCGGGGCTGATGCCAAAGCTGCCTCCGGGGCTGATGCCGAAGCCGCCGAGGACGCCGCCGGAGCTGTCGCCGAGGCTATCGCCAAAGGCTCCGTCACCCGGCTCTCCAGGCGCCTCTCCTGATCCCTCCAGATCAGGCGGGTCAGACGGTACTGTCCCTTCTCGTAGCCGTAGTCCTCCCCCTGATCCTCATAGAGCAGGAACTCTCCGTCCCGGCCCGGGTAAACCTTCACGTGAAGAGCGGGGGAAAGCTCCTGGGTGGACAGAGCAGCCTCTCCCAGGGGCAGGATGGCTCCCTCCCTGACAAAGAGAGGAATTTTCTCCAGGGGAGCATCCGCCCGGATCCACTGTCCTCCCTCATAGTAAGCGTCCGTCCAATAGTCGTACCAGCCGGTGCCCGCCGGCAGATAGACCCTGCGGCTTTTCTCCGTCCCCGCAAGGGGCCTGGAGCCGCGCTCATAGTACATGGGAGCCAGCACCGGGCATACCATCAGATCCTCCCCCAGCAGATACTGATCCGTAATATTCCACACATTGGTATCCCGGGGATACCCAAAGGCCAGCAGCCGGATCATGGATCCATCCTCCAGCCAGCACCTTCCCGCCAGAGAGTAGAGATAGGGCATCAGCCGGTAGCGCAGCCGGTTGTAGGACAAAAGCACTTCATAGAAGGGTGCCTTTGCATTTTCAAACTGCCAGAGCTCTCTCCTGCAGTCCGTCCCGTGTCCCCGGAACACCGGCAGAAAGCAGGCCCACTGAAACCACCGGACAAAGAGCTCCCCATAGCCCAGATCTTGGGTGCCTCCCTCATATTCTCCCCGCCAGTACCAGAAGTCCCCCCTCTTTACAAAGAAGGCTCCGATGTCCACGGTCCAGAAGGGAAGTCCGCTGGCGCAAAAATGCAGTCCGGCGGCCACCTGCCTCCGCAGGGTCTCCCAGCAGGCTTCCGTGTCCCCGGACCAGAGGATCGTTCCGTAGCGCTGCTGCCCTGTGCAGGCGCTGCGGGTCAGATTGACCACTCTCATCTCCCCCTCCCGGCGCTGTCCCTCCCAGATCGCCCGGGCGTGGAACAGGCCGTAGGCATTCATCCTCTCGGCAGGCAGGTGACACCCCGCCTCCCGGCAGTATTCCCCGTACATCACGGCGGGCTCTACCCGCTCCCGGCGGCCCCACTCCGGGGCAAAGGGCTCGCTGTTGTCACACCACCAGCCGTCCACTCCGTGGCGGTAAAGCCCCTCTCTGAGCTGGCGCCAGTACAGTTCCCTGGCCTCCCGCTTTAGGGCGTTGTACACCTGACAGCCCGGCAGGAAAAGACCCTTTTGCGCAAATTCCCGGTAATTCTCCCCCTGCGGATCCATGTTGGGCCACACGGAGATCATAAAATGGATATGCTCCGCGTGGAGCCCTCGGATCATCTCCCCGGGATCCGGGAACCGGGCCGGGTCAAAGGATTTCTGGCCCCACTTTCCGTCCTCCCAGGAGCACCAGTCCAGCACCAGGCAGTCCAGGCCGATCCCCCGCTCCCGGTGCTCCCGGGCCACCTGCAGGATCTCCTTCTGGGTCTCGTACCTCTCCTGGGACTGGAGATAGCCGTAGGCCCACTTGGGCAGCAGAGCGGCCTTTCCGGTGAGAAAGCGGTACTCTCTCACCACCCCGTCCATGGTACCTCCGTTCATGAAATAGTAGTCCATCTCCGGATCCGCCTCTGTGTACAGATAGGAGCCGTAGGCCGTGTCGCTGAAGATCATAGGGCTGTAGGTGTCCGTCAGGATCCCGTACCCCTTTGTGGAGACCAGCATGGGAATGGCAATCTTCCGGTTGGCCTGGTGCAGGAACACCATCTGCCCCCGCAGGGAGCCAAACCCCTCCTCCTGCTGTCCCAGCCCGTAGAGGGCCTCCTCCCCCCACTCCAGGGAAAGCCGGGTGTGAAAGCTTTTGCCCACAGGGCGCCTTGCCGCCTCCCGGACCACCTGCTTTTCGCCGTCGGGGGTGGCCACCGTCTCCACCCGGCTCCCCTCCTCCAGCATCTCATAGACAGTGAACTCCTCCAGGGTCTTGCTGTCTCTCTCCCGCTCCCGAAGCAGCAGCCGCCCCTGCCCGTCCAAATATCGGTAGGAGCCCGTCTCCCGGCAGATAGAAATCTGCAGTTCCTTAAGCCGCAGGCATATGGACTCCTCCGTCTCCTCGTACTCCCAATCTCCCCAGACCTCTCTTCGGATCACCCCCGGCTTGATTCTCTCCTCCCAATCCTCCTGGGAAAGAGCCTCCCCGGATCCGCCTCCCTTTTCCAAGGATGCTTCCAAGGTCTCCCCAACAGGTGCTTCCAGGGACACCCCAAGGGGTGCTCCCGAGGACGCCCCCACAGTCTCCCCAACGAATGATCCCAGCTCTCCCTCATCCGAAAAGCGCTCCCGGGCGAAACTGATTCTGACGGTTCTGTCATTTTTGGGCTCCAGCCTGTGTATCCCTGCCTCCGCATACAGATACAGTCTGTTTTCCCTGCGCTCCACCCGCACAATCGCGCTGCTCTTGTCCTTCACTGCCCACAGCATACGGCTCCCTCCCTTTCTCTCTCACGAATTCCCGGTCTCCCTCCGGTCCTACCTCTGTTGGATAGTTGGAATAGGTGACTTAGAAATTATCCATTATTCAAGGGTTTCCAATGCCCCTATGAATTTGTAATGGATAGTAAGTCGTTGAGTTTTCTGCCCGTCTATCTCTACGGGTTCAGAAATGAGAATTTTTTCTATGAGTTGATTGACTATCTTAAAATTTAGTTCTGTTATCCCTGCATAGCCGCTGATTTGCTCCGCAAACTGCTCAATGGAAGATAACTGCTCCCTGTCCGCTATGGCGCTTTTTTCAACTCCGCTTTCTGCGCCGCTTCATTCCTCATATCTTCTAACATTTTGCACATCGACTTCACTACTTCCTCATCCTGCTTAAAATATCTTGCCCGTTTTGCAAGCACGTCATAATTCATATCGTCGGGATCAGTACATGAAAAATCATGCATAAGCTTACCAATCTCATCATTGCCGCGATATTTTCCATTGACATATATTATATGCGAGCCATCGTCAAATAATACTTTTTCCTCTCCGACTGCAACATATCTTTCTACCGGATAAATTGGCTTTCCACCTTTCATCACATCATTTTCCGTAACAAAAAATGACATAGCTGTCGGGAATATTTTCCGTATCTTCCCCCGGCTTTAAAATATGTGCGTCCAACAGGCTGCTGTTGTGCCTTGCCCTTTTTGCACCCGCTCCCGCATCGGAACGTTGAATTTCTATGTCTGCCTCTTTATCGTCTGCGAAAACTGCATGTATGTCCAATATGGCTGAACGCCCCTGCAGATTTTTCAATGCCTCCTGCGTGCGGATCGACTTGATCCTGACCTCTTTTCCCAGCACAATCCGAAGTATCAGCTCCACCGCTTCAACATTGTCTGCCAGACAGACTGTAAAAAAATCGTCGTCCATATATCGAAGCGCCTTCAAACGCTCCAAATCCAACAGATGCATCTGCTCCGCTGTATTCAAAAATACCACCTGTTTTCTCCCTTTTATTATACATCGTACATTCTCTTTTGAAAACCGGATTTTCGTGAAATTCTCACCCCAAAAATTCAGGCTTTTCAAACTCCACGCCGTTTTCTGTCAAATGGTCAATAAACAGCTTATAGTATTCGGGCAGCATTTCCTCCGTCTCGTCATGCGCGTGCAAAAGGATAATGTGCCTGCCTCCATCGGCAAGCAAAGCGGCTCCTGTGCTTGGGCTCGGGTCGTGGATTTTCCGCCATACATCATCTTTGGTAAAACCGCTGTCGGGACGGATATTGTATTCCGCAAAATCAAATGTCCAAAATGTATCAATATCCTTATTAAATCCGTTATCTTGCCACCACTTGTAAGGGATTTGGGTGTCTTTTACCTTATTAAAGCCGTTTTCAGTCAAATATTTTTGAAGCGCTTCTTTATTTTTACCGCCCTTGTCTCCATACGGAAAACGGAAAGGTCTGAACCTTCGCTCCACGTCTGCGGACTGATACAGCCTGTCAAGCAGTTCCTCGCACTTTTCGATTTCTTTTACACCCTCATCCATTGAAAGTGACGAAAACGCGGGGTGGGAATAGCTGTGGTTTCCTATTATCATACCATTCTTTAGTGCGTAAACTGCCTGCTCCGGATATTTCTCCAAATTCTGTCCGACGGCAAACATTATCGCCTGTATTCCTTTCTCCTGCAGATAATCCACTATCTCAGAAGTATTTTTTGACGCAATATCGTCAATTGTCAGAATTGCCTTAATCATCTTTTCCCTCCCTGTGCTACATCTAAAGTTAGATGTATAAATATTGATTGATATGATTGATAGATATATCTGCCAAATAATGAATATAAACAAAATGCCACTTATGAGCGTACACATGATGCCACTTATGAAAGTAGCTGTTTTTGATTTTGCCCGTTAGTTGTCGGCTATTTGGATTGCGGAATGTTGTGGGTGGGCATTTCTCTGCTTTGGGGAATACGCTTTCATTGCCTACGGTAAAAACCGTATGAAAAAAGACTATAACCGTTGCCGTCATAGCCTTTTAAGGATTGAGGAAGTCCCTTTTTGATTTGTATTTGTTTGTCACCCCTCCGCACTATCCAACTTCTGTTGGATAGTTGAAATAAGTGACTTAGAAAATGTCCATTATTCAAGGATTTCCAATGCCCCTATAAATTTGTAATGGATAGTAAGTCGTTGCGTTTTCTGCCTGTTTATCTCTACGGTTCAGAAATGAGAATTTTTTCTATGAGTTGATTGACTATCTTAAAATTGACTTCTGTTATCCCCGCATAGCCGCTGATTTGCTCCGCAAACTGCTCAATGGAAGATAACTGCTCCCTGTCATATCGTGCCGGCAACATCCGGAAACGCTTTTCCGTTATCAGTTCCCTTTTCATTTCGTCCTCCTTGACGAAAAGGGACTTCCTCTCAACTCATATTATAAAACTATTTTGTTATTTATAGTTATTGTGATACATGTTACCATATCTCGCCTTTCTTAAATTTTCCTGCTTCTTTAATTTTTATAAGCAATCCAGCACAATAATACCATACTACTATTACTAAATATGTCTTTTCTTCTGAGCAGCGCTCTACTACTCCTGTTTTAATAAAGACATACCAATCGTATACCAAAAAAATAATCTCAGGTATAAATATCGCGTAAGAAAAAACACCTAATAGACTCATTTCATTTCGTTTTTTTGCACTTGTTGTTCCCCAAGTAGTTTTTTCTGCAATTAGCATTGCGGCCAATTTTTTGTTTTTTAATGGTAATTTTTTACTGAATGTTTTAAATGCCATAGAATGTATTCTGCATGACCCTATAAAACATATTAATGTTATTACTGTCATATATATCATGGCTAAAAAATCGCACATTACATACCTCCTGATTCCAATTCTTTCCATATAGTTACCTCAACCAATCCCGATTTATTTCATTGTTCAACGCTGATATCCGTCCCAGAGCGGCCTCCCGGGTCATCTCCACTCCTGCTCCAGGATCTTCACAAATTCTGACAGGCCTGTCTCATCCTCCCGGGCAAACCTGCCCTTCCGGGGGCTGTCCAGATCCAGCACACCTGTCACCTGTCCCTGAAAATGGATGGGAAGAACGATCTCCGAGCGGGAGGCGCCGTCGCAGGCAATATGTCCCGGGAACTGATGTACATCCTCCACCCGCAGAATCCGGTCCTGCCCTGCCGCACTTCCGCAGACTCCCTTTCCCAGGGGGATCTCAATACAGGCAGGCTTTCCCTGAAAGGGCCCCAGCACCAGGCATCCTTCCTCCAGCAGGTAAAAGCCCGCCCAGTTTAAATCCTCCAGCTCCTGATACAAAAGAGCGGAGGCGTTGGCCAGATTGGCGATCCTGTGGGGTACTCCCCCGATCAGCCCCTCCAGCATATCACAAAGCTCCCTGTAGGATGTTCTCATGGCCCGTTCCCCTTCCTCTGGGCGGCCCAGGATTCCAGGCGTCCTCTTTCTCTGAAGCTGTTTTCCTGAAGCCGTCTTTTCTGAAACCGTCTTTTCCTAAAGCCGTCTTTTCATCCGGACTTTCTTTTTCTTGATCATATCATTTTTGCAGCGATCCTTCAATATAAAGTGCAGCGCATAAAAACCTTCTCCATGCACATACTAAGCCTGTCACTTAGAAAAGACAGCTTGCGGGCGGAGAGGAAGCTCCGCCCAGGGATCCGGGGGCCCGTGCTGCGCCCCCGGTCCCGGGACGCCAACGCAGTGCAGAAATGAGGGAAACATGAGCAATATTTCAGAGTTGGATCTGCAGAACCTCCGTCACCTGATCGGAGGCTTCGACACCACCCACTGTAAGCTGAAGGAGTACGCTTCCGAAGCCCAGGACACCAAGATCAAGCAGTTTTTTGAGAAAGGCGCCCAGTCGGCAAAGGACAATAAGCAGCAGCTTATGAAATTTTTAGGTTAGGGGGAAAGAGACATGCAGATGCAGGAAAAGACAATGGTGGCGGATACCCTGGCAGGTATCAACGGGGAGCTGGAGCGGTACGGCTCCATGATCGCCCAGACGGAGAACAAGGAGTTAAAGCAGGTGCTCAAGCAGATGCGCAACGCCTGCGAGCAGAGTCAGGAAGAGCTCTACCAGATTGCCCGGGAGAAATCCTACTATGTGCCTGCCAGCCAGGCAACCCAGGAGGAAGTGGCCCATGTGAAGAGCCTGTTCACCTCCGAAACCATTTAGAGCGGGGAAACAGGGGACAGTCGAGGGCTGCTCCGGCTGCGGACGGCCGCCGGCTGCCGGCGCAAAACAAGGGGGGAACCTTTAGGCGGGGCTCCCCCTGCCGCTGTTCCAAACCCAACTTCCTTTCACCGCCTATGCAGGAAGTATGTGATTTCTTCTCCCTCACATCCAAGTCACAGATTTCAAAAAGACTCTCCTACATCTGATGCCGGACCACTCCGTACTCATCGTCCAGCCGGTAGTAGGGACATTCCCGCTGATTCCCCGTCAGAAACCGGTACATCTCATCCTCGTCCAGATTCACCAGACAGCTGTAGCAGTCGTAATCCTCGTCGTATATATAATTGACACATGTGTCGCAGCTTGATACGCTCATGTCCTCTCCTTTCCCGGAGCGCCTTCCCCGTTCCCGTCCTCCCCCTCCTGTCTCTCTCCGTACAGATATCGGTAGATTTCCCGCTTGGGCACCCCCCGGTCCAGGGCCACCTGCTTCATGGCGCCCTTGCGGTCCATTCCCCGGCTCCCGTACAGGGCCATATGTTCCTCTACGGTCATGCTCTCCCAGGAGGCTGCCTCCTCCCGGCGCCTTTCCCCGGGATCTCTGCCCTCCACCACCAGGACGTACTCTCCCCGGGGCTCCTCCTTCTGATACAGGGCCAGGGCCCCCTCCAGGGTGGTGGGGATCACTGTCTCAAACTTTTTGGTCAGCTCCCGGCAGAGGGTGATCCTTCTTTTTTCCCCAAAAACGGCCTTCAGTTCCTCCAGAGTCCGCACCAGCCGATGAGGGGCCTCATAGAGAAGGATGGTCCTGGTCTCCCCCTCCAGCTCCCGAAGCACCTGGGCCTTCTCCTTTTTATCCGCCGGCAGAAAACCCTCGAAGCAAAAGCGCCGGGTGCTCAGCCCCGACAGGATCAGGGCCGTGATGCAGGCCGCAGGCCCCGGCAGGGCGGTCACAGGGATCCCCTGCTCCCGGCACATTTTCACCAGCACCTCCCCCGGATCCGAGATGGCGGGAGTCCCCGCATCCGTGATCAGGGCGATGTTCTGTCCCTCCTTCAGCTTTTCCGTCAGCTGACAGGCCTTCTCCACCTTGTTGTACTCATGATAGCTGGTCATGGGCGTGTGAATCTCAAAATGATTTAAAAGCCGGATACTGTTGCGGGTATCCTCCGCCGCAATCAGATCCGCCTCCCGCAGAGTCTCCACCGCCCGGGGCGTCATATCCCCCAGATTCCCTATGGGGGTGGCACACAGATACAAGGTTCCTGCCATTGTACTCTCCTTTCCTCCCTCTCACCGCTTCCCGGCTCCCCGCCGCCTTTCCCTTCCAATGCGGACAGACGCCTCCCGGGCATCAGTATCCATACAATTCATAGATCTCCTGGGTGTACACCCCAGTCTCCTGATAGACGATCAGGGGCTTCTCCACCTGCATCCGGGGTCTCCCGCCCCGGACAGCCTCGATCAGCACCATATTGGGCTCCCGGTCCACAAAGGGATACACAAACCGCATCCGCTTGGGCTCCAGCCTGTGGGAGGTCAGGGCAGTGATGATCTCCGCCAGCCGGAAGGGCCGGTGCACCATATAGAAATGTCCCCCGGGCTTTAGCAGGGAAGCGCTCTGGCTGACCACGTCCTCCAGGGTGCACAGAATCTCATGCCGGGCGATGGCCTTGGGCCGGTGCGGGCTCACCAGGCCGTGATCCGAAATCATATAGGGGGGATTGCAGGTGATCACGTCAAAAGAAGCAGACGCAAAAATCCCGCCTGCTTCCCGGATGTCCCCCGTCACAATGTCTATCTTCCCGGCAAGACCGTTGAGGGCCACGCTGCGCCTGGCCATATCCGCGCTCTCCTCCTGAATCTCCAGTCCTGTCAGATGCCCGGCCTGGGTCTTGGCCTCCATCAAAAGGGGAATAATTCCTGTCCCGGTGCCCAAATCCAGCACGCTCTCTCCCGGTCCCGCCCAGGCAAAGCCGGACAAGAGCACCGCGTCCATGCCAAAGCAGAATTTCTCGGGATTTTGAATGATCCGATAGCCGTTGCGGCTCAAATCATCCAGCCGCTCCTTATCCTTCAGCTTGATCGTCATTTGACCTCGGTTTCCCCTCCTGCTTTTTCTCCCCTCTCTCGGGGCGTCCCCCTCTCTCCTGCCTTTCAGGGCGCTCCCCTCTCTCCGATCTTCCCTCAGACCGCTCCGTCCTTCTTTCCCGCCGCTCCGGCCTGTCGGACCTTTTCTCCTGGCGCTCTCCCCTTTTCTCCTGGCGTTCCTGCCTCTTCTCCCGCTTCTCGGGGCGCTCCCCTCTCTCCTGCTTTTCAGAGCGCTCCTGGCGCTCTCCCCGCTCCTGCCTGCCCGGCTTTTCCGGTTTCTCCGTCTTTTCCGGCTTGTCGGACTTCTCCTGCTTCTCCAGAAGCTCCAGCTCCTGCATCTCCTCCTTGGAGAGATCCACCCTATCCTTCTTGCCGTGCTTTTTTCTGAAATGGAGCTTGTCCGCCTCGTACTCCCGGATCTCCTTCTCGTCGCCCACATCCACTACCACCTTCACCAGCTGGCGCAGCACATTGACGCTTTGAACCTCCCCCTTCAGGCCGTCCTCCGTGGTCACATAATCCCCAATCCCAGGCAGCTTCCGGTTCAGTTCCTCATAGGTTTCCTGCTCATGCTTTAAGCAGCACATGAGACGCCCGCAGACACCCGAAATCTTGGTGGGATTCAGGGAAAGATTCTGCTCCTTGGCCATCTTAATGGAAACAGGGATAAAATCGGACAGATAAGTGCTGCAGCACAATGGCCTCCCGCAGATTCCCATGCCGCCCATGATCTTGGTCTCATCCCTGACGCCGATCTGACGCAGCTCGATGCGGGTCTTGAACACCGCCGCCAGATCCTTCACCAGTTCCCGGAAATCAATCCTGCCGTCCGCCGTGAAATAGAACAGCACCTTGTTGTTGTCAAAGGTGTATTCGGCATCGATGAGCCTCATCTCCAGACCGTGCTTCTGGATCTTCTCCTGGCAGATCCTGTACGCCTCCTTTTCCTTTTGCTTGTTGCCTTCCTCCTGCTCTATATCCCGCTGGTTCGCTATCCGGATCACCGGCTTTAAAGGCTGAACCACCTTGTCGTCCTCCACCTCGCGGATGCCTCCCACCACGGTGCCGAATTCAATGCCCCTGGCAGTCTCCACGATCACATGGTCTCCCCTCTTTATGTCAAACCTGCCCGGGTCAAAGAAATATACCTTGCCCGCGCTGCGAAATCTCACTCCGATCACTCGAGTCATATACAAATACCTCCCATACTGTCCGCTTCAGGGAACATTCCCTTTTTTTATCCTATCATATCTCATGGACGGGTGAAAGCGGAATTTTTAACCGTTCTCCTGGATCTCCAGCATCAAAAGCTCCATGGTCAGATCAAAATTCACATTGGCGTCCAGCCGTCTTTTCGCCTTCTCCAGCGCATTGATAACCCGCTCAATTCCCTCATAGCTGCTGCGGCCCGCTATCCTGCGGATCGTCTGCAGTTCCTCCCGAAAAACCAGATGATTGGCGTCATTGGTAGCCTTAAAGAGCAGCACATCCCTGTACCAGATGGCGATAATATCCAGATAATCGCTGACCTCCAGCTTATACTCGCCGATCCTGCGGATGCCCGCCACAATCTCCTGGATCTCCATGTCCTTGACATGCTTCACCAGCGAGAGGGCCTCCGTCTTTACATTCTCGAACTCTTCGCTGGAGGCCAGGGCCTTGGCCCTGCCCACATTTCCTCTGGCAAAGGCCACGCACACCTCCGCCTTGTAATCGGGCACCTTCAGTTCCTCCATCAGATAGCGCCGGATGAGGTCATCCTCCACCGGTTTCATCTGCAGATTGACGCAGCGGCTCTGGATGGTGGGGAGAAGACTGCTCTTGTTGGAGGCGAGCAGCAGCATGACCACATAGGCGGGAGGTTCCTCCAGCGTCTTCAAAAGCGCATTCTGGGCCGGGATCGTCATCTTCTCCGCCTCATTGATCAGATAGACCTTGTGCCGCCCGCTGTAGGGCTTGATGCACACGTCGTCATTGATCTGACGCCGGATATCTTCCACGCCGATGGAGCCGGGCTTGTCATGGGTCAGCCGTATGATATCCGGATGGTTTCCGGAGAGGGCCTGCTTACAGGAGCGGCACCGGCCGCAGGGACGGGGCCCCTCCCCCTCGCACTGAAGAGCCCTGGCAAAAAGCCGGGCGATGTATTCCTTTCCGGAGGATTTCTCCCCGGTTATGAGATATGCGTGGGAGATCTTATCCCTCTCCAGGGCATTGGTCAAATGCTCCTTGATCTGCTCCTGTCCGATAATGTCCTGAAATCCGGCCATACTTTATCCCTCCTGCGGGCCATACCTTTCCGGTGCACCCGATTCTGCGTCCCCTGGCGGTCCTTCACTGATTTTCCTTTATGTACGCTGTGATCTGCTTCAGACAGCGGTCCAGATCCTCATTGGAAAATACCCTGTCGATCCCCGCTCTCCGGCAGTTCTGCGGACTGAAGTCCCGGCTGTCAGCCAGGAATCTGCGGCACAGTTCCTCGTACCGGGGCTCCTTTTGGCTCATCTCCCGCTCCAGGGCCCGCTTCAGACGAAGCCCGTCCTCCAAACCGGCAGCACCCGCCGGGCCCCAAAATAGTCCCGCAGACGCAGGTAAGCCTCCAGGGTCCCTATGAGGCAGTAGCTCTCCCTCTCCAGATCCAGATTCTCCTGGACAACTGTAAAATAGCGCCACAGTCCGCAGACCGTGCGGTATTCCCTCTCTTCAATGATCCGTCCCTGCTCCAGAAGGCTCCGGTAACCGGCCTCATCAGTGAAGTGGTACTCCACTCCCTCCTGCTCCCCCTGGCGGATGGGCCTGGTGGTGTAGGGGACTATGGTTTTCAGCCCCAGGGTTTTATCCTTCAGAAGTTCCTTGAACAGGGTGTCCTTTCCGGCCCCGCTCTTGCCCATCAGACAAATGATCTTTCCCATGATTTCCTTTCCGGCCCCGCCGCCCTGTCTGCGGCTGCGGTCCGCCTCCCCAAGGCAGTGTCCCGGGATGACTTTATGACGCAGACGCAGTCCCCCGCCTCTCCGCCGGACTTTTCCTCCCGGGCAGCGGTCCCCTGGACCCTCATCCCCAGCTCCAGATACCGGGCCACTGTCCTAAGGATCTCATCACTGAGTTCCTCCCCCGGCACGGCAATGGGGACTCCGGGTGGATACACCTGCAGAAATTCCCCTGCGATCCGCCCTGCGGCCCTCTCCAGCGGGATCCACTCTCTGGGACTGTCCCAGGCCTCTCCCAGAGAAAGCACCATCCGGGGCAGAACCGCAGGCAGATCCACTCCCTCCGCGGGGCTCTCCCCGGATCGGGCGGCCCTCTCCGCAAGCTCTCTGTCAATCTCCAGCAGCGCGTCCCCGAGCCGCTGATAGCCTTCCTTTGTGTCACTCAAAGTCAGCATGGCCAGCACATATGTGCCGCAGGCCATTTCCATCTGGAGACCGTACTGCATCCGGAGAAGCGCCTCCAGCTCAGGGCCGGACATTCCCGTGTTCTTCACAGAGATCACCAGCTTCCCGATATCCTGTATCGGGAAACTCCCCTCCCCGTCCCTCTTCCGAGGGAAAATGCCCAACCGCCTGCAGGAGGCCAGTCTTTCCAGCAGGGCATCCCACTGAGCGGCAAACTGCCCCAGCCGTTCAAATCCCTCCCGCTCCATGAGCCTTAAGGCACTGTCAATGCTGGCCATAAGCACATAGGAGGGACTGCTGCTCTGGTAAATCCGAAGGAAACGCCTCAGCCTCTCCCGGTCCACCCGATCCCCGCTTACATGGAGCAGCGCCGTCTGGGTCATAGCCGGCAGTGTCTTGTGGACACTGTGGATCACCAGGTCCGCCCCCAGGCGGCAGCTGGAGGGTACAAAGGCGGGGTGAAAACCCAGATGGGCCCCGTGGGCCTCATCCACGATCAGAATCTTCCCCCTCCTGTGAACAGCCTCCGCGATAGCCGCCACATCCGCGATTCTCCCCTCATAAGTGGGCGATACGATCAGCACTCCGTCAAGGCGGGGATCCCTCTCCAGGGTTTCCTCCACCTGCCGGGCCGCAACCGCCTCGCAGATATCGCAGTCCGCCCTCAGGCCGGGCTGAAGGTAGGAGAGATCCAATTCCCTCAGATACGCCGCATGGTAAACGGATCTGTGACAGTTCCTGGCAATCAGCAGTCTGCCTCCCCGGGGAATGGCGGCGCTGACAGCGCTCAGAATCCCGGCGGTGGAGCCGCCCACCAGGTAAAAGCTCTCCTGGGCCCCATATAGCCGGGCCGCCCTGCGCTGCAGAGTAAGAAGGATCCCCCTCGGATCGTGCAGATCGTCAAAGCCCTCTATCTCCGTCACATCGATCCCCGCCAATTCCAAAGGCAGCTCCCCCACAGGCTGCCTCTTGTGCCCGGGCATATGATAAGGATAGCATCCCGATTTTTCATACTCCTTTAGTCTCTTCAGCAGGCTTTCCGGTTCCATAGTCCCCTCTCAGCCGGACAGGGCGGCGCTCTGGCCCCTGTGGAACCGAAGGACCTCCATCAGGGAACAATATTTGTCGGCGCAGGTGACAATCCAGGCCTCCCTGCATGTGGGAGGAACCACCGTCAAGGGCCACATATGCTTGCGTATGATCTCTTTTTCCCTCTCGGTCAGCGGATATTCCCGGGAGGCGTTGCGCAGGGCGATGCCCGGATGATAAAAACCGTGAAGCCGGGCTGGGCTCCTGTGCTCCCTGTCATGCCAATCGTACAGGAAATAGTCGTGGAGCAGCGCCCCCCGGATCAGCTCCCTGCGGCTGCAGGGAATATGCAGGCTCTCGCTGATCCGCAGACTGTACTCCGCCACATCCAGGCAGTGGCCGCTGACCGTCATATCTCCGTGCTGGATATACCTCCGGGTTCTCCGGAAATTGGAGGAAGCCAGGATATCTCCCGCTGCTCCCCGGATCTCCCGGCGCAGTCTTTCCCGGTTCTCGTATGCTTTTTTCTTCCTCCGGGAATGTCCGCCCCCCTGGGCAGAATATTCTCTCTCCCTCATGGTTGTCTCCTTACTGACCAGGGGCAGCCTCAGGCGCCGCCGTCTCCGGCTCGGACTGGGCCTGGGGTGCCTCTCCCTCCGGCACTGCGGGTACGGGCTGGGCTTCCGGCACTATAGGTACAGGCTGGGCATCCGGCGCCGCGGAGGTCTGCGGCAGCACCGTCTCCGGCACAGACTGGGCCTGGGACACCTCTCCCTCCGGCGCTGCAGGTACAGGCTGGACTTCCGGCGCCGCGGGGGCCTGCGGCAGCACCGTCTCCGGCACAGGCTGGGCCTGGGGCGCCTCTCCCTCCGGCACTATAGGTACGGGCTGGGCTTCCGGCGCCTCTCCCTCCGGCGCTGCAGGTACAGGCTGGGCGTCAGGCGCCGCAGGGGTCTGCGGCAGCACCGTCTCCGGCGCAGGCTGGGCCTGAGGCGCCTCTCCCTCCGGCACTGCAGGTACAGGCTGGGCATCCGGCGCCGCGGGTACTTCTCCGCCCACTGCCACCTCCGGGCTGACCGCCTCCTGAATTTCCTCATCCTGGTTTTTCAAAGCTTCCGCCGGGTTCGTCCCCTCGTAATAGTAGCAGATTACCGGGAACCCCTTCTCCATATAACTGTAGATCTCCTTGGCCTTAGCCAGCGGCAGATTGACACAGCCGTGAGATCCGTTGGTTTTGTAGATTTCTCCGCCGAAAGATTTGCGCCAGGTGGCGTCGTGCATACCAATATTTCCGTTGAAAGGCATCCAGTAATGAACCGGCGTCTCATAATCCGCGCCTCTCAGCACCGCGTCCGTCTTCTTATAGGTAATCCCGAACACTCCGGGGGGCGTAATCCGATCCGCGCTTCTGGCGTCTCCGGAGACAAAATCCGATGTGAGCACCTCTTTTCCATCCACAAACAGATACAAATGCTGATTGGTCAGATCAATCTCCACATAGGAATCCCCGATGTCGTCCTCCCCCTGATGATAACCCTTATATACATAAACCGGTTCCCGGTTTTCCACCTGCTCTCCTTCCAGGATGAGCTCTTTCAGCTCCCGCGCTTCCTCCTCCCGGTCCGTCTTCCAGCCGTAGGCCCCGCTGGGGAGACTGAGCACAACCCCATAAACCGTGGTAAACTTCCGTCTTTTGCCGTAAGTATCCGCCGCCTTGGCCTGCTCTGTCACGAACTCGGAAATTTTTTCCTCGTCCAAAGTAATCTCTCCGTCTTCCTCCAGAATCCAATCCTGGATCAGATCTCCATCCACAACCACTTCCCGGCCGTTCCAGTTGTACTGGATCCGGGCGCCCGTCAGCTTGTTGAGAGCGTCCCGGCGCTCTACCAGGCCAGCATCCTGCTCCGTCACCTCCGCGCTGGCATAGCAGCTCTCCAGACTGACACTGGACTGACGGTCCCGCAATCCCTGAATAATGATGGTGCGGGCCTTTTCCACGTCCACCACACTCCCCTGCGTGCAGGGGATAATCTCAAATCCCTTAATCTCAGGCTCATAGCCGCTTAAGTACGCGTCCTGGGGCTTCTCCATATTTTCCGTGTCAAAAAGCGCCCATCCTTCCGTCAGAGTCAGCACCTTATCCTCATCGAAGGAGGTCTCAAAGGTTACATCCCGATCCATCTGACGGCTCCACTGAGCAGGCCATCGGTAAGGATCCTGAGCGGCAAAAAGCTCCTGCAGCGGCGTGTCTATGTCTACCGCATACCCGATATCCTCCCCTGTGAGAGTGTAAACCAGCCCCCCATCCCGGTCATACACCTCCATCTGGTAGGTATCAACTCCCTTCTGAAGCTCCGCCAGAGCCTCATCCACCGTCATATTGGTACAGTCTATGTGATTGATCACTGTATTTGCAAAAAAGTGATTTTGAAAATAATGTACCCCCCGTATATATACCACAGCGGCCGCCCCCACTGCCAAAAGCACAAGTACTCCGCCGATGATCCACCCTTTTTTCTTCATCTTCTCTGTCAAACCTCACGCCTGTTTCTTGAGCACAAAGCCCTTCTTTATAGTATAACATTTCCCCTTACAAAAAAACAGTATCAAAAAACGCAAATTTAACCTTTTATACCTTTTTTTATTGAAAACCTTCCGCCGTTGGCATAAAATAAAAAGGCGAAGAGACACTGTGTCATAAGCCCAGCGTACCCGGCGGCGAAACGGGAGGAACACTCTCCTTCGCCGGGGGCTCAATAAACAAGGAGCCTGGATTGAAAAATCACACGGATGTGCTGATTTTTCACATGAGAATTTGTGCCGGAGCGCTACAAATTCTTCTGATGGCAGATGAGAAACCGCATTTGCGAACTTCTCATCGCCCCGTCGCGCAAGGCGCTCCGGAATGGGGATTGATATGAACTGCCGCAAACTGACAGACAACATCACTGAACTTTTGAAGGAGGAGCAGGTAAAACTGGGCTATCGGCCAGAGACGGTCCGGCTCTACTATCCCTTAACCTCCTTAAACCGGCTTCTTGACTGTGAGCTGGACGCGGAGAAGATGCTTTCCGAGCTGCGCCAGTTTGTCTCCTGTCCCGAAAACCCCTTTGGCCCTATTGAGCTCTCCCGCAGAGGGGAGAGATTTTCTCTGGCTGTCCCGCCGGAGGGAGCCGCATATGTGCACAGCCTTCTGCGCCCCGGGGAATTCATCTGGGATCTGGTGCGCACCGTGGAGAGGCATGGCTGTACGCTGGATGAGGTACTGGCACAATTTCATAAGCACTCCGAACACGTTCATATAGAACGGATGAAGGACGCCGAATTTGACTATCTGGTCTATTTTGAGGACGGCAGGCCGGACAACTTTCGGTACTGTATCACCGACGAAGGCCATCACGTCACCTACCACCGGTTTTCTCTTCAGGACTACGAGGATCTGATGGGATGAACCACTCCCGGCCAAAGCCCTTCCTCGGGAACCCTGCTTTCCGCCGTGGAGGCTGACAGACGCCTTTCCCTTGGAAGCCCTGCTCTCCACCGTGAAAGCCGCCAAGGGCACAAATCAAAGGGACGCTTCCTGTGAAGCGCCCCTTTGGTTTTCCTGCCCAGAACCGGAATCGAACCAGTGACACGAGGATTTTCAGTCCTCTGCTCTACCAACTGAGCTATCTGGGCATCTAGACTTATGTAAGTCCGAGTAGCGGGGATAGGATTTGAACCTATGACCTTCGGGTTATGAGCCCGACGAGCTTCCAGACTGCTCCACCCCGCGTTATTCAGCTATAATAGTTTACGCCGTGCGAATCTATTTTATTCACAGGCAAATGGATGGGGGTGGATTCGAACCACCGAAGCAAGTTGCAGCAGATTTACAGTCTGTCCCCTTTGGCCACTCGGGAACCCATCCCTGTTATGATATTATAAAAATCACAGAGCCGATGATCGGACTCGAACCGATAACCTGCTGATTACAAATCAGCTGCTCTGCCATTGAGCCACATCGGCCTAAAACATCAATCAAATCATCGAGAATGGAGCCTTACCAATACTGAGAAAGAAAAATGGGGCCTATAGGGCTCGAACCTATGACCCTCTGCTTGTAAGGCAGATGCTCTCCCAGCTGAGCTAAGACCCCAGACGACCCAGATCGGACTCGAACCGACGACCTTCGCCGTGACAGGGCGACGCTCTAACCAACTGAGCCACTGGGCCACATCAGATACAACACAGAAGGATTGTGATTGTACCCTCAAAACCGAACATTGAATTTTTAAAGTATCTCCACCATCATCCTTCCCCAACCTCCTGGTTAAGCTCTCGACCGATTAGTAAATGTCAGCTGAACACATTGCTGTGCTTACACCT
>CANQOL010000047.1 GCA_947625475.1 uncultured Acetatifactor sp.
TATTTTACTCTGAGGTATCTTTTTATCAACCACCTTCCTTGGAATTCCCTATATTTGAATTATACAGGAAGCTCCTTATCATTTTGCACGGCCATGCATTGATCATAATATACCTTCATTCAGCCGAAAGGTCTACCACCCGGCATGTGCTTTTTTCTTTGTTCCCGCAATTACAGGTTGCGCTCCCGTCATAAAACGGATACATGATTAGGGCCCTGGTTTGCAAACAGGGCCTTTAGGAGTATAATTAACTGGAAAGGGGGTGCTGGCAATGGCACAGGAAAGAAAGATTCCTTTCAAAATTCAGGCCTTCGAAGAAATAACCCAAGACTCCGGTAGGCAGGCATTTCTTCCTCTGTGCGCGCCGAAACAAAAAAGAACGGTGTTCAAGATTTAACTTTGGAAGAAATGCCAGCGCATTCGCCGCCTGGTTTTCGATTTCCTTCGGGCAGGGCGTTTCCCTATAGCAGTTACATGCATCCCGGTATAAATCTTATATCTGTAGGTTTTCAGCATACCGAAACGAAATCACATCTCTCGGCGCTGTCTCAAGATACGCCTGCTCTTGATGCATAAAATTAACGATTTCATTCTTATTCATTTTACCAAGTTTATCAATTACCGCATCTAATATATTTTTATCATCCGCTGTAAGACACGGGAATATAATTTCACCTTTTCCTTTTAATGAGAAATGATAGGCATTTGTTTCTCCCATATCCACTTCCTCGCAAGGAACATCTCTTAGATTGATGATAGAATTATGTCCTATCGGGACTGCACCCATCGGCAGGGCCCGGTACACTAAACCGGTTATCGCAAATCCTCTAAGTTTATATGATAAAGCATCCGCATACCACATCAGCTTCATAAGTTTCACCTTATAAAGAGCCGTAATCTTTGCAGATGCCGCAAAATATCGAATCACATCTACCACTTTATCTAACGACAGATTTGTGTTTCCGTGAATAAGTTGGTCCTTCTGAAACCTCACGTAATCGGCCTCAATTGCCTTTCGCAGGTACGCATCCTGATCTTCTTCATACAAAACTGCAGCGGCAGTCAAGTATCTTTGAAAGGCTCCTGCGGATAAATTTTCCCTGGAATCATTTAGCAACAACAGAAACCATTCCGGATCCTGCTCCAGCTTCCTCAATATCGTATCATGGGCTTTATCCTGTACCTGATGTCCTTCATATCTGGTAATCGTCTTTCCGCCCCAGCCAAGCAGAATACAAAGATCACTCTGGCTAATCCCGAATTTGGCACGAATCGCACTTATATCGCCCGATGTCAAAAGACCTTCTGACTTTCTATACGCATCCTTGAGACGTATATCGTTCTCCTGTATTTGTTGTTCATCCATATACAGCTCTTCTGCCATATCGCAATATAAATAAGACGCTTCGTAAGTTATCTTCTTGTTTTTAAAGAATGTCTCTTCTTTTACAAGAACTGTTTTCACCTCATGCTCTTCCATGCAGCATGCGCATAAACGCTTTTCACTTTTTATTATTTTCAGATCCATGATAATACCTCCTAATTCTTCCTATACGGAAACATCTCAGGGGAAAACGCCTTCTCTGCAAAATGAAAAGACATTATAAAGGTTGTCGTATTGCCATACGATCCAAGAAGCTCTACCCTTATCTTAATATATACATCGTCTTTCCCATTATAGACTTTCCCAAATTCTCTCATCTCACTTCTCTTGGGAAAACACAAATCCTTAACTGTCCGCATATAGTTTTCCACTGAAAGCGTCAGCAATTCTCTTTTTAACGCATCCACCGGATTTTCATCGGGAAATAAGGCAGCTACTGTATATTGATTTGTGTATTTCTCATCTCTATTTTCATCAACAAGTCTTTTTGCCTGAAAATTGATTTTTGCTCCATTGTTAAGTGCATACTTTAAATCCTGTATATATGCTTTAACTCCTAGTTCACTTTCAATTCGCGTTTTTATCTCATTCGTCAAATCAACACCTCTCTTTTGCTGGTATCATTTGATACCCATATCATATACTCAATTCTTCTCTCTGTCAAGTCATATAATCGCCAAAGGGGGGGCAGCCATTTATAACAATGCCTTATAGCCAACCGCCAACAGTAAAAAACACCCCAGAAAAGGGATGTTTTGATTCGGGAATCTCCTACAGAGCAATGCGATACTCCAGGATCCGGTAAGCATGTCCATCCCTGGGATCCGTCTTATCCTCCCCGCCGGTCAGGGAAAGTCCCAGGGACCTTGCCAGCGCGTTCGCCGCCTGGTTTTCCTCCCGCGCCGTGTAGACAAATTCCTTCGCGCCGCGCTCGTCTCTGCAAAACTCCATCAGGCCCCGGACAATCTGCTTTCCGTATCCTCTGCCCACATAATCCGGCCCCACGCAGATCCCCGTGTCCTCATACGTATGGGGGCCTGTCTGCACGACTCCCGCAAAGCCGATCGCCGCACCGCCTGCCCTCTCATACACCAGAAACGCATCATGATCCTTCTGAAACGCCATTGTCCTCTCGATTCTGCGCCTGGCCTCATCCTCATCTGGCGTTACTCTCCAGAGCATGTATTTCGCACTCTCCGGCCGGGACCAGACATTGACATACATATCCTTCCAATCGGAATACTTCGCCTTATCCAAAATCAGATCTTCTGTGGCAATCATATTTTCCTCCCGCTTTTTTCCATTGTCCCCACGCCCTGTCAACAAAACCATGTATAGAATACCCCATTTACACGGTACTGTCCATAGCTTTCGGCTGCCCTCCGCAGAGGGATTTCGGACGCCCTCCACAGCCAAGCGCGAGGGGGAGCATATCCTTTTGGATCTCAAGCACCCAAACGGCGTAAATGAAGACGGGCATGAACCCATCGTGGAAATCCTTGTGGACGGAGATATCGAAATCACGGAAATCCTCTCCTTCCGTTAGGGGAGGAATCCGCCGCTGTTCCACCGAAGGACCGGCCGGTATCCCAATTTCATATACCAGTCCGCCAGATGTGTATAATGGATCCAGGAAATGTCAAAGCCGTCCCGGCGAAGGATCTCTGTGGCAAGCCGCACCATTTCCAGGCCGATGCCCTGCCTGCGGTATTCCGGCACAGTTCCCACACAGCCCGGCCCGCCGATGTGAAGCCCCCCTGCCCGGCCCATATCAGAAAGGCAGCAGAACGCGGCAATCCTTTCCCCGTCAAACGCGCAGAAATACCGGCCCTCTTCCGTAAAATACTGCACCCAGCCGTCATCCACCCGGGCCACAGCCTGGCGAAGGGGCGCGGGCTCTCCGCGGTATTCGCCAAATGTGATCCCGCTTCGGGGGCCCACCGGCGCCATCTGCGGCACATGCTCATGCAGATTCATTATCAATTCGGTAAAAACCTGATCCAACTGCATGGAGCGAATGCTTTCTCTCTGGAAAAAATCCGGATGTATACAATGGAACATTTCTGCATAAGTCATTTGTGTCTTCTTCACCTTTTTCTACTACTATAGCTCTTCCAGGTTTTCTTTTCAATTCCTTTGCCCACTCCAAAATAAAAAATTGTCCAAAACAAACACCGTTTATGCTGTTCCCGTTCCATCAGCTTAAACTATCACACCGAAACGGTGAACATAAACGCAGCAATGTACCAACTATGTGCAAGCTGCCTATAGTTAGCAGCGATTGACTTTATAAGGATTGGTCTTTATAATGTAAATAACAACCTCAAAGGAAGTGACTAGTCATGTTCGGAAAAAAGAAGCAAAATACTCAGCCTAACCCATTCAAAAAGGAAAGGCTGTCCGCGGAAGCCCTTGACCACTTTATGGAAGTCAATAACAGTCCAAAAAAATATGATTGGGAATACATAACGCAGGACGGCAGAACTTTGTACTTTTCAATTATTCAAGTTGCATTAAATAATGAATTAGAACATTTTCAATATTTAGCCGGTCAAGCGGAGCCTTTTCACAGCACTGAGCCCTTCTATATCAAACAGCCGCTTATAGAGTTTGCGCTCCTGCACACGGATGACCCCACTCAAAAGGTCTATTGGACAAGAGATTCAAAGGTCATGAGCCAATTTACCAGAATCCTGAACGACTTTGGATATTTAATCATATCAGAGGATGAAAACAAAAAACTCTGGGGAGTAAGATCAAATCTTATTCATCCAGTAACGCATAAAGAATGAAATCTTGATGATGACGATCAAGGTCATAGAGAATATTAAATTATAATCTTGAGTTCTTACAAAGGAGCTTGTATATGGCAATTAATAAAGAAAGAAGAGTTGAAAATTTCTTAAATAGTTTTGAACAATACATAGAACAATATGACAACCCAATAGGTTCCTTCCCCTTTGTAAAAAGAGACGGAACTAAACTTAACTTTTCTTTTTCAAAAGAAACTGAAGGGCAAAGAAAAGAAGACTTAAGAAAAATCCTTGGCAACCTATATCCATATTATGATAAAAGAGTTGAACTTCCTTTAAGTGCTTGGGGATATTTATTTAATGAAGATAATCCCAAACAACCCATTTTTTGGCCTCCCAGTATGGAATATTTTCAACAATTTGTGCGTTTCCTAAACAAGGATGGTTATATTGGTCAATTTAGAAAGATAGAAAAAGAAATAAATGGAACAAAAAAACTTGAAAGTGTAGGTAAAAAATTAATAACGATAAGACCTACAAATACACTTGACGGGCCTCCAGCTTCTGGCAAAGAATAAGGAGCGGGCGGCATGAAACCGCGTTCACCTCGCGGAGCGCAAGCAGTCATTCATTATGGGAGGTACAATATTTAACGGCATGTTATACCTCCCATAATTACTGACTGCTTCCTCCCATTTGTTATTATGCTTTCATCAAGCGCCCATTCTGCCGTTATGGCAGCTCTATATCGTTCCAATCGTTGATGCTGAAGGTTTCATTGTCACCGAATGCACCTGCGCAAACGACGGTTCCATCCGATTTCAGCCCTAAAGTATGGGTATAGTTCGCGGATATTTCAACTATATCCGTCCACGAATCTACGTCCGTTTCCCCCTTATCATATTCGGGATCGAGTATTTTCGTTGACACAACGGTTCCGTCAGACTTAAGTCCGACGCAGTGATTTAATCCGGCGGAAACGGCGACAATATCACTCCATCCGGTCACGTCTGTGCGCGGGTCATCTCCCTCGCGGCCGCTTGCCGCAATCACAGTTCCGTCAGACTTAAGGCCCACAATATAATTGCTTGAACACGATACCGCCACAATGTCTGTCCAGCCGGAGACATCGGGGGCCAGATCGCAGGTCACGACTGTACCGTCCGCTTTCAGACCGACCGTAATACTTTCTCCTGCGTCAACATCGATAATATTGCTCCACTGGTCAACGCCCTCAAAATCACTCGCTGAAAAACCCGCAGTAACCACTGTGCCGTCTTTTTTCAGTCCGACTATCTGCGTCCAACCAACGGCGACCTCGACTATATCCATCCAGCTATCCGCTTCTGACAGACCATATGATTCATATGCGCTGTTACTGTGATCCTTTGAAACCACCCCGGTGCAGACAGTGCCGTCTTTCTTTAATACTGCAAAATACTCATATGCGTCTACAGAAACAATATCGTTCTCCAGCGGGACATAATTGTAAGTCAGTTTGCCGCCGAAATCGTTGATTGACCCGACAAGCGAGCGGGCGGACGCTCTTACACAGGTTCCGCCCTTCGCTATTCCGAGGCTGATACCGCTTCCCGCGGCAATCGTCTGGCGGTGCGGAAATGCGTCGGCAGCATCAACATTGCCGGCCTCTTCCTTTTCAGGATTACCTTTGTCAGCATCCTTCTTTTCTGTATCGTCCCTGCCCTGTGAAACATTTTCAGATGAGGTTTCGCCTTGTTCTGCGCTGTCAGCGTCATTTGGGCCGCTTTTCCCGCAGCCCGTAATGAAGCTGAACATAAGCGATAAAATCACCGCCAGCGCGAGAATCTTGCATTGTTTTTTCCGTTTCATAATCTGCCTCCTATTTTGAATATTGATGCTCCACACTGCATCTGCTGGTCCTGCCCCGCGGAAATGAAGTCTCATTATCCAAGGCTGAACGCAGCCTTACCTTCCGCCATCCATCGTCTCCACGATTTCAAAATATTCATCCACTTTTTTCTGCGCTTCTTCCTCGGACAGATTAAAATGTGACATAACAAGATGCAGCACTGTACCGATTGCACAATCCTGCGAAAACATATCGTGAATAAAGTCCAACGCATCCATAGGGCAGTCTCCTTAACGCGGTCTGTACAAATTGCCCGCCTCATCCCTGACAAGGCCGTCCTTGTGCGGATAAACATTGAAGTGATTGCCCTTCTCATCACAAAGGACTGCGTATGTACCGTTATCCGACACCAAATAGATGTACTGTTCCTCGCCGTATGCAGGGCAATATGAGGAAGCAAAATTCCCCGTCTGCGTACTGCCCGAAGACGAATTCATGTGAAAGATGAGCTTAAACATCCAAATGGCTAAGATAAACACACAGAACACGGAGGCAAACAGCCCGGCTAATATCATGTCGCGCACAAGCGTTTTTCTCATGCCGGGAGGGCATTTTTTCTTTGCCCATGCGTACATTGCAAATGCAATGAGCAGCGCTGACAACCCTGTAATGATCATGGTCAGCGGGCTGTCATCCATTTCATACGCTCCGAATAATGCAAGTATTGCCGCAGCGATAGCGGCGGCTCCGCCGAGCGCGCCCGCGACAAACAGGTATGCCTTTATGTAGCCGAACGCGCCGTTATATTTTGCGATAATCTTCTTCATGTACTTTTCCTCTCTTTTTTTAGATTTTTAATTCAGGATGTGATTGTCAAGAAACTACTTTCTCGCAAAAGCATCTTGTGTGCATTAGAATATGTTTATATGCCGCTAATCCATAGTATAGCATAAAAAAATAGAGTTGGAAAGAGGCCAGCGACAAAAAACTGCGGGACTGTTCCCGCAGTTTTAGAAACCTATCCATTTTTGTTTTCCTTTTCCTGTCTTATCATCAGTTCGACCATTTGCAAAATCCTGTTTTGCGCTTCCGGGGATAAGGCAGACAGTTCAGACGACAGTTTGGACGCCTTGTAATCGCTGCCGTGAATGAGGACATCGCAGAAGATCGCATCAGCCGACACCTGAAGGGTATTTAATATCGTAACGAGCTTTTCATATCGCGGAAAAGAAGCACCTCGCTCCACCGTGGAGATATAATTTGTAGTCAGGCCCGTTTTTTCTGCAAACTGTTCCTGCGTTAATCCCAGCCGTTCCCGGCACTCTTTTATTCTTTTGCCTACTCGTTTATCTATCATATTCGTACCGTATCCATTTCTATATCGCTTGTAACAATTATATGGATTAGCGGCACAGTTATACAGAATCGTTAATACAGAGTATATGGATAAAAGACACAGTTTGAACGAAATAAATCCGGATTTCCAATCTCATTTTGATTGCAAAACAGGCCGGTACGCGGTAAAATGTCCACAGAAAAAGTATTTTGAGACTTTTGGAAAGGGAGAAGGAAATGGGTTATATTTCAGAACTGCGAAAAACCGTAGGGCATCGGACGCTGATCATGCCCTGCGCCTGCCTGATCATCGGGGACGGGCAGGGGAACGTGCTGCTGCAGCAGCGGGTGGACGACGGCAAGTGGAGCTACCACGGAGGCGCCGTGGAGACGGACGAGTCCGTGGAGGAAGCCTTGCGCCGGGAGGTGCGGGAAGAGCTGGGCGTGGAGATCGACGACCCCCGGCTCTTCGGCGTCTACTCCGGCCCGGCCTATCATCACGTCTACCCCAACGGGGATGAAACCTCCTGCATCGAGATTGTGTTCACCTGCACCGGTTACCGGGGGGAGATCCGCCTCCAGGCCGAGGAAGTGGCCCGGGTGGAGTGGTTCAGCCGGGAGACTCTCCCGGAAAACCTCAGCGACAATCCAAGGCAGCCCCTTCTGGACTACCTGGCCCTCTTTCACTGATCTTCCGGCGCCCGCGCCTGGTTTTCCCTCCGGGCCCCGGATCTTCCCGCGCCTGCGCCCGGATTTTTCCGGCTCCCGTGCCCGGTTTCCCGTCCGGGCCCCGGATCTTCCCGCGCCTGCGCCCGGCCGTTATTTTTCTTCCCCGTCCCTTTTGGAGACCAGCACCGCCGTGCTTCTGCCGGTAAGGGTAATGCTCTCTCCCGCCAAATCCTCCCCGCCTGCCTTCTCTGCCGCGCTGTACGCGTAGAGCGTCCAGTGCATTCCTGCGGGCAGCAGCGGAAGGGTGAGGGTGCGTTCCTCCCAGTGAAGGTTCACCGCCAGGTAGATAAACTTGTCCTCCGCCCGGTATTTTTCACCCTCCTGGGCGTAAAGGACTCCGAAGGCGTAAAAGGGCTTCCCCATGTCCAGCTGCCAGGGCGTCTCCCCGTGGAAGGACATTTCCGGATAGCCTGTCTTGTTGTAACCGGTAAAAAAGCTCCGGGTGGTGATCACCGGGCTCTCCCGGCGCAGCCGGATCATAGCCCGAAAGAAGTCAAAGACATCTCTGTTTTTCTTTTCGTTTCTCCAGTCCAGCCAGGAAATCTCATTGTCCTGACAGTAGCAGTTGTTGTTTCCCCCCTGGGAATTCATCATCTCGTCTCCCATGAGCATCATAGGCACGCCCCGGCTGAGGAACAAAAGCGCCGCCGCGTTTTTCACCTGCCTTCTGCGCAGGGCGTTGATCCCGGCGTCGTCGGTCTCTCCCTCGGCTCCGCTGTTCCAGCTGATGTTGTTGTCAACGCCGTCCCGGTTGTTCTCAAAGTTTGCCTCATTGTGCTTGCAGTTGTAGGCCGTGAGATCATAGAGCGTAAAGCCGTCGTGGCAGGTAATGAAGTTGACGGTGTCGTCCGTGCTGCCTCCGGGGAAGATATCCGGAGAGCCCTGGATGCGCCAGAGCAGCTCGGGCGCATACTCGGCGTCGCTCTTTAGGCAGTGGCGGACGCAGTCCCGGAATTTTCCGTTCCATTCCGCCCAGCGGGCGGGGGCGGGAAAGTTTCCCAACTGATAGAGGCCAGCCGCGTCCCATGCCTCGGCAATGAGCTTGGTCTTAGAGAGGATCGAATCGTTGGCCAAAAGCTCCAAAAGAGGCGGATTCGCCATGGGAGCGCCGTTTTCGTCCCGGGAGAGGATAGGCGCCTCGTCAAAGCGGAAGCCGTCCACATGATAGACGCTCACCCAGTACCGCAGACAGTCCAGAATGTGATTGCGCACCACGGCGTTGTTGCAGTTCACGGTATTGCCGCAGCCGCTGTAGTTGCAGAAGGTGCCGTCCGGATTTAAAAGGTAATAGGTGCGGGCGTCAATCCCCTTGTAGGAGAAAACAGGGCCTCCGTCCCCCATCTCGGCGGTGTGGTTGAACACCACATCCAAAATCACCTCTATGCCGTTTTTGTGCAGGGTTTTGACTGTCTCCTTGAATTCCTCCCCGGTCATGCCCAGGGGCCCCGATGTGCCGTAGGCCGCCTTGGGCGCAAAAAAGCATACGGTGGAATATCCCCAATAGTTGAACTCCCGGCCGGTGTCCTGAAAGCGTCTGTATTCCGTCTCGTCAAACTCAAAGATGGGAAGAAGCTCAATACAGTTGATCCCCAGCTCCTTTAAATAGGGGATTTTCTCAAGGATTCCCTCAAAGGTGCCCGGCGCCTTCACGCCGCTTCCGCTCCCCCTTGTAAAGCCGCGGACATGCATCTCGTAAATGACCGTCTCATTTAAGGGGCGGTTCAGGGGCCGGTCTCCCTCCCAGTCAAAGTCCTCCGAAACCAAGCGCCCCCGGATGGGAAAATCAGAGTCCGGATAGGTCGCCCTGCCCCAGCTCTCCCGGCCCGACACCAGCTTGGCATAAGGATCCAGCAGGACCCTGGAGCGGTCAAAATAGAACCCCTTTTCCGGGTCGCATGGCCCGTCGAAGCGGTAGCCGTACTCCACATCCTCCGGGTCAAGGCCAAAAACCGTCACGGAATAGTTGCTTCCGATCCGGAATTCCTGGGGAATGGGGATCTCACAGAAGGGCTCCTTCTCCCCCCGGTGATACAAAACCAGAGTACATTCCCAGGCGTCGTCGGAGTTCACCGAAAAGTTGATCCCCCCATTCCCGGTCCGGCTGGCGCCGAAGGGCATGGGGCTGCCCGAAGTGTACCAAAGCTCCTGATTCTTTTGTGTTCTGTCCTGTACGGTAATTTCCTTTCTCTTACGCATCTCTCCATCTCCTTTATCCATAGGGCGCGGCCCCGGCCTTCGCCGGGGGGACGCCTCATCTCTCAGGCAGCAGGCGCAGCCAAAGCCCTGGGGCAGGCCCCGGCCTTCGCCGGGGGGGACGCCTCATCTCTCCCGGGAAAAGACTCCCAGCACCATCACGGTCATATCGTCGGCCACCCGGCCCCTGCCAGCCCCCAGGGCAAGCTGCAGCACCTTGGCCGCCATCTCCCCGGGGTTGGACTCCCGCAGATCCCCCACAAAGCGCCGCAGCATTTCCTCATAGCCTCCCTCCCCCAGGGCGTCCAGCACCCCGTCGGAGACCAGGATCAGATAGTCGCCATCGATGAGCTCCCGGGTCACAGGCTCCATCCGAAGGGGCAGCAAAATCCCCAAGGGCAGGTGAGGCGCGGCAATCTGCTCCACATAGCTGCCGCTCTTTAAAAAGGAGGCCGCAGCCCCCGCCTTGCAGAACCGGCACATACCGCTGTACAGATCCAGACTGCACACATCCAGGGTGGACATGTTGTGCTGCTCCCCCATGGCCATCAGGGCACTGTTGACCAGCTCCGCCGCCGCGGCCGCATCGTATCCGGCCTCCAGCAGCTTTTCCATGAGATCCAGCACCTTCCCGCTGTCCTGGCTGGCCTTCTCCCCGGAACCCATGCCGTCGGAGAGAAGCGCCGTCAAAATCCCCTGATCCGACTCCACCAGGGAATAATTGTCCCCGGAGACCCTCTCCCCCTCCTTTACCGCCCTGGCAAAGCCGGGGAACACCGTAAAACGGGGGGCCCGGTAAAACAGATACTCCCGCGTCTCCTGCTCCACCTTGGACGGGCAGGCCGCGGAGGGCACCAGCTCCCTGCCCGTCAGCGCCGAGAGCATGTCCCCCACCTCCCGCAGGGGAACACCCCCCTGCCGGTCCGTGCACAGGCCGATTCCCACGCGCTCCCCCCGGGCGGGTTCCTCCCCGCCGTCTATGTAAAACAGTTCCCCCACATACAGCCTCTCCGATCTCAGGGCACGGACAATCTGCCGGTGCAGCTTCTCGGGAAGGGGCCGCAGGCGGTATGCCTCCCAGGCCGCCCGGTGCATGATCCGGGACATCTCTTCCAGGTGATGGCACAGCACCAGCCGGTTTTCCCGAAAGCGGCTGGCCTCCCAGAGGGCCTCTCTCTCTTCCTGCAGATTTTCCCAGGCCTGGCCCTGCACAGGCTCCCCCTGGCCCTGCCGCTCTCCCTGCCGGCCTCCCCATGCTTCGCCCTGAACAGATTCCTCCAAACCCTGCCGGTCTCCCTGCTGCCTTCCCCAGGCCTCGCCCTGCACAGGCTCCCCCTGGCCCTGCCCGCTCCCTCCCGGTTCCTCCCCCAGGCTTTTGGCCAGCTCCAGAAAGGACTCCGCATAGGTAAGGAGCCTGTCCCTTCCGTAATCGGAAAGCACCCTGCTCTCCCCTCCCGCGCTTCTGTGCGCGCCTCTCTCCCTGCTGCCCAACATGGTCATACGCCCTCACCTTCCTCTCCTTTTGCGTACCCATGATTATAGCCGCCGGGGAAAATACAATTTGTCACATTGTGGGGCGCTCCCTGTCTTTTTCATTGACATTTTACGCGTGAAAAAGGCCGCCCCGGCAGGGGCGGGTCTTCCTTTTCTACTTCTTTCCCTTTTTCTTTTTCAGGATCACTCCCGCCACGCCTGCCGCCGCCAGCACCAGAGCGCCCACGATCACGATCCCCACGCCCAGATGAGAGCTGCCCTCCTGGCCAGCGTCCTCCTGGGGACCGGCGCCGGTATCCGCCTCGCCTCCCTGGGGCTCCGCCGGGGATGCGCTCTCCGAGGATCCTTCCACAGATTCCTCCGAGGATTCCTCCACGGATTCCTCCACGGATTCCTCCTGGGAGGACTGCACCTGGCTCTCCTGGGAATCGGGCTCCGGCGACGGTTCCACCGGGAAGGCCGCCATCACCCGGTCGGGATCCACAAAGGCCCAGTAGGAGAGCTTCACCTTGTAATCATCGTCAAAGAGCAGCGGGCACTGCCTCTGGGCTCCGTCCGCGCCTCCGCCCACGTTGTTGGCGCTCTGGAGCCAGGAATATTTGTCCACCACGCCCCAGACCGTGAAGCCTGTGACGTTCACCCCGTTCTCCCGGATCTTCTTGATAATATTGTAGAGGGAAAGATAGCGCCGGGCCAGCTTATAGTCCTCCTGCTGCTGGGTGGCCGCGGTGCCGTCATAATCCGGGCTGGCCTTAAAGTCCACCTCCGTGAACTGGATCTGATCCACCACCCCTGCGTAGGAGCGGGCCGCCTCCGCCACCTCCAGGATATCCGGATCCCCGGCGGTCTGGTAATGCCCCTGCATCCCCATGCCGTCGATCCGGGTGCCCTCCGCCGCCTTCACATCCTTCAAAAGCTGCAGGATGCCCAGGCTCTTGCGGCTGCCGCACTCATTGTAATCGTTGTAAAACAGATCGATCTCCGGATCCATGTACTGATTGGCAAACCGGAAGGCGTTCAGAATGAACTCGTTGCTGTGGTACACCGCCCACCAGGAGGAATTCTCCGAGTCGCTCCGGTAGGTGCCGGTGCCGTCGCTGACCGCCTCGTTCACCACATCCCAGCCGTAGAACATGCCCCTGTACTTGCTGTCCTCCCCGGTGAAATGCTCCGCCATGGTCTTGATGTACCACTCCTGGCGCTTTGTCATCTCCTGGGGGGTCACATAGGGCTTGGAGGCGTCGTAATCCTCATGGAAGAACCACTCCGGCGTCTGGGAGTGCCACACCAGCACATGGCCCCGCACCTTGATGGGATTCTCAGGATGGGCCTGGTTCCAGTCGTAAATGTAATCCAGCACATTCTCCGCCCGGCTGTAGTCCATCACAGGCACCACCAGATCCTCCCCGTTTAAGGTGACGGTCTCCGTGCCCGGGCACCTCTGGTTGCTGTAGCCGAACATGCTGTCCGGCTTTAACTCATTGCCGATGGTGACGGCGTTGTAGTGCTTGGTCACCAGCTCCATCACGCCGCTGTCCTTTAAATCGCTCCCCACAATGGAGCCGCCCATGATAAAATCGTCGCTCCCCAGATCCTGTGTCACAACTCTCCACAGATCCGGCACATCCGTCTCGATCTTGGATTCTGCCGCCGGTTCCAGCTTCCGCAGCTCCACACCCGTCACATAGTAGGTTCCCATCACGCCTTCTCCTTGTCCCCAGTTTTCTCCCTGCTCCAGGATCCGCAGGACCACCTTCTCCACGTCGCCGCTCCAGGAGGGGGTGTAGGTTCCGGTGAAATGAATCCACTCCCCGGGCTCCACGGCCTGGCGGGTCATGCCCGAGACGCCCTCCCCGTACTTGGTCTGACCCTGGGCCGTCACATAGGGGGAGATCTCCACCGTCCTCTGGGCCTCAGGGGCATCCCGGTAGTCTTCCTCATCCAGCATCACATAAAAGCTGTACTGGTATTCCTGGTTTTTCTCCACCTTGTCCGTGATATCCTGGGCAAAGCACTGGTAGTTGGAGGTCCGGCCCGTAATTTTCCCGTAGGTTTTCACATCCCCGTAGATGGGCTCCGCCGCCTCCTGGGCTGTGATCTGGGCCCCCGCCGCCTCCTGCTCCCACACCGACAGATCCTCCTGTGAAAAGTCCGGATTGTCGATCAGGCTGGGCTGAATGGTAAAAAGCGCGGACCCCGCCAGAAGGGCCGCCGCCGTCAGTTTGATCCCCATGTCTTCTCTCTTCCTCCTTGCAGGGATTGATGGTAAAACACATTTTTATTATACAGGATTCTCCCGGGCTTTTCTCCTTGAATCTTGTCATCTTCTGCGCTTATATTGCTATGTTTTCCTCCCGGAAAAAAACTGCCGTCCCCCCGGACGGCAGTTTATCCACATTTTCCTTCTAAGCTCTCTTAAGGCTTCTAATCCCTCTCCTTAAAGAGGATCTCATCCTCATACACCAGCCCCAGCTTCTCCTTGGCCACTTCCTCGGCGTACTTCTTGGTCTGAGTGTACTTCTCATATTCCTCCAGCCATGCCTGGCGCTCCTTCTGCTCTTCAATCTTCTCCTGAAGCTCGTCGTACCTGGCCTGGTAATCCTGCAGCCGCTGGTGCAGGCGGACGCTGCTGACCGCCACTACAACGGAGAGCATGGCAACCACCAGCAGAGCCAGAAACATGCTGAAACGGTTCTGTGTCTTTTTCCGATATGCAGCCCTTTTTCTCCCGGTGCGACCAGCCATGCTCTTCCTCCCGCCTTCCCCGGCGCCGTCAATGCTTACATATTCTCATTTTAAGCATTCTTCCGTAATTTTTCAACCTTATTTTTACCTGCCGCATAAATTTCTTTGCAAAACTGCCCCCTGCCCGGCCCGCGCGCCCCACAGGGCGGGTCAGAAAAGCGGAAATCTTCCCCAAAATTCCAAGAAGCCTCGATAGCAGGAGGGAAGTCCAGCGGACAAAGGGGCCGCTCAGGGTCCTCTTGTATACCAGCATGCCCGCCAGGGCCCCCAGCACCGCAAACCACCGCAGGTTCCCGTTGCTCTCCCGGTACAGCAGGAGAAACACCTCCCCGGCGCAGAAGGCCCAGAACAGCAGATCCTCCAGGGAGACAAAAAAGCCCTTGTGGGGAATCACCCGGCGCAGGATCCGCAGCCAGTCGTACACAAAGGTGATGAACACGCCAAAGCGAACCGCATACCACAAAAAAACATTTTCCTCAGACACTCTGCCCGCGCCTCCGCCGCCTAGCGGAACAGCTTTGAGAGCAGAGACCCGCTCTTTTGCCCGCTGCTCCCGGCGTCCGAGTAGGTGAAGCTGTCCACATGCCCGTCTATGTCCACCTCTCCCTTGTCCAGGGTCAGCCTGCTCACATGCAGATCCTCCCCCTTGATCATCAGCATGCCCTGCTCCGTCTCCAGGAGAATCTCATGTACGTCAAAGGCCAGCACATCCTTCACACCGTTTACGGAACAGCTCTTGCGGTTGCTCAAGGTCACCCTGTGCAGGCGGGCGCCATCCCTGTTGAAATCTTCCATATGCCGCCCCTCTCCTTCCTCACAGATCACTCTGTTCAGTATATGCGGGCGGCCGGGAGAAATATGACGGCCCCTAGGACAGATAGCGGAACAGCTCCTTCGCTTCCTCCTTGCGCACGGTCTCCTGCACGTCCAGCACCTCCACGCGCACCTCCCGGTTTCCGAAGGAGACGGTGAGAATATCTCCCTCCTTCACCTCGGCGGATGCCTTGGCGGGCTTTCCGTTGATCTGCACCCTGCCGGCGTCGCATGCCTCGTTGGCCACCGTCCTTCGCTTGATCAGGCGGGACACCTTCAGATATTTATCCAATCTCATGCTTGATACCTCCTGACCGGCCTGGCCGATCCCAATCTCCCAGAACAGGAAAGGGGAGAACCTTCCCGGTTCTCCCCTGACATCCGTCACCGCTTGCGCTCAGTTCAGAGCATCCTTCAGGGCCTTTCCCGCCTTGAACTTAGGTGCCTTGGAGGCGGCAATCTTCATGGGCTTGCCGCTCTGAGGGTTTCTGCCCTCTCTGGCCGCTCTGGTGGAAACCTCAAAGGTACCGAAGCCTACCAGCTGTACCTTGCCGTCCTTCTTCAGTTCCTCTGTAACCACATCGGTAAATGCCTTTAATGCCTTCTCCGCATCCTTCTTAGATACGCCTGCCTTCTCTGCTACGGCTGCAACCAACTCTGTCTTGTTCATTTGAAACTCCTCCTCTTAATGAGTATCTGATTTTTATCGGCCGGACTTCCTCCGAAATGTCTAATCTATTATATACCCGTCCACCCGGGATTTGTCAAGGCATTTTCCGCAGTTTGGCGGGTTTTTTACCCTCCGTAGGCTGTTTAACGACAATTTCTGAACACCGCGTCCAAAAAGGACTGCTTTTCCTTCTCCTGGGCCAGAAGTTTCTCCAGCTTTTCCCGGTTCCGCTCCGGGATCCATGCCTTCCCCGAGTTGTAATAAAAATTGGATATCTTCCAAAATTTCTCCGGGTAGGACAGCCGGTAGTACAGATCGATGTAATCGTAGGCGCTGATGGGGCGGATGGCCTGATATGCCTCCAGCAGCTCCCGGCCCAGGGGCACCGGCCAGCCGCTCTTCTCCAGGAGCTTGCGGAGCAGCAGGTACAGATCCCTGATCTGGCTGTCCCGGATGCACTTCTCAAAGTTCACGATCCGCCAGCCTCCCTCACAGCGCAGGATATTGTGATACTGGTAATCCCCGTGGCAGAACAGGGCGGGGGCCCCCGCCGCCTTGTCCGTTTTTTCCAGGGATTCCTGGTACTGCCGCCAGTCCTCTGTGATCTGGAGGGCCTGGTCCAAAAAGCCGTCGAAGGACTCCGACAGAAGCCTCTCAAAGCCCTGCTTCTGCCCCTTTCTGCGCAGGTAGCCCCGCACCTTGATCAGCTCCTTGTTGTGCTTTTCATACTCTCTTAAGGGAGAAAAAAGGGCCGGAAGCCCCTCCCCCGCCAGCTCCATGCAGCCGTGCAGCCGGGCCAGCATACGCACCGCCTCCAGGCACTCGCCCCTCTCATAGATATTGCACTCTCTGCCCTCAAAGCAGGTCTTGAGCACATAGCAGGTCCCCTCCCCGTCCCGCACAGACAGAGCCCCCTCGCGGGTGGGCACAATAGCATCCACCAAAACAATCCCCATCTCCCGGATCTGCGCAAGCAGCCGATCCTCCAGGGCCAGTCTGCTCTCATTCCCCGCATATTCCTTAAAGATCAGACATCCCCTGTCCGTGTCGCACAGGATCGCCCCTCTGCCCTTCCGGGTCCGGAGCACCTCCACCTCATACTGTTCCAGCAAAGCAACTGTTCTATCGTTCACACCCGGCTCCTCCCACACGCAAAGATCAAACCTGGCTTCCAGGCTCTATCCTATCTTATGAAAAGGAACCGGAAATAAGAACAGGGAGCTGCCCCCGCAGCTCCCTTTATGGCCGGCCCGGCCCGAAGACCCGCTCCAGCAGTATTTCCCTCCGGTTGTCCTCCGGATGCTCCAGCACATGGGCAAGAAGCCCCTGCAGCGTCTCCCCCATAGCCCTGCCCGGCTTCATGCCGCCCTGGATCAGGTCTCTGCCCGACACCGCCAGCGTCTTTAGGGAGACACATTCCCCCCGGGCCATGATTTCCCCGTAGATTCTCTGCCATTCCTCCAGCTGCCCCAGCTTCTCCCGGCGCAGATACCGGCTCTGGGCCAGCGTGTCCGCCCGGCGGACCTCAAGGAGCTGCGGGAAAATGTCCTCCCCCACCCGGCACACCGCCCGGCGCACGGCCGTCTCATCGGGGGAAACCCCATTGCCGTAATCGTGAAACTCCACCAGCCGGCAGACCTTATCCTGGGTGTTCCGGTCAAAGCGCAGGCGCTCCAGGATTTCCCTGGCCATGAGGCCGCCCACCCTCGCATGGCCGTGGAAATGGGTGATCCCCTCCCCGTCCACCGTCAGCGTCCTGGGCTTTCCGATATCGTGAAGGAGCACGGCCAGCCGCAGCACCTTCTCCCCCCGGACGCAGGTCAGCGCCTTCAGGATGTGTTCCCCCACATTGTAACAGTGATGGGGATGATTCTGGGGAGTGTCCATGCACCGGTCGAATTCCGGCAGGACCACCGCGGTGATCCCCGTCTCCCAGCAGATCCGCAGATAGTCCGGATGGGGGGAGGTCAACAGCTTGACCAGCTCCGCCTGGATCCTCTCGGCGCTGATCTGCCGCAGATTCCCTGAAAGCGCCTGAATGGCAAGGCGGGTCTGTTCCTGGATTTCATATCCCAGCTGCGCGCTGAAGCGCACCGCCCGCATCATGCGCAGCGCGTCCTCCCCAAAGCGCTCCCGGGGATCCCCCACACAGCGGATGCAGCGTCTCCCCATATCCTCCACGCCCCCAAAGGGATCCACCAGGCCCCGTTCCTCATTGTAGGCCATGGCGTTCACGGTGAAATCCCGCCGGCGCAAATCTTCCTCCAGGCTGGCGGTAAAGGTCACCCGGCTGGGGTGACGCCCGTCCTCGTAGGAGCCGTCGATCCGATAGGTGGTCACCTCAAAGCCCTCTCCCCCCAGCAGCACGGTGACCGTCCCGTGGGCGATCCCCGTGTCCACGGTGCGCCCAAAGAGCGCCTTCACCTGGGCCGGAGCCGCAGAGGTAGTGATATCCCAGTCCTGGGGGGCGCGTCCCAGCAGGCTGTCCCTGACACAGCCGCCCACCGCGAACGCCTCATAGCCCGCCCGGGACAGCACCCCCAGGATTTCCCTCACCCTGGGGGGAAGCCCGATCCTCACGCTCATCCTGCCGCCTCCTCCCGGATAAACCGGCGGATCACCTCCACCAGGCCGTCCTGATCGTTGGAGGCCGCAATATAGTCCGCCGCCTCCCGGACCGCGGGCTGGGCGTTTTCCATAGCCACTCCCACCCCGCCGTACCGGATCATGCAGATATCGTTATACCCGTCACCGCAGCAGACCGCGTCCTCCCGGTCCGCCCCTATGACCTCCAGGACCCTGGCCAGGGAGGACGCCTTGTTCACCCCCCTGGGCATAATTTCGATAAAGAAGGGCTCGGAGCGGTAGATACTGGCCATCTCCCCGTATTTTTCCCTCAGCTCCTTCTCATAGGCCGCCGCCAGGTCCCCGGGAGCCGTCATCAGGCACTTGTGAATGTCAAAATCCACAAAGCTCACAAACTGCTTCTGCACCCGGATGGGCAGGCCGTTGATCCCGGCCTCCAGGCGCACATATTCGTCCGGCTCAAAGGCGGAAATCACCGTATCCCCCAGATAGGTGATCAGCCCCATGCCCCGCCCGGCCCCGTAGCGGTAGAGTCCCGGCAGAATGCTCAGCGGAAGCATCCTCTGGTAGAGGATCTCTCCCGTGAGGCAGTCGACGACCCTGGCCCCGTTGAAGGAGAGCAGATAGCCTCCCCGGCGGGGGAGCTCCAGCTCCTCCTCATACCGGCGCATCCCCGGGGTGGGACGCCCGGAGGCCAGCACCACCTTGTGGCCCCGGTCGATGACATCCCAGATAGCCTCCTTTGTGGCCTGGGTGATCTCCTTTTTGGAATTGGTCAGAGTACCGTCGATATCCAGTACCAGCACTTTCTTACCCATGCTTTGGGTCCTCCCCGCATTTTGAAAAGGCGGCCGTCCCAAGGGACGCGCCGCCCGCAAAGCGGCGGCGCCCTGTGGGCTCCGCCGCCAAAAAGCTCCTACTCGGATTCGCTGCTTTCACTGCTCCCGGCGGCTTCTCCGTCCTCAGTCTCCGAGCTCTCCTTTTCCGTCTCCGGGTAGATCTGGACTCCCTGCCGGTCCTTCACCAGGATATCCTCGGAAATTCCGTTCAGGTACTCTTCCTCCCACTGGTTAAGGAGCAGGCTGCTCACATTTATCTTCCAGACCGGATCATTCTGTCCCATGTAGTAAAACACATAATTGACTCCGTCGCTGCCCGTAAAGGCGGCGGCATCCCCCGCCGCGCGCTCCGGGGCTGTGATCCACTCCGCCTGGGCGTCCTCCAGGCCGGAGGTGTTCACCTGCTCATACAGGAAATCGTTGATCTCCATCCCGTTCTCATCATACTTCTTCGCCGTCTCGATAAAGCTCGCCTCGGTGGCCTCGCCGCTCTTCCACTCGTCGTAAATCGTCTGGGCGTCCGTGCTCTGGGTGATAATCGCCCTTAAGTCCACCGTGGGCGTCTCATCCCGGTATCTGCCGTCAAAGCTCACCACATAGTATCGGTTGCCCGAGGTATCCTCCAGCACGCTGGAGTCTCCCTGGACTCTCTCCGGATCAAAGAGGTAATCGGCCAGCACGGTGCTGAGGCCGGAGCGGAGCCGTCCCGTGACGGCCTCCCCCTCCTGGGCCACCGTGGCCAGGGCCTCCTGCGCATCCTGCCGGGCCTGCTCCATGGCCGCCGCGACCTCCTCCTCCGTGGGCTCGTAGGCGACCTCGTTGCCGTCCTCGTCCGTAGGCACGCTGCCGTCAGGGGCGGTGGTGGGCAGCTGGGCGTTCACTGTCAGATAGTGATAATCCACCGAGTCGTAGGTATCCTTATTTTCCTCATAGTAAGCCTCGATTTCCTCCTGGGAGGCCTTGTTCTCCCCCTCCAGCTTCTCCAGATAGGCGGCGCTCTCCAGATTCTCCCGCATGGCCTTCTTCAGCCTGCCCATGGTGGCATACGGCCCGTACGCCTCCTTCAGGTAATCCCCGAAGGACAGCTCCAGAGACTGGGCCGCCTCCCGGAAGCCTTCCTCCAGCTCCTTCAGCTCCCCGTCGGCGTCGTACTCAAAGCCCGCCGCCCTGGCCTCCTTCTGCAGCGCCCTGGTCTGGGCCATGCGCTCCACGGCCACCTGGGTAAAGTAATCCCCGAAGGTCATATCGCTGGAATACATCTGGGAATCCAGGGTGGACATGTCGGTGATGCCCATCATGGACAGATAGCTTCCCACCTGATCCACATAATTGTTCTTGGCCAGATAGTAGTAGTAGTCAAACTCCACCCGGGAAACCCTCTCCCCGTCCACCGTCATATACTTCTGATACACCGCCATCAGGTTGCGGACCGGGAACGATGCCACAAATACCAGCACCACCACGGCCGCACAGACGCCGATGATCAGGTTGCGCTTCTGATCCCTCTTTTCCTTTTTTTCCGCCTCCCTGCGTCTCTCCAGCTTCCGGTCATACCTTGTGACCACCTTCTTTTCCTCCTGCTGGGAAACGGGGGTCTCCTTCTCCTTCTTGGACATAGTGCTATGTCTCCTTCCTGCGTTTTTCATTTTTCACAGCCGCCCGGCCGTCCTACATATATTTTTCCAGCTTCTCCACCATCTTCTGGATGCAGCCCTCATCATAGGGGCATTCCAGGCCCACCGCCTTCAGAAGGCCGGTGTAGAAATCGCTGGCGGAAAGCCTGCAGAGCTTTAAGTATGCCTCCCAGGCCCCCCGGAAATCCTCGTCCATCTTGATCTTAAACTGCAGGGCGCAGGTCTGGGCCAGGCAGTAATCAATATAGTAGAGAGGGAAATCGTAAATATGGTGCTGTCCCTGCCAGTAGCCTCCCTTGCTGAAGAAGGGGTTCCCCTCATAGTCCAGATGGGGCTTGTACACCCTCTCCAGCTCCCTCCAGGCCTCCTTGCGCTGGGCGGGGGTCAAATCCGGGTTCTCATACACAATGTGCTGGAACTCGTCCACCATACAGCCGTAGGGGATGAAGGCCGCCGCGTCCTCCAGGTGCATATCCACATAGTCCTTCGCCCGCTCCCCGAAAAACAGGGGGATCCATTTCTCCGCGAAGAACTCCATGGACATGGAGTGGATCTCCGCTGTCTCCATGCCGATGTCCGCGTGCTCCTTAATCTCGTCCTGGCCGGCCAGATAGCCCTGGAAGGCGTGGCCGCACTCATGGGTGATCACGTCCACATCCCCGCTGGTGCCGTTAAAGTTGGCGAAGATAAAGGGGGCGTGATAGTCGTCCAGATAGGTCATGTAGCCGCCGGTGCGCTTGTTCCTGCGCCCCAGCACGTCAAAGAGCTGGTTCTCCATCATAAAGTCGAAGAACTCTCCGGTCTCCGGGGAGAGCTCCCGGTACATCCGCCGGCCCTGCTCCAGGATCTCCTGGGGAGTGCCCACAGGGGCGGGATTTCCCTCCTTAAAATAGATTCCCTCGTCGATGTAGGAGAGCTTTTCCAGTCCCAGGCGCTTCCTTCTCCTGTCGTGGAGCTTCTCCGCAAAGGGGACAAAATATTTCTTGATCTGCTCCCGGAAGCTCTCCACCTCCTTCTGGCCGTAGCAGTTGCGGTTCATCCGGTAATACCCCAGCTGCAGATAGTTCTCATAGCCCATCTCCCGGGCCTGGCGGGTGCGGTTTTTCACCAGCCTGTCGTAGATCTCGTCCAGCTTGTCCGCGTTTTCCAGGAAAAACTCCGTCCTCTTTTCCTGGGCCGCCCTGCGGACCTGTCTGTCCGGGTTCACCAGATAGGCCCGGAGCATGGACAAATTCAGCTCCTTCCCGTCAAAGAGGATCTTCGCCCCCGCCAGGAGCTTATCGTACTCGGTGGTCAGGGCGTTTTCCTCCTGCATGAGAGGGATCAGCTTCTCGTCAAAGGCCTTCTGGGCGATCTCCATATTCTTGAAGGCCACGGGCCCGATCTTGGACTCCAGATACTCCCGGTAGGGGGACTCATAGACCTTTTTCTGGTAGAGGTTCACCAAATTCTGGTAGACGGGGGCCTGCTCGTCGTAATAGGCCCGCTCCGCCTCATAGAAGCTGTCGGCGGTGTTGATGTCGTGGCGGATGCTGGCCACGGTCATCATGGTGTTCACATGGCCGGTGAGCCGGTAGTATTTTTTGTGGATCTCAAACTGCTCCTGGCCGCTGCCCGCGGACTCAAACTCCCGGATCAGCTCCCGGAATTCCTTTTCTATCTCTGTAAAGTTTACCCGTTC
>CANQOL010000048.1 GCA_947625475.1 uncultured Acetatifactor sp.
GATATGTGATTCCTCTATACCATAAAAAAGAATAAGCCCAGACCCTGTTTATCTGGGGTATAGGCTTATTATACGAGTTAGAATAGATAATGCGCTCCGCATGATTAAGAATGGAGAACTGTCAGTTAGAAAAATAGCATTGTATCCTGGCTTATCAGTTGATGAAGCCAAGGGGTTAGCAGCGCCGGTTATGGCATGATAAAAATTCAACAATCTTATGACAGTGTAAAGGCGTATGGAACAGGAAGTTGTAAACCGTGCGCTTTTTGTGCCTAAAAGGGGGAACCAGTTTACCCGGGGAAATCTGGTTCCCCCTTGCTTTTTGGAGCTAAAGACGACGGTTTTATGTCTGGCTGTCCTCTGTTTCTGAGGAATCAGAGCCACGTTTCCTGAGAAGCTCGAGGGCCTCAAGAGCCTGCTTCAGTTCGGCCGCGGTCTGGTTTAGCTGGGTTTCAAGCTGATCCCGCTCCGTGGCGGCCTGCGCCAGCTTAGTGTTGGCCAGGTCTCGCTCTGCCGTGGCTTGGTCCAGCTTAGCCTCGGTTTGGCCCAGCTTTGCCGTGGTTTGATCCAGCCTGGCTGCGGTTTGGTTCAGCTGGGTTTTAAGCTGATCCCGCTCTTCCTCAGTCTCCCTCAGCAGTTCTTCCCGCCCTTCCGTGCGGCGGTAGTAGTCCTCCCTGGCCTCGCACTGCAGGCGGATCTTCTCATCCTCGGTCAGCTGGACGATGGTCACAATGGCACTTTTCAAGGTCTGATCTTCGTTGGCGAGCATACTTAAATCCTCCCATGTGGCCGCCGTGAGCAGGGCGGCCCATTTGTCCAGACCGAATTTTCGGTCCTGCTTCGTGGCTAGCTCTATTTGTGTTAAGTCTAACACACACAGGCGGAATTTTCTAGTGTAAATTTGACGGTTTTTCTCATTGATCATATAATAGTTGGAGAAAAACTCCGGATTTTGCTTAAATAATGTGAAATTTACGATCCCGATCTGGATGGCGGTGCGCGCATTCCTGTAGTTCTCGCCCCGGTTCATGGAGTCGAAGGTGCGGCAGAGATAGCACAGGGAGCGCTCCGGCCAGTTTCTCTCGTTGATCACCTGGAGCTCCAGGTTCAGCCGGGTGCGGCCGTTCACCTCCACAAATATGTCCAGGATATAGGTTTTGTCGTCGATGGCATCTCCCAGCACAATGGGGTTGAGGATAGCGATGCTGGTCACCTCCTGAGGCTCCAGGTAGAGCAGGGAGCAGACAAATGCCTTCAGGACCTCCGAATTTACCTGAAGCAGGGCGCGGAAGAGGTAGTCGTTCCACATGTGGAAGGGCAGATCGCCCTGGGAATCGTCCAGCCGGATGATTCCGTCAAAAAGATCTGGGGGGATTTGTTTTGTCATAAAGTTCTCCTTTCTGGCGTGCAAAGTGTTTGGTAAAAGTAAGTTATCTGGACAATGCGGCGAAACGCCCTGAACCAAATAGAGTGAAACAAATGCCGCCTGTAGGAACAGGCTGGGTGCATTTGTTTGGAATGTGGTAATCATACCACGGTTCTGCGGATTTGTAAACCGTAAATTTTACAGAAATTTCCTGTAAAAATAAAAAGGAGGTTGTGACGATTATGATGAGTTTGTTTGATGAAGAAAAAATAATGAAATCATTTATCAGAAGCGAAAGGCATGATGCAGACGGGGAAACAGCGTAAAGGCGCATGGAACAGGAAATTGTAAACCATGCGTCTTTTTGTGTCCAAAAGCAGCGATACAATTAAACATCATCCGCCGGAGAGTCTGCCAGATATTTGCGCACAACAACAATAGCTGTAAGCCTTTGCGAAGGCCTGCAGCTATTCATTTGCCCACTGCAGCCAGAAACCGTAAAGAGGCGGTTTTTGCCGAAGGCGGGGCGGATTATCACGAATGCCCTATTTTGCGAAAGATTTGGGTGCAACAATATAATGAGTATAGTATCGAAAAAGACAAATGTCAATATGTTTGACAGATTTTCAGGAGGAAAAAAATGAACATTTACAGGCGAAAGGACGGACGGTTTGAGGGCAGAGTGGCGGTTGGCCAGGGACGTAAATACCGGTCATTTTACGGGCGGACAAAGGGAGAGACAAAGGAGAAAATTCTTTCTTATCTGGGCAGCTTTCTCCGGGAGACACAAAGACCCTGTCTGACGGTAGAAAAACTTTTTGAGGAATGGCTTTCTGCCGCGGCCCTGAGAGTAAAGGAATCTACGCTGGCAAATTACAGCATGCGTGCCAGAGCCCACATTTTGCCGGCGTTTGGGGACCTTCGCACAGATGAGCTGACAGCCATTCGGATCAGAACATTTGTGGACGAAAAGATTTCTGAGGGTTTGACAGCCAACTACGTGGCAGATCTGTTGGCCACTCTGAAATCCATTTTACGCTTTGGCGCGTCTCAGCACGGTATCCCAAATCCTCTCTCCGATATGGCTCTGCTGAAACGGCAGAAGCCGAGGGTTCAGCTACTGACTGAGGCACAACAGGCCAAACTGAAGCAGTATTTGGCATCCGATCAGAGTCTGACAGCCCTTGGCGTCGCACTGTCCTTTTGTACAGGTCTGCGGATCGGAGAGCTTTGTGCCCTTAAATGGAGTGACATTGACCTGGAAGGGAAGACTCTGACGGTAAGCCGGATTGTTCAAAGGGTCTGCAATGCCCGGAACCGGGGCACCCATCTGGTGATAACGGCCCCTAAGAGCACGGCCTCCCAGAGAGTCATCCCTCTGCCGGAATGTCTGGAAGAGAAGCTGTCAGAGCATCGGATGGCAGGGGAGTTTTTTGTGCTTTCCGGGTCTGAGAAACCGGTTGAACCGCGCACCATGCAGTACCGCTTTCAGGCAATTTTGAAAAAGGAAAAATTACCGTCAATTCATTTCCACGCCCTGCGGCATATGTTTGCCACAAATTGTGTGGAGCTTGGCTTTGATGTTAAATCCCTGTCGGAGCTTCTGGGACATTCTGGCGTGGAAATTACGCTGAACAGTTATGTGCATTCCTCCCTGGAGCGGAAAAAACAGTTTATGCGCCGACTGTCACTTTCCGCATAAGGTATTTGCCTGCTGATGTCACATGCCTCATTTCGCAAAATAGGGCTTAAACGAAACATTATTTTCCGGAAGATGAAAAAAGGGTGCAAAACAGCAATCTTAGTGTATCCGAAATGCGGGTGAAAAACAAGAAAGCGGGCAGCAAGATGGAAATCGGTGAGAAAAGTTTTGAAGAGGTCGCGCAGGAATGGCTGGAGGATATTTCTGCCAGTGCGAAAATCACAACGGCATCTAACTACCGTTTTAAGCTGCAGAAGCATATTCTGCCCTACTTTGCGGGAGTAAAGTATGGGGAGCTTACACCGGCGGCCGCCAGAGAATTTGCCGGGGAACTGCCCAGAAAGGGACTGAGCCCTAAATACACGGAGGATATCCTGGTCCTCTTTAAAATGGTGACCCGGTACACGGCCCAGAAGTACTGCCTGGCCAATCCGGCGGACAGTATTGTGCTGCATCGGCGGCCGCAAAAGGAAGACCGGACAGAAAAACAGAGCGCAGTTCTGACGGAGCCCATGCAGAGAATCCTGTGCAGGGAGCTCCTGTGTGATACGGATCTGACAAAGGCAGGGGTTTTCCTGGCACTGATGACGGGACTGAGGCTGGGGGAGCTCTGTGCCATGCAGTGGTCTCACATAGACCTGAAGGAGCAGACCCTGTTTGTAGAAAAGACGCTTCAGCGCATCTCCACAGACGGAGGAACGCAGGTGGTTCTGACAGATGTAAGGAGCGGAGCCTCCCGCCGGAGGATTCCTATGACCCAGTGGACATGCCAGGTGGTGGAAAAATTTGCCGGGCCGAAGGATGCCTTTTTCCTTTCCGGAACGGACACACCGGTGGATCCGCGCACCATGCAGAACCGTTTCAAGGCCATCCTGCGCCGTGCGGGGCTTCCCGGTGTAGAATTCAGCGCGCTGCGGGATATGTTTATGGAAAGCTGCGGCCAGCTGGGGATGGATGCGGTTACACTCTCGCGGCTCATGGGAAATACAACCTTTTCGCATTCCCTGACCTATTGCCAGAGACCCCCTGTCCAGAGCAAGGTGGGAGTGATCCTGTCTATGCGGGAGCAGGATTTAAAGCATCAGGAAAGAGAGCGCTGAAGTCTGGGCGCGGGAGCGGATATGAGGGATGAGAACAAAGAGCGGCCGATGATCTCCGTCATCGTACCTCTTTACAACACGGAAAAATACATAGAGAGGTGTCTGCGCAGTATCTGTGGGCAGACCTATGGGAACCTGGAAATCCTGGTGGTGGACGACGGGAGTACGGATGGCTCTGTGGATTTGGTGAAGAAAATGGCCGGACAGGATCCCCGTATCCGGATCCTGACACATGAGGACAACAGGGGGCTTTACCGCGCCAGACTGACCGGGGTGTCCGCAGCCCGGGGAGACTATATCGGATTTGTGGACAGCGACGACTATATTTCCTGCGACAGATTCCGAACCATGCTGGACAAAGCTCTGCGGGAAAAAGCAGACATTGTGATAGGTCCTATGGTCCAGGAGGATGAAAAGGGATACCGCTACATCCAGAATCTATATCATTTTTATGAATACGGAATCCTGGAGGGGAAGGAAATAACGGAAACCTTCTGGAGGCAGGAGGGACGCTGTTTTGTCTGGCATACTGTCTGGAATAAGCTGTATGCCAGGGAGCTGTGGCAGGAAGCTCTGCCGGTACTGAACCGGCAGCAGGAGCATCTGGTTATGACAGAGGATTTTGCGTTCTCCTGTGTACTGTTTGGGCTGGCTCACAGATTAGCGGCTGCGGACTACGGCTGTTACTACTATTTTCAGCACGGGGATGCGTCCACCGGCTTAAAGGGAGGATATGAAAAATACGACGCCAATATCCGGGATCTGGAGACGGCCTTCCGCTTTGTGGATGAGAAGGTGCTCACGGATACCTACCGCTGCCGGGTGCGGGAACACTTTGTCAGATGGAGGGATCTTTACCGGTTTTTCTGGATGGAGAATATAGACCGCTCTGGGCTGAAGGATTCCGAGAAGGACAGGCTCCGGGCACAGCTGGCCAGGGCCCTGCCGGAGGGAGGAAGCCAGATACGGGAGCCCTCGTATTTCTACGGAGTTTCCACCGCCTACGATGACCGATATGACCGGATCGCGGAGCAGATTGCATCCCCTCAGATCCGCTGCGTGAGCTTTGATATTTTTGACACGGCTCTGCTCAGACCCCTGTACAGACCCACAGATCTGTTCTGTCTGCTGGATCCGGAGTTTGCCAGGTCTGCGCCGGAGGAAAAGAGACCCTTTTCCAAGCTGCGGACAGAGGCGGAGAGAGAACTGCGGAAGGAAAAAATCTATGACAGTCCCCAGCCCGCGGAGGATGTGACCTTTGAGGAAATTTATGACAGACTGGCGGATCTGACAGCAGCGGGGACGCAGGCCCTGAAGCGCATAAAGGAGCGGGAACAGGAAACGGAGGCGGGACTGTGCCGCGCGAGAAAAAGCGTTTTGAATCTGTATCGGGAAGCGCTCTGCTGCGGTAAAAAGGTTTGTTTTACCTCCGATATGTATTATGACAGAGACTTCCTGGAGGGGCTTTTGAGGAAGGCAGGGTATGAGACCTGCGACTGGCTATTTGTGTCTTCCCAGGAGCATGCCGCCAAGAGGACGGGGAAGCTCTACCGACTGGTTTGGGAGAAAACAGGTCTTGCCCCGAAGGAGATCCTGCATTTAGGGGACAACTGGGAGAGCGACGCGGTAAGGGCCGGAGAGGCAGGCTTCGTGTCGGTGTTCTATCCCTCCCCCCTGGACTGTCTGCAGTACAATATCCCGGATATTCCAACCACCCACTCCTGCTGTGCCTATACAGAGCCCTCCGGGTATTTTACCAATTATGAGAAGGGAATCTCCTATTTGGGAACCCGCTCCGCTCTGGCTGCAGCGGCCAACAGGCTTTATGACAATCCCTTTATCAGCTACCATCCCCAGTCGGAGATGAACGCCTGCCCGGAATTCCTGGGCTATTACGCGGTGGGAATGCATCTGCTGGGTTTTGCAAAGTGGTTTACGGAGAAGGCCCTGGAGGAGAAATATGATGCGCTGGTCTTTGTGGCCAGGGACGGATACCTTCCCATGAAAGCTTACGAGATAATTCGGAAATATTATCCGGATCCCCCAAGAGCCAGCTATCTGTACACCTCCCGGAAGGCGGCCATGGCCTGCGGTATTTCGGGAAAGGAGGATCTGCCGGGACTCTTTGACGCGATTGTCCCTGAGCGCTGCACACCGGACGATCTGGCAGGGATGCTGGCGCCGATCCTGAAGGGGTACGATAGAGAGACCTTTGCGAAAAAAGGATACCGGATGGATGTGCCGTTTGGGGAGTACGGAGGATTCTCCGATTTTGTCAGAGCGCTGGCAGAGCAGTGTTTTGACAGGGAGAGAAATGAAAGCTACCAGAATGCGGTGGCGGCGTATTTTAAGGAGCGGATCCCGGACAGAAGCGCATGCGTGGATGTAGGCTACAGCGGCCGCACCCAGCAGCTGATCAAGACAGTGACACATACGGCGGTGGACGCTTTTTATATCCATACCAACGACGAGACCTGCCGGATTCGCCAGAAGCAGAGCGGATTTCGGATACATTCCTTCTATGAACATACACCTGCTGTCACAGGGGGAGTGAGGGAGCTGATCTTCTCCCAGTACGGTCCCTCCTGTATTGGCTATGAGGTGACGGGAGAAAAGACAGGACCTCGATTTGAAGCGTTTTGCGGGGAAGTATTTCAGAGACACGCGATTGAGCAGATTCAGAGGCAGGCTCTTGCCTTTGTCCGGGATTTCACGGATGTATTCGGCCCCTATATAGGATTGATGGAAATGCGGAATGAGGAGATTTCCTACCCCTATGAGTATTACCTCCATACCCTGACGGATGCGGACGCCAAGGTGTTTGCGGGCTGTAGTTTTGAGGATCAGCTCTGGGCGGGGGGAACCTTCTCCCTGACAGATTACTGGAAGGAGAGCATCCGGTATCACCGCATTGTGCCTTGGTACCGGCAGCAGGATCCGGCTGCTGTCTCTGCAGACACTACCCGTCGGGCGGATGATGCAAACTTGGCCTATGATTTCTATGTGAAGAGCGGAATGGGACACAAGAGTCTGCTGCAGAAGGCTTTGTACTGGCTGGCTGTGGACAGAGGTTTCTTTTCGGAGAGGCTGAAGGGTTATATCAAAAATAAACAGACTGGGAGAACAAAGAGATGAAAATGGAGGATTTGCCGCTGATATCGGTGGTTGTTCCGGTGTATGGGACAGAGCAGTACTTGAAAAAGTGTTTGGATAGCCTTTTGGAACAAACTTATCGGAATTTGCAGGTGATTTTGGTAGATGATGCATCGCCGGATAATGCGGATCTTGTGATCAGGAAATATCTGTCGCGATTTCGGAACGTAAAATACGTCAGACATTCTTGCAACAAAGGTCTTTTTCAAGCGAGAATTTCCGGAGCTGAAGAGGCGGATGGGGACTATATTGCTTTCTTGGACAGCGACGATTATATATCAAGTGATTTCTACCGGATTTTAGTCAAAAAGGCCATTCAGACAGGCGCTGATATTGTTGTAAGCAATACAGTATTTGAGGATGCAGATGGGACGCAGACTATACGGCAGTTTTATAAACTATGCTTTGAAAAAGAAACTCTTTTGGGCAATGAGATTCGGGATACTTTTTTTGGACAGCAGGGATATTGCTTTTCCTGGCATACGGTTTGGAATAAGATCTACGCCCGAGATCTTTGGAATGAATGCCTGAAATATTACAAACAAATGGATCGGCATTTGATTATGACGGAAGATATTGCCTTTTCTGTACCACTCTTGTACAGTGCCAGAAAATTGACGTTTGATTATAGCGCATCTTATTATTACTGCAAACATCCGAAAGCCTCTACAGATGCTGCAAATATAAGCCATAAAAAATTTGTAAAGAATATGCAGGATTTGAAATGTGCTTTTGATTTTGCAGAAGAGTATTTGAACTCACAGGACGCTGATGAGAAGATCAAGAAGAATTTTTTAGAATTTAGGAAAAAATATGCTCGGATGTGGAGAACTTTGCAGCAGGAACGGTTCTCAACAGATCGTGCGGCGCAGGATTTGGTAGACAGATTCCTGCCAGGATATAAAAGGACACAGAAGGAGGATGAGTTCTGCTTTGATCGCGTTTCGGCCAGGTTTAGCGATGGGCTGGATTATGCGAAAAAGAATATTCTTGATTCAAAAGTAAAGTATGTAAGTTTTGACATTTTTGACACGCTGATACTTCGGCCCTTTTGGAATCCGACAGATCTTTTCCTGTTACTGAACCCTCTGTTTGAAGAGGTGACACAAAAAGCATTTCAGATTCCTTTTGACAGAATAAGGATTTTGTCAGAGGAATATGCACGGCGGAAGCTGGCAGAACGAGGTAATGCCCAGGATGTTACTTTGAGAGAAATTTATGAAGCAATGGAAAAGATATTTCAGATTGACGAAACTGTTGTCTGGAAGATGTACGAATCAGAGATACAGTACGAGATACGGTTTTGCACAGTTAGGAAGGCTGGGAAGGAGTTATATGAGTTCGCGCAGGATATGGGGAAGAAAATTCTGATCATATCCGATATGTATTTGGAATACGAGACGGTTGAAAAAATTTTGCAGGGAAACGGATATAACGGTTACGTACATGTTCTTTTATCCTCTAAAGAGCGCCGCCTGAAAAATACGGGAGCATTATTTAAACGTGCTTTGCGGTTAATCCGCTGCTGCCCCGAGAATGTTTTGCATATAGGGGACACTTGGAACACAGATATAGCAGCTGCCCAGCAACTCGGTATAAGAACTTTTTTCCTGCCGAAAACCAAAGAAGTTTTTGAAAACCTGATTCAGGGAATTCAGACAAATAATTGCGGCGAGACAGAAAAATATATTGCAGCTCCTTTTTATGACAGCGGTTCTGTTAGAAAATCACTGGGATACAGAACTATGCTTGCAATGGTTGCAAACCGCTTTTTTGACAATCCTTTTGTCAGCTTTCAGGAGCAAAGTGATTTCAACGGCAACCCTTACATGATTGGTTATTATCCTGTTGGTATGCATTGCTTGGGAATTACGAAGTGGATTTGTGATATGGCGGAAACTGAAAAATATGACAGGATATATTTCTTGGCCAGAGATGGTTTCCTGCCCATGAAAATATATGAAATTTGCCGGACATTCTTTAAAGGGCGAATGGATCCGTTTTATATTCAGGCGTCGAGAAATTTGACACTGCCCTATATGCTTCAAAAACCGGCGGATTTGTATGACATTCCTATTGAATTCAATACATATACGCCATTGTCAATTTGCCGTCTGCTGTCATTTTGCCTGAAAATAGAGGAAAGTGAGATAGAAGGGGTACTGGAAGAGGCTGATTTTGTGCCTGACGGAGCATTTCGAGATGAGAGAGAGGTAGTTAAATTTATTGGATTTTTATTGGAGAAGTGGTTTGACGTAGATAAACTGTGTGCCCAGCAGGGGAGACTGAAAAAATATTATTCCCAGATAGAGAACGGGGCAGTTACCTTTGATATGGGATACAGCGGGAGGATACAAAGCGCAGTTTCGTTGGCAGCAGGGAAACCAGTAGATGCTTTTTTTATTCATAAGGACAGTGATAAATGCGGGCAGAAGGAAAAAAGACAGGGCTTTCAGGTACATGCTTTTTACCATGGCAGACCAGCCAGCACTGGTATCATGCGAGAGTATCTTTTGTCCGAACTGTGTCCGCCCTGTCTGGGAATAGTGGATAAAGAAGACGGTCAGCAAAAACTGGTTTTTGATAAAGATTGTTTTTCTGTGCCGGAAAAATATGTGGTGCATATGATTCAAAAAGGAGCGATGGATTTTGCCCGTGATTTTGTAGATACATTTAAAGAACTGGTGCCGGAAATCACATTTGTTCCTCAAGAGGTGTCTTATCCATTTGAATATTTTTTGCGGTATGCCAAAAAAGAAGATCTTAAAATTTTCAGTGCATGTAACCTGGAGGATAAATGCTACGCAAACATTGCGACCGTTAGAGCAGATTTGTTTTTTAACAATCAGCTTTGTGCCTTAGAGAGATATGAGGTTCCGAAGGAATTCTCAGAGAGAAAGCAGGTGGAATTGAATGTTAAACGGACAGATCTGGAAGAACAGGAAATCTCTGAGGAACCGGAAGAAATTTTTGAAAGAGCAGGAGATGCAGAGGCGGGAAAAACTGCCGCAGCTATGTTTATGGATGTGGTCACGCAGGAGGATTCTCTGGAGGACAAATGGTTAAAAACAGGGGGTAATACAGCAAATTTAATTCAGTGGGAAGCAATAAGGCAGTTGATGGATCCGGTCCTGATTGATAACTGGTATATGAATCATCCCGGGGGATTTGAGGAAGATGAATATGACATCTTCTTAACAAATCATTTGGGGTGGATACAGGAGAATACAGATCTGAGTTATTTGGAGGACGTGCTGAAACGGGTTGGGAAGGCTGTATTGCTGCCTGTGGAGATTGGGTTCACCAGTGACGTATGGAAGAAAGATTTTTCTTTGCCCGATGTGTCAGTCAGAGTACTGCGGCGTATTGCAGAACGATGCAAAGCTGTAGGGGTCAGGGGAGAATATTCCGCAGAAATCCTTTCCCGGATGGGAGTACGGAATATTGAATTGGTTGGATGCACCTCTCTGTATGCCAATATGGCCGGTATCAGAAATTTGACCCAAAAGGAAGAGGAGGCAGCATCCGTCTCAGCAAGCTTTAAACCGTTTTACGGAAGGTTTTCAGAGAAGGAGAAACAACTGCTTCAGTATTTCGCAGAGAAGGGGTGTTCGCTTGTAGAGACCACGCCTTTGAAGCTGGCGGTATCCCAACTGGGCGATGAAGAGTTGTATCGGAAATTAGATGTATATACACAGGATCGAAAAACTTATTTTGATGTGGCAGCTTGGAGGAAGAGTTTTAGAGAGATTGATTTTTCCATGGGTATGAATTTTTATCATAATGTTTTATCGCTCCAGGCAGGGGTCCCGGCCCTGTTCATAAATTATGAGACATCTGGAAGGGAGTTATGCCGGTTTTATCATTTGCCATGTATAGAGATTGATCAGTTTGATGCGTCTAAGAGTGTTCAGGAGTATTATTATATGGCGGATTATACGGATTTTTATCCTTTGCTGCAGCAAAAATATAAGCAGTTTCTAGAATATCTGTCTGAAAACGGGGTATGTATCAGTGAGCCGGGAGAAAAAATTATTTTGAAATAGCTGATGGGTTTGGGAGGAAAAGAAACTTGAAAAAAATTGGTATTTTCCTGGATGAAATAAAGGATAAAACCATAGATGATGCACAGAAATTTGCCATAGTGGGAAACAATACGGGTAACCTGCTTTTTTGGCACGCATTAAAAACCCGGTTGGATCTGAGCATAGTGCCTCGCAGTCATATTGGGAAGATAAATGAATTGGATTTGGGAATGTATCAGTCCTTTGTCACAACAGATTTGATTTGGATTCGTCAGATGCAGGATTTTTCCTATCTGAACAAGGTACTTGACAAGATTGGAGATATCCCGCTTGTGCCGATCAGTGTTGGGCTGCAGTGTAACGAATACTTGGCGGATTTCAAGATGCATCCTGAAACTGTTAAAGTGCTCCAAAGGATTTCAGAACGCTGCATGATGGGAGTAAGAGGAAATTATTCGGCTCAAATACTGTCACAGTACGGGATCAGGAATTTTGAAGTAATCGGCTGCCCATCTATGTATATGGATACAATAGGATTTGAGCAATTGGGAGACCTAAAGGGCATCCCCCAAAAAGTTTGCATGAATTATGAAACTTTCTACTACAAGTTAAGTGAGAAAAAGCTGGAATTTTTGAAATATGGTATGAGAAAGGATTACTCCTTTGTAGAGCAAGTACCTTTTGAAGCGGGAACAAAGCACATAACGGATGAAGAAACGTTGAGCCAGGTGATGGAATGGTTAGGCAGAAGGAAAAAGTGTTTTTTTGATATTGCAGAGTGGCGTCAATATATGCATCAGATGGATTTTTCTATGGGAATGCGCTTCCATGGAAATGTGATTGCCCTTTGGGAGGGCGTACCGGCTCTGTTTATTACAAGTGATTCCAGAACAAGAGAGTTATGCGAGCATTTTAAGTTGCCTGCTTTGGATTTGGCGAAGTTTGATCCGGATCAGCCGATAGAAAATTATTATCGGATGGCGGATTATTCAGAGTTCCATAAAATCTATGCAAAACGCAAAAGAGAATATGAATCGTTTTTGTCGAGGAATGTAATCATGAGTCAGGAACAAGGGAAAAAAGAGGATCCTGTTACAGGTATTAGGAAGGGAATTGAACAAGTGGAGGTGGCGGTGCGGACAGATAACTTTCCTAAGAAAAAAATTTTATATACTTTTTATCATGGAGCTGCTTTCGGCTGGGCGTTGATCCATAGACTGACCGAGCATGTGGATGATGATGCCTATTTGTTGGTAGCAGATGGCTGGGACTGGTGTGTCGGGAAACCGCGACTACTACTACTACTACTACGTTTTGTGGAGGCAGGGATTTTCCAGGGGGTCTACCACTATGATAACCGCTTGGGTAGGGATAAAGAAATATTTGATTCGTTGGAGAAGACAGAATTGAATATTTTACTGGAAATGGACAGGTGCTTAGAAAGTCAGGGCTGTCATATAAAGGATTTTGACAGGATTTATTCCAACACGGACGGAGAGGATACGATGGGTATTTATTTGTCCTTGAAGGAGTGTCCTTTTTATTGGTTCGAATTTGGGAAGGATGTGTTGGTGTCCAGAACGGAATCATGGGTTAAAAATACATACGACGGATATACAGGATATCAGGCAGCACTGCTGAAACACAAAACATTATTTGGGAAAAGCGTGTTCCAATCCTATATTTTATATCCCGGTTCTGATGCGGGGGATTTCCCAGAAGAGAAATGCAGAATATTTGATGCGGAGTCTGCTGCTGAAGGATTATCTGATGATACTAGACGCCGGATACTGAAGTGTTTTGATTTAGAGAACTTTGAAAATTTTCCGAATAGCGCTATGCTGCTTTTGCAGAGCAATTGGCTTCCTAATTTGGTGTACAATTCCAGTGAATTTATTCGCAAGAGATATTCTCATCATTGGAATTATATGTACGCAGCAATCCAATGTATGTTGGATTATTATTTGCCGAAAAATGCGACCCCTATTTTGAAATGTCATCCCACGGTGCTGATTGATCAGACAATTTCGGATCGGTATTTTAACGGCTGTTATGCGTTCCATGCGTTATTTACAGTTTTATTAACAAAGTCACTTTTGACAGATTTTAATCCCAAATATCGGCTTTTGCTTGGAAGCACAGCAAACAGCCAGGTGAACAGCAGTGAAACGGATATCCATTGCCCGGGAGTTTGGCTGTACTCGGATTTTTATACGAAATATTATGTCGTTTTGGACATATTGAACCATGCCGGGTTTTTGTATAAAACTGCGGGGGAGCGTTTTGGCACAGTTGGCACGGCTGGGGATATTATGAATTATAACAAAGAATACTTGCATACAGATATTGATAACCTAATTAAAGTGAATTTCCCAGATACAGCAGATGAAAACAATGTTGATTACCGGATCATACAAGTAATAAATGAGAAGCTGCAGGAGGAGATATTAGATCATGACATAATATTTTTGACAGATGTGTGGCATACATTAACCGGATCAACATTGGAACAACTGCAAAAGAGTATGTATGTTGTTGAGGTCAAGATATGTAAAACGCCGTGCAGAGAGTCCAAAAGTATTCTTGTACCGCTGGATGAGGAGTCAATATATATAATTTTTAAAAATCCTAAATGGATGGGCAATTTCCAAGGGTACAGAATGGAGAAAAATAATGTATATTCGGGGGTTACTCTAACAGCGCAGATGCAGGAAATGTCAGACCGGATTCCGGATCCGGTTCCGTACAAGAAAGAAGCGCTCAATTTATATGAATGTTATAAAACGTTCGGCAGGGATTATTGTAACCAGCGTGGAGATCAAATTCATATAAAAGGATCGTTCACCAGGCGGGCGCTCGACAATATGAAGGAAATAACTGTTAAATTTTCCGGCGCAGGAAACAATGTAGTTATTTTTAAAGATTTGGATACGCCTAACCGTATTTCAGGCAACTTTCGTGTGGAGGCTTTGAACGTCTGTAAAATTGAAATTGGGAGATTGTTTTTCGCAAATTCAGGAGTGTTGGTCCATGCAGCAAATGCGGAAGTAATTATTGAGGATGATGTGATGATAGCAAGCAATGTTGTTGTAAAGGCTATGAATTATCATTCGATATACAGTGTAGAGGATGGGAAAAGGCTTCCTAATAAAAATTTGCGTATTGGCGCACATGTCTGGCTTGGTTTTAACTCCACAATATACGCGGGCAGCGTGATAGGTGCGGGCAGCGTGATAGGTGCGGGCAGCGTGATAGCAGGTACTATTCCTAATAATTGCGTGGCTGTAGGAAATCCGGGAAGGGTGATACGAAAGGATGTTTTTTGGCATTTTGATGGAAGCAGCTGTGATTATTATGATTTGCCGCAAGGTAGAAAAACGGTTGAAGAGAAATATATTGCCAGAACGGAAGATTGAATTTAAGGGGAAGGCCCAATTATAAAGGGGCAGGGAACGACTGAGAACACAAAAGGAAATGTCATATTTTCCAAATCAACTATGGGGAACCAAGATGTGAGATAAAAAGGGCATATCGTTAGAAAATGATAAAAATATGATAATAGTGCCGGAAACAGCTCAGTTGGCAGTTTACTGTATCAATCGATTCCATGTTGGATCAGACAAGAATACTGACAGATCAGTCCCCTGTTGTGCTGCAGAAGGAGAGAGGATTTTAATGTTGGACTACAAGCTTTCTGTTAAAAATCTTCCATATTCAGAAGATACATATAAGAGCAGGAAAAACAAAAAGTCAAAGATTCTGATGATAGGAGCAGGTCATCTTCTGGGATGGAAGATTTTTGAAATATTAAAGAGGGATTACGCTGTGGTGGGAATTCAGGAGCAGTATATGACGGAGGAACTGGAAAGCCTGCCTCTCCGCGATGAACAGCGGCTTCAAGCCTATATTACGTATCAACAGATTCAGACAATTATAATTAGTTCCGAGTTCCTGGAAGGGTGCATGGACGGGATGGAACATATAAATGGGCTGCTGAAGTTTGCAGATGAAAGGGGAATCCGGGTGGCTTATGTCCTCCTGCATCATATCCTGGATGAAAATTCAGCCGAAGAATTGCTGGATAAGTTGAAGACAGAGGATACTGTTTATTTGGCGGAAGCCTTGTCCTTGAAGGAAAAAATCAGCCGCAGAGAAGAAAATCTGGTGGTTGAGTTGGACTGCTGCTACGGGTTTTCCGGATCTCTGAAAAGAGTGGATTTTGTAAGTGCTGTCAAAAAAATGAAGCGTATGGCTCCGGAAAAGCTTGATGATCTTCCGGAAAATGAGGTCTGTCCCGTACTGGCAGATGAAGTGGGATTATGGCTGGCGGTGCATCTTCAGTGCCAGGGATGTTTTAAACTGGAAGGGAGAGATAGGATCTCCTACAGAGCGTGGGCGCAGGAGATGGATCAGTCATGGGGGGATGTGACGGGCTACCATCCATATGAGGAGCGGCAGGAGAGATATTTCAGCGGATTGGCAGAAGGAAACATGGTAGAAAATCGCCAGCGGAACTGTGTGTTCAATATGATTTACAAATTTTCCCACCATGAATCCGTAAAAGGGGAAAATATAGGTGCTTTTCGATATGGATTAGGACAATCTCTGGCGCAGTCTATACCGGAGGAGGTCCGGACAGAGATTGACTTTGTAACACCGGTTCCCAAGACAGGTATGTATTATGCGATGGGGCTCGCAGCACAGCTTTCGGTTCCCTATATTCAGGCAATTGATAAGACGTCTTCCAGGCTTCGGAGCTTTCAAATCAAGAGCGCTGATGTGAGAAAAGAGATTTTATGGGACAAGCTTCGAGTGATACCTACCCTTTTAGAGGGAAAAAATGTTGCTGTGGTAGATGAAGCAATTTTTACAGGCACCACCTTAAAGGTGGTCTGTGAGATGCTTCGGGAATGTAAGGTGGGGAAGATATATCTTTGTATCCCGACTCCTCGGTGCCGATACCATTGTGATTATCTGGTTCTGCCAAAGAGAGACATGCTGCTGGAATATATGAATGAAAGTATGCTGACAGAGTATTTCGATGTGGAGGGAGTCTTTTTTCAGGAGGACGGGTGTTTTTTGGAGAAAACTCAAGAATTCGGGCATATTTGTGCGGATTGTTTTTTAGGGAGGGATCTGGGATGAGAGAGATGACAGCGGTGGTACCGGCGAGAAGGGAAAGCGGGCGCCTTAGCAACAAGAATACGCTACCGTTTGGAGATTCCAACCTGCTGGTTCATAAGTTGAGGCAGTTAAAGCAGGTGGAGCAGATCAACAGAATCATTGTGTCCTCAGAAGATGATGAGATACTGGAGTTGTCACGGTCTGAAGGAGTGGAAGCTCTCAGACGACCAAAGGAGTATGCGGACAGAGACTGTGTATTTGGGCGGTTTGTGAGCTATATCTGTTCTGCAGTCCCGGGAGAGGATATTTTATGGACCTGCGTGACATCGCCTTTCGTAAATGAGGGTACCTATAGGGAGGCAATCCGGGTGTACTATGATAAACTGTCAGAGGGATATGACTCCTTAATTACGGTGCAGACTCATAAGAGGTTTATGCTGGACAAGAATGGTTCGCTTAATTTCAAGAGAGGTTTAAAACACCCCTATTCGGAACAACTGCCCGAGTTATTTTTGTATACGAATGGGATTGCCATGGCCCCCCGCAAAAAAATGATCGAGTGGAATTACAACTGGGGACATATCCCATATATGTACATTGTAGATAAGGTAACTGGAATGGAGATCAATGATGCGTATGACTACAAGTATGCAGAATATCTCTTAAAGGAGGGTAACAGATGAACACAAAACTGTTGGACTGTACGCTGCGGGACGGAGGACATGTCAACAAGGCCATGTTCGGCCGGGCAAACATATGTCAGATCATAGAAGGGCTGACAGAGGCAAAAATGGATTTCATCGAATTAGGATTCCTGCGGGATGGGACGTTTTCCCCTGATCAGGCCCTGTATAATGATGTCTCCCAGATCTATGAACTGTTGCCAGAGAAGCAGGGAAGCGGCGAGTATACGGTAATGATCCGGCCAGACTGGTATGATATTCGGCAGCTTTCGGTTTCTGACGGCAGAATCAGCACAATCAGGTTTGCCTTTTACTATAAGGATTATCGGTTAATGGAGGAATACAGCAGGATTGCTGTGAGTCAGGGATATCGGTTTATTTGTAACCCAGTGAATATACTGGGATATCCGGATGAACAGCTGAAAGAGCTTTTGTCCAGGATCAATGCCCTGCATCCGGAGCAGCTGACCATGGTGGATACCTACGGATCTATGACATTCTCCAAGCTCCATCATTTATATGGGATGATAGAAGAACGCCTTGACAAGGATATTAGGATAGGGCTGCACCTGCATGAAAATCAGTCGCTTTCCTTTGGGCTTGCGCAGGAATTCCTGCGCATTAAGGACAGTGGGAGAGCGGCGGTGATAGATGCCTCCCTGCTGGGGATGGGGCGGATCCCAGGAAACCTGTGTATCGAATTGATCGCAGATTATATGAATGAAACCTTTGGAAGATGCTATCAGATGGATAAGCTTTATCAGCTGATCGGAGATCAGATACAGCCGATTAAGGAAAAGATACCGTGGGGGTATTCGCCGGCCTATTATATAACTGCGAAGTATGGGATGCACCGTTCCTATGCGGAATGGCTGTTAGAGAAAGACGATCTGCGGCTGACAGACATCGATCACATCTTACAGGAAATAAAAGAAAAGAAATACAGAGATGAGTTTAACAGGAGTTATATCGAAGATCTGTATCAGGCATACAAGGATGGGAAGGAGTGAGAGTATGATTCAGAGAGGAATCACGGCCGTTGTGCCAGTAAAGGGAAATAGTTCCCGCTTAAAGAACAAAAATATTCTGCCGTTTGGTGATTCAAATCTTTTGCTGCATAAGATCCGGCAGTTAAAGCGGGTAGAAGGAATATCGGAAATCATTGTATCGTCAGATTCCGATGAGATGCTGCAGTATGGTATGGATGAGGGAGTGAGGGCGGTTAAACGACCCAAGCAGTATGCGGATGAGTCCCAGCCGTTTGGGCGTTTTCTGGAATATGTGTGCGGTATCATGGAATATGACAATTTAATGTGGGCATGCTGTACTTCTCCATTAGTGACGCCGGAACTGTATAACAGAGCAATAAAACTATATTATGAGAAACGGAGGGAAGGGTATGATTCATTGATTACAGTACAGAAGTATCAGCATTTTTTGCTGGATCGCGAGGGACCGATGAATTTCAGCAGAGGACTGAAGCATGTAAACTCTCAAGATTTACCTGTCTATTATTATTTTACCAATGGAATTATACTTGCTCCGAGGGAAAGCGTCCTGGAGTGGAAATATCATTTCGGTCCGAATGTTTATCGAATGGAAGTGAGTCAGGATGAGTCAATAGACATAGATACATACTGGGACTATGTGTGCGCAAAAGCGTTCTTGGACGAACATAATAAGAATTATTCGGGGGGGGGCAGGACTCTTAAAGTAGTTAGAAAAATGCAGCGCGGACGGCTTGGGGCTTGGTCATGCCGGCCAGAGGAGGCTGCATGATGAAAGTCATTGGAGTGATTCCGGCGCGCATGGGCTCAACGAGACTGCCTGGGAAGCCTCTTAAGGATATCTGCGGGAAACCCATGGTATGGTGGGTATACCGACAGGCGGTTCAGGCTGCAGGACTGGGGGAAGTGCTGATAGCTACGGATGCAGAAGAAATCTATAAAGTGTGCAGGAAGTATCAAATGCCTGCGGTTTTGACTTCAAATAGTCATCCGACAGCAATCCACCGTCTCTGGGAGGTGTCGCAGGTGTATCCGGCCGAATTTTATATCCAGATCAATGGCGATGAACCGCTGATTCAGTCTGCCGTGATAGAAGCAGTAATTCCGAAAGAGGATCTCAGGGCTGCAGGTATATGGGGAATCAATGCCATCACGGAGATAGAGGACCCGGTGGAGGCCATGGATCCGGCGAATATAAAGATGGTGTTCAATGAGAGGCGAATCTGCACATATATGTCAAGAACGCCGATCCCGTATCCGTATAGGGCGTTGGATTGGAAATATTATAAGCATGTCGGGGTAATCGGCTACACACCGGAAATGCTGGAGTTTTATGTCCGTTCAAAACCAGGTAAATTGGAGCAGATAGAGGGGATAGATCTGCTGCGCTTTGTCGAATATGAAAAGGACCTGTATTTAACTGAAGTAAAAAACTTTGGCTCACTATCGGTTGATACGCAGAAGGATCTGGATGAGGTTAGAAAGAGGATCAGAGCATGACAATAGAAAACGAAAATCTTATGTGGAACAGACTTTATAGTTTTAGCAAGCGGATGCAGATTAGGGAGTACATATGGCAGAAATAACACATCTGGTTATGGACGTAGATGGAACACTTACAGATAGTGGGGTATACTACGATGATGCCGGCCATGAACTTAAAAAATTTAACACAAAAGACGGTGCCGGTATGAAAGTGGCAAAGGCGGCTGGAATTGTTCTGATTGTGCTGACTGGCCGGGAATGTGAGGCAACGGTTCGGCGGATGAAAGAGTTGGGGGTGGATATTCTTATTCAGAATGTAAAAGATAAAAAGAGATGGCTGATGGATTATATGGCAGAGAATGCATTGAATACTTCTCAATTGGGATACATCGGAGATGACATAAATGATCTGTCGGCTATGGAGTTGTGTGGGTTTATTGGGTGCCCGGCAGATGCATGCAGAGAAGTAAAGGAAATCGCTACATACATTGCGTCAGTAGAGGGTGGTCATGGGGCAGTAAGAGACTGTATTGAGCATCTGCTCATAGAAAAAGGGATATGGGGAAGGATGGTTGAAAAGGTTTTTTCAGGTAAAAGGGAGTAGAGGGAACCAGGCAAAGCCCGGTTCCCTCTACTCCTTGAAGAAATGAAAAAGCCATTTCACGTTTGGCTGGGGTCTGCTTTTGAGGAATCAGAACCACGTTTCCTGAGAAGATCGAGAGCCTCAAGAGCCTGCTTCAGTTCGGCTACGGTCTGGTTTAGCTGGGCTTCAAGCTGATCCCGCTCCGTGGCAGCCTGCTCCAGCTTAGTGTTGGCCAGGTCTCGCTCAGCCGTGGCTTGGTCTCATTCTGCCGTGGCTTGATCCAGCCTGGCTGCGGTTTGACCCAGCTGAGCTTTAAGCTGCTCCCGCTCTGCCACAGCCTGATCCCGCTCTTCCTCAGTTTCCCGCAGCAGTTCTTCCCGCCCTTCCGTGCGGCGGTAGTAGTCCTCCCTAGCCTCGCACTGCAGGCGGATCTTCTCATCCTCGGTCAGTTGGACGATGGTCACAATGGCACTTTTCAGGGTCTGATCTTCTTTGGCGAGCATGCTTAAATCCTCCCATGTGGCCGCCGTGAGGAGGGCGGCCCATTTGTCCAGGCCGAATTTTCGGTCCTGCTTCGTGGCTAGCTCTATTTGTGTTAAGTCTAACACACACAGGCGGAATTTTCTAGTGTAAATTTGACGGTTTTTCTCATTGATCATATAATAGTTGGAGAAAAACTCCGGATTTTGCTTAAATAATGTGAAATTTACGATCCCGATCTGGATGGCGGTGCGCGCATTCCTGTAGTTCTCGCCCCGGTTCATGGAGTCGAAGGTGCGGCAAAGATAACACAGGGAGCGGCAGATGATAAGGCAGATGTATTAAAGGGGTTCCTGACGTCTAATGGGTATCAAAAGCAGGAAGTAGCATACATAGGAGATGATATAAACGATCTGGGGGCTATGTCCTTATGCTGGATTGTTGGATGCCCTGGAGATTCGGTTCCGGAGGTAAAAGCAGCGGCGGATTATATCTGCCAAAAAGACGGCGGACGTGGAGCCGTTCGGGAGTTTATTGACTGGTTAATTTGTAATGAAAGAGGATAAAAATCGGGCATCAAAATAGGATAAATTTCAGGAACCGGGCTTTTATACCCGGTTCCTAGATTTTTGGAGAAAAACTCATCTACTCAATTGAAAAACGATGCCAAACCGTCGCAAGAAGACTTTTTTACGTTTGACTCTTCTCTGCTGCCGAAGGGTCAAAACCACGTTTCCTGAGAAGCTCGAGAGCCTCAAGAGCCTGCTTCAGTTCGGCCGCGGTCTGGTTTAGCTGGGTTTCAAGCTGATCCCGCTCCGTGGCGGCCTGCTCCAGCTTAGTGTTGGCCAGGTCTCGCTCTGCTGTGGCTTGGTCTCGCTCAGCCGTGGCTTGATCTCGTTCAGCCGTGGCTTGGTCTCGTTCTGCTGTGGCTTGGTCCAGCCTGGCCGCGGTTTGGTTCAGCTGGGTTTTAAGCTGATCCCGCTCTTCCTCAGTTTCCCTCAGCAGTTCCTCCCGTCCTTCCGTGCGGCGGTAGTAGTCCTCCCTGGCCTCGCACTGCAGGCGGATCTTCTCGTCCTCGGTCAGCTGGACGATGGTTACAATGGCACTTTTCAGGGTCTGATCTTCTTTGGCGAGCATACTTAAATCCTCCCATGTGGCCGCCGTGAGCAGGGCGGCCCATTTGTCCAGGCCGAATTTTCGATCCTGCTTCGTGGCTAGCTCTATTTGTGTTAAGTCTAACATACAAAGGCGGAATTTTCTAGTGTAAATTTGACGGTTTTTCTCATTGATCATATAATAGTTTGAGAAAAACTCAGGATGGCGCTTAAACAATGTGAAATTTACGATCCCGATCTGGATGGCGGTTCGCGCATTCCTGTAGTTCTCGCCCCGGTTCATGGAGTCGAAGGTGCGGCAAAGATAACACAGGGAGCGCTCCGGCCAGTTCCTCTCGT
>CANQOL010000049.1 GCA_947625475.1 uncultured Acetatifactor sp.
TGTATCAGTGGATCATTGTGAAAAAACATTTCTATTTCCTTCTCTCTGTCCTCTGTCTTCCATGGGACTGTTCCGACGCGGATATGATACCCGGTCCGGAACCGAATCCGCTATTCAGTATATTAGAAGTTGTCCGCAATGTCAACATGACATAATGACAGAATTGCGCACATGACATAATGACAGAATTGCACATGCCTGCCAGCATGGAAACAGCAAAAGCCTGACGGTGTGATAAACCACGTTCACCGTCAGGCTTTTCTATCCTTACCGATCCGTTCTCTACTCCTCGCGCGTTCCGTCGCGGCCCGCACGATATGGACCGATCAGCGTATCGGGCAGCATTGCGCCTTTGGTTCCATCAGAACTCTTATTGAAATAATACATATGACCGTCTATGGACTGCCAACCGGTCAGCATCTTTCCCTTAAAGCCATCAGACACAGGATTCAGATAATATTTTCGTCCGTCGTCCAAGATCCAGCCGGTCGCCATAACAGAGTTCTTATCGAAATAGTACCAGTCTTTGACATTATTATATTCCAGATAATGCCAGCCGGCATCTACCAAAGAACCTTCCACGCCTTCTGCGGCCGTGTTGAAATAATACCAGTTTCCGTCCAGCATCCGCCAGCCGACAGCCATCGCACCCTCGGTCCCCTCACCGGCTTTTAACAGATAGTATCTCCTGCCGTCCGCGTCAGTCATCCATCCTGTCAGCATATAGCCGTCCGGTCCGAAATAATACCAGTCGGTCTGTCCTTTATAGGTCAGCTGCTGCCAGCAGTTTGCTGCCCACTGGCCATTGTCCAGTTTATGTCTCCAGCCATTGGTATCTTTCGTCCAATTGCTGTCTTTGACGACAGAAGAAGACGATTCATTCACTGAGCTTTCAGAAGAACCGGAGCCAGAGCCAGAACTGCTGCTGCCGTTCTGTCCCATTCGGAAGTTCTGGGAAGTTTCCTTCATCTCCTGTATGGAATCCGTACCCTTACCAGCGTTAACGGTTCCGCCTGCGCCTTTCTTACGGAACTCAGCGGCGATCGTGTTGGCCGTTCCGTCTTTTTTGGCTTTACTGGCAAAGGTCTGGCTGCGGACCGTAATTCTTGTACTGCCGCTCTCTACTGTATAATCTGCGCCCTCGGTCAGCAGTTCGCCGTTCAAGAACACCTTTCCGGTAAACTCTTCCATCACGCCTGCCGAAACAAAGAGCTGGTCGCTGGGAGACGCCAGATAGAAGTCATACCCTCCCATATCCTGACCGATGTGCTCTTCCAGCGCATATCCGTTATCCGTCTCTTTGTAAACATTCTCGTTCGTGTTGTCCTTCACAGTCAGCGTCAGCTGCTTTCTGGAAGGCGAGAACTGCGCCACGCTGAAACCGTCGTTGGCCGCGTTGCTCCGCTGATAGCTGGCCGTAATCGTCACCGGGAACTCTCCGGTCTCCTTCGGCACCCCGTAAATCTCGCCGGTCGTCTCGTACATATGAACGCCTTCCGGCAGTTTCCCGCTCTCCACCTCGAATGTAACTTTGTTCCAATCGTACATATTGTCCGTCATGACAAGGTAGGAATACGGAACGTACTTCACCGCGTCGTCGAGCGCGTCCGTCACAATGATCGGGTTGCCGGCATAACCGGTCAGATTGATCTCGACCGTCTTGCCCGCTCCCGAAATAACCAGTTTTCCGCTGATCTCCCCGCCCTTGCTGTTCGGATCGGGAAGAAGACGAATCTTGGCCAGATTATTCGCTTTCCCGTAATCGGAACTATTATAGTTCCTGCCTGCAGCTTTTAAGGTTCGGTGATCGCCGCCGATCGTCCAGTAATCGTCCAGAATCACATTTTTCGCATCAACAAGCTTTACATCCAGATTTGTAATTTCCTCGCTGCCGATATTGGCCAGCAGGATATCGTGCCGATTCTCGAAATACTCGGTCAGGAAGACCTCTCTCGTATTGCCCTCCGCATCGTCAGGATGCTGATCCGGATAATTCACAAACAGTTCCGGGCCATTCTCCGACTTTTTCATAACTGTTACATAATAATTCTTTATGTTGCCGCCTGTAAAATGCGCGGTCAGCAGCACAGGACCCTCTGAAAAATCAAGCTCCGTCTCCCCGGATACAAGCACGGTGGAACCGGTCTGGATCGTCACGTTGCTGGCCTTATCAAATCTCAGCCTCACTTTGCTGAGATCAACAGTACTGCCATATGCGTCATCAACAATCAGCGTCTGGTAGCCATAGCCATACAGGGTGTCGTAAGTCGTATTCTGATCATTTCTTACATAGTACGCATTACCATCCTCTACGCCTGTTACACGGAACCATGGATCCGCGCCATTCACCACAGGGTCGCTGCTGTAGGGCGTTTCGCTGTCGTCGCTGTCGCCGAAGACATAGATATAATAACTGCGTATCGTATTGTCCTTATATACGACTGTAAAATGCTTCGGAGAACCATCTTCAAAGGCAATCTTATATCCATATGGCGCCTTGCTTCTGTCGGACGGCATGACAAGCGAGGTAATGTCCTTCGCATTCTGAACATCCTGCAGAGTCGTATAGCGTCCTTCCACGATCTTGCTGATCGCGGCAGACTCACTCGCATCCAATATATAGTAATACTCGGCATCACCCGGATATCCGGCATTCAGGCGGTAGCTGACAGACATACTGTCGGATGAAGAAGCATTATAATCTACCTGCACGCCACTCGGTTTCTGAGTGGTATCCAGAGAACGGCGCACATTTTGTTCCGCTCCATAAAAATTGGAATAATTCACAATATCTTTCATCACGCTGGCTTCCGGCGTATAGATGGAGGCCTTCGGCAAAACAGCGTTATCTGGAAGAACGGTAAAGATCATTCCTTCGTATCCAAGTATCGCCTTCGATACGGTATCCCGATAGACAATTCCTATGAAATTATCCGCCTGCAGTGCCGTCTCCTGACTGACCGCTTTGAAACTGCCGGATAGTCTGGAATCATACTCTGACAAATCTTTTGCCAAAGCCTTTGAATTGTCGAGTCCCGCCTTCGGATTTTTCAGATACTCCACAAGATCCGCTATTTTGTATGCCTCCGCAGCGATCTTATCGGAATAACTATCTACCCCCGCTGATATCCTCAGCTCATATGAAGTCTGTTCCTGATACGAGCTGTTAGGAATGTAGAAGTTAACCGCCGTTACCGGAATGCCAGCGTCTACAGTAATGGCGGAAGCGGATTCCGTCAAAGCCGTAGTATCAATTCGACTCCTGCTCTCAGAATACAGATCATAATTATAAAAGAGGACATACTCATTCGCCAGAATAATACTAATGCGATACAGAACCGCATCATAGTCCAGCTGTTCACCGCTGCCGATCATAATCTCCAGCGTATATGACGAGTTGTATGTATTATTTCTGTTCACGACCGACAGATCAACCGTATCGTCAAGTCCGGCTTTCTCTTCATAATCGTCCGACAGATGATAGGAGGGGTACCGGGATCCTTCTGGAGCGTCTGTTACATAGAGGTTTACTAAAATCTTCTTTCCCTCTACATCCGGCATCTCAATCTTGGTTCCGTCACTTTTTACCATATTTCCCAGAATCGTCCGCAGGGGAACGGCCTTCAGCTGCTCGTCCGACAATTCTCTCAGAACCAGATAAGCATTTGTTGGCCATATATCCAGCAGCGACATTAAGGCAGGTCTCTGCGACGCGTCAGAATCCGTCGCCAGCGGAATCCCTGCGATCTCTTCTTCCAGTTCATCCGTTTCCTGGGTTTCAGGCGGTTCCAGCCCGTTTTCGGTTTCTTTCTTTGTTCCTGTTGCCTGCTCAGTTTCCGTTCCCTTCTTTGTTTCTGTTACCTGCTCAGCTTCAGTCCCCTTCTCGGTTTCGGATTCCTTCTTTGCTTCTGTTTCTTTCTCAGCTTCTGTTTCTTTCTCAGCCTCTGTTTCTTTCTCAGCTTCTGTTTCCTGCTTCGCTTCTGTTTCCTGCTTCGCTTTCGATTCCCGCGTCTCTTCTGTTTCCTGCGTCCCCTTCGTTTCCTGCTTTCCCTGCGGTTCCCGCGTCTCATTCGTCTCCTGCGTCTCCGCCTCCGACTGCGGGACGGACTCGCTGGGAGCCGCCGCCCTGACAGGAATTCCCGGATTCAGACAGGATCCCAGCACCAGCGCCAGCGTCAACACAAGTGAAAGTTTTCTTCTGATACCGCTCATATCCTTTTCTCCTTCTGCTCCATTTTCAGATCGAAGCACGATCCTCTTTATATTATATCTCTAATAATTCTATCAGACAAGTATTAATTCTAATAGAATTATTTATATTTTCCCTCACGCGCGGCCGAAATCAACTCCTCAATCCCATAAATACGGGATTTTCGCACATTGCCGGTCGGATAATCGAAATAGAGTTCGCCATCGTACACATCGCAGAGGTACGGCAGATCAGCCAGCACCCCGCACTGTCGTCCGTCCAGCAGCTGGCCGTAACAATATCCGTCCGCCGTCACAAACTGGACGACGATATCATCCCCGCTCTGCGTCACATAGGTCAGGTAGGCATCCTGACTAAGCTCCCGCACCAATTGTCCGCTTTCAATATCATAAGCCGCAGGCGTTCCGTGCAGCGGCGAAGTGATCCGCAGAGTATCCGTAGTAAATTCCTCGTACATATCCTCCGCCGGCGTCTCCCCGTTCTCCACGGAAAGCAAAGAGCCATCCTTTGCGCTGTACGTCCTGATCCTCCCATCATTGTAAATAACCTGCAGACAGGAACCGGAATCTTCCCTGAGATACTGCTGATCATAAACCTGCGCCGCATCCGGGATTTCAACCTCCGTTATTAGTCGGCCATCCAATCCATACAGCCGAAACCGATCATACGAAAACAACATAACCGTCTTTCGATCAGCGCTGATTCTGGCCTCATCATGCGCGTAGGAAGAATCATAAGAAAAAACCTGTGCCTCCGGATAATCGACATACTTCATGACGCGCACCAAAGGGGAATCCATACTGCCGATCAGCGCCACGCCCTCCGCTAACTGGACAAAATCGCCCCCGAATTCCTTCGTATGGCTGGACATCAGGTTAGCGAAGCGGTCAAAAAACATAAATTTGTCACCGGAGGTGATCAGCGTGTGTTCCCCTCCTCTGGCAAAACGCAGAATATCATCCGAAACCGTAACCAGCGGCTCCTGCTCCCCCGTCACCGGATGAATCTTTACCAACAGGTTCTCTGTCTGCACATAGATGCCGGTCTCATCAGTTTCCACGCCAAAGGCCTTTTCTGATTCAAAACCGCCGGTTTCCTCCTTCTCCACCGTATCGATCACACAGAACACGGAATTCCCGGGCGTCGAAGCGGAGAACGCAAAATACTTCTGATAGAAGCCTCCTTCAAAATGGCTGTAGCCGGAATCCGCTTCGTAAAGAATGATACCGTCATCCGGGTGTTCCAGATCAAACACCTCCAGTGAACCGTCCGAAAAGCTGGCTCCCAGAAGCGTGCCGTCTTCGTTCATCGCCCACAGATTGTCTCGCGGATTGGCAAATATGTCATTCACCGTCACGCTCTGGCTCCGCCCGCCAAAATCAACCTCAGAAACCACGCTGCCGTCCGCTGTATCGTATACGAAGGCCTGCGTCTCATCCCGGTATACCGCCGCCGCCCGCCGTCCGTCCCCGGACAGGGCGATACTGGTAGCGGGCGCTCCTCTCCACAGCACCCTGTCTTCTGCGATATCATAGGCGGTAAGCCCCTCCGACCCTGCCAGCAGAATCGTATCCGAATCCAGATACCGTGCCTCGCTGAGAGCGGACTCTGCAACCGGAATCGTCTTCCTGATCCGGGCCGTTTCGGTATCGACAACCGCAGCCTCATAAGCATATATGCACACCGCCGTCTTTCCATCCGGCGAAATCTCCATCATAAACGGTGCGGACGGCAGATTGACAGCCCCACTGGTCTTGTAGCCGTCATAGAGATCGTATACCGCCAGTGCGTCTGTCAGCGCTCTTTGCGCTTCCGCCGTATAGGGCGGCTCCAGAATGCTTCCCGTCCGGGGTGGAAGGGCCTTCAGCGCATAGTCTATCGCAAGGGCAGAATCTCCGGCGTCCAGCGCATTGCGGGAGTACTCGGCGAGCTTCAGCCACTGCTCCGTGGTCTGCATACGCTTAAGTCCGGCAAACGCGGACGCGGCGCCGCCCGCAAGAATCAGGGAGAAAACAGCTGCCGCAGCTCGGTTTCTCCGCTTCATCCGCTTCACCCGCGGATCATTCTCCCACAAATGTGTGAAATCATAGAGCATCTCCGCAGCTGTCTGATATCTGAGATCCGGGTTAGGGTTCATGGCCCTGGTAATGATCCTTACAACCTGCGGACTGAACTCCTTCTCCGAAAGCGGCTCCACCTCCAGAGCGCTACGGGCAGGCCGCCTGCCGCTCAGCAGATGGTATAGCGTAGCCCCGGTGCTATAGATATCGGATCGCACATCAGGAAGCACAACCTTCTTGCGCATGCTCGATGAATTTCCGGTCAGAGCGGAGAATTTCCCGGCATAGACCCCTGCCGCCAGCGCGTCCAGATATCTGGACAAGGTGATAGTGGCGTCGACGTCCGTCAGTTGGGGCACTGTCTCTGTAGCAGACGGATCCTCAGTAGCGTCTGCGTCAGTGGAAAAATCCAGACCGTAATGCTCCGGCGAAGCGTAACCAGGGCTGCAGCCGATCTGATTCTCCTCTCCGATCGCCAATGTGATGTTAAAGTCTATCAGACAGATATCATTGTTTGGCCGGCGCATCAGATTGGCTGGCTTGATATCGCTGTGGACATACCCTCTGGGCGGATCCCCATGTGTTGGACTATGCAGATATTCCAGTGCCTCAAGAAGCTGAACCGCCCATTTGATCACCTGAGGCTGAGGATATTTCTCTCCGCGTTTCAGTGGTTTATCCAGACTTTCGCCGTCTATATAGTCCATGACCGTATAAACCGTGTCATGATCCACAAAGAAGTCGTATACCGTAGGTATGTATGGGTGACTCAGATTCTTAAGAACATCCACCTCACGGCGCAGAAGATCCTCGCGTGTAGTAATCTTGCGCTTGTCCGCCTTTAAGACTACCTTCTTGTTCAAGCGCAGATGGTTCGCCAGATATACGTTTCCGCCTCCTCCGGCACCGATCTTCTCCAGCACTTCATAAGTCGACGCTATTATCTCGGCCATGTCTCACGGTACCTCCGCCCGTTATTTCTTCTTTCCCCTGCGTTTGCCAAGCTCCTTCTTCCTCTCGCCGTACTCCGTGCCCAGACGCGCCCTCAGCCGCGTCTTCGTAATCTGCGAGAAGCAGAAATAGAGAAAAGACAGCAGCAGGGATCCGCCGACGGCGGCAGCTCCTCCATAAAGCAACATCTCATCTGTCAGCCAATCCATGTTCTGTTTCTTCCTCCTTTATCGCACGTATCGTAATAACTGAAATATTATCTGTCTCACCACGGTATTTATTTAAATCAATCAGGCATTCTTCTTGCTGCTTCATTTCCTGTTTGCTCGTGATGTCAACCTGAAGGTGCTGCTTAAGCTCTTTCTCAGTGATTCGGTGACGGAAACCATCTGAGCAGAGCACATACACTGCACCCGGACGCACATCGCCGAAGAAAAGGTCCGGCTGCACCGTATCCATAACTCCCACACATCTGGACAGGACATTGCGAATCGGCGACTGCTCCGCCTGTTCTGGTGTGAGATTCCCCAAACGGATCTCCTCCGCTACCAGCGTGTGATCCTGCGTCATCTGTATGACTTGCCTGCCGATCTCATAGGCGCGGGAATCACCGATATTCAACAGATAATATCTGCTCTGTGTCAGAAGCAGGGCCGTTACAGTAGTCCCCACCCTGCACTGATTCTGAAGTCCGTAGGTATGAAGCCAGCTGTTTTTCGCGGCGATCAGATCGGTCCACTGCTTTCGGATTACATGATCCTGAATTCTGTCTACGGAAATGGCGGGAAGCTGTTCGTACATCCAGTTGGAGAACGCCTTCACCAAAAGGGAACTTGCCAGTTCCCCATAGGACAGACCGCCCATACCGTCGCACAGCACGGCAAACGCCATCGTCCCGCTCGGCGACTCAATCCTGCGTGCAAAAATACTATCCTGATTTATCTGTTTCTTAATCCCCACATCCGTCGAAGCCGATACCCAGAAGTCCATATGCGCCACCTCTAAAACAGTCTGAATTCAAATACTTCATTCGAGAGACTGATGTGCGCCGCGTGCGTCAGCTTTACCTCAGTTCCAGATGTGATCTCCATTCCGTTGACATACGTATGGTTCTTCGAATTGTCATCCACAATGAAGTACTCGCCGTCCCGGGACACAATATGGCAATGACTGCGTCCCACGCTCTTATTATTACTGACCACATAGTCGTTATAGTTCTCATCCCTGCCGATTCTAAACAATTCACGCTCAACGGGAATCCACTCGTTGTTGGACTGTCGGATCAGATGCGGACGAATCTGCTGGCCCGGACCATCAGATCGCATGACCGTGTCATCCGATTCGCCGTCATCTCCGCCCATATAGACGGTATCACCGAAATCAGCTTCCGCCTTTATGTACTGTGGAGAAGAGATTCTGCTTCCAAATGCGGGGGGTACCGGCTTAGACATGGCCGGACTCGCCCCCTGACCCACGCTTCCCACCGCATACTGCGACAGCGCAGACAGAGCCGGGCTCGCTCCCTGATCTGCTCTTCCCGCCGCAGAATCCCCGAGCAATCCGTTAACCGCGTAATCGGGCGACGCTCCCTGTGCCCTCGACTGCCCAGGAACCGCATAGCCAGACGCCGGCTGCTGGGCCGTATCCTTCTGCTTTCCGTTCGCCTTGCCGCTCTTCTTTTTCGCACCCGCCTGCTTGGCCTGTTTGGCAGCTTCTTTCTGAGCTTTATAGATAGCTGCGTTATCCTTGTTATAATGCTGAAGCAGATAAAAAAGACTGATCTTCTCCTCTCCGCTGCCAGTCGCGGCGGGTGTCTGCGTTACGGCCTGCACACCTCCGCCCGGCGCCTGTGGCATGTTGGGAATATTGAAGCCAGGGGCTGCCTCAGGTTTTGACACCGCAGACTTTTTAGTCTGCGGCAGAACCGGGTGAACAGGTTGAGGTATCTGTTGATACGCTGGTCCCGGCTCAGGTGTCTGCTGATGCGCCGGTTCGGACTGAGGCGCCTGCTGATACGCTGATTCAGGCCGGACTGGCGGCTGAGACACGGGATGTACAGGCGGCTGCGAGGGCTGAGGCGGAACCATCTGAGATTGCACCAAACTCTGCTGTTGCTGAGTCGCTGCCTGCGAAACAGGCTTTGCTGCAGGCATTGCCAGCTGCTGAAATCCCTGCTGGTACACAGACTGCTGAGACACCTGCTGAGACACGGGATCATTCTGAATTTCTTTGATTAGTCCGGCAAAATCCGACACCGAGAACGCAAGCGCTCCACTTAAGTAACTGAGTATCTTGGCCACATAGCTGCAGTCCTCCGTCTGATCAAACTGGGTGCTGAACATGATATTCTTGAAAAATGCTCCTACATCCGTATGTACTCGGTTCGCGGCTGATACCGGCAGACAGATTACAACTGTATCGCAGGACGAAACTTCCGCGAAAATATAGTCCAGATCCAGCAGAAGCGAATCTGGATCGATCATATAATCCTCTACGTTCAATAGCGCATTCACAACCCCCTGAAACACCCCAAGAAGCCGCTTTTTGCTGACAATCCCGGTAAACAGCTGACTGACCGGAATCCGCGAGGATACATTATACTTAATGTACTGTTCCGCATTCACCTGCATGAAGATCGCGGATGCAAGCCCTGGTATATGATTATTTGTAATCATCCCAAGGCTCATGGTATCCAGAGTCTCCTCAGGCTCCAGTGTGCACACGAGGTAAGTTGTGCTTCCCTGATTTTCGTAACAGAATCTGCTCATGATCCTTCTCCTCTCCTATTCCCATAATTTCGAACAGGCCGACTGCTCAAAACTCATAGTTCCAAGATTAAAAACCTTATACTCATATTCCAGCGTATACTTGACATTCACATAGATCTTGGACGATGCGACATGGGTTCCGGAAAAATCCAGTCCGTCCAGACCGTTTACCACATGGAACCGTCTCAAAATCCGGTCTGCAGCCGCCTCGTCGCCGCCCGCCAGGTAAGCCACGAAGCGCGCCTTCACAACCGATCCGAGAAGTCCCGACTCAGCTCCCGCATTGCCGTACTCATCTGCCTCCGGGATCTCTCCCGGTACATAGAGACTGCCATCCCACGCATTCTCATCGATCCCGAATGTCAGTGCCCGGGTCCATGGCATCATATTTACAAAACCCTCACCTGGCTCGTCACTTCCGTAGGAATCCTGTGAAATATGATAGACCAGAGATATAAACTGTCCGACCGCTCCTGAATCCTGCACACTTTCACTGCCATACGGATCCAATGACAGGCTGTTGGTGGCTGCCAGCAGCACATGAGCGATCTCATTTCTCGCCTCAAACACAATGAAAAAACTGTACATAAACAGCATCAGAAATAAAAATATCGTTACCGCTATGCTTGCCTCCAGCGACAGCAGTCCTCTCTCCGACCTTATCCTTTTCATCGCTTAATATCCTTTGTATACAATACGTTTCTTGTTAAAGCCGATCGCCTCTTTGGTAATCGGGAAGAACTCATGCATCGTAAATGTGGCTTCCGTTCGGATGTACGTATAGCTGTAATCCAGATCGTACAGACCGTTTGAGGCCGCCAACCCTGTATTATTGGCAATATTCTCCACAGCTTCCATCTCAATAATATCGCTCAGCCGCTCGATCATCGTAGTTGGCGATGTAAACACAAGCATCAAAAGGAACAAGGTTTCTGAGTAGTCTACCGTGAAATACTTTCCCACATCCAGACCCGTATTCTTTTTCTTACTCGTGTCTTTGGGTATATCAACTTTGCCGAACGAGCCTTTCAGCTCCTCAGCGGTCGCAGTGCTCAGCGATATGCCTGCAAGCGCTTCCACCAAATCCACAATACCGGAAGGCGTCAGATATATCTTCGACTTGATAAGACGCATCGCCGTGCCGTTTACCATCAGGATCGTATCTATAAGCGGCTCAGCCAGCACATAGATCAGCATCACGATCGGATAAGCGATCGTAGCTGCGGACGCTATAGCCTGCACCTCTGTATTCGTAAAAATCGGCACCAGATTGGAGACCAGCCTTACAAGATAGATGCATCCGAAGACAGCCGTCTGGTTCACGATCTCTGAGATGGAGCCGAACATAACGTATTCCTTCTCCGCTCCTACAAAACATTTTTCATTTCCACCCGTCACAACCTTATATATGCTCGTGATCAGGGCCAGCATATCCGTTATCTCACTGGACGGAAGGACAGAAGTGGGATCCTGGTCTCTCTTATTAAAGGATGTCCCTGTAAGTGCCGAGCCGCCGTCATAAGTCATACGATCAGAAAGCATATAGTGGATGTATCCTGCTAATAGAATCTTACTCCCCAAACGCTCTGCAAAATTACTAAACAGACTGGAAAGGTACACAAAAATCCCGGAGATATTATTGACAATGGTCGTCACGGCGTTAAACATTTCCTTGAGCAGCTTGGCGAGCTCCAGAAAGCCGATTCCGCTCACCAGTTTTCCAATCCCGCCCGTGATCGTTGCGAAAGCATTGAAAATATTCCCAAGCGCCTGGAACAAGTCGAAGCTGGAGGGCAGACTGCTCTCCTCAGCGGAGAAATCGCCAAAAAGCTCCTTGAAGTCCTGAGAACGCTCCCGGTCTTTATTTACATGAGATCCCTCAAACAGCGGATACTCCGACCTCTTCTTGTTCTTGACTGACGGCAGGCCGTGATACGTGTTATCATAGTAGCCCATATCGATCACAGCGCCCAACTTCTGGTCATAGATCGTTTTCAGAGAGAACAGCGCCTCGAAGAAACTGATGATCGTCTTGATCACCGTCCACACAGACGCTTTTACTGTCTGTGCGACAAATTCCTTCTCCGCCTTCTCTACCGCCTCTTTAGTCAGGAGTCCCTGCATTTCCAGATAATGTGCCGAACGGCTCACTGCCTCCATGGAACTAAACTCCGAGCTCCCGTCAGCCCCGGAGCTGATTACATCCGTCTTGTAGGAGCCGATCTTTGACCCAAGAGTGTTCAGCTTGGAAACAGCCGTCGAATAGATGCTTTTATCGAACTCGCCAATCTGATCGTTCATCTCTTGCATACCGTTTGTGTAAGCCTGTTCACGGGCATCTACCACAGTCTTAATATTATCAAGTTGAGCCGCCTCGTCCTTCAGCCTGGCTTTTTCTTTCTTTACGTCCTCGTTGTCAGAACTGTTGGCCTTATCATCCATTGCTCCCTGCCGTTTTTTATTGTCATTCTTCATTTCGCCCAGCACTCCTGTACCGAGCTTGGTAGTTGTTTCCACGACCGAATTTGAAACCGACGTTATATTATCCTGAACGGCCGTCAGATCATTATAAACGGCTTCCAGCTTGGGGGACAGTTCACCTATCTTAGATACGTAAGCTGAACGGCTCTGCTCCGCATTGGCCTGAAGAGTACGCAGCTCTGATCCGAAGTTGCGCTTCGTATTATCGTATTCTTCCTTCGCGTCCTGAAGTTCTTTCAGATCCTTCTCGTTGTCTTCCTGGATCTTGGTGATCTGCTTCTGTAACTCGCTGACCTGCTCGGAGTAATCTGACTCATCTTCCTCCTGAGGTGTCTCCAGATCGGTAATCTGCTGCTGCAGAGAACTAATCTGCGCTGCCGCCGCGGAAACCTTCGTATTCAAATTGTCGATCGTCTCCTGTATCGCCGCCAGTGCTGAATCCATCTCATTTTTCTTGGCATTATAAGCAGATACGCTCGATTCAAACGCGCTATACGCGCTCGTATAATTCGTCTGCGCGGTCATAGCCTCATCGATGGTATCCTTCAGTTTCCTCGTGCTCTCCGCAAGCGACAATACGTTGTCAACCGTGCCGGCTCCTTCCGTGATAAAATCAAAGAACGAGCTGCCAGGAATCATATCCTCCAGATCACCCAGTATATCCTCCAGTCCAAGGCCATCCTCCACCAGTTTCAAAGGCACGCTGTATTTACTGTATTCCAGTACCTGATATGTCAGCACGTTCGGATCCGCCAGAGAATAGATTCCTTCCGACTCGCTTTCCGAGGTAACGTAAGTATTGCTCAGGGTTTTCAGGTTCTCCCTCATATACTCCCTGAAGGTATCAGAGATCATCTTCGCCACTTCCTTCTGAGAGAGTTCGCCCCCGGATACCTCCTGGCTAAGGGCAAGCAGTCCAAACCGCTGGCGTAAGAATTTGTCGTAAGTACCAAGGGTTGAGTTCGATGCGTTGCAGAGCGCCTCATCGAATATGGCGACTGCACTGCTTACACGGGCCGCGTTAATCAGACTTCCCGCAATCGTAGTAAACGGGAGCATCAGGATAGCCAAAAACAGAGAAATGACTCCTCTGGTTCCGTTGATAAATCTGTATCTGTGATAATAGCTGTTTTTCAGGATCCTCCCGATCCGAGCCAGTCTGCTCATGAACCGCACCTCACCGCTTTACATATATATGATTAAAAATATCCATGATTGAATTGATCATTTTCACAACCTTAGACGATATTCCTCCACCGCTTAACTGGAATTCCGCGAAATCCGACGTGTTCAAATAATCAATGATATCGGTACAGTCCGCCCTCGCGGTCGCCTCATAGGTTGCCCTGCTTTTCATGCCGAATATCTCCAGCCCGCTGCCAAAAGGCGTATTGAACGTACATACCGTATGCACTCTCACATGACGCCGCAGAGCGGAATCCGGAACCAGCTTCACCTCCACGGTTACGGAATCCTCATCGATTGTTCCCGCGAAATTAGTTTTCTTCAGCATATACTTTATGTAAGCTTCGGCCTTCGCTTGGTTTACGTCCAGCATCTGTGATTCGCGAAATCCTCTGTACAGATCCCGGCTGGTTAAGTCTTGCTCCTCAATATATCCCATGACAAGATCACTTTCAGGATTGTTAAATGTAGCCGCCACCTTGGCCGCAGCGTCGTTCGTTACCGACGTTACCAGAAATCTCTGATAATAAAGGAATCCGACGCCCAGAATCCATACCAGAAGCAGCATGGTCAGAACGATAATAATCATTCCTTCCAGCATGACCTCTCCTTTGTCCTGCCCGATCTTCTTCGGCATACAATCCTCTCTCCTCTCAGAAGCGCAGCTTTATCATATAATAAAGGTCGTTCAACGATCTGACAAAAGCCACTCCATCCTCCGTAAAATAATCGGCCTCAAGGAACTGATAATCAATTACCAGCCTTCCCTGATGATCAATATAACCCCAGTGTGTCCCATCAGATACGGCGGCCAGTCCGTCAGAAAAGCTCTTTGCCTCCGCAAACTGCGGTTCTATCGCCGGCTTTCCGTCTGCATCCATAAACCCCCATTTGCCGGAATCATCCTGAAAGGCTATATAATCATTCAGAAAAACATCCGCCTTCTGCACGTTTAAGGACTTTACTTCTTCTCCCTGAGCGTTATACAGATTATATCTTCCATTCACAGAAGCAATCATTCTGTCACTGCAGGTATAATCTCCGTTCCCATACAGCAGGATATCATCAAAGCTCTGCCCGGATACAAGCTCTCCGTCCGTTCCGATCAGCTTCCATACGCCGGAGGTCTTCACCGCGGCAATTCCATTCCTATATGCAGACGCGTCCTCATAGCTGACCGTGCCGAATGTACTGTCCTCACAGTTCAGATAACGCCATGAACCGCTCTCATCACATACCGGCAGAAGGCCGTCCGAAACAGCCCGCGACAAAGTAATCGGCTCCGCGACAATCGCCTGCACCACTCCGCTGCCGTCCACAATTCTCTGTCCCTTTTCGGAGACATAGAGAGCCGCCCGGTCATCGCTGACAGGGCTTATATATTGATAATCACATTCGTAAAGCCATTCGGAATCAGGCCCCATAACGCCCCAGGCATTTTCGTCCTGCAGCGTATAATATCCGTCCGGACTTCTGAAAAATGATTTATATTCTTTGTTCGACGCTGAAAAGGAATAATCCACCGTAATTCCTAATTCGGTCAGCTTCTCGCTTTTCGCTCCAGCCCGCTGCGACTTCGCGTACGCCGAATGGGCCGATTGATAATCAGAATTCTGCAGATACAATTCCATAAGCAATTCCCAGTATGCAGCGTTCTCTGGATATACATCGCAGGCCTCCGAAAGAGCGTCAGCAAACTGCCCCTTTGTCATAACGCCGTCATTATAAGCGGCCTGCCCGGCCTCGATCCACGCGTCGCGAATCTTCTTATCCTCTTTCAGCTGAAGCGCCGACTTGTAGGATTCAGCCGCTTTCTGGTACAGAGAACGTGTCATATATTCCTCTGCACTCTCGACATATCTGTTATAGTCAGCCCCAGTGTTTCCCACACCCACAAGCTGTACGGCCCAGGCGGCGCAAGCCGCCAGAATCAGAACTACTGATAATGCTATCCGTATCCTCTTCATAATTCCAGTCTCGTTCTCTCTTAATATTTTGAAATGATCACCGTTATAAGATAACCGGCCAGTATAAATGGACCAAAGGGAAGCGATTCCTTTAGTCCCTTCTTCTTTGTCAGAAAGAAAAATACTGATAGCGCCGAACAGAGCAGTACACCAAACAGAAGCGTCCCATAAATCGTATATACACCACCGATAATAGCGAGCGCACCTATCGTCTTGATGTCACCGAAGCCGATTCCATGATTGGTCAGAACAGAAGCACCTGTCAGGCACAGTACCGTAACCACAGTTGCAAACACGCTGCTTATGATATAGGAAACCGCACCCTGCTGATCCGTCATATATCCGGCGGCCAGAGAGAAAATCCCGATCAGGGCAAGCGCCAGCGGGAATATATTGGGAATTCTGTGCTCCCGATAATCGATACAAGCCACTCCAAACAGACCGACAAGCGCTGAAAGCATCTTGCAGATATTGATTCCATCGGACAGTTTCGCCAGAATACGCATGGCCGCAGCAAAAGACAGAACAAAGCATACGACCGTAAGAACTGCCTTTGTCTTCTTTGCAAGCCTCTTGCTGTCGCCCGGTTCTGCTTCGTACGCAGGCCTTTCGCTGTCCTCCAGTACCGCTTCAGACGCAGACCTTTTGTCGCTGCCCGACACCGCTTCGCCGCTGCGACGCAGTATTCGCAGGCGGTCAGTGATATCCTTATCCAGCGTTATATAAGAAAGCCCCGCGCTTAGTATCGCGGTAGTCAAAGCGATAACATACCGCATATAGCCCTCCCGGATCGTACTTAGATATCTACGGCTGCGCTGCCCCCTCTTCTGAACGGTTCCGGACAGCGCAGCCTCATGTCATCACTGGATTTTGAAATCGTTGATGATGTTCTGAACCTGACCGACAATCTGATTTTTGAAACCCATGAATACGCCTGCCAGGATGATAACGATTCCGAGAATAATCAGGATCGAAATAAAATTCGTATCTCCGCTCTCATCCTCTGCCACATTTCGCAGCCACTTTGTCGTCTCCAGTCTTGCCCTCCAAAATAACGATTCCAGCATCTCTCCTACCTCCTTAATTTTTTTATATCCACAAAACACTGTTTTGCTGATACCTTATAAGCTGAAGCTCTGCATAGCTGCGGCGATAACGATCATCATCACGCCGAAGAACATAAGCGCGATTGGCATGAGCAGCGCGCTGGAGGCCGCCTCACCCTTCTGAAGCATAACCTGTCTGCGGTTTGCCCAAAGCTCCGACGACTGATTCACCAGAAACTGCGGCAGATCTCCGCCGCCCCGTTCAATACTCTGGATCAGAGCCGAGGCAAATTTCTTGATATCATCCGAATTCGTTCTTACTCCAAAATCATGGATCGCATCAATATCGGACTTACCGTTGCCCATCTCCTCGCAGGATCTCTTCATCATGTCATAGAAAACCGCGTTTTTCCCATACGCAACCATCTCCCAGGCTTCATGCAGGATCACGCCGGAATTGACGATCAGGGCCAGCTTCGATATGGCGTTGGGGAATTCCTTTTCGCACTCCTCCCTGCGTTCCTTTACCTTTTCTCCGGTATGATTATAGAAATAGTAGGCTGAAAGCAAACACATTCCCACGCCGGTCAGCAGGCACAAAAGCGTCATGTCCTCCGACAGAAGCCCCGCGGCGACAAACGTCACAGCTGGGAAGAACAGGGCGAAGGAAAACATCTGCGCCCATATAATACGCGCATAATATTCGCTGAACTGCCTCGTGTAGATCAGCGCGCAGTCCTGACGGAGTTTATCGCCAATCTTTCCTCTGAGCCTGCCGAACTTATAGTCCTGAACCGCTAGCCCCGCCGAATACAGCGTCTTCAGCGGAAAATCATCTCCGTCCAGCGGATCGAGCATATAGTCATATTTGGAACCCTTAAACAGAAGCGCGATAAACACCAGCAATAACACGGTTCCCACAGCCAATACGATCATTCTCATCTTCCGTCACCCGATATCTATAATCTTCTGCCCCCAGAAATACGAGGCGACAAAAATCCCAACCGCCAGCGTTGTTACAAGCACCCCGAGAAATGACGAGAGATTCTGGGCGAAGCTTGGGCTGGATGTCTTCAGCATGGCGACCAGTACGATGGGCATGACGCACATAGCGTTGTGCTGAAGCTTATTGGAGGCAAGCTTCGTGTCGATCTCATCGGAAATCGCGATTTTGTCTCCGATAATTCCTCTCGTACGCCTCACCACGTCTTTGAAATTGCCGCCGAGGCGATAACAGTTGCTAATCACATTACTGAAGTTATAAATATCCTCATTGTTACTTCGGTTGCCAAAATTAACAAGCATCTCCTCCAGCGTCCGCCCGTTATTCAGTCCCGCCGCGATCTCCTGCAGTTCCATTATGATATAGTCTTTGTCCGTATACTGGTTCTTCATATCGTTACAGGCGTTCAGGAAGGAGTCGTTCACCGTATTCCCGGCAGACAGCGACGCGGAGAGCCCCTCCAGAAGATCCATGAACTGCTTTTGCAGCTGCTTGTTCCGTTTCCTGAGAAGACTCTCAACAATCGCGGGAAGAAATACCTTGGCAGCGATTAAGCCAACCCCGGTAAAGATCACGATATTGCTTATGTATGTCGCCATCGTCGCCTCGCCGTCGTACTTAAACAGACCCCCATAGAACACATAGCCCACCAGGCCTCCCAGCACGAACGTCAGGAGAAAATACAGCACCTTTTCCCCCGCCGACATATAATAAACCTTATAATTCAGCATTTTATTATTCAGCGGCGACGGCAAATATTTCGGTTCCTTCGTCTTTTTTGAATCTGCCATATCTGTCACCTCATATCTCCGTCCGTATTCCCGATAGCTGAAGCTTAAACGTGTTCTTCATCGGGTTCTTGGTTCTCTTAAGGCTTCCGGACACCTTCTCCAGCGTACTTTTTTCATCTTCCTCAAACACATACAGCGGATTCAGTATGATTTGTCCCTTCTCATAGCCAACTACCTCTGTAATCTCCATGGTCTTCCTGGACTTGTCGCGGAGTCTTGACAGATGGATGATAATATCTACAGCCGAGGCGATCTGCTGACGGATGGCCTCCAACGGAAGCCCGTCCGCCCCTTGCAGCACCATAGTCTCCAGACGGCTCAGCATATCGTGGGTAGAATTGGCATGACCAGTGGAAAGGGAACCGTCATGGCCGGTGTTCATAGCCTGCAGCATATCCAGTGCCTCGCCGCCGCGAACCTCGCCCACTACGATTCGCTCCGGACGCATACGAAGCGACGATTTGATCAGATCGCGAATTGTAATCTGTCCAGCCCCAGACGCGTTGGCATTGCGGGTTTCCAGGCTCACAAGGTTGTCGACGCCGGTAATCTGCAGTTCAGCGGAATCCTCGATCGTAATGACGCGTTCATCCTTCGGAATATAATTGGAAAGAGCGTTCAGGAATGTGGTCTTACCGGAACCAGTACCTCCGCTGATAAAAATATTGTATTTGGCTCTGACCAACAGCTCCAGTTTATCGGCGATCTCGCGGGTAATAGAACCGTAAGAAATCAGCTTCTCTATGGTCATGGGTTCTTTTGAAAACTTACGAATCGTAAGCGTCGGGCCGCACAGGGCGATCGGCGGGAGCACCACGTTCACGCGGGAACCGTCTGGAAGCCTGGTGTCGCAGATCGGATTGGCCTGGTTGACCTCGCGTCCCGCCAAACCTACGATCCTCTGAATCACATCCTCCAGACGGCGCTGGCTTTCGAACTTTTTGTCCAGCCTGAACAGACGGCCGTTCTGTTCAATAAATACATTGTCTGGACCGTTGATCATGACCTCGGTGATCGTATCGTCCTGCATGATCGTATCGAGAAGCCCAAAACCGCGGATGGAACTGTAGACCTGCTGCACAATGGAGACCTTCTGTCCAATGGGACAGTACTTGCTGCTCAGCCGCTGCATCACGATCTCTTCAATCTTTTCTTCCAGCTCAGCGTCCTCCATCTTGCTTAAGGGAAGCGTCTCGCTTACATATTTTTTGATCTCATTTATAAGCTGCTGCTCCTGATTGTAATCCATATCTACTCACCACCTACATCATCGCGTCAAACATGGCAAGCTTCGACAACTGCTCCGCCACCGCCGCCGCCGGCAAGTGTTCATACCGCGGAGAGCCGCCCAAACTGTGGATCTCAGCACCGCTCAGCAGATGACCGGTCTTATTGCTGAACCGATTATAGGCTATCTGAAGCCGGTTCTGCAGTGGTACGTCAGTATCGCGCTCCATGATAGAAAGAGCCTTATAAGCACGCAGAATCTTCTCATTGGCCGTCTCTGAGCCGTCGCTGATCCACACGATGGAATCAGCCATCCTGCAGACTGCCAGCGTATCCTTATCAATACCAAAATCCATATCGGCAGCTATCAGATCGTAAGTTCCTGCGGATTTCAGTTCGCCAAGCAGACGCAGAATGTCCTCTCCTCTAAGCTCCAGCATATCCAGCGCCACTTTCGGCTTTGAAAAGAAATCCACGCCTCTGGAGTCCCGTTTGACGCAGCTTTCCAGCTTCATGGACAGATTTGTTCTGCGGCTCTTGAGCGCATAGATCACATCGCTAAAATCGAACTGTCCGTCCGCCGCAAAGAAAATATCTGCTGAACCATATTTCTCGAGATTCAAATACAGAACCCTTCGTTCCATAGCCGCAGCGTGCAGCGCGCAGGCCGCCGCCATTGTTGAGACGCCGGTTCCTCCAGCCGGAGAATGAAATAGCACCAGCCTGCTGTTGACATCGTCCTGTCGCATTCCCAGCATCGAGCCCGCTTTCTCGGAGTAGATGCTAAGGATACTCTTATAGATCAGCTCCGCTTTCTGGAACTTGCAGATCGCACGCTGTCCGTTCAGCTCAGTCACTTCAGCGGAATCCACAAGATAAGCGAAGCCGCATCTTCTGGGAAGAGCGTCCGCATCGATCTGGAAGCTGTCGCTTGCGACCAGTACATCAATTTTAGAAGTGTCGAGACTAGATAAGGCGAAGTCCTTATCCGTAAAAGAATAGATCTCAAACTTATCTGCATATCTGACGTTAAAGACACCCGCAATACGGGCCAGATATCCCTGATCACTTTCAAGAACGGCAAGTTTAATCTTCATCCTGTTGCCCCCTGATTCACTTTCTTTCGTGTATATTCAGATGCATTACTACCCGCAAATAATAAAAAGTATTCACGCAAGAATTATATCCCAAATAATTCTAGTAGTCAATATATAATTCTATTAGAATTATTTTATTGTATATTTTACTGATATTTTTCCATTCCTCTCATTAATCTCATAAGTTCTCTGTCTCCCTTTCTGGCATCATACAGGAAGCTTCATCCTGAATCAGGAACCTATCGCGTCAATATAATTCTATTAGATATGAAATAATTCTATCAGAGAATTATTGTATCTTATTTTCCTAGGTAAAATAAAATATTGTGAAAGGAATGGAAACTTATGGAATACCTCGACTATTACGAAATCGGGCAGAAAATCAAGCGCTGCCGCCAGGAACAT
>CANQOL010000050.1 GCA_947625475.1 uncultured Acetatifactor sp.
GCCGCAGAACGGGACCGCCTCCAGGAAAATAACAAAAATTTATCCGCCGAGAACGAGCGTATGAGACAGCTGCTCAGAGAGTTGGGACAAACCGTTCCTGACGCCGCTGAGTAAATCGTTATCCGCGGCGGGGCAGATCTCTTCTATATCCTGGAGACCTGCCCGGTTGTGTTCTGTATCAACCCCGGGCAGACACTCACCCCTCGATCTGCCCCCCCCCCCGCGCTGCACGGTTTTCTTCTTTGGCACCGCCTTACGGTGCTCCTCATCCATGTTTACATTCAGCACCGTGTAATCTCCCCACTCCCGCTCCTCATACATGGGGCGCATATCTATGTGATCCACATACTCCTTGATAAACGAGCTCTTCTCCTTATCCGACACCAAAATCCCGTCCGGGCCAGCCGCCACAATCATATCATGGGCTCCCATGACCACCACCGGAATCTCCAGCTCATTGATCACATGCGTGTTTGTGCAGTTCTCGCTGGTTAAGATTGAGAAATATTTTTTCCCGCACTCATAATTTTCAGATCACATGGTATCTGGCTGAACATCTTTCATCCGACCGGTGACACAAAAGAAAGGAATCTACCGTCTATGAATGAACACAATTCTCACATCCCATCTGCGCAGCTCTCCGCTAATCCACAGGATGCGAACGGCGCAGCTCAGATCCTTGGGGCTCCCCTCTCCCCAGAGGAGGCCATGCAGCTGATTCGTCGTTCGGGCCGCGGCACCAGAAAACGCTTTTTCGCCCTGTCCCAGGAACATCGCGAACTGTTCCTCTCCTTCCTCCAGGGAACCTATCTGAAAAATCAGGAGCACAAGCTGGAGATCCTGTATGACTGCATCTCCCAGCATATCCTGGATCCCAGGACACATCCCGACCGGCTGGAGAGCTTCCTCTCCGCCCTGCTGGGGCAGCAGGTCCGGATCCGGAAGGCCCTGCCCAGAAAAGGCATCCGTCTCTCCGAAAAATCCAGCATCCTCATTATGGACTTTCTGGTGGAGCTGGCGGACTGCTCCCTGATCAACGTGGAGGTCCAACGCATCGGCTATGACTTCTCCGGCGAGAGAAGCTGCTGTTATCTGGCCGATGCCCTGATGCGACAGTATTATAAGGTCCGCTCTGAACGCGGCCGGGATTTCTCCTTTCAGGACATGCGGCCCGTCCACCTCATTGTCCTGATGAAGAACAGTCCCAAGGCCTTCCGGGACGCAGCCCCCGCCTTTCTCCATCAGGAACAACATATCTTCACCAGCGGCGTGAATGTCAAAAATCTATTTCACACAACCTATATTTCTCTTGACACTTTCCGCACTTTGATTCACAATAAAGATATCAAGACCCCATTGGACGCGTGGCTGACCTTTTTCGGGTCCAACGATCCGTCCGATGTCACGAAGCTGGTTTACCAATATCCGGAATTCCTTCCTCTCTACCGTGAGATCACGGAATTCCGCACAAATCCAAAGGAGCTGATCAATATGTATTCTGATGTATTGAGTCTCATGGACCGCAATACGGCGGTTCTCACTCTGGAAAACAGGCTGAAGGAGGCCAATCGCCGCGCCCAGCAGGAACGGATCCGGAACGAACAGGTCATCCAGAAAAAGATCCAGGAAATTGCAAAAACTGCTGCAGAACGGGACCGCCTCCAGGAAAATAACAGAAATTTATCCGCCGAGAACGAGCGTATGAGACAGCTGCTCAGGGAGTTGGGACAAACCGTTCCTGACGCCGCTGAGTAAATAGTTATCCGCAGCGGGGCAGATCTCTTCTCTATCCTGGAGACCTGCCCCGTTGTGTTCTGTATAAACCCCGGGCAGACACTCACCCCTCGATCTGTCCCCCGCGCCGTACGGTTTTCTTCTTTGTCACCGCCTTACGGTGCTCCTCATCCATGTTTACATTCAGCACCGTATAATCTCCCCACTCCCGCTCCTCATACATGGGCGCATATCTATGTGATCCACATACTCCTTGATAAACGAACTCTTCTCCTTATCCGACACCAAAATCCCGTCCGGGCCATCCGCCACAATCATATCATGGGCTCCCATGACCACCACAGGAATCTTCAGCTCATTGATCACAAGAACCTAGTCCTCTTAAAAATTATTTAATATCAAACAACTTTATATTTTTATAAACAGCGTCACGGATCAGCTTGGCAAGTTCAAGATTACATTCGGGAGTATAACCGTATCTGTGCAGGAAATAATCAGGACGATCTCTTTTTTCAAAGAGAGGGAAAGCGTCTACTTTAATTATGGGCTGTTCTATTGTATCCCAATGCAACCAATGTAAATATTCTTTACGTATGTAATCATTTCCCCAGTTTGCCATAATGAATATGGCTATGTCATTTGGCTGAAATACTGTTCTGCTCATCAAATTAAGTGCAAGGTCATAATCATAATTCCAACAATTTGCAAAATTCACAACTCTATATGGCAAAGCAATGATCTTTTGTAGAAACGCAGCAACGGTCTCGCCATCACCGACTCCGTATCCAAAAGCGTGGGGCCCACCAAAAATATATATTGTCCCAATATAACTGTCCGGATTTTCGGGCGTGTACCTCATTCCCTCTTCAACATTTACATATTTTCCCTTTCTGTCGGCATATTTATAAATACCGGATTTTGAGTCAAAAACTGAAGCGGGCATATTCATTGTTTCGGACAATTTTTCTTCAGACATAGCTTTCAACTGAGGAGGCAGTGAATCAAAATTGTTCTTTATGTAATTTGCTGTTTCTAGCACATTAATAAAATATTTATTATCTAATTGCTTTTCATTAGCAGTTAATTTAGAATAATCAAAGTCTGCATACCTATGTAAATTTGCTGTTCTTACCATGATGGTTTTGGGAATTATATCTTTTATCCTATTAACAAATATATATTTAGTCAATTGGATAGCTAAAATATGCATCATAGAAAAAATCTTCGCGTGGGTATTTAATAATGCACTACGAAAACTGTCAGAATCGTAAAAATCAGTAGCTATAAGCAGTACATCTTTGTCACATAAAGGTAATGCTCCAGTTATGGCATTTACAGAATATAAATCTGTCATAGACCGTAAAACATACAAGTTATCCGCAGTAAATATATTTTTTATTTTAACTTTTGCCGATTTGATAAAAGGCATTAAGAGTTTACCAATCCTTTGATCAACCACCAAATTAATTTCATATATGCCTATATATGAAAAATAGTCAAAAAAATTTATGCCATCAGAGGCTAATTCTGTGATATAGTTTACCATCAAATTGTAACGACTATCAGCTAATATATTATTATTTATAAACTCATTTATATTAATCATTGCAGCGTCATAACTGCTGTCTTTGGGATCAAAATATTTTATGTAATTAAATTTGCTGTAGTCGATAGGAACAGTCCATAAATTACAAATACAGTTTTGGCCAAGAAGATCAAATACATTTATTCTCACACGATAAATTCCAATTCTTTCGACCGAAATATCAAATTTATATTGCTTTCCTTTTTCCGAAACAAATTCATTCCATCTGCCACGAATAATAGTACATTGAATTAAATATTTCTCTGGCCGATCCAACTGAACATCAACAAAGAACCTGCCGTTTAATATGTAGATAATTATTTTGCAGTTTTCATTGGAACCCGTAATGTTAAAATTCTGAATAACAGCATTATCGGGATATTTTTTTGAAACCGGTTTAGCCGCCGTTTCTTTATAAGATGTATTTATTATTCCCATATAATTGAGGATTTCATCTGCAAGATAGTATCCAACACTTCTGTTATAATGTTCTGGGATCGGCTCAAAAAAATCAGCTGGCGAAGTTGCAAATTTATTTATATTTATCAAATGAATGCATTTGTATTTTTCGCTGAGCTCATATGCAATTTTATTTAACTCCTGCCGTCGAAAATAATCCTCATCCTTACCTTTTGAGGGAAATTCCAAATCCGGAGCAGTTAAGATAAGCAATTTGGTATTTTTAGACAAATGTTCGCAGATATATGAAATTTCCTTGATAATATCCTCTCTGCTTAATTGCAGGCACCTATAATTATCTAAAACAGAATTGTCTGCATTATCTTTATTTAATGTCACACAAAAAAAATACGAACCGTTGTCCTTGCGCTCATATTTCTTTATGTCAAAAAGCCCTATAAAAGTTATTAAAACATAATTTGTTTCTGAGCTATACACTTCCTTATCGAATGTATAAATGTTATTAATCGCAGGGATCGTTGAAAGCCATTCCGATTTTTGATCCTCACTCTCACGCAGTGTGACAGCCAAATTCAATGGGCACGGTTGCGGATCTATTTCTGCAAATTTTGCATTTGGCAGCTTAGGCTGAAGGTACGCCCAAATGGGTCTTAATGGACAAGTACCGTAAACTATAAGAGAAGGTGCGGCTTTATCCGCAACCGTTCCATCTTCCCGAACCTGCAGCAAACTATTTACCCATTTAGGTCTATCTATTTTGTTCAGTTCGGCGGCAACCTCTCCTACCACTTCAATGTCAGGATAACCAAGCTCTGCATATACCCATTGCTCCACTCCCATGCCTAAAATACGACAAGAGAATACGAATTGGAGCGTTTTCCCGTCTTTTATTGCATAACATCCAACTATGCCGTGATCACCGTATTTATCGGTAACATGTACAACGCCACTAGTTATATCCGGGGCGGTAAATATTCTGTCAACTTCTTCCTGAGAAATCCTGTCTTTGGTAAAATTAAGCTGATTGTTGCGGTGTATCATCTCATGAATCCGAACCAGTTTATCGCTGCAATCTTCAATTAATTCAACGTGGATCTCAGACTGATAGAGAAATTCCTCGTTTGAACCGCTTTGCGCTCTTGCAGCAGTTTTTTCTTCAAGGATCTTATACTGCTTTAATCGGGAATGCTCGCAGTCATCTTTTCCTGCAAAGGCCGGATCCTTTACCAGCTCTGGTAGCTTCTCTGGCAAGGCAACGTTGATACCCCCCCCCGCTATAAATTTTGTCTCTTCAAGATTATTTGCGCTATCGTCAATGAAAAGACAATTTACTGGGCGGAGGTTCATATCAGAAATTATGTTTTTGACGCGTTCTCCCTTGGGAGTCCAGTCGATTGAAGGAAACACAAAATACTCCCAAACGCCGAGCTCCTCCAGCTTTGCTTTCGCTTTTTCGTAATTGTTTTTTGAACAGATCGAATTTACTATTCCACGGTCGGTGAGGCGTTTCACCAACTCAATATTTTCGGGAACCGGCATTATTTCGCCGTCAGAAAGAGTGCCTTTCCAGAAGGTATCATCCAAGTCCCAGATTAAAAGTTTGATAGTATCCATGCGTGTACTCCTTCAATTTTTGCAAATAATCCGATGTTTAAAATAAACTATTCATTTAAAAGGTTCTCTTCCACACACGACTTTTTAGCCATGACCATACGCTTATTCAACATATTTGCAATCTTTTCAGATTTCATCTTTTGCACAAGTATCGCATCTTTTCCTTCGCCAGCTGTCCAGTTATTGTATGCGGGGCCAAAATTTGAAGCTAAAATCTTGTTCTCCGTATTGATCTCTATGGAACCTGTTTGTATATCCCAGTAATCTCCCGCTCCCTCAACGGCATATACTATCGTTGTCAGATCCCAGCTTTGACGTGCATAAATACCTGTTTCATCGTTTCCGTACAAATTATAGGCAAGCCGTACAGGATTATCCTTTTCCATTTCATTTCGCATATTTCCAGTAAAAATAGACTCTCCTATCTCCTGGCCACTCCATAAAATTGATACCGGGCAGTTGTGTATAACGTAATACGCAGCGTCAACATCAAGTCTTATGTTATATTCTCCGACAGGAGTAGATTGCGGGAATCTTCCTCCCATTATGACACAAATCTTTACCTTCTTTTTTACCAGCTCTATGCCATTCAACGGGCTGTATTTATCGCTTTCCGATTTCAATAGGTCGCTTAGATTATTTAATGCACCTATTACCGTTATGACAACACTGTTTTCCTCTGCGGAAGACAAGACTTCACGATATACTTCCAATGCGGATCTTGCTGTTTTATCGTCAGGAAAATCTTTCCCGTATTTCTCGGCGATAATTCTTTGATAAGGTGATTTTCCGCTGCTCGGACAATCAGGCGATATTCCCACAGGGACTTTAGGAAAGCCGTAATACGCATTTATTCCGCCAATACATTTTACGGCACAGCCACTGTTGCAGGAACCTACTGTTGCAAGAACTTCAGCCCGTCCTTCCTGCACATAGGAGTAAAGCACAGCCAAAGCGCCGGTATCGTCAACGTCGGTATCCATATCTGTATCAAATACAATTCTGACCAGTTTGTCCGGTATATACGAAAAATATCTATCATTTTCATTCATCTTGAACTGATTCCTCCGATTTACACTCCGATTCAGCTAATGTTCCTCTTTCATCATCTGATATCTCTAATTCTTTTTTCACTTTTTCTATATCATCCTTGATTTTTCTATTTGCAAGCCTTAGATTATATAACTCTAGCATTGCTTTTAACTCTACAGCTTCCTGCTTAAGCTCTGCTTTTTCAGAATTGTCACAATCATATTTTTTTAATTGGACCGTCAATTGATCAATTTGTTTTTCTTGCTGAGCTATGCGTTCTTCAAGCTTCTGATGTTGCGCCACTAGTTCAGTGTTTTCGTACATATACTTCTCGAGCTGTTTTTCTGTTGCCTTCAACATCCCCTTCAATGCCAAAATTTGAGTGTCTTTATCCGTGGTAGCAAAAACGTTCACTTCCGCACCCGTTTGGGTAAGCCTTTTTGTAAATTTCATCTCGTCCACTTTCCTCCTCACTTCGATATTATCGGTAAATATAACTATATGTTCATAACTTTCAAGATGACCATACTCCTCGTCATTGTCTGCCGTGATCTGTAATTCTTTAACAGTAAAGTCATGAATTTTCATCAGGTTGTAAAAGTAATACGAATCATCTTCATTGAGAAAAACAACCATATCTGAAAGATCTACTAAATTAAACAAAGCGCTGAGTTGCTCTTTGCTCGATTGTTCTTTTGCACCCACAAAATATATTGTGGGTAAATTACGTTTTATAACATCATTCGTATTTTCACAGAATAACACATTTCTATCAGTTATAACCCCTCCAAAGGTTATCATATTTTCAAGCTGTTTTGAATTTATTCCTATAGCACACACTTCATAATCAGGAAATTGTTCCATTATTTTTACACAAAAATAATAACGATGATTCTGCCAAAAAGATCTGATATATTCATCATTGAATATAAGATTTTTTTTGCATATGGGCGAAATATTATATATACCCGTTGAGTTTATGGATACACCTACTTCAAAAGGTTTATCAAGTATCAGAGTTAATAACTCAACTGGGAAATGTGCCGGAACTATTTCCACATTATCCATAAACGATTGATATGGCATAAGATCACTGGGATGAACCTTATAATATAAGTGATAGTCATCTAAATAATAATCTGTGATCATTTGATAACAAATTGCATGTTCCTCATAAGACATTATGCGAAGATTACAGAAATGTGCAGTCAGCATAAGAATGCTGTTCGGCTTAAATGTCAAGTCTCGTGGAACATCAAAAAAATCAAGCAGCCGATTCTTTTTTTCATCAGAAAACTTATTCATTTCTGCCACTACATCATAATTTTCGGCTCGAAAGTCGCAAAACCCAGGAATCTGAGAATCCATTTTTACATATTTCTTTATTATGCATGGATTGTCACCAGTGTAAAGGCCATTTTTTTTGGCAAGTTCATACCTTGCCGCAGATATCCTGGAATCATCCGCCATAATAGGCTCAGGCCGCGATAGTCTTCCGTCGGCTTCTTCGAACCAGTTGAAAGATTTGCCTGTACTAGCAAGCCATATTCCGAAATAATATGCTGCACTAAACACATTGATTTCATCAAAGTCTTTTAACGTCATGCCTCCTGTTTTTTTATAGAATTCCGTTTCAATTGCCTCGAATATGGCTTCGGGCGCTAACCCGTTATAATTTCTTTCCCAAGTAAAAGACACACATTTTGAAAAGATACTTTTATTTTCCAATCCGCTAAAACTACGCACTAAAAAACTTGGGATTAGCAGTACAGCATCTTCTTCCTCATGAAAACACAGTTTGTGAACTGCGCACTTTAAAATGTGATATGCTGTTATGGCATGGTATAAAATCATTTTTTACCTCCAAATGCTTCTAATAAATTTTCCCGGTTTGTCGGAACAATTCCATTATTATAACTTAATTTTCCTATAAGAGAGAAAACCGCATTTTTATTGTTAAGCAACAATCTCATAGGAATAAATGCATCATATCCATCTATATTTAATAAATATGGATATTCTTCAAAGGCCTTATAGTATTTACTACAAAAATCAAGTATTCCATTTTCGATTTCTAAAAAACCTTTATAATTATCTATCTCCGGCGGCGCAAATTCCATTTCTCCACCAGCTGTATGCCCTAAAAATGAACATTGTGGAGCATTAAACATTTTTTCTATCATTTCCAGGGAAAGCGGTGTTTCCTTTCGCATTCTGTCGCGAATTTCTCTGTTCAGACTTGGGTGGAACATGTAACACTCAATATCTCCTGACAACATTTGACTGCTGTTTTCTGTTGTTGTTAAAGACCCCATCATATACAGCTTAACTCGCGCATTACTGTTCTTGCCCCTAACTTGCAATATTCTATTTTTTAACGGAGATAAACTTTTTGCACTCCATCCTAAATCTACAATGGCAACAGAATCATACCCTTCTATTGTATGGAGCAAATAATTTCCCGTCTCATTTTTAGCTTTTTGCAAGGTTTTTTCCACCATATCCCAATTATTCACTAGTAAATCACATATCAAAACTACATTGCTATCAGAAATAATACTCGTAGGTAACACATTCTCTGTTTGAAATAAATCATTTAAACCTGAAAGCCCTATCCATTCCAGCATTTCACCGATGGATACGTTTTTACCACATTGTTCCATGACTACCCGTTCTAGAAAAGGGTATCTTTCACCTGTAGATATATTTCTAAACGCTGCAATGCGGGACCAAAAAATGTACTCACTCGGTATATCCTGAAAAAGCATATCATATACTTTTTTCAGTAAGAAACCGTCTCTTGACAAAAACAAAATCTTAGAAATACCCTCCGCTTTTGCCCTCCTATGTATCCAACTAACGTATCCAAGCGCAGCAAGACCACCATATATGAAGCCATATTCCCAAAGCGGCGAAAATGTTTTTGTCCCATTATGCAAAGTGGTATTTACTATGCCTCGGTAGGCTGATTCAATAAGCCAAGAAATACCACGACTTCGATGCATATCGCCCAAATCTCGACACGACTGATAATATTTTGCGACCACCCCAGCCTTTTCAGCTCCTTTTATATCAGCTCCAACATTATCCCCGACATGTATAATATCATTGGTGCCCGCTTTGTTCAGCAATATTTTAAACAAATCCCCATTACCTTTCCCAGTATGATAATCACAAGATACGAGTATTCCTTCGAATCCATCATATCCACATCTACTGAGAAGCTTTTCCATTTTTTCTTTTGTAAAGTACATATTTGAAGTAGCATATATTCTTTTTCCAGATGCCTTTAATATTTCAAATACACGCAGCATATATGGGTTTGCAAAACACATATTGAGTTCTGTTTCATATTCTATTGCCGCCCCCTCATGCGGATCAATACCCGTATAATATGTAACACGTTCATATATCTCTTCTAGTGTCACTTCGCTGTTTTTACACATTGTTTTTTTATACTGCCTAACCTCTTCCTCGGATTTTTTTCGTATTCCGTAAAAGTTAAATACGCCAAGTTTTTCTCCAACCAACATAAACACATCAGCCGGTTGGTTCAGTTTACGGAAAACTAACGTATCAAATATATCGAACGAAATAACACTATATTTCATTAGTGTAAGTGCAAAATGATACGCATCTAAACACTTCCTTTTACTTGATTCAGGGCCATCAAGATATGGTCTTACCTGTGCAGGTACCAAAAAAGTGCTATTTTCGCGTACAGGTTGCGATGGTTTCGATATAGTTGCGGCAGGCTTTGGCGCAGATGCAACAGGTTGCGGTACGGGTGTAGCAGGCTTCGATGCAGGTGCAGCAGGCTTTGGTGCTGATGTGGCAGGCTTCGGTGCAGGTGCGGCAGGCTTCGATGCAGGTGCGGCAGGCTTCGGTGCTGATACAACAATGTCTGTTGGATTATTGAATGAAGCATGGATATTTTCAGCAGAAATAGATTTCGTAGGTTCTTGCCTGTCAGCAGGGACAAAAATGTCACTACCTTTTACTGTATAATCCCTAGGCGGAGTTGGGAAACTACCCACTTTTCCATTTTTGTAATATTTATTTAGCTGCCGCAGAAACTTCAACGACTGCATGTGGTGCTGCTCATGATAATCCGGATTCGACTCCTTATATCCTTCATAATGAGCCTTAACTTCCGGATATGCGTTTACCCACTCATTGTATAATTTGTTCTTATACTGTGCGAACATCCTGTCCCTCCTGTGAAATATATTGTTAAGCCGGTTCTTTACCAGATAGTTCTCCCTCCGTCAAGAATCACTGTTGCGCCAGTCATGTACGAACTTGCCTCAGAAAGCATGTACAAAACAGTTGCCGGATACTCATCCGGCCTCGACATCCTTCCCATAGGAATAAGTTCTGAGATCTTCTTGACAAACTCATCAGGCTGCCCGTTTGCCAGGCTCGCCGGGCAAAGCGTGTTCACACGCACTCCTTTTTTGCCCCAATATGTCGCCAAATATTTTGTCATTCCAATTATTCCGTGTTTAACCACAGAATAGCTTATCGGCTTTATAATCTGTTCATTTTCCGGCACACCTTCCTTGCGGTATATATTTTGATTAGGGGAAATTATGCCATAATCAGATGAAATATTTATCACTACACCGCTTTTTTGATTCTCCATCACAGTGCCAAATACCTGAGCACATAGAAAAGCGCCTGTAAGCCCCACCGCTATATCCTCATTCCATATCTCCAGGGGAAAATTATGAAATTGTATGGCGCCCATATTCTTCGCTGAGCCCTCCATTTTGGGATTATTGGCGGCATTGTTAATAAGTCCGTCTATATGTCCATATTTAGAAAGCAGTTCATCTCTCACTCTGCATAAAGAATCATAATTCGTTATATCCGTTTTGAATATTTCAACCACAGAATGAGGATATTTTTCTGCAACTTCAGCCTTAGCTGCTTCCAGACTGTCTTGAAAGATATCAAGCAGTACCGGGATCCCCCCGCCTTCAAGTACTGCTTCGCAATGTTTTCTGCCAATAAGACCCGCTCCTCCTGTTATCACTACAATCTTTCCGGTTATTTTATATAAATCAAACAAACTGCTCATACTGCGCTGCCTATCCTTTCATTTAATCATTTGGCGAATTATTATAATTCACATATTATTCCGTTATTTAATACAGACTGTTTTGCCGCCAATGCAATTTTAAGTGATCTGATGCCATCCTCTAGAGTGATTGCTGGATCCGTACCTTTTTCAATACACTCCATAAAACCCTGCAGCTCCTTGATGAACATATCATTTCTGGCAAAGCCGCCAAAGGTTATACTGCTTACAGAATCACCTTCGCAGAGAAGGACTTCGTTTTTTATTATATCGGCCTTTATTTTACCTTTGCTTCCCATAACCAGGATATATCTGCTAGGTGGATACTGATAAAAATCTGCATGCAGGGAAACCGCAAAAGTATTATATTTCAATACGGCATCGCAACAGTCATCTACATCTATACCCATATTTTTTGCTCCAGTGCTCCCCGCAGCATAAATACATTTCGGATCCCCCAAAAGATATCTCAAATAATCTATTTCATGGATCATTTGATTCAGTATGACGCCTCCGCCCAAATCACTTCTTGCCATATATGTGGATTTGTAATCCTCATATGTATGCATGGTAGTCAATCTTTCTCCCACCTCAGCATGAACAGAAACAATGTCTCCGATGGTTCCCTGGGCAAGGCATTCCTTCACCTTCAGGATGGACGGATTATATCTGTTTTGAAACCCCACGAAAACTTTTAGCTTTTTTTCTTTAACAATTTGTACAAGCTCATCTACACCATCCATACTGTCAGATACCGGCTTTTCCAAAAACAAATGGCATCCGGCTTTCGCCACTTCAAGAGCGCACGGTATATGAAATTTCGTCACGTTGCTGACAAAAGCCGCATCGGGTTTTTGATTTAGCGCTTCCGATAAATTCTTATAGGAAACAATGTTATATTCCTGTTCCAAATCAATGTTTTCCCGTATCTGCATATTATCCGAAAATGTAGTTTTTAAACCCCTGACACGGTATGCAATTATATCTGTATCGGGATACAGCCGCTTTATATTTCTCAGATGGCGCTGTCCTATGCTCCCCAAACCGATCATCAAGATTTTCATACCGCTTTTGTTCCTCTCCTTTTAAGGTACTCCACAACTTCATTTTGATATTTCGGAACCAGACGCTCTAGTTCGGCAAAGTCACGGATGTTATCCACATCGACAGATTCCGGTGAGCGGAAGGCAATCATGTTTCTCCCGTGAATCAGATCATTTTTCACAATGTACGATGTTCTAAGCACATCCACATAACCGTCCGGAATATATACATCGGGAAATGCCTGCCGGGGTTTATTGGCTTCATCCAGTGAAATTCCTGTAAAGGTTCTGTAATAACCGCTGTCATCCAATAGAAACCATTTAAAAGGGCTCACATCTGCCAGATGGGCCGATCTTAATGAATCTGCATTATTATCCGAGATGATTGCCTGAATGGCTTTATCTATTATTTCATAATTTCTAAGCGGATTTGTCGGGCGTAAATGTACCCAATATTCCGGTACAGTCTCTCCATTTTCATAGAGCCAATTGATAGCGTGTTCCATAAATTCAAAATCCGTCGAATTATCTGCCGCCATCTCAGCCGGGCGCAGGAACGGTGTTTCGGCACCGTATTCACGTGCAATCTTCGCATAACGTTCAGAGTCAGTACTAACTATGATTCTGTCAATTCTTTTTGAAAGACTTGCCGCAGCAATTGTGTAAGCAATCATCGGATACCCGTTCAGCAAACGAATATTTTTGTCTTTTACTCCCTTCGAACCTGAACGCGCCGGAATAATCGCAAAAACCTTTTCCTTATCTATCTGTTTAAGAATTTCCCTGTTCATTGGCATACCTCCGACAACAACCGATAGAACTCACGTATAACACCATTTCCGCCATCGGATGTAAATACATAATCCGCCATATCCTTAATCTCCGTCTCGGCGTCGTGCGGACACAGCCGTAACCCACACATTTGCATGGCTTCATAATCATTCATATCGTTTCCTATGTAGGCTGTAGTGTTCAGTGACAATCCTTTTTCACTACAATAACGGGTCAGTATTTCCTTTTTGCTGTCACCTGCGTTATAAATAACAGGAATTTTAAGCTTTTCCGCGCGTTTGGCTGCTACTGGATTCGCCTCAGTGGATAAAATAATCTGAGGAATCACCAACACATCCTTTATCATTCTTACTGCCCAACCGTCCCCTCTGTGGACGGTCACATATTCTTTTCCCGTTTCGTCTATAATTACACGATTATCAGTCATAACTCCGTCAAAATCATAAACAATCAGTGTGGGAATAAATTTAAAAATTTCTTTCATCTTAGTGTCGCCTGTATTTCAGCTTATCTCTTTGTACCTGCTCAATAGGAAGCACTTCCTTCTCCTTATAAGAAAGCGCCTCGTATACCTGATTTAAATTTCTGACTAACCTTCGTACTCCATCCGGTTCAAGGGACGCAGCGTGATCCGTACCCTTCCAAGTTCTGTCAAGTGTATAGTGCCGCTCTATATAGGATGCACCGAGGGTATATGCGGCCACATCCGCCGCTATCCCCAGATGATGCCCTGAAAATCCTATCGCTTTTACTCTGCTCTCATACTTCTCACGCAGGCGGGTTATTTCAAGCAGGCAGACATCCTTAAACGGTACTGGATAACCGGAGGTACAGTCATACAGCACTAAATCCTTGTTTCTTCCGTTTTCTTCAAACAACCGGACAATCTTTTCTTCCTCTTCCAAGGTTGTCATGCCAAAGGAAAGCTGAATTTCTCCCTGATAATTGTCGCAAAGCCACTGCAGCATCTCAAAATGCGTGTTGCAGGCGGAGGGAATTTTAATAAATTTAGGTTTTAACCCGGCTATTTCTTTCGCGGATGTCAGATCCCATACAGATGTGGAGTAGGTAATTCCCGCTTCTTCACACCATTCCTTGAGCTGTGCATGCTGATCAACTGTAAATTCCAGGTATTCTCTATGTTCCCCATATGTCTTTCCATACGAATTTTCAGGATTCGGATGGGGTGCATTATATTGTTCCGGCGTCAAAAGCTCCTTGTTGCACCGCTTTTGAAACTTGATGGCGTCTGCTTTGCAAAAGTAGGCTGCCTCTTGAATCATTTCCTTAGCAATTCCTATTTCTCCTTTGTGGTTACAGCCTGCTTCCGCAATCACATACGGCTTACGATATACCATGATTTTCTCCCATATCCTTGCTTTTTATCTCAAATCTAAAAACCTTATTATGCTTCCCCCACCAGTTCCACAGCCCGTCTCTTGCTGTCCATGGTGGGCTTTTGGCAGTACACCACTGCGCTCTGCACGGTTACATTGCCCAGCACCTCCGTCAGGGCGGTCAAATCGGCGCCCCGGTTCACACTGCGGCTGATAAAGAGTCCGCGCAGCTGGCTGAAACTTAAATCCGGCATCCCCTCTCTCTTTAACAGGGCGCGCAGGCGGTACTGCATGGTTCTCGGCTCCACAGGCTTGTCTGTACCGGAAAGGAAGAACACATCCCCCTCTTCCCGCAGCCGTCCGAGAAAGCCCGCAAGAAAAGGTGAAAGGGGAATTTCCCTCTCCCCAGCTCTGCCCTGAGGGGCACTGAAAATCAGGCCGTTTTCCTCCCCGGCGCTGACCCTCTGAAGACTTCTGCGGACGGTAAGGATTCTCCTTTCCAGATCGATATCCGACCACCTAAGAGCGCAGAGCTCCCCGATGCGCAGGCCGGTCAGAAGGGTAAGCAGGATTCCCGCTTTCGTGCGGTCTGATCCCATCATCAGGATTTCGCAGAGACGGCGGTATCCCGCCTCGTCGCACACAGGCGCCTCCCGGCATGCAGCCGCAGCGGTTTTGACCGGCCTTGTATTGACCGAAGGGTCCGGCAGACCGTATTCCGATGCTGCGAACCGCAAGACCATTTTCAGCTGTGAGAGCATATCGGCGGCGTACCTTCCGTTATAGCCTTCCTGGAGCAGCTGTTCATAGAAAGATTGAACCGTACTGCCGGAGAGCTCCCTGATCCGCATGTCCTCAAAATACGGCAGAATATTTTTCTCCAGCTTTGCCTTGTACTGCGCATACGAGGAAAGGCGCACCCGCGTTTTGATCTGCTCCAGCCAAAGGGCAGCCACGGTATCAAAGGTTGGATTTTCCACAGAGTTTTCCCGCATTTCCAGCCTCCCGCTTTACTTTTTTCTCAAATGGGATATACTAATCAAAGCAGTGTGTCGCACTTCGTTTCTATTCCCCATAAAGGAAGCGGGCCGCGCAAAGCTGGCGCAGCGCCGCAAACAGCGCTGCGCTGACCAGAAATCTGACGGCAGTTAACTGCACGCCGCCGGCTGCAAAAGCTCCATATTTTTCTGCTTCAGTTCAAAGGATGAATGGACATATCGGTTCAACGTGGTCTTCACATCCGTATGCCCCAAGATTTCAGAGAGTGACTTCAGATCAAATCCAGCCTCCACACACCTTGTGGCAAAGGTATGCCGGAGCGCATGAAAGTTTGTGGAAGGAAGGCCGCAAGCCTCAATATATTTTGCAAAAGTCATCTGCATCACACGCGGCTCCACAGGCTTTCCCCGGACTGTTTTCAGGACAGTACCTGTGCCGCGGAAGGGTTCTGCCAGCGCGGAAAGAAACGCGGGCATGGGGATCACGCGGTTGGAACTCCGGGTCTTTGGCTCCGTCAGCTCCAGAACCGTCCCCTGTCCGTCCTTGATCCGGTGGAAGGTTTTTGAGATCACAAGCTCGCCGCCTCTTACATCTTCCCATCGCAAAGCGCAAAGCTCTCCCAGCCGCACTCCCGTGTAGAGGGCAATCAGGACGCCCAGCTTATAACAGTCCATATCCTGCCGAAGAAAGGCTTCCAGGCGCGCCTGCTCCTGAAGCGAGAGCACCCTCATTTCCCGGACCGGTTCCCGCACGTAACGAAGGGAGGGGGCCGGAATGCCGTGGTTTTCCTCTGCGTATTCAAGAGCCGCATGGATCAGCGCGAGTATATTGTTCACGCTTCTTGCGGAAAGATTGATTATCATTTGACCGGCAAATTCACTGAAAATAAGACTGTTCAGAAAGCGCACCTGCATATCCCCCAAAGGGGAGGCTAAGACATGATTTCGAATCAGGCTCTCATACTTTTGATACGTGGACTTCTTAATTGCTGGCTTTATACCGGCCAGCCACTCCACCATCAGCTCGGAGAGAGTCAGGCAGCTCCCCGCAGGGCACCGCTGCAGACGGCTCAGATATTCCCGCTGCTTGTCCAATGCCTCACGATACGTGGCACCATAAACCGAACCGTAACACTTACTGCCATCCATGCGGACGGATTTCACATATCTGGCCTCCCAGCGGCCGTCCTTGCGCTTATAGATATTGTTTCCTTTTTTTGCCATATTCCCATCCTTTCTGTGCGTCGCACAACATCATTATATCTGACGGTATTTTTGACGGCTTTAAAAAGAGGGCCCTTTTTTGATTTCTTAACTCGTAAAGCAGATATACATATTTGATCTTTCAATATTCAAAAACTATAATATTCATTTCAGTAAGCAGTTATTCTTTCGCAAATTCTGGAAATTTCAACAAAAAGTATTGACAAAGACTGGCGTAAGTGATTAACATAAGGATGTGTGTACGACTTCCTTTATGGGGAATAGAAACGAAGTTTTTTCTTGATTTTTTTGAAAAAAACAGCTCTGCCGGAGGATCCGTTCATCCCTCCGGCAGAGCTGTTTTTCACTAAATTTTATTTTTCTTACAACACCCGCTTTTTTCTCACTCTCTCCCTTTTCCCAGTGCCTTCAGATAGCCCTCCACGTTCAGGTATTGGATTCCGTCCATCAAAATGTCCTCACCCCGATAGATAACATATTTGCCCCGGATCGTACCGAAGCGGTGTTCTGTCAGGGCACATTTCTCGGCATCAGTCAGGAAACGGTACTGGGCAGGCACAGCCTCTTTACTGTGCTTGATCTCATATATCTCACAGCAAAGCCCAGCGGGGTCAAAGACAACCATGTCAAATTCTCCCACGGCAAACTGAAGCTTAAAAACCTCCCGGCCGGGCATGGCAAGCTTCGTCTCCAGAAGAACGATTTCCTCCATCATCCTTCCCATAATTTCGCTGGTCAGTCTTTCCAGCACGCGGTTTCTTTCAGGCAGAGACAGCCGGACAAATTTTTCATCCAGAAGCATGTTTTTGATAATGGCATCCGCCTGGGCGTAACGCATGCCCGGCTGGGTGATAATTGTGATCTTCCTCATGGAACTAACATCCGGCAGGAATCTTAAATCCACCTCCGCCACCAGATCCAGGATCTGAAGGTACTCCCGGATCTGTGTCATATGGTCCTCCTCGATGTCCACCGTCTGTTCCTCGCAGTTGAGGATATCCAGAGCCTGCATAATACCGAAGGTAACCGAATCCATATCAAGGTGCTCTCTGATATCCATCGGGCTTACCCTGTCATGCAGCATATTCCGGGCTGTGATGGAAATATCTGCGGATTCAAAAGCCTTTTTTACCACATCAACTGTAAAATTGTGGTTAATATTTTCCACCACGCGGTTAATCGCATTGGTGAGCTCCCCCCGCCGGTACAGCTCCTGCAGCTGTCGAAAATGACTGCCGTTTTGATAATATTTTAAAGAGTGCTGAATGTTCCTTGCGATTGCCGTGTCAATATACTCATTCGCGCTTTGGGCACTGGCGAAAGTGGAATCCTCATTGTAGTTTACCCCGCTCATGCTCATGGTTCCGCCGTAACGGATGTACTCATCAATGCCCTGAATGCCAAGCACGGCCTCAAATTCACGGTAGGGAATAAAGGTGGTGTGCAGCAGGATACAGCGGTCATAAAGCTGGTCGCTCCTTGTAAAGGCAAACCCAAGAGAATCTGTGCCGGTGAGTACAATCTTCATCCCGCTGCCGGCGTACACATCGGAAAAAAGCGCCGCTCCCTCAATAAAGTCCTCCGTCAGCGTAACCTCGTCCAGAAACACATAGCGGAATCCCCTTTTTTCCAGCAGATTCAAATCCGCGTTGATATCCGCCAAGGTATCCTCCGCTTTGACCTGGATAAAAGCCGCTTTGGCAAATTCCTCCGCCGGCAGCTCCCGCAGGATCTGTTTTACCATGGTAGTTTTTCCCGTGCGGCGCAGTCCGTAAAGAATAAATACCTTCTCCTGGGGTCCGCCGAGGATATAGTCCCGCAGCTTCCGGATACATTCCCTCTTTTTGTAATGTTGAATTTGATCTGTGAGCGCGGACAGCTGCCTGCCAGTGCGAATAATTGTCCTGTATCCGTCCTCCTCTGCCTTCGTCAAACGCTGTGTCCCCGGGCCGGGCAGCAGGCCGATCAGGCTCCGCAATTCCCGTTCCAGCTGCTTCCTCTTCTCAATTTGGAGACTCAGCCTGGCTGCCTCCTCATGACTCACATATTTTTCCACACGCTTTTTGTTGCGGACAAAGCGATAGTATTCGTACTCCTTCCCCTTTATCTTCTTTGCGGTAATACTGCCCTCCGGCAGAGCCGCGATCTCTTCCTCTATCTCTGAAATCCTCTGTTCCACATCCTTCATGCCGCATCACCTCACAGTCCGGTTATACCCAGTTATACCCAGTTATACCCAGTTATACCCAAAATTATACCCGTGGTGTTGGCTTTCGTCAAGAGTCCGACACAGAATTTTCCCGTGAGGCCGGTATGGGAGCTCTTCTGCGGCATCTGCATGGGATGCGGCGCCCGCATCCGCCGTCCCTACATCTAACGTCCCCGGATCTCCATCCGGTTCAGGATTCCGTCCACATCCACCCCCGGATGGGTGGCGTAGATGCGGCAGATCTGCTCCACCAGGTCCTTGTCTGTGCAGTTTCGGGCCGCAATCTGCTCCACGCTTCTGCCGGACTCCATCTCCCGCACGATCCGACGCACCAGCCGGTCCATATTTTTCTCGGTGAGCGCGTCCGTTCCCAGGGCCTTTGCCTCTCCCTCCGGCGCCGGAGCCGTCAGATCCTGCCGCTGGATCTCAAAGCGGTGCTCTTCAGGATACAGGGTCAATACCGCTAAAGTGACCGGCTGGCGGAACCGTCTGGGCCCGCAGCTGCCGGGGTTTAAAAGAGTGCAGCTCCCCTCCTGCTTCACCTCATATTTGTGAGAGTGGCCGTAGATCATAAAATCCACCCCGGCCAGGTCCTCTCTCCTGTGTTTTTTATTGTGCACTGCATAAAAGCGAAAGCCCCAGAGCTCCCGCTCCAGGTCTGCGGGCAGATGCTCCGCCCAATCCTTGTCCGCGTTGCCTCTGACAGCGTAGACGGGACAGATCTTCTCAAGCTCTTCCAGCACCCGGGGATTGTCTATATCCCCCGCGTGAAACATGACCTCGCAGGTTTTCAAAAGCTCCGCCGCCTCCGCTCGCAGCAGTCCGTGGGTATCCGAAAGGATCCCGATCCGATGTGCCTCCATGGCTCTCACCTCTCCGTTTTCTGTACCTCTGGGGCGGCCCAGACTGTTCCCCGAGTCCAAGGGCTGTTCCCCAAGTCCAAGGGCTGTTTCCCAAGTCCAAGGGCTGTTCCCCAAACCTAAGGGCTGTTCCCCAAGCCCAAGGGCTGTTCCCCAAGCCCATGGGTTGTTTTTCCAAGTCCAAAGTCCCCCTACCTCCACAGTACATGTTTTTCATCGGTTTGGCAAGCCTTTGAAATCTTTTATCTGTTTTTATCTGTTTTCGCTGATATAAAGCTGCACCCGGCTCTGGATCACCTTCGCCGTCTCCTGGGCGGTTTTCTGGCCGTCAAAGTATGCCTGGGCTTC
>CANQOL010000051.1 GCA_947625475.1 uncultured Acetatifactor sp.
CACATTCAGGGCAGCTTCAGTTTCTATACAGGCTGCTCTTTTTGTCTGCCCTGAATCTGATACTTTCCTAAAGAATTATACCACACTTTTCATTTTATTGTGTAAAAACAGTAAAAGCATTTCATAAAAAAAGTATAAAGCCTCCAGCGGGAGGCCGCCCCGCGCAGCGGGGAATCCGCAGATCACTTTTTGATCGTTTTTTTCATAAAATGATTGACAGGCTCCCCAGATTTTTCTATACTGAAATCAGTAATTATTCCTAATTTGAAAGGGGTGTACCTATTATGAAATTTGTATGTCAGGTTTGCGGTTATGTCTACGAGGGAGACAATCCTCCCGCCGAGTGCCCTGTGTGCCATGTGGGCCCGGAGAAGTTTACCGCACAGGCCGAGGAGAGAACCTGGGCGGCCGAGCACGTGGTGGGCGTTGCCCAGGGCGTGAGAGAGGACATTGTGAAGGATCTGAGAGCCAACTTTGAGGGCGAGTGCTCCGAGGTGGGCATGTATCTGGCCATGGCGAGAGTGGCTCACAGAGAGGGCTATCCTGAGATCGGCCTCTACTGGGAGAAGGCCGCCTACGAGGAGGCAGAACATGCCGCCAAGTTTGCGGAGCTGCTGGGCGAGGTTGTGACCCCCTCCACCAAGAAGAATCTGGAGATGAGAGTGGCTGCTGAGAACGGCGCCACCGCCGGCAAGACCGATCTGGCCAAGCGCGCCAAGGAGCTGGGTCTGGACGCGATCCATGACACTGTACATGAGATGGCAAGAGACGAGGCCCGCCACGGCAAGGCCTTTGAGGGGCTGCTGAAGAGGTATTTCGGCTAATAAAAGCCAATGAAATCCGTACATTGCAAATTTTTGAGGGGTCTGCCACAACAGGCAGGCCCCTCGTTTTTTGTGCACAGCGGGCAAAAAAACTGCGGGAGCCCAGGGGCTTACCCCCAGACTCTCCGCAGCTTTCACTCACGGCAGCAGCCGCTCTCAAAGCATATTTCTGCTCTTATCACTCAGTCAGGCCAGCGGCCCTTCCCGGCTTACTGCTTGTCGTTGTCGTCGATCTTCTTCTCCAGCTTATCCAGCGTATTCTCCGCAAACTTGCGGCCGCCCACGCCAAAAGCCACAGCCACGGCCACGGCCAGAGCAGCGATAATCAGGATAAATGTGGTCTCCACGATGGTGTTGGCGATACCCAGCTGGCTCAGGCAAAGGAACGCGGCCAGCACATAGATGGCAATCTTGGCAGCCAGAGCGCCCGCCTTGGCGGAGGGGAACTTCTTCACCAGCAGAGCCTCCACAGTGGTAGCGGCAAACACGCCGATGGCCAGGATGATCACAGCGCTCAGCACCAGAGGCATATAGCCGATGATGGCGGTGCCGATCTGGGTCAGGACCGGCAGGCCCAGCACATTGATGCCCTGCACCAGGAAGATGATGATCAGCACGCAGCGGACCACCTCGCCGATCACCTTGGAGAGATGAACCTTCTGGTTCGCATTGCCGGTGATCTTCTCCAGCAGGGAATCGGTGCCCACGCCGGCCAGCAGGCTCTCCAGCAGCTTAGCCACCAGCTTGGAGATGAACACGCCCACCACGATGATCACGATGGCGCCCAGCACATTGGGAATCAGATCAAATACCGCATTCACCACAGCGCCCGCAGGCTGAGAGATCGCCTTGATTCCCAGCTGATCCAGCGCGGAGGTGATCACCACCAGAATGATCAGACCGTACACAATATTGGCAATTACAGAGGAAATAGCGGTGGACTCGTTGACATCGATACCGGCCTTCTCCTGCAGAGTGTCCACCTTCACGGCTCTCAGCAGCGGAATCAGAAGCTGACGGATCAGCTTGGCCAGGAACATGCCGACGGCAATGATCAGGCCCGCGGCTATCAGCTTAGGCAGGAAATCCAGGAAAGCGCTCACCAGGTTGGTGATGGGGGCGGATACGCTCTTCATGCCCAGCTTGTCCAGCACTGCCGGCAGGAACAGCAGGAATACGATGAAGTAAACCAGCTTACCCACAAAAGCGACGGCGCTGCCGGTTTCCGTGTCCTTCACGCCCAGCTTTCCGAGAGCCTTCTCCCCGTTGAGCTTCTTCAGAAGCTTGACCACCAGAGACTGGGCCAGCAAAGCAGCCAGGAACGCGATCACCAGCAGGATAATGGCGGCCAGTACATCCGGGATCCAGGAGAACCAGGATAAAATTGTACTCATGTTTGTAACCTCCTTATGGTTTTTTGGAAACAGATTTTCCTATACCTTATAATATACAATGTTTCAGGCGAGTTTACAATCCTATTTTTGGAAATATTTGTATTATTTTTGGTTATTGTCTGAATGAAAGAGCTCATAATACAAATTCTCAAGCACTGCGATTTCATCCTGCATCTCCACGCCGGACATCCTTCCCTCCTTTTTCCCTTCCTCATAATACCCCCGGAGTGTGTCCACCGTACCGCCAAGGAGGATTTCCCCCCGGTTCATAAACAAAATCTCTTTTGCAATCGTGGCAATATCTTCAATAATGTGGGTTGCCAGAAGCACGATCCTCTCGCCTGAAAGCTCTCCGATCAGCTGTCTCATCCGGATCCGTTCCATAGGGTCAAGGCCCGCCGTAGGCTCATCCAGAATCAGGAGAGACGGGTTTCCCAGCAGTGCCTGCGCCAGGAGGGCTCTCTGCAGCATTCCGCCGGAGAGGGCCTTCATTCTTTTATCCTGATGCTCCTCCAGATTCAGGCGCCGCAGCATCTCATGAATCTGCCCTTTCTGCTCCCTTCCCGGCACCCCTTTCAGATTCGCCATATAATACAAAAATTCCCTGACCCTCATCTCCGGATAAATATTCTGCTGCTGGGGCTTAAAGCCCACCAGGCCCCGGTACGCCGCGCCCTCCTTCCCGATATCCGCGCCGTCCCACAAAATCCGGCCCTCCAGCGGAAGACGGTTTGTCACAAGAAGAGAGAGCAGCGTGCTCTTCCCGGCTCCGTTGGGCCCCAGCAGCCCATACACGCCCGGCGTCAGCACCAGATTTAAATCTCTGAGGACAACCGTTTTCCCATATGCAAAGGTCACATGCACGATTTCCAGCTTCATCGGCGTTTCACCTCTTTTCTCAGGATCCCGAGGGACCAGACAACACACACTCCCAGCTGCAGGAAAAGCAGGACGATGGTCCCTCCCCTGCCCTGCCGGATCAGGGAAAGAAATTCCTCACCCGACAAAAGCGCATTCAGAAAATATCCTCTCATAAACGAAAAGCCCTGCATAAACAGCACGTAGGGGACCGCCAGGAACCCTCCGAACAAAAAAACCGTGCTCAGATAATCCCGGCAGCGGTACATGCAGGCCATGGCAAACAGCGCCGCCGCCCCGCAGCCGAGCAGGCGGACGAACCAGATAATGGCAAGCAAAAGCCACAGACTGCAGCCTGACAAGAAGCCCTCCAGCCGGCTGATATTCCCTGCTGTCTGAGTCAGCCCCCAGCTTCCAAACTGTTCAAAGGTCTTGGCCGTATCCTCCCCGCAGACGCAGCCGAGCAGCACAACCGCCGCCGTGAAGGAAACCCCGTACTGCACCCAAAGCAGCCTGCCTCTCCCCCGGGCCGTGGTGCGGACCAGTCCGTCCGCTCCGCCGCCAAGTTCGATCCAGGAGAGCGCGGGCAGGAGCAGTGTCAGCAGCAATATACCGAAAAAGACCGCCCTGCGCCCCGGCTTATTTTCTTCAACGCCCAGCAGATATAAAAAGCCCGTTTCGTACAGGAAGACCCCTCCCTGCTCCCGCACACGCTCATACTGCTGTTCCGCCCGCTGGAAGGCATCTCTCTTGATCAGCTCGTTTGCAATATAATTCAGCAGCAGTTCCTGGTTCTCCCCGTGGGCCAGCAATTCATCCCGAAGGACCTCCAGACTGCGAAACCGCTCCCGCTCCTCCAAAAGCATCTGTTCCTTCTCCCCGGTCAAGGGACCGTTCAGCCGGACCATATATTCCCGGTAGAACCTCTCCTGCTGTGTCAGGATCCTGCCCTCCGATCCCACATATACCGCCGCGCACGCCAGCACCACAAGCAGAAACGGAACCAGCATCCTATAGGAAATCATCACCTTGTACAGTTCCCGGGCAAAGGCGTTGGCAATCGCCCCCTCCGATCTCCTGCGGGGAGAGAACTTCCTTCTTCTGCTTCTTCTGATTTTTCCGTAAAAGCAGGCTCCCGCTCCATAGGACAAGACAGCTGTTCCCACCCCAAAGACGGCCGTCAGCCACAGCTGTGACACAGGTCTTTGAAGGACCGGGAACTGACGGTACTGCCCTATCAGCCCCGCCCCATCCGTCATTCTCACCGGATTCAGGCAGCACAGCCATCCCATACGGCCATTGAGGTCCGCCGTCTGATTCCAAAAAAGGGCCAGCAGGGCTAAAACCGTCACCGTCCCCAGAAAGGGCATGGATCTGGGTATCATACAGGCCAGGGCCGCCAATAACAGCGCCACTATATAAAAGGCGCAGGCCTTAAGCAAAACCGTCAGCACAATCGCCCCGCCCACTGTCACAGGGCGGCTGCACATCTCAAAGGCGGCTATGGACTGCAGGGGCGCCCCCCAGTCCACTCCCCCCAGCTGCCAGATGTGATACAGCAGCAGTGCACCCTCATACACCGCTGTCGTAATCAGCGCAAACCCAAGGAGCACCGCCGCCTTTTTGAAATAAAAGGAGCCTCTTCCTCCCCGGGCCGCAGCCGTCAGCGGCAGATACCCCTTTTCCTTTTCCTCCATATACAGCTGAAGCACCACCGCCGCAAGAAACAGGAATATCAAACCGTCCATCACCCTGTTCTGCAGAAACGCCTGGGCGGAGAGGTTCGGCTGCCACCGCTCCAGCTTTACCGAAAGGCCGGCGTAATCCCTGGCGGCCTTTTCCCTTGCCCTCGCCACATAGTCATCCTCCCGGAAAAAGGAGATACCAGACAGCCCTCCGCCTCCCTGCCAGATTTCCCTTATGCGGTCCTCATATTGGAGAAGATTCCAAACCTCCTCCTTCACCGCCTGATATCTGACCCGGTCCGCCCGCAGCTCTTCAAAGGTCAAATCCTCCAGCCGCACCTTCGCCAGTCCCAGCGCGGCAAGCTGCAGGGAAGCCTCCTCCTCATCCAGCCAGCCCATCCGCCAGTCTTGAAAGGTCTCCAGGGTTTCCAGAGCCGTCCCGGCCTTCTCATCCAGGTACTCCGCCGCCTCCGTCAGCTCCATGCCTCTTATGCTCTCTGCCGTCTCCCTGTACTGCTCCAGGCTGCATCCGGCTTTTTGAAAGGATCCCTCCAGGGTCAGCTTACTGATCCAGATCCCCAATGCCAGAAACAGGACAAAGCACAGCCGTACCCATCCCCTCCGGGCAATTCTTTTTCCCTCAAGCCATATCAGCCTCATACGAATCCTCTTTCCGGAGGGCCCTGTCAGTCAATCTCAATCAGATGAAAACGGTAGTTTCCCTCTCTGAAATCCTTCTCCTCCATGTAATAGAGCGTGCCGTTTCCGTTAAAGTAAAGCCTGTCGCCGGCAAAGCCCAGATAATAGACCGTCTCTTCTCCCTCACCCTCGGCAAATGTGTCCGTCTCCTTAAAGTCCTTCAGAACATGATATTCATGGGCCGCCGTATAGTCCCATGCCAGATATCCGCCCGGCGCCGATTTTGCCACCCAATAGGTTTTATCTTCCGGGCAGGGATAGGTATACAAAACCTCCGGCTCCTTTTCTCCCTCATACCGCAGAATATGGTTGTTCAGCTTTACGATGAAGCCTTCCCCGCCGGCCTCCAAAACCGACAGGCCGACCTCGTCCCCGCCTTCCTCCTGCAGCACCAGCTTTGTCTCCCCCGTCTGCCTGTCTGTACGGTACAGCAAATAGGCATAGACCACACTGTCCCAATCTATTTCCCTCAGCTGTCCGGTGGCCGCGTCAAAAAAATCGTTGATATCCGTATCACTCGCCGAATACTCCGTGTAAATATACCGGTCCGTTATCCAAAAGTCCGCCAAATCGGAAATCCGATAACCCGTATCCTGTCCCGGCAGAGCCGTAAGGGTACCGTCCTCCAGATTCAGAGCGTACAGTCCCAGGTTTTGGATGCTCTTCTCTCCCTCGTACTCCCATCTGTTTCCGATAAAATACAGAGTCTCACCCTCGATGCGCATGTCAAAATGCAGGAGGATGACATCTGTCTGCGCCAAAATCTGTCTGTCCTCCCCAAATCGGTTTGCCCGCATGATCTGCGTCCCGCTTTCCAGAAGCTGAACCAGATAAAGGCTGTTCCGAAAATAAAACGCTGTTTGACATCCCTCCACATAGGCGCTGCAATTTTTATCCCGGTGCGTACAGCCCGCCTGATTGCACAAGTAGACCGTCTGGTCAGATTCCCTGCTGTAAAACTGCAGATATCCGCGGTCGTCAAACCGCAGGACTCCCGCGGGAGACATGTTATAGGCTCCGGCGAACAGCTCGGTGGTCTCGCCCTCCGCCGCCTCACCGCCCCTTCCGCACCCAACGCACGCGGCTGCCGTCAAAAGCAGCAAAACCGCCGCCAGGATTTTCGTCCGGATCTTCCCTCTTGTCTTTTCCACCGCCTGTCACCTCCGCTCCTCATTCAACCGGTCTTTGCAAGTTGACCGCTTCTATCAGCTCCAGATACCCAGCCTCGATCAGCCGCTTATGCAGCTCCTCCAGCTTCTGCGGGGTTTCGTCCCCGTAATAGCCCAGGAATATCGGACGGCCCTCCTCCTCTATGATGCTTCGGCAGGCCGCCGCAGCCTCGGCCAGGCCGGAAGCCTCCGAGAAGGGATCCGATATGGAATCTCCCGCGCCGGGAGAGACATTTTTGTTCAGCGCCTCAATATCCTCCCCGTATTTGGCTCCCCAGCCGCCCTCCGGCCAGAAGCGAAGATCCTGGGAAAATCCAAGCCCTATGGGGAAGCCGTAAGCGCTTCCATTCATCAGCACGCCGTCCTTCCACTCATAGTGTTCTCCCTCGATCCCCTTGTACAGCAGCAGGCGGATTTCCGGATCCGTAAACAGTATGTCAAGAAAACGCATACACTCCTCCGGATACTCTGTCTGGGCGCTGATCACCATGACTCCCATCCCCTGAAGAGTTTGCTGAGAGCTGTAGGCCGGCACATCCGGGACGGCGTATGCCGTGGCCGTGCGCCAGTCCTCCCCATCCGCCAGATTGACACTTTCATTCCAGGAAGTATCATCTGTTTCCGTCAGCACAAACAGCCGGTATTGATATTGGTCGCCGTCCAAGTCCTCCTCCGCCGTCAAACCGGACACCTCTTTCAGCTGCTTTAACACCCAGGCGTCATACTTTAAGTACCCCTTCTCCCGCCAATCCCCCAGCCGGCAGTAAAAGGCGGCCGCCTCCTCTTCCTCCCACAAATCTACGGCCCTCCAGCCGCCGTCCTCATGGCGGATGGGTATAATGCCCCCATAATTTTCCAGCCCAAACAAAGACAGCATCATGGGATCCTCCGTAAGCTCCGCCTCCACCGGCAGAATCCCCTCCTGCAGGAATTCAGAAAACCTCTCTTCCCATTCCGTGGGATCTCCAAAGAAGGACGGCATGTCAAGGGAAAGCTGATCTGTCAGCTGAGGCGTATAGGACCATACTGCTCTCTTCACCGCCACCGGATTCAAGGAGACTCCGTAAATTTTCTCCCCGTCCACCCGGACCTGATCCCAGACACATTCGTCAAAACGGTCATACAGGGTCCCTCCCTCACTGCTCTGCAGATAATCCGTCAGCTCCCATACCTCTCCCTTTTGCACGGCGGACAGGTATTCTTTGGTTACCCATATGTCAATGGGAGTCCCTTCCTTTCTCTTTTGCCTGACCAGCTCGTCCGCATGCCGTTCGCTAAGCCTGTCTTCTTCGTACATTTCCTGGTCTGTGGGGCCATAAAAACGGATATAAAAATCCTCACCTGCCTGATACAAACGGTGATTCAGCTCTGCCTCTATCGTCGGAATATCCTGACGTTCTCTGTCGGGAATCATCACATATACGTTCAGGCACTTGCCCTGTTCCCATTCTCCGTCGGTATAATCCCTTTCCCATGTCCGCTCTATGGGCTGATAATTCAAATAAGGGGTCTCCTGGCGCAGAGAGATCCGGGACTCGCTGCCGTTCTGCGTTTCTTCTGTTCCTTCCGCCACTTCTGTTTCTTCTGTTCCTTCCGCCGTCTCAGCCGCCGCCGGATTTTCTGTCTCTTCCTGATGATAGACTGCCTCCCCGCAGGCGGACAGCATCCCGGCGAGGAATACAAAAAGAACAAAAAGAACCACTTTACATCTGAACATTTTCCTTCTCTCCTCCTTCCGGCCGCCTTCACCGGCTATATAAAATGACTTCTCACATCCCGCACGGATTCCTCTATTCCGGCCCCTCTTCCTCCCACGCTCTCTCACTCCGCTCCCAACGTACTGCTGAAAACAGAATATATCTCCTCTAAGCTCAAGCTGTCTGCTGTCAGCTCGTATACGTATTCCCCGCATTCACAGTAGGTCATGGTAAATCCGTCGTCATACATATATGTCACAACCGTATTTCCGGCTATTTCCTTTACCGCGCAGCCGTCGTATTCCTGGTCCGCAAATAAATTACCTCCATCTTGGACTAATATCTGATCCCATGTGATCATTTCCTGTTCTTCATTGGTGTAGGTTACGCTGAATAATTGCTCCGACACCACCCTGTCTGTCTCCTGATATCCCTCCGGCAGATATCCCGGTTCCTTACACAAAAAAGCTCCCTGCTCCCGATCCGAAGAATAAGAATACAAAATCATATCCTCCCAAATAGATCTGACCGTCTCAAAAAAATGGCTCCTGTCCGCCTGAACGCTCAATACCGTCACATACAGGGCGCCGACTGCACAAACCAGCAAAATCGCTGTTCTTTTGGACAATCTGTAAAACACATTGCTCCAAAAACGCGCTTCCCGTTTTATCAGTTTTTTCATCCGCTTCTCAAATCCGATACTAAACTGATACTCGTAATCAATCTTCTCTTCCAGCTCTCTGATCAGCGCCTCATCCACAATAGGCATATACTGATACAGCCACTCATCCGTTACTGTGATTCTCCCCATGCTCTCCTGTCTCCAGTTCTTCTAACTTTTTTTCAATCAACGCTTTTCCTCTGGAGATCCGCTGTCTGACAGTGCCCTCCGAAATCCCGCACAATCTCGCAATCTCATGATTATCCAGATGCGATGAATACTTCAGCAGAAAAATATCCCTATACTTTGCGGGCAAATTCTTTAATATGTCCAGCACGGCATTTTCCAAATCTGTTTCAGCATATGTTCTCGGCAGATCCGTCTCTTCCAATTCCTCTAAATATACCTCTCTCCTGGCCTGTATGTTTCTCTTTCTGTATAAGTCAACTGCTGAATTTTTTACGATTGTAATCAAATATCGCTTTGTCCGCAGGCTGTCCGTGTCCTCTATGTCATCCATGTGCTTTGCCAAATTCACAAACGCATTGTGTACGGCGTCCTCCGCCAAAAAGCCGTCGCGCAGTACATCCCATGCAACCCTTTGCATCAGGTATCTGTATTTTTCATAGAGAATCTCAAATTGCCGCCTGTCCTCCGGCGTATCTATCATCGCCAAGAAAATCATTCGTAGCCCTCTCACACATATCCTGCGAATCTCCCCTCTATAACAATAACGAAATATCCCTGGGGATTTGTTACATCCGCGCCGCTATTTTTCTCTGACTGACGAATTTTGCCGTCTTTGCCGGCCTTGGCCGCCCGCTCATCCCCGGTTGCGGCTCTCCGGAAAACCTGCTATAATGGGTGTATTCTCATATACAAATTATACTGCCCCCTGCCGCATTCGTCAAAGAGGGCCCCGAAAGGAGAACCCATGAAAAAAATAGCCAGCTTCACTGTGGATCACCTGCGTCTTGTGCCCGGAGTCTATGTCTCCCGGCAGGACAGACTGGGGGATCAGACCGTCACCACCTTTGACCTGCGTATGACCCGGCCCAACCATGAGCCGGTGATGAACACCGCGGAGGTCCACACCATCGAGCACTTAGGGGCCACCTTCCTGCGCAACCACCCGGTTTGCGGGGAGAAAACCGTCTACTTCGGGCCCATGGGATGCCGCACCGGCTTTTATCTGCTGCTGGCCGGGGATCTCACCTCCCGCCAGATCCTGCCCCTGGTCACGGAGATGTACGAGTTTATCCGGGACTATGAGGGGGAGGTCCCCGGGGCCTGCGCAAAGGACTGCGGCAACTATCTGGATATGAACCTGCCCATGGCAAAGCTCCTGGCGGGCCGCTATCTGGAAAACGTGCTCTATTCCATTCAAAATTTTCAGTTGATTTATCCGGAATGATTTTTTATACTGATATATATGGAAGAAACGCCCGCCCAAGGCGGGCAGAGAGGGGGGAACTATGGCAGCCATGCCTGTCAATATGTCTGCAGACGCGCCTGCAAATATGCGTGCAGAGGGGTCTGCAGTTATGCCGGCAAAGCTGGGCATTATCGGCGCCATGGAGGTGGAGGTGGAGACCCTGCGCTCCCACATGGCCGTCACAAAATGTCTGTCCCGGGCCGGGATGGACTTCTGGGAGGGAGAGCTGGCCGGGCTGCCCGCCGTGGTGGTGCGCTGCGGCGTGGGCAAGGTCAACGCGTCCCTTTGCGTGCAGATTCTGGCAGATTTATTCCAAGTCACTCATATTGTCAACACCGGCGTGGCGGGATCCCTGAACCCGGCCCTTGACATCGGGGATATTGTGATTTCCCGGGATGTGATCCACCACGACATGGACGTGGCCCCTCTGGGCTATGAGCCCGGGCAGGTTCCCGGCCTGCCGGTGCTTGCCTTCCCCGGGGACCCGGAGCTGATCCGCACGGCCTCCCTGGCCTGCGCCCAGGAGCTTCCCATGCTGAACACCCGGATCGGCCGGGTGATCAGCGGAGATCAGTTTATCTCCGGCCGGGAGGTGAAGAAGCGCCTGACCGCCGCCTTCGGGGGAGACTGCACGGAGATGGAGGGAGCCGCCGTGGCCCAGGGGGCCTACTTAAACGGCATTCCCTTTGTGATTTTGCGGGCCATCTCCGACAAGGCGGACGACAGCGCCACGGAGGATTATCCCGTCTTTGAGCAGAAGGCAGCCGTCCGCTGCGCCAGGCTGGTGGAGGCACTGGCCGCCCGGCTGGGCAGAAAAACTCTTTAAAGCCTCCTGCCGCCCCTTTGTTCCCCATACAGCCTGTTCCACATTTCAAAAGAAAGAGAGGAAGAATCCATGTTAGAGGAACTCAAGAAAAGATCCGTCCGTCAGGTGATGCCCTGCGTTCTCATTCTGCTGGCGCTGGGCATCGGACTCCTGATTTACTTTGGGCCCAAGTGCTTTTTGCTGGTGCGGGGCCCAGTCAAATTTGAGGATCTCTCCATAGACCAGCTGGAGGGACAGTATGTGACTGCCAATTACGAGCTGACCTTCGGCATGTTTGCGGAGGAAATCACCACGGAGACCTCCCGGTACGGTTCATCCTCCGAGTACAGCTCCAACCAGTACTACCTGATGCTGGTGGGCGGATTGGACCGATACCTGTACAGCGAGGATTACTTTGAGTTTGTAGGAGTGGAATTCCCCAAGCATTACTACAGCCAGGCAGACGAAGTCTACAACGACAGCGCCGACTTCTTCACCGACGATATGAGCACTCTGGATGTGCTGGATTCCGGCTTCACCATAACCGGACAGATCGTGCCCCTTACCGGAGAGCTGCTGGGCTACTACAGAGACTACGCGGAGCAGCTGGACTACACCGAGGAAGAATTTAATCAGTATTTCGCCCCCTATTGTCTCAGGGTGGACAAGATCGGCGGCATGCCCTATTCCATCATTGCCCTGTGCACCCTGGGAGGCGCGGTCCTGGCGGTCATTGCCGCCGTTATGCTGATCCGCGCCCAGACCGGATCCTACCAGAAGAAGCTGGTGAATTCCCTGAAGGCCATCGGCGGCGATATGGAGGTGGAGCGCGCCTCCAACGACTATAACACCGCCCAGGAGCTGGTCAAGGGCGTCCGGCTTGGGCGCCTGTACCTGTTCAACAACCTCACCGCCAAGTCTCAGGCGATCCCGTACAAGACTATCGTCTGGGCCTACTCCTCGGACACCAAGCACAAGAGGTACGGCGTCACCACAGGCACCACCTACAGCGCCGATATGTACCTGGAGGACAAGAGCTTTCACAGCATCCCTCTGAACAAGGACGCCCGCGACAAGCTCATCCGCTTCCTGGCGGAGAATGTCCCCGGCGCCATCGTGGGATACTCCAAGGAGCTGGCCTCCCTTTACCAGAAGGACTACACCAAGTTCCTTCAGCTGCGCGGCGAGAAGGCCGCTCAGAATACCGCCGGCGGGAGTCCGGAGCCGTAAAATTTTACCTGTTCCCGCAGGAAATTTTCCCTTTTTCTGCAGGAATCGATTGACAGATCGGGAAAGATGTGCGACAATAAGACTTAATCCTAATATTATCCACAGAGAGGGTGTTCCCATTGCCGAGAAAAAATACCAAGCAGCGCCAGCTGATTCTGGAGGCGGTGAGATCCCGGGCCGATCATCCCAGCGCAGATGAAATCTATCTGGACGTGCGGGAGCGCGACAGCCGTATCAGCCGCGGCACCGTATACCGCAATCTAAGCATCCTGGCGGAGAGCGGGGAGATTACTCATGTGAAGGTTCCCTCTGCGGACCGTTACGATCTGCGGCGGGAAAAGCATTACCACCTCTTCTGCACCCGCTGCGGCGCAGTCTACGACGCGCCAATGCCCTATCAGGAGGAATATGACCTGTCAGTGGAGGCGGCCACCGGTTTTCGGATCCAGCGCCACCGCACCATCTTTGAGGGGCTCTGCGCCGGGTGCCAGAGCCAGGCCGCATCCGGTTGAGTCAAAACAGGCCGCTGTGCACCAAAGAGAAGCAGACTATAATAAATATATAAGGAGATATACTATGAGCGATCACGCAAAGGTATCCAAATACGCCGGAACTCAGACAGAAAAGAATCTGGAGGCCGCCTTCGCCGGGGAATCCCAGGCCAGGAACAAGTACACCTACTTTGCCTCCGTAGCCAAAAAAGAGGGCTATGAGCAGATTTCCGCCCTGTTTCAGAAGACAGCCGACAACGAGAAGGAGCACGCCAAGATGTGGTTCAAGGAGCTGTGCGGCATCGGCACCACCCCTGAGAACCTGAGCGCAGCCGCCGACGGAGAGAACTACGAGTGGACCGATATGTACGAGGGGTTTGCCAAAACCGCCGAGGAGGAGGGTTTTGGAGAGCTGGCCTGCAAGTTCCGGCTGGTGGCCGCCATCGAGAAGAGTCATGAGGAACGCTACCGCGCCCTGCTCCGCAACATTGAAACCGCCCAGGTATTCGCCAAGAGCGAGGTGAAGGTCTGGGAGTGCCGCAACTGCGGGCACATCGTGGTGGGCACGAACGCCCCCGAGATCTGTCCGGTCTGCAGCCATCCTCAGTCATACTTCGAGGTGCATGCAGAAAACTACTAAAGCCTATTTACTTTCCCCTTTCTACCAGAAAAGGACGGCTCTGGGATCCCCACAAGGCCGTCCTTTTCCGTGGAAACAAAAGGCTTCAGTCCGATGTCTTTTTAAATACAAAGAGCTTGCTGAACACATAGTTGGCCACGGTCACCAGCACCGCGGAGACCAGAGTGGAGAACACAAAGTCCAGCCCCCACACGTTCACCATCAGGAACATGACCGCCATGTCCAGAAACAGGGTGGAAACCCGGGAGGCCACAAATTTGGCGGCCTCCTTCAGCCGGTTTGTCTCCCGGCTCTTAAAGACAAAGCGGCGGTTGGTAAAGTAGGCAAAGATCACCCCGGCGGTCCAGTTGATCCCGCTCAGCACCATATTCTGCCAGGGGATATCCGCGTCCAGAAAGATGGCCGCGATGAACTTGGCCGTCCAGGACACCAGCGTGGTGAGCACCCCCACGATCAGGTAATTGACGATCTCTTCATGCTGTCTGTACAGCTTCTTCCATTTTTCCATCACAATCCCCATTCCCAAATATTTTATCCAGCTGGGCCAGGCTCCCAGAAACCACGGGTTCCTCAGCCCACCTGATTCCTCACCTCTCCCCGCTGGAAGGCGGCGATATTCCGGGCCACCTCCTCCACACAGCGGGTGCGCGCCTCCACGCTGGCCCAGGCCAGGTGAGGGGTGATGATCAGCCGGCTGCTGTCCTTGATCCTGCTCAGGGGATTGGAGGCCTCCAGCGGCTCCTTCTCCACCACGTCCAGGCCGGCGGCCTGGATCTCTCCCGCCTCCAGGGCCTCGTACAGATCCCGGTTGTTGACCACCGGGCCCCTGGCCACATTGATCAGAACTGCGGTGTTCTTCATCTTCCGAAGGGCCTCCCGGTCGATCAGGTTCCGGGTCAGGCCGCTTAAGGGACAGTGGAGGGAGAGAATATCGCTCTGGGCCAGCAGGGTGTCAAAATCTACCTGGGGATATTCCCTGCAGGTGCTCTTCCCCGTCACCGAGTGAAAGATCACCCGGCAGCCGAAGGCGCCGGCGATCCCCGCCACCCTTTTCCCGATATTTCCCATGCCGATAATGCCCCAGGTCTTCCCGTCCAGCTCCTGAAAGGGAATGTCAAAGTTGGAAAACCGGTCCTGGGCGCTGTAGGCCCCGGATTTTACATATTCGTCGTAGTGAGGCAGCTTCTCCGACAGGGCCAGGGCCAAAGCAAAGGTGTGCTGGGCCACCATGGCGGTGGAATAATCCACCACATTGCACACAGGGATCCCGCGGCTCCTGCAGTAGGCCAGATCCACGTTGTCGTAGCCCGTGGCAAACTCGCAGATCAGCTTCAGGTTCCGCGCATCCTTTAAAGTTTCCTCCCGCATGGGGGATTTGTTGGCCACCACCACGTCCGCGTCCTTCACCCGCTGGGCAACCTCCTGGGGCGTGACGGTGTTGGGGTAATAGACACACTCCCCCAGGGCGGAAAAATCCACCGGGATATCCGGCCCCACGCTGTTTCTCTCCAAAACCACAATCTTCATAGCTTTCCCTTTCCCATCTGTCAGTTTTCAGAAAAGGCACTCTGCCCCAGGGGGGCAGAGTGCCGTCCGCATCAGTCCTTCAGTCTGGCCAGCAGGGTCTCCCGCTGTGCCTCGTAGCCGGGCTTGCCCAAAAGGGCGAACATATTCTTCTTGTAGCTCTCCACGCCGGGCTGGTTGAAGGGATTGACCCCCAGCAGATAGCCGCTGACGCCGCAGGCAAACTCAAAGAAGTAGAACAGCTCTCCCAGACAGAACTCGCTTACCTGGGGAACCTTTACCATCAGGTTGGGCACCTGGCCGTCGGTGTGGGCCAGAATCGTGCCGTTCATGGCGCTCTTGTTCACAAAATCCACACTCTTGCCCGCCAGATAGTTTAAGCCGTCCAGATCCACGGGCTCCTCCCCGATGAGGATTTCCTCCCGGGATTCCTCTATGTTGATCACCGTCTCAAACAGGATCCGGGCCCCGTCCTGGATAAACTGGCCCATGGAGTGCAGATCGGTGGTCAGATCCACGCTGGCGGGGAAAATCCCCTTGTGATCCTTGCCCTCGCTCTCGCCGTAGAGCTGCTTCCACCACTCGGACACATAGTGGACGCTGGGCTCATAGTTGGCCAGCACCTCCACGCTCTTGCCCTTGCGCAGGAGGATGTTGCGGACCGCCGCGTACTTTAAGGCGTCGTTATCCTCGAAGGCGTTCTCCAGGGCGCGCTTTCTGCCGCTGGCAGCCCCCTCCATCAGCCGGTCGATATCTGCGCCGCTGACGGCGATGGGAAGCAGGCCCACCGCGGTGAGCACGGAGAAGCGTCCTCCCACATCGTCGGGCACCACGAAGGTCTCATAGCCCTCCTCGTCCGCCACATGCTTTAAGGCTCCCCGGGCCCGGTCGGTGGTGGCGTAGATTCTCTTCGCCGCCTCCTTCTTGCCGTACTTCTTCTCCAGGATCCCCTTGAATACCCGGAAGGCGATGGCAGGCTCGGTGGTGGTGCCGGACTTGGAAATCATGTTGATGGAGAAATCCCTCTCCCCCACCACGTCCATCAGGTGCTTTAAGTAGGTGGAGCTGATGGAATTGCCGCAAAAATAGATCTCCGGCCCTTTGCGGATGCTTTTGTCCACCGCATTGGCGAAGCTGTGGCCCAAAAACTCGATGGCCGCCCGGGCCCCCAGATAGGAGCCGCCGATGCCGATCACCAGCAGCACCTCGGAATCCTCACGGATCTTCTCCGCCGCCTTCTTGATCCGGGCGAACTCTTCCCGGTCGTAGGCCTCCGGCAGGTCGATCCACCCCAGGAAATCATTGCCCGCGCCGGACCTGGATACCAGCAGCTCCTTGGCGTCCAGGGCCAGCTTCTTCATATAGCCCACTTCCTCCTGGGAAAGGAAGGCTCCCGCCTTGGAATAATCAAACGTCACATGTCTGTTCATGATCCCTCTCCTTTTTCTCTCAGAATACAGTCCGGCGGGCCCAGGGCCTGCGCCTCCCGCAGCATGCGCCGGGCCCTTCCCGCAGCATGCGCCGGCACAGGCAGACTGCCCTTCCCGCACTGCTTTGTTTACAGTGTAGCAAAGACAGGAGGATTATTCAAGAGAAAAATGGGCGGGGCCCCTCCCCGGAGAAACGATCAGGGCCCCGGCCGGGAGGAGGGGAGGGCCGAGGCGGGCACAGGCGGCGGCTGCAGGGGCGTCATTTTATAAACCCCAATCTCGTAATACATGTGATGAAACTCCAGGGCAGGCTCATAGGAGTACCGGTCCGAAAGCCGCTCCGGCTCCAGTCCGATGTACCACAGGGTGCCCGGGACCGCCTCCAGCTGCTCCCAATCGGTAAAGACAAACTCTACCGGGAAGGGCATCCCCTCGTCCAAATGTCCGTAGACCAAATATGTCAGATCCGGTTCATACACGCTCAGCATCAGCAGGTAGTATGCCTCCGCCATAACCGCGTCTCCCTCTTTTACATTTTCCCGGACAAACTCCCGGTACTCCCCCAGCTGGGAATCATATTCCAGCCTAAGCTCAGAGGCGTACTGCACCGAAAAGCAGTACAGAAGCGCCGCCCAGATCAGGACCTTGGCGGATTTCCTTTTCAGGCGGCTCATTCCGAGTGCGCACAGCAGCACAGGTATGCCAAAGGCCGGGAAGATATAGCGCCCCATAAAGCAGAAGGCCACATAGAGATTCAGATATGTGCCCAGCAGGACCACCCCGAGGACAGATAGGAGCCCCGCTCCCGCTCCGTAATCCCTGTGCTCCCGCAGGTAGTCCAGTCCCCAGTAGCCCAGTATGAGAAAAAGGGCCATCCCCAGATACATCACTGCCGCGTAAGGGGTCTCCCCAGCGGAAAACCACTCCTTGCCGTAGGTAATGAGGAACTGAAAGCGCGTCTCGGACCCCAACGCAGCCTCCGCAGCGCCGGATGTATGCTCTATGCGCAGCTGCAGCTGCCGGAGTGTGACGAAAAGCCAGGGCAGATACGCCAGGGCCACAAAGCCTCCGCACAGGAAAAATCCCTTCAGCTTCCGATACTGCCGGGAATACAGCACCGCTCCGAAAAAGCACAGATACAGCAGGAAGGTTTCAATCAGCTGGAAGATGTGGCAGTAAACGCTGCAGATACTGCAGAGCGCCAGCAGAAACCACTTCAGAGGGCTTTCCCTCCGGTAGAGCTCCAGCAGCAGAAGCTCTGTCCCCGTCAGGAAGAACAAGCCGCAGGCGTACATGCGGGCGTTGGTCGTCTGAACCGCCATGGCGGGCATCAAAATAGAGACCGCCATGGCATAGACCGAGATTCTCCGATCATAAAGCCTGCTGATACCGTATTTTTCCAGCAGGAGAAAGCCAAAGGAAAACAGGAGGGAAAACCACTTCAAAGACCGATAATTTGTCCCTCCCCCGCACAGAAGATAAAAGCCCTTGGCCAGCACATAGTAGAAGGGCGAGTGGACATCTCTGGCTGTGATCTGAACCAGCTCCGGAATGCTCTTGGAGACCATGGCCGCGGAATAGGCCTCGTCATACCAGAGCCCGTCGGTAAGCGATAAGGCCCCCCACAAAAGCAGACCGATCAGGGGCAGCGCGTGCCACGCGGTCTCCCAGTAAGGCGGTTTGCGTCCCGTGCGTATTCTCATGTGTATTCTCATTTGTAAATTCATCCTTTGCCCGATGTCTTTTCCCGCCATTATACATCGCGCCAAAGGAAAAATTTATATAATATCCGTGACATTTTTTGCCAAAAAGGCCGATTTTATGTAATATCAGTGACATTTTTTACCTTCAGGAGGTCAAGAACTCCTGAAGCAGTTCCTCCAGCTCCCTGGCACTGGCCTGGGAAAAGGGAGACTGTGCATCCCCGGCAGAGGCATCCTTCAGCCTGCCCGCCGCGCTCTCCCCGCTTCCGGCCCCCTCCCCGCCTTTGGCCGGGAATCTCTCCCCGTCCTTGGCCGGAAACCTCTCCCCGTCCTTGGCCGGAAACCTCTCCCTGTCCTTGGCCGAAAACCTCTCCCCGGCCTTTGAGATAGGCATCAGTTCCACTGTGCGCCGGGAGGCGGCTCTGGGCGTCTGAGTGTTTTTTCCAAACAAATTCTGCATATCCTCCTGGGTCACATCCATCCGGGCGGAGAGATGGTTTTCCAGATAATCCACCAGATTGATCTTCAGGATCCTCCTTCTGCCCTTCAGATCCACCAGGGAGGAAACGGAGAAATACAGGTACAGGCCGAAAAAGCTCACAATATAAAAAGGAAGTATCTCCCCCAGCATTCGGCCCGCGGCAATGCTGCGGCACACCCCCACCCCGGAAAATACTGCCGAAAGGAGCACCAGCTGGCCGGAGAGATGATTGATCCCCTCAAAGGTAAAGGGCCCCAGGGCCAGACGGCTAATGAACTTGTCCACAAACACGGGGATGTTGGCCACGCCGTTGTTGAGCTGGAAGCAGTTGGCGAACTTCAGCTTGCACTGGCGCAGCAGGCGGTTGTTGGTGGAGGCCATATTGTCCGTCTCCCGGATCATGCCGCTGTAGAGAATCCCCAGCCAGATCCGCAGCAGGATTCCCAGCCCCAGACAGACAAGCATGCCGGCGGACGCCAGTTTTTCTTTTTCAAAGATTGAAAACATATTCACCCCATCCTTTCCATATACTGATAGTTTACCAGAATATTTTGATATTGCAATATGCTTGCATCGTAAAACCGTTGACAGGATGCGCCGGAATGTGAGCGGAAAAAACGGCAAAGGCAAAAGCCGGACGGCATCCGACCTTTTTTGACCCTCCCAGGGGGATCCGGCGGGCTTTTCTTCTCCCGCCCGCCGCAGCACCCGCGCCGGCAGCTGAAAAAAGGGGATTCTATCGTTGCACTGTCCGGTGAAATCTGTTATAATCTCATCTTTGACACTTTATGACATCAAAAATCCCAGAAGCTGCTGAAAAATCAATAGTTTCTGGGATT
>CANQOL010000052.1 GCA_947625475.1 uncultured Acetatifactor sp.
AGCTGCTGACGGGAATCGGACCCGTGACCTCCGCACTACCAATGCGACGCTCTACCGACTGAGCCACAGCAGCATGGTATTTCCAACCACAAAACGTATTGTAGCAAATCCTCCCCCGCTTGTCAACAGAAATTGTATAAATATCGGCAACAATTTTTCCGGCTCTACAGATAGTCGTTCCGGGAGCGCTTCATCAGGAAACGGACCTTGCAGCCGGTCTCCTCACAGACCGCCCGCACCACGTCCTCCGCCTCCTCCTTGGAATTGTCATTGACACAGATCACACAGGTATCCCGGCGGCGCAGAAGGCCGGCCTTATTCCAGCGGATAAAATAAGAAATCCGGTTGTAGAGAAGGGCCTTCTCAATCAGCCTCTTGCACTCTCCGTCAATGACCTCGCACAGCTCGATTTCGTTGTTTACCTTCAAAGAAGTATATAGGGGCTGCATCTTCCTCCCTGCCTTTCCACGGGTAGTGGGAATGGGAAACGCATCCATCCCCACACACCCATAAATTATAGCACAACAGTTTGGTTTTTTCCATCATTTTTCAAAAGAATTCATCCCTATTTTTTTCGCCCTGCGGGTTTTTTTCTTCTTTCGCATAAAGATATCATAGATGCAGGGGATCACTACCAAAGTCAGCAGCGTGCCGTACAGCAGGCCGCCGATGGTCACTATGGCCATGGGCTTTGCCATCTCGGAGCCCATATCCGTGGAGAACACCATGGTTGACAGCGCCAGGATCGTCGTCAGGGCGGTCATCAGCACCGGGCGCAGCCTGGTGCGTCCCGCTGTCAGGATGGCTTCTTTTTTCTCCATTCCCTTTTCCCTGAGCTGGTTCATATAGTCCACCAGCACGATACCGTTGTTCACGATGATTCCCGAGAGCATGACGAAGCCGATCAAGGCCACCACGCTGATCTCGCTCCCGCTGACCACCAGTCCCAGGAAGCCTCCCGTGAAGGCCAGAGGTATGGTGAACATGATGATAAAGGGCGAGAGCAGGGACTGGAACTGGGCCACCATAATCAGATACATGAAAAGCAGCGCCAGAAGCAGCATCAGCGTCACCTGCTCCATAGCGTCCATAATGGTCTCATTTTCCCCCGAAAACACCAGCTGATAGCCGTCCGGCACAGGGTAATCCGCCAGCGCCCGTTCCACCTGGGCGGATACAGGCCCGATATTGTAGCCCTCCGCCAGGGCAGCATTCACCGACAGATATCTGCTCTGATCCGCACGGTTGATGGAATCCAGAGCCTGGGCGGACGAGAAATCCGCCACCTCCCCCAGCGGCACCTTTACCGTATTTCCCTCCTGATCCGTGCTCTCCAGCTCCAGATCCCGGAGCAGCTCTCTGGTCAGCAGGATATCCTCTCCATCCACCACATAAACGCTGTAATCCCGGTCCGCCGCCTCCAAAGTGGTTGCGCTTCCCGCCGTGGCAATCCGGGCGGCCACCTGGGTGTACACCTGGGCCACTGTGAGGCCCTTTTCAATGGCCTTCCCCTTATCCACAGTGATCCGAAGCTCTTCGCTGGAATCCTCCAGCCCGTCGGAGACCTCTCCTACTCCCTCCACAGATGAGAGGATTTCGCTGATCTCCCGGGCCATGCTCTGCAGGGTATCCAGATCCCGGCCTCTGATCTGCACAGAAATTCCGCTGCCGCCCAGGGCGCTCATATCTATGCTGGAGGTGTCCACGGAAATTTCCGCCTTCAGATCCGCCGTCTTCTCCTGGATCAGCGCGGCAAGCTCGTCGTTGGACAGGGTTTTATCCTCCCTGGTCACCACATAGACCACCGTACTGTTGCTGCTGGAGCTGCCGCTTCCTGTCAGGGAAGCCATGGTGGAGGTCTGGGCCATGGCGCCCACATTCTCCACGTCCTCGATCTCCAGGATCCGCTCCACCACCTGATCGGTCACCTGCGCCGTCTCCGCAAGGAGCGCGTCCTCAGGCAGGGTCACATTCACCGTCAGCTGTGTGGAATCCATATCCGACATGAAAGCGATCCCGTTGTTCACAGCCAGGAGGATGCTCACCGCCAAAAGCGCGATCGACAAAATGATCACCAGCGGCTTTACCGCCAAAGCGCCGGAGAGAAGCTTTCCGTAGCCCCGGGTCAAAAGGCCGAAGAACCTCCCCTCCTTCTGAACCTTATCGGAGGAAAGAACCCTGGAGGACATGGCCGGCACCACCGTCAGGGCAATGACAAGGCTGGCCGCCAGGGAGTAGGCAATGGTCAGTCCCATATCCACAAAAAGCTGCCGGGTGATCCCCTCCGTAAAGACGATGGGCGCAAACACGCAGACTGTGGTCAGAGTGGACGCCACAATGGCTCCCGCCACCTCCCTGGCGCCCTCAATAGCCGCCTCCATAAGGGGACGTCCCTCTCCCCTCATCCGGTAGATGTTCTCGATGACCACGATGGAATTGTCCACCAGCATGCCGATGCCCAGGGCCAGGCCGGACAGAGAGATCACATTCAGCGTGATGCCGCTGAAATACATGCAGACCACGGCTGTCACCAGGCTGATGGGAATGGAGCAGGCGATCACAAAGGTGGGCCGCAGATCCCGCAGGAACAGAATCAGGATCAAAATCGACAGACCCGCGCCGAAAATGATATTGTTCAGGATGGAATCCATCACCAGATCTATGTAGATGCCCTGATCCATCAGGGTGATGATGGTCAGTCCCTCCTCCTCCGCCATCAGCTTCTCAAAGCGCTCCCCCAGCAGATCGGAAACCTCCCCCGTGGAGTACCCTGTCTGCTTCTGCATGGTCAGGATACAGCCGGTGCTTCCGTTCACGTTGGTGTACATATCCGCGGAATTGTCCGTATAAAACACATCCGCCACATCTCCCAGGGTAATGACGGGCAGATCCTCCATGTGCAGATCGATCAGAGGCAGGTTCTGCAGATCCTCCAGAGTGGCAGGCTTATCCCCTACTCTCACCAGATAATCCACGCCGTCCTCCGTCACATAACCGGCCGGCATGGAAAAATTCTGGGCGGTAAGCAGGGCCTTCACCGTGTCCACAGAGAGAATCTTTTTCAGATCCGCCCCGGCGTAAGCGCTCTCCCGGGCTTCCTCCAGCTGCTTCTCCCCCTCCTCGATCTGGCCGGCGGCTTCCTCCAGCTGGGCCTTCCCGCTCTCCAGCTGGCTCATGGCAGCGTCCAGCTGAGCCTTGGTCAGCTCCATCTGCAGGGCCCCCAGATCGATCTTGGAGGCCGCGCCCGCAAACTCAATGGCCGCGGTCAGCTCCCCCTTCTCCAGCTCCACCAGGCCCTGATCCACCTGGGCCAGGCTCTCCTCGATGGTGGAGAGCGCTTCTCCCGCAATCCCCCGGTAAGTGCCCAGGCCCACGCCGCTGGTCAGAGCGCTGAGGGCGCTCTGCATGTTGTCCCGCTGTTCTCCCATCTGAGTGTCAGCCAAAAAGGCGAGAACGCTCAGCGTTCCGTACACGGTGGGAAAATCCCTGGGGGATGTCCAGTCCAGCTCCGTCAGGCGCTCCACCAGCTCCTTCATGGAGTCGTTGGCGGAGGCCATCTGCTTCACGGCAGTGCTCTCCAGGAAATTCTTTTTCAGATTCTGGGTATCTTCCCGGGACTTATTAAGATCCTCCGGGCCGGTGGGAATCGCCTGATCCACCAGCTTTCCGGCCTTATCCATAAACTCCTTCAGCTGCGCCCGGAACTGAGAAAGCTCCCCGTTTCCAAAGCCGAAGTCCCCCAGGTCCAGATCTCCCAGGTTCAGATCGGGAGGCCAGTTCCCCGGGCTCACGTTGCCGGAGGTCACGTCCCCCCACCAGGGATTGCCGGAGGTCACATCCCCCAGATCCGGCAGCTGAGGCTTCGGAAGCTCTGAAAAATCCGGGAGCTTCGGAACCTGAGAAAGGATATCGGAGAGCCGGTCTCCGTATGTATCATACATCAGAGGAAGCGACGCATTCAGATAATTTTCGCCCGCCTTCAGGATCACATCCATTTGAAAGATGGCCGACTCCAGCGTCTGGGCAGTGGTCAGGTTCGTGTTAATGGTCAGCTTGGATGCCTCCAGATCGGTCTTGGCCGTCAGCAGATCCTTCTTGGCCTGGGCAAGCTCATCCAGCGTCTCCTGCTGGGTAGTTCCCAGCTCCTGGCGGCCTGCCTCCAGCTCCTCCTGCCCCTTTTCCAGCTCCGCCTGCCCGTCCAAAATCTCCTGCCGGCCGCTTTCCAGCTCCCGCCGGCCTTTGGCAAGCTCCGCCTTACCCTTCTCCAGTTCCTCGGCCGCTTCCTGCATTCCCTCGTCTATTGCGGCGTAGATTTTCTCATTGAGAGCCTCCAGCTTCTCCGGACGGATCACCGCATTGATGCTCTCCTCCAAAAGACCTGTGGCGCTGACGCTGGCCACTCCCTCGATGCTCTCCAGCTCCGGTACAATACGTTCCTCCACATAGTCGCTGATCTGGCCGTGGTCCATCCCCTCCATGCCCACCGCGGCGATCATGACCGGCAGCATATCCGGATTGAGCTTCATGATAATGGGATTGCCCACCTCGTCGCCCCAGTAGGAACTGATCTGATCCAGATTTTCCCGTATCTCCAGGGATACCGCGTTCATGTCCGTGGACTGGGCGAACTCCAGAATCACCATGGAGTAGTTCTCTGAGGAAACGCTGCTCACACTCTCTATATTGCTGACCGTCGCCATGGAGGACTCCACCGGCTTTGTCACCACCGTCTCCACCGTCTCCGGGCTCGCCCCCACATAGGTGGTCATCACAATCACATAGGGAAGGCTGATGCTGGGCAGCAGGTCCGCCGTCATCCTGGTAAAGGACACAATCCCCAGAGTAATGACAAGCACCACGCCCACCAGCACGGTATATGGCTTTTTCACGCTGAATTTTGACAACATTGTCTCTCTCCTGTAAACAGACCAATCTGATGTAAATTATATTCCCGCCTAAAATCTCTGTCAAGGAAGAGACTATATAGCAAATATTAAAAAAGCATAAAAAAATCCCTCCGCGGCCGCCTCCCTTATCTTTCGCTCTTCAGTATCCTCTTCAGCTTCCCCTTCACTCTCTGAAGCGCATTGTCCGTGGATTTTTCCTCTCTGCCCAGCACCCGGGCGATCTGAGAATAGGTCATTCCCGTCATGTGAAGCTCCAGCACCTGCTTCTCAAAGCCGCTCAGCTCCCGATCGATCATCCCTTCCAGATACTCCACCTGCTCCCGGTCAATCACCAGGGCCTCCGGGTCGCCCTCCGGCCCCACCGGCAGCGCATAAATCAGCTCCCGCTCCTCCTGGCCTCCCTCCCCCCCGGCGCTGTAGAGGGAGACGGAGGTGTTCAGAGGCCAGTGTTTCTTCCGGGTGGCAGCCTGGATCGCCGTGTACATCTGCCGGCTCACACACAGGTCCGCAAAGGTATAAAAGCTGGCGTCCCTGCCGCTGTCGTAATCCCGCACCGCCTTGAACAGGCCGATCATCCCCTCCTGAATCAGGTCCTCGTTGTCCGCCCCCAGGATATACATGGATCTGGCCTTGCTGCGCACCAGATTTTTATACTTCTCCATAATATAATCCGTGATGGCGCTCTCCCCATGACGCAGCCTGTCTATGAGCTCTTCATCCCGAAACTGCTCATAATCCGAATTCATCCGCCGCTCCTTCCCGCGCCCATCCTCTGCCGCAGGATCTCATAGGAGAGAATCCCCGCAGCCACGGAGGCATTCAGGGAGTCGATCTGGCCCTTCATGGGGATCGCAGCCACCAGGTCGCACTTCTCCCGGACCAGGCGTCCCACGCCCTCCCCCTCGTTTCCGATGACCAGGCCGATGGGACCCCTAAGATCCAGGTCATACATCAAAGTTCCCCCCATATCGGCGCAGACAAACCATATTCCTTCCTTTTTCAAATCCTCGACGGTCCTGGCCAAATTGGTTACCTTTGCCACGGGAGTGTAATTCAGGGCGCCCGCGGAGGTGCGCGCCACTGTGGCCGTGAGGCCCGCCGCACGGTCCTTGGGAATGATCACCCCGTGGGCCCCCGCAAGATTGGCGGTCCGGATAATGGCCCCCAGGTTGTGGGGATCCTCGATGTTGTCCAGCAGGATCAGAAAGGGAGGCTCCCCCTTCGCTCTGGCAGCCTCCAAAAGATCCTCCACCCGGGCATACTCGTAGGCAGCCGCCAGAGCGATAACCCCCTGGTGCCTGCCCGTCTCAGACATCTGATCCAGGCGTTCCCGGGGCACAAAGCGCACCGGCGTGTCATGCTTTTTCGCTTCCCGGCGGATGGTCATGACAGGTCCGTCCTGACAGTTTTCCAAAAGGTACAGCCTGTCTATGGTCCTGCCGCTGCGAAATGCCTCTATGACCGCATTGCGGCCCTCTATGGTCAGTTCCCGATATGTCATTCCCTGTCTCCTTCCCGGCCTCTCCAGAGCTTTGTGCGAACCAGCCCCTCTCTCACCAGCTCCAGCAGACGCTCCGTCCTATCCGTCAGGTACAGATAGCCCAGCAGCGCCTCAAAGGCGGTGGCCCTGTGGTATTCCCCCGGCGTGGCCCCCTTGGGGACAGAGTAGGGCTTCGCGTTGCGGCCCCTGCGGCACACATCCTGCTCCTCCTGAGTCAAAAGCTCCCGGACCGCCTCCAGCATAGCCGCCTGGGCCGGAGCCTTCACCCGGCGGACCGTCTCCCTGTGGAGATCCCCCACGCTCCGGTTTCCCGCCTGAACCGCCAGCGTGCGGACCGCCAGCTCATACACAGCGTCCCCCACATAGGCCAAAACCAGAGGGGAATAGGTCCTGATATCCGGCTTCCTGCAGGCAAAGGTCTCCCTGATCTGACCGACCAGACTCACGCTCTCTTCCATTTGACTCCCTCTCGGGTATCCTCCAGCAGGATTCCCTTCTGTAAAAGCTCTTCCCGGATGGCGTCCGCCCGGGCAAAATCCCTGGCCTTTCTGGCCGCCTGGCGCTCCGCAATCAGCGCCTCGATCTCCCCATCCAGGATCTCGGGGGCCTTTTCCACCACCAGGCCGCAGATATCCGTCAAAAGCAGCACCTTCTCCTTCAAGCCCTGCAGGAATGCCCGGCCGGAGGCGTCGGAAGCATTCGTATTCACAAATTTTACCAGCTCAAAGATCACCGCCAGAGCGTCCGCCGTGTTGAAATCGTCGTCCATAGCGGCCTCAAACCGGCTCACAAACTCCCCGGCCCGGGCAAGAAGCTCCTTCTCATTTGAATCCAGGGGTCTCTGAGGCGCCTCCCCGAGCAGGTAGTTCAGATTCTCCACGCTGGTTACGATCCTCTCATAGCCGTTCTTGGCGGCCTCCATCAGCTGGGCGCTGAAATTGATAGGACTGCGGTAATGGGCGGAAAGCATGAAGAAGCGCAGCACCTGGAGATCATATTTTTCCCCGATGGACCGGACCCAGAAGAAATTCCCCTCAGACTTGGACATCTTCCGGTTTTCAATATTCAAAAAGGCGTTGTGCATCCAATATTTGGCGAAGGGCTTGCCGTTAGCGGCCTCCGACTGGGCGATCTCGTTCTCATGATGGGGGAACACCAGATCCTCCCCGCCTGCGTGAATATCGATCTCATCCCCCAGGTATCTTTTGCTCATGACGGAGCATTCAATATGCCAGCCGGGACGTCCCTGGCACCATTCGGACTCCCAGAAGGGCTCTCCCTCCTTCTTGGGCTTCCAGAGCACAAAATCCAGAGGATCCTCCTTCTGATCCTGGCCGGAGACCAAAAGCGAGCGGTTTCCTCCCCTCAGCTCGTCCAAATTCTTGTGAGACAGCTTTCCATACTCCCGAAAGCTGCGGGTGCGGTAATAGACAGTGCCGTCCTGGGCCCTGTAGGCATATCCCTTTTCGATCAGCGTGCGGATCATCTCCAGCATACCGCCGATTTCCTGTGTGGCCAGAGGATGTGTGGTCGCTGGCTTTACGTTCATGGCCGCCATATCCTTTTTGCATTCCTCAATGTAGCGCTGGGAGATCACCTGGGCGTCCACACCTTCCTCATTGGCCCTCTTGATGATCTTATCGTCCACGTCGGTGAAGTTGGACACGTAATTGACCCGATAGCCCTTGTATTCCAGATACCGGCGCACCGTATCAAAGACGATCATGGGGCGGGCGTTTCCGATGTGAATCAGGTCGTACACGGTGGGGCCGCATACGTACATCTTCACCTCCCCCTCCCTCAGAGGCACGAACTCCTCCTTTTTTCTGCTCAGCGTATTGTATATCTGTATGCTCATGGCATTCTCCTTCCGATCCCGGACAAAATCCGGGAAACCTCTTACTTTTCCGTCGCAGACTGCTTCAGCTCCTTTATCTCCCGCTCCAGATCCAGCAGCCGGTTGACAAGCTGGCTGTTGGCCTGCTGAAGCCGGATGATATCCTCCCGCACCGGATCCGGCAGATCACACTGGTTTAAATTCTCCCGGGGCAGAGCCTCATTGTCCCGCTTCACCACCCGCCCGGGCACACCCACCACGGTACAGCCCGGCGGAACCGGGGAGAGGACCACACTGCCCGCCCCGATCTTGGAATTTGCCCCGATCGTGAAGGACCCAAGCACCTTGGCCCCGGCGCTGATCATCACATTGTCCTCTATGGTGGGATGGCGCTTGCCGCGCTCCTTGCCGGTGCCCCCCAGGGTCACCCCCTGATAGAGGGTCACATTGTCGCCTATGACGGACGTCTCGCCAATAATCACACCGATCCCGTGGTCGATAAACAGCCCCTTCCCAATCCGGGCCCCGGGATGAATCTCAATGCCGGTTTTGCGGGCCCCCCGCTGAGAAATATAACGGGCCAGAAAATAATGCTTCTTTTCATACAGTCTGTGGGCCAGCCGATAGTGCAGCATGACCTTGAAGCTGGGATATAAAAATACCTCCAGGGAAGAGTGGATGGCCGGATCTCTCTCCCGGATCACACGGATCTCTTCCTTTAAATTTTGGATCAGTCCCATAGCGTGCAAACTCCCGTCCGTGGCATCGGATGCCAAGCGTCTTATGCCTGGCAAAGCATGCCTGACATATCATGCCTGGCATAGTCTGCCTTGCATGCTTTGCCTGGCGTCATCTGTATTAGAATATGAAAAATAGAAACATTTGTCAACTGAAATCTTTAATGTTCCGACCTTTCAGCCTTGACGGCCTGCACAACCCTGGCAGCCCTGGCAGGCAGCCGTCACGTCCCGTGACGTGAGCTCCCGTGGGCTGGTCAGCAGACAAACCGCTTGAGCCGCCATTCCCTCCCCGGTGCCGGTAAAGCCCAGACCTTCCTCCGTAGTAGCCTTCACACTGACCTGACCAAGCTCCAGTCCCAATGTCTCCGCTATATTCTGCCGCATTTGATCTATATAGGGGCGCAGCTTCGGCGCCTGGGCAATCACAGTCGCATCTATATTTTCTATTAAAAAACAGTTCTCATCCAGCAGCCGGCCTACCTCCTTCAACAGAAGAAGGGACGAGACGCCCCTGTATGCCTCCTGGCTGTCGGGAAAATGCTGCCCAATATCCCCCAGAGCCGCCCCTCCCAGCAGAGCGTCCATAATCGCATGGAGCAGCACATCCGCGTCCGAATGTCCCAGGAGTCCCTTCTCCCATGGGATCCTGACGCCTCCCAGAATCAGCTCCCGGCCCTCTGTCAGCCGGTGTACATCATAGCCTGTTCCAATCCTCATTCTCTGTTTCCTCCGTGATCAGTCTTTCCGTTTTCTTCTAAAGGAATGGCCGGAGCAGCCTTAAGCCGCTCCGGCCTTATATGATCTCATTCCTATATCTGTGTTACATTGGTTTCCTGCGCCTTGCCGCGATCAGAGCTACCAATCCGGCCAGCGAGGCAAACAGTGCTGCCAGCCATGTGCCGCTCTCATCTCCCGTCTGAGGTCTTCTGCGGTCGCCTAAGACTCTCGCGTCAGACATGGGAACCCAGGTATCAGTCACAGGTACGTTCCTGCGTCTTCTGGCGCCCAGAACGGTTCCCTCAGTAGGTGTGACAGGCGTTACCACATCCGGCCTTCTGTAGGTAGTCTGCTCAGGAATCGTAGGTACAGGAGTAGGCTCCGGCGTGGGTGCCGGTGTAGGCTCGGGAGTCGGTTCCGGAGTTGCTTCCGGTGTAGGCTCGGGAGTTACCTCGGGAGTCGGTTCCGGAGTTACCTCGGGCGTAGGCTCCGGGGTAGGCTCAGGTGTGGGCTCCGGAGTAGGTGCCGGGGTGGGCTGAGGTACAGGAGGCGGTGTGGGCTGTTCCTCCGGCGTAGGTGCTGGAGTAGGTGCCGGTGTTGCCTCCGGCGTAGGCTCAGGAGTTACCTCGGGAGTCGGTTCCGGGGTTACCTCGGGCGTAGGCTCGGGAGTTACCTCAGGGGTAGGCTCAGGAGTCGGTTCCGGAGTTGCTTCCGGTGTAGGCTCGGGTGTCGGTGTTGCCTCAGGTGTAGGCTCCGGTGTCAGTGTTGCCTCCGGCGTAGGCTCCGGCGTCGGGGTTGCCTCAGGTGTAGGCTCGGGAGTCGGTGTTGCTTCCGGGGTAGGCTCCGGTGTCGGTGTTGCCTCAGGTGTAGGCTCCGGCGTCGGTGTTGCTTCCGGCGTAGGCTCCGGTGTCGGTGTTGCCTCAGGTGTAGGCTCGGGAGTCGGGGTTACTTCCGGTGTAGGCTCCGGTGTCGGGGTTGCCTCAGGTGTAGGCTCCGGTGTCGGTGTTGCCTCAGGTGTAGGCTCCGGCGTCGGTGTTGCCTCAGGTGTAGGCTCGGGAGTCGGTGTTGCTTCCGGTGTAGGCTCCGGTGTCGGGGTTGCTTCCGGTGTAGGCTCGGGAGTCGGTGTTGCTTCCGGTGTAGGCTCGGGAGTCGGTGTTGCTTCCGGTGTAGGCTCTGGTGTCGGTGTTGCCTCAGGTGTAGGTGTTATCTCCGGTGTAGGTGTCGGCACCGGCTCATTTACCACATCCTTCTGAATGTCACCAACCTCCATCAAGTCAGGTACACCAGGATAACTGGTTTTGAACCAATCATTCGGGCCAAAGTAGAAGTAAAACCTATTCTCAGCCAACGAAGGATCTGGCAATACGTAATTCTCAGGAGCACTGACCTCTGTGATCACATACAACTGATTCAACGCATACTTCTCATCAAACGTAATTGTAAACTTTCCATTGCTGTCGGTCGTATAGGTACGCAACACATGCTGGTCTGTACCCCACGCACCGTTCCACTCCTCATTTCCTAACCCCCAGGCCGTATATACTGCAAACACAGCGCCTTCCACAGCTTCACCTGTAAGTGCATCCGTCTTGCTGAACATATAATCACCACACTGAGGAACAGGCGTAGGTTCAGGAGTAGGTGTGGGTTCGGGCTTACCGGTAGGCTCATGAATCTCTGCGCCTTGTTTCAGGGTGTCACAGAAAATCTTGCCTATATAGTTTCCACCATTATTTACAACAGTTGCCTTAAGCGCATAAACAGTACCAAATCCGCCATGCAGGGTAACATCCGTTGCTTCGTAGAAGTTCCAAACAATATTGTCAGACCACCACTGGTAACCAAATCCTCCATCAACACCGATCCAGTCGCTGGACTGATTGAAGCTTGCGCCGCTGACATTGATATAAACCTGATTACCTTCCGCCGCCAGCTTTGCAACTTCCGTGAAGAAGGGCATCTGTTTTTCATAAGTGTCAAGATCCGCAGCACTCTTGTTGAACACATATACTCCATCGGAGGCCTGCTTACCTTTAATAGAATCGGACTCACTCTGCAAAGTCTGGAATCCAGCCTCTATCTGCTGTTCCATATAAGCCTTATCGACCAGCTCATAAGATTCCAACGTCGACCAGCCACCCAAGAAATCCTGTGTCTTCAACTCCAGATTCATCGGGATATTTAAATTTGCAAACGCTCTTGCCTTATCACCAATATACAAGTGATTATTCGAGCCCACATTAACACTTATGGATTTCGCATCGGCATCGGCAATATACGCTTTGCTCTCGTAACCTTTTCCCTGTCCTTCACTTGTTTTTGCGAATCCCCAGACTGTCGTCGAACCCTGGACATTCTTTGCAGCCACAGTACCTTCTATATGGTCACAGCCGGCCACTACGAAATTCCTAGTAAAGACAGTATACTCATAGGGACTTCCTACATTTACCTTGGCGATCTCCCAGGCAGTGCCTTCAGCATTCTTCGCGTTGCTGGGAGGCATATTCTCGCGTCCTCCCTCCCACGCCATCGAATCAATCGGCATCGCATACATCCCGCTGACCACCATCGCCACAGTCAGAAGATTGACCCACAGCTTCTTTGCGCTCCTTGTAAGTTTCATACTGCCTGCCTCCTTCAGCTATCTCTGAAAGCACTCTTTGTTTTGAAACGACCTTTTCCGGTCATTTCGGTTCCTATCTGCAAAGATTCTAACCCTTCTACCTATAAAGACTCCCAAAACAGGTCAAAAGGTTCAAATCTGAAATATTTTTTTAAAAAAATTTTAATTATTTTGTCTTATCTTCCTCCGGCAAAATCGGCGGGTATACCTCCGCCCGGCACTGCACTCCGTGAAGCAGGAGCCTGGTGCTGCCGCCCACGCTGCCGTGGCAGGTGGAGAGGGAAACTATGTTTCCTCTGTCGGTGAAATCTGCGGTGCTCTCGTACTCCGAGTCCTCCTTGGCCCACTCCACATAGGTGTCATAGGTTCCGTCTGTGGTGAAGGTCATATATCTGTCGCTGTAGGCGTCCACATTGTAGAAGGCGAACACCTCGTAGGTGTAAACGTACTGATCTGTATATATATAGAAGTAAGGGTATGTCTTCAAAACGGAAGAATCGGATAAGAGCTTCTTCATCCGCCCGAACATGCTTCCGTCCTTCATATTGTGGCCGAAGACGAAGGTGTTGCGGTCGCTCCAGTCCGGGGAAGCTCCGCAGTCCAGGATAATGCAGCCCGAATGGCTTTCCGTCCCCTCAAAGGTATGATTCAGATAGTAGTCGTTGTCGCTCCCCTGTACCACGGGATAGCTGATGTCCACAGCCGGGAAATAAAGCCATCCGCGGAAATCCGGGTTTTTCTCCTTCAGTGCCGCCAGATCCAGATCCAAGATGGGATACTGGGCGGGCTCAGGCTCCGGAGTGGGCTCCTGGCTCTCATCCTGTGCCTTGGGGGCCTGCGTGGGGGCCGCCTGAGGCGAGGGCGACGGCTGGCTGACCGGCTCCGGGGAGGTCTCTGTGGTTGCCGCCCCGGCCATCCGGGCCAGCTCCTCGTACTCCCTGGCAGCTCTGTCCTTATCCATTTTGTCGGAAATCAGCTTGTAGCCGGAGAAGAGAATCACTCCGCACAGCACGGCGATTCCGATTCGATACAACCACTTACCAATCATCTTATCCTGCGGTTCATATACTCCCTCTAATTTTGGTACTTATACTGTAGCACATCCTGACAGATGTGTCAACAGTTTCGGCAGGGATTCTTTATCTTTTTATTGAAAAAATATTACAAAATGCTTACAATGAAAGCACAGACATTTGCAGGAGGGTTTTCTATGACTCGGATCCATATTTTTGCCGGGCTGTTCGCTCTGGCTGCCTTCTATTATTATAGGAAGGGACGGAATCTGCCGGCCCCATCCTCCCCCAGGGCTCCTTTGGTTTTGATGATCCTGGGGCTGGTTTTGCGGATGGGCTTTGCGGCCACGTCCACAGGCTTCACCACAGATACCGCCTGTTTTGCCGCCTGGGCCGCCAGAGTCTTCGAGGGCGGTTTCGGAAATTTTTATTCCCCGGACGTGTTCACGGACTATCCCCCCGGTTTTATCTATATTCTGTATTTGATCGGCGCCCTGCTCTCCTGGCTGAAGCTGGACTACCTCTCCGGGCCCTATCTGCTGCTTCTGCGGCTGCCTGCCATCCTCTGCGACATGGGGACGGCCTGGCTGATCTTTAAGCTGGCGGACAAAAAATCCCCCCGGGCCCAGTCCCTCTTTCTCACGGGACTTTATCTGTTCAACCCGGCAGTGGTGCTCAACTCTTCCGTCTGGGGGCAGGTGGACGCAGTTTTTACTCTGCCCCTGCTGTTCATGTGCCTGTATCTGACGGAGGGACGCACCGTCCGGGCATACGGGTGCTTCGCCCTGGGTGTCCTGCTCAAGCCCCAGATGCTGGTCTTCACGCCGGTGCTGCTCTACGGGATTGCAGACCAGGTGCTTTTGAAGGACTGCACCCGCCAAAAGTTTCTGCGCAATCTTTTCTGGGGCCTGGGAATGATCCTGGCCATGGTGCTGCTGTGCGTCCCCTTCGGTCTGGACCGGGTTCTGGCTCAATACACCACCACCCTGGGCTCCTACCCCTATGTGGCGGTGAACGCTTTCAACTTCTGGGGATTTTTCGGTCTCAACTGGATCCCTCAGACAGACATGCTGGGATTTATGAGCTACGCCGGCTGGGGCACTGTCGTCATCCTATGTATTGTCCTGCTCTCCGCCATACTGTTTTTTAAAGGGCGGGACCGGGAAGACCGGTATTTTTCCACGGCGGCCTTCCTGATCGTGTCCATGTTCCTGTTCTCCGTCCGGATGCATGAGCGGTATCTGTTCCCGGCCATGGCCCTGCTGCTGTGCGCCTATGCCATCCGGCCCCTGCGCAGCTCCTACCTGTGCTACAGCGCCTTCACCGTGCTGCACTACTACAACACCGCCTACATTCTGCGGTTTTATGACCCTCAGAACTATGACCGGAAGGCCCCTCTTTTCCTGGCGGTATCCGCGGCCATGGTTTTCTGCGGGGCCTATTACTATTACAAGCTGTATCTGTGCAATGTCAGCTCAAGGGAAATCGGCAGGAGCGAATTTTTTGCCCCGGGGCAGGAGGAATCCGCCGGGCGGAAGGGTTTCGGAAAAGGGACTTCCTCCCAGAAGGCCTCAGGCGGCGTCTCCTATGGGGGAAGCGCTCCCCGCCGGTCCTCCAAGGGTGCCTCCGGGCGTTCTCCGGGGGCGGGAACCAGTCTTCCGCTTCCCAGCGAGAAGCCCCTGCCCGTCAGCCGGACCGATCTGTTTATCATAGGCGCCCTGGTGGTGCTGTACAGCGGCTTTGCCCTCTATGACCTGGGAGACCGGCAGGCCCCCCAGAGTGTGTATACCTGCCGCCAGGGGGAGAGCATCACCCTGGACCTGGGAGAGGGAATGCAGGCGTCCGGCCTGAACTGGTTTCTGGGCAGCCTGGAGCGGAGGGATTTTTCCCTGGAATACCGAAACGGCCAGGATGAGGAATGGATCAACGCCTATCCGGAGACAGAGCCGGGCCAGGGGGCCGGCCATCTGACCATGAACAGTGTCTTTGCCTGGGCAAAGACGTCTCTGCCTGCGCCCGCCCGGTATGTGCGGCTCACCTGCCAGTCGGATCAGGCCTATCTGATAGAGCTGGTTCTGACAGACCCTGCGGGCAATCCCCTTCTGCCCGTGAACGCCGGGGAATACGGGGCTCTCTTTGACGAGCAGTCTCTTTTCCCGGATGCCTTCAGCTTCCGCAACAGCACCTATTTTGACGAGATCTACCATGCCCGGACCGCCTATGAATTTCTCCATGGGCTGCCCACCTATGAGACCACCCATCCTCCCTTCGGCAAAATCCTGATCGCTTTGGGGGTGGCTCTCTTTGGCATGACGCCCTTCGGCTGGCGGATTGCGGGCACCGTCTTCGGCATCCTGATGCTGCCCCTGATCTACCTGACCGGCCGGGATCTGACGAAAAACCGGTGGATGGGAGGTCTGGCGGGCCTGATTTTCGCCTTCGATTTTATGCACTTTGCCCAGACCCGGATCGCCACCATCGACGTGTATGTGACCTTCTTCATCATTTTGATGTACTTCTTTATGTACCGCTACCTGCGGCTGAGCTTTTACGATACGCCTCTGAAAAAGACCTTTGTGCCTCTGGGGGCCTGCGGCGTGGCCATGGGCTTCGGCATCGCCAGCAAATGGACAGGCGTGTACGCGGGGGCCGGGCTGGGAGTCCTGTTCTTCCTGCAGCTCTGGCAACGCTACCGGGAGTATCTCTACGCCAAGGCCAATCCCAAGGGTTCCACCGGCGGCATCTCCCACCGGCAGATCCTCCAGAGCTTTGCCCCCTGCGTCAGGAAGACGGTCCGCTTCTGCCTGGTGTTCTTTGTGGCGGTGCCCTTCTGCATTTATCTGCTCTCCTACATTCCCTTTGTGGGCGGGCAGACGGGCCTGTTTTCCAAAATGTGGCACAATCAGCAGTACATGCTGAACTATCACTCCAACTTAAACGCCACCCATGATTTTTCCTCCACCTGGTCCCAGTGGCCCACCATGATCCGGCCGATCTTCTACTACTCCGGCATTATTGGAGAGCAGTCGGAGGGGCTCCGCCAGGGGATCAGCGCCTTCGGCAACCCGCTGGTATGGTGGGTGGGGATCCCGGTGTTTGTCTACACGGTGTATCTGGCCCTGAAGAAAAAGGACCGGCCTGCGATCCTTCTGTGCATCAGCTACCTGGCCCAGTATCTGCCCTGGACTCTGGTGCCCAGGCTGACCTTTATCTATCACTATTTCCCTTCGGTGCCCTTTGTGGTGCTGATGATTATGTACGCTGCCTTCCGGCTCTGGCAGAGCGAGGCTGTCCAGAAGAGCAAGGGGCGGAAAAGGGCCGTCCTGGCAGGGCTGTGTGTGTACTGCGCGGCTGTGGTGGGGCTGTTCCTTCTGTTCTACCCGGTGCTGGCAGGACAGACGGTCACTACGGAGTATGTGGACAAGTACCTGCGGTGGATGGAGAGCTGGGTTTTGATTTACGGGTAAAAAAGGCTCTCAGAATTGTGCGCTGTGCGGGCAATTCTGAGAGTTTTCTTTGAGTACTTTTAATAGCGAGAGGGGGATTCGAACCCTCGACACTGCGGGTATGAACCGCATGCTCTAGCCAACTGAGCTATCTCGCCATGGGGGCTGTTCTCCAGCCGACTAGAGAAGTATACTATAAAGTTCTGAGGTTTGTCAATAGGTTTTTTCCTATTACATCTTTTCCGGAGCGGAAAATCCTAAAACTCCTATGCAGGTTTCCATGACGTCCCGGGTCAGGAGCAGGAGGGCCAGGAGGGATTCTTTGCGCCGGCGGTTTTCTTCTCCCAGGATGTTGGCGGCATGGTAGAAATGGTTGAAGGCGTTGGCCAGGTCGTACAAAAAGCCGCACACCCGGTGGGGGGCCGTCTCCTGGCAGGCCGCCTCCATCATGGCTCCGAAGCCCGTCAGCTTCATCATCAGCTCCTTCTGGGCCTCGCTTTCCGGGCTCTCCAGGGTCAGACCCTGCAGGCTTCCTCCCTGGGCCGCGTATTTGTTCAGGATCGATTTGATCCGGACGATGGTATAGAGCAGATAGGGGCCTGTATCTCCCTCAAAGGAGGTAAACCGCTCCATGTCAAAGATATAGTCCTTCCCCGCCTGGTTGGACAAATCTGCGTACTTTAAGGCGGCCACCGCCACCTGCCGGGCGATACTCTGGGCCTGTTTCTCGCCCAGGGACCGGTTCTCCCGGATCTTGCGGTACATCTCTTCCCGGATCTCCCGGATCAGATTCTCCAGACGCATCACGCCGCCGTCCCTGGTTTTAAAGGGCTTTCCGTCCTTGCCGTTCATGGTGCCGTGGCCCAAAAACTGCAGCTGGGTCTGGGGCTCCACCAGCCCGGTCTTGCGGGCGCAGCGGAACACCTGCTCAAAGTACAGCTCCTGGCGCTTGTCCGTGATATAGATCAGCTTGTCCGGGTGATACAGCTCCATCCGCTCCATGATGGTGGCCAGATCCGTGGTGTTGTACAGGGCCGCCCCGTCGGACTTTAAAATCATGCAGGGGGGGATCTCCTTGGTATCCGTCTCCTCCTTCACATCCACCACCAGGGCTCCCTCACTCAAGTGGGCATAGCCCCCATCCTTCATCTGCTGCACCATTTTGGGGATCAGGTCCCGAACGTCGCTCTCCCCCTTCCAGAGGTCAAACTCCACCTCCAGATCATCGTAATTTCTCTTTAAATCCGCCACAGACACCTGCAGGATCTGCTGCCACAGGGCCCGGTAGCCCCGCCGGCCCGCCTGCAGCTGGTGCGTGGTCTCCAAGGCCCTGGCCTTGTACTGTGGATCCTCCTTGGAGCGCCTGCTGGCCGCGGGATAGATTTCCTCCAGCTCCGAAATGGTAAAGGGGGCCTCCTTCGGATATTCTCCCTCATACTCCTCCTGAAAATACACCAGCTCCGGCCTTCTCTCCTGGAGCTCCGTGATCACCAGGCCCATGGGCATGCCCCAGTCCCCCAGATGCACGTCCCCGATCACCTGATGGCCCGCGTAGCGGCAGATGCGCTTGACGCTCTCCCCGATCACCGCCGGGCGCAGATGCCCCACATGAAGGGGCTTGGCCACGTTGGCCCCGCCGTAGTCAATCAAAATCTTTAAGGGCTTTTCCGGCATCTCCAGGCCGAACTTCTCTTCCACGCTCATCCCCCGCAGGTAATCCCGGATAAACTCCCCCTTCACATCCAGATTTAAGAAGCCGGGGGCCACCGCCTCCACCCGGGAGAACACCTGGCTTCCCTCCAGCTGCCGGGCCACCCTTGCGGCGATTTCCATGGGGGGCATGTGATACAGCTTGGCTCCTGCCATAGCCCCGTTGCACTGATATTCGCAGAGATCCGGGCGGTTCGACACAGTGACCTTCCCCAGGCCGGCCTCAAAGCCCGCCGCCTCAAATGCCTCCTGCATCTTTTGTGAAACGCTCTCCAAAAACTTCTTCATGTCCGCTCTCTCCTTTTCTCTCTTTGGTCCCTCTCTGCCCTGGAAAACCCGCAGCCGCAGTAATCCTGCCGGTACAGGCCGTACTCCCGGGAGAGCTCCACGGAGCGCTGATAACCGCCCCGCTTCTTAAAGTCGGAGGGCAGCCAGGCCACTTTCCAGCGCCCTGCGCACTCCTGTCCGATCTCATTTAATTTCTCCGCATTTTTCAGGGGGCTCAGCGTCAGGGTAGTGGCAAAAAAATCCGCCCCCTCCAGGGCCGCCCGCCTGGCCGTCTCCTCCAGCCGCAGCCGGTAGCAGGCAAAGCACCTCTCCCCGCCCTCCGGACAGCTCTCCAGCCCCCGCACCGCCGTGAAAAAGTCCTGGGGCCTATGGTCTCCCTCTATGACCCGGATGGGGTATCCCTCCCCCTTCTCATTCAGGATCCCGATCAGGCGCTTTTGTTCCTCCAGGCGCTTTTGGTACTCCGGGTCATCGGAAATGTTGGGGTTAAAGTAAAAGACGGTGATCCGAAAGTATGGGCTCAGGTACTCCAGCACATAGCTGCTGCAGGGTGCGCAGCAGCTGTGCAGCAACAGGCTCCTGCCCCTCTCCCCCTCCAGTATTTTTTCCAGTTCCTTCTGATAATTCCCGTGCATCATTGTTATAGTATAAACCAAAAAAGTTCAAACGTCTACACCCAAAATAGCAGGGTTTGTGTCAAGTACTCGTTGGCACTTTTCCTGTTTTTCTTTATGAGCCTTCTTTCTGTTTCTTAAACTATCTTC
>CANQOL010000053.1 GCA_947625475.1 uncultured Acetatifactor sp.
GAAAACAGGCTGAAGGAGGCCAACCGCCGCGCCCAGCAGGAACGGATCCGGAACGAACAGGTCATCCAGCGGAAGGACCAGACTATCCAGAAAAAGATCCAGGAAATCGCAAAAACTGCTGCAGAACGGGACCGCCTCCAGGAAAATAACAGAAATTTATCCGCCGAGAACGAGCGCATGAGACAGCTGCTCAGGGAGTTGGGACAAACCATTCCCGACGCCGCTGAGTAAATAGTTATCCGCAGCGGGGCAGAACTCCTCTCATCAAATTTAGTGTTCTTTCAGTTCGGAGGGACTTAAGCGCACTACTGCAAGCTGAAAACAGGGAGCAAGGAACTCCTGATCCTGAATTCTCCCCTATGAGGCGGCTCAGATGACAGGAGATCCCTGCCGCATATTACTAAAACATAAGGTCTGACATATCTGCAGCGCTCTTTCTAATGCCTGATCCATATTGTAGTATTTGAAATCACCTAATCTGCCGCAGCAGAGCAAATTAGGCACCTTATCAGCAAGAGCTGAATACAACGCGTTTGACATATTCACTTTTAAATATCTTAATCAAATACACATTTCATAAAAAATCTACCTCGGCAGGGAGTAAGATATAGATTACCGTCATTCATAATCAGACCCATCGTAGCTGTAGACGCGTATCTATTCCCGTCATAAAATTTCGCCTTAACAGAAAGCCTATTCAAGGCCGGATCATATTCAATAAAATTGTTATTATGCCCAAACGCGTATAATCTACCATTAAGATGAAATGCACAGCCATAGAAATTTACATTATTTTGAAAATTATACAGCACCTCATAGTCATCAAGTTGCACGTTTATCCGTATTATATTTTTTGATGTAACACAATAAATATTCCCATCCTTCCATATATCCCCTCCAAAAATAAACGTATATATTTTATCCCCAATTAATTTGAACTCTGATATTTTCGGATCGTAAGATATGATATAATTTCCCGGTGACGGGAAAAAATATATTTTCCCATTTGGATGCACCAAACTCCCACTATAATTAACACAACTTGGCATATCCACTGGAATAATTGAAGGTTGAACAGTTTTTAAATCAATCTTTAGTATGCCCCTCCCGTCATTTCGCGGCGGAGAATAAATCGAATCATTAAAAATAACACCCGAATAATGATGTGCGCCATGAATCCCTGTTGAATTATAAGTAAGTCCAAGCGGTATCTCTTCAATTTTTTCTTCTCCTATATGAATTTTCAGCAAATTATTGGAGTTTCTGGGTATTCCCCAAATACAATTTCGCTTTTTATCATATATTCCGCCTGTATAAGCATAGTCCGTACTTTGTATACCTGCTATAAAGGATATTTTTCTTTGCTTAACATCATATCGCATTACATTTCCCGCACAAAGAGGGATTGAATATAAACAATCGTTTTCATCCTTTGCTGAAAATGCATATTTGTACAAATAATTGTCAAAGTTATAAAGCAGCTCAATTCTCCGAAACTGTATTTCCCTATTATTCTCAATTTGTTTTTCCAATTCCGTACTAGGTACATTTTCATCCTTCACCATGTCCATTGTGCGCCTCCATCTGCAATTATTGTTTCTCCAATACAAATTTTAGCCTCATCACTCAGCATAAAACATGCTATGTCAGCTATTTCGCTTGCCTCAAGCGGCCGGCCAATGCCTTGAGTTGAACTTTTAATTGTTTTATGGGGACTCATTGGCGTATATGTAATTCCCGGTGCCACACCATTTATCACAATACCAAGATGCGCCGCATCTTTTCCCATACGCCTAATAACATTAACAATTGCATTTTTCGAAATATCGTATGCTGTTCCTATATTTGTACCGTTCATGCCATTCACTGAGGCAATAGTTAAAATATTTCCTTTTATACAGTTATCTCGCATTTGCGCCGTCGCACAACGTATAGCAAAAACCGCTGCCTTAAGATTCGTATCAATAATTTTATCCCAATTATCTGAGGTTATCGTCCAATTATTTCCTCCTAATAAGATCCCAGCAGAATTAACAAGACAGTCATAATATCCTCCCAGAAGGCAGGCCGCATCGTTAAATTTAGGGACCATACCATCACTATCCGTTATATCCATTTCAAGAATAGATACACTAGGGGAACTAAGCTGCTCTGCCGCTCTATTCAATTTTTCCTTGTTTCTGCTTGCAATACATACTTTGCAGTCATTTTCTATCAGTTTTTTTGCAATAGCAAATCCTATACCGCTGCTGCCTCCCAGCACAATAGCTTTTCTCGGTCTGAGATTATAATTCATCGTTTTTCCTTTCTTCACCATTGACCTATCAAAATTATAAGCAGGTTATGCAATGTATTTCGTGTCTATCATTTCAATTTCCGTCTTTATTTTTATCACAAACCGATAATGAGAATCTTCCATACTCTTCATACTCCTTCATTGACCTTTGGATTTCATCTTTAAAAATTAAATACGATTCTGTGCCAATTGGTAATGATTGGGGAATTTCTTCCATGTTTACAACATTAATAAGTTGTTGTACGGCAACATCAACACTATTTTTTATATCATCTATTTCCTGCGTATATCTTCCCAAATTCAAATAATCCGGGTCCTTTGATTTAATATAGGGATTATGCTGCATTATTTGTGTACACATAGCAACAAGTTCCACAGCCATAAATCGGGCAAAGTTTCTGCACTCAGATTTCAATACTCGCGTCAACCCTTCCATAGCAGCTTTTGCCGCTGAATACGTTGATACTCTTGTCCGTGGTTGAATTCCTGCAATACTGCTTATGTTTATTACTGTTCCATTTCTATTTTTTCTCATATGCGGCAACACAGCCTTAATCAAATACTGAGGCATTGTATAATTAACATAGAAGACGTCCCTCATAATGCTATATGCACATTCTTCATATCTACACCAGCAGTTTGATGTGGCATTGTTTACAAGAACATCAATTGTTCCCATTTTTTCAATTGCTGTTTTTATAACCGCTTGGCATTCATTATAATTTTCAAGAGAGGATTCAATTTTTACAAAATCATTCGAATAAAAGTCAAGTTTTCTGATATCACGACTTGTTACTGCCACCGTATAGCCTAGTTTATGAAGCCTTAATGCAAGGGCCTTCCCGAATCCCCCACTAGCACCTGTAATAAGCCAATTTTGTATTTTCAAATTCTGATTTCTTGGGTCGGTTATATCTTTAATGTTAACTTCATTTCTTTTACTTAAGTCGGTTGAAATTGATATCTTCTTATATTTTTCCACCTCCTCTTCCATGTATTTGATTGCCTGTGGAAATTGCTGATAGACATCCCACCCAAGAATCAAATTTCGCGGTAAAATCTCAAAACCTACCACCTTAATAATTGCATCCACGATTTTTAATATATTGTTTGAATATCCCTTGACAAATGGAAAAATTGGAGGAAGATTTTTATATTCATGAAGTTGTGTGTGTATAACTGTCTGTCTTTTACTCAGTCCAGTATTCATTCCTCCTATTTCTACTGTCATAAACCGCATGAATCGCTGGCATTCAAATTTAAGGTTTTTAGTAAGATTATCCACCGCAAATTTAGACGCCACATAATAAGAGCCATAATTTCTAGGCCTAAAACCACTAGCTGAAGAGATGTTTATCACTGTACCATTTCTATTCTGGTGCATATGAGTGATAACCGCTTTAATCATATTAGCGGTTCCCCAATAATTTGTTTCAATGATATTTTCTGCTATATCATCTGGTGTTTCCTCAAATGTTGAAATATGTGAAACACTCGCATTATTTACAAGCACATCTATTCCGCCCATTTTTTCTATTGCAGTTTCAACTGCTTTTTTGCATGATTCATAGATTTTTACATCAAGAGAAACTCTTGTTATATTTGAAGGCAACTTATATAATTCTGTAGCATTAGTATATCCAACAAATACATTATTTCCCAAGGATTGAAGTTTTAAAATTAATTGATAATCAAATTCATTTTCACAACTAGTTATAAACCATTTTTTTACTTTATTTGCATTTATTGTTTTCGTAGAATTATTACAAATTTCTATATACCTATCAACTTTTTTAAACATCCAGTCATTTATATTTTGTGGAATATATCCTAGAGATTCGCATTTTTCTAAATTCATGGTTACTTCTGGATGAATCGAAAACGGGAACAAGTCAGCATCTGAATTATATATAGCCTTTTCCCCTGTTTGGCGTTCCACATATTGAATAATATCTTGCATTGATACGCTTCCTTGTGAAGCAAAGTTAACTACACCTTTATAGCTACTTCCCGAAAGAAAATACAGAAAGTTAGCTTCATCTTTATTTTCTACAAAGCTATATCGTCTTTGCAAGCCTTTATTATTGATCGGTATTTCATTTATAACAGCATTAACATATTTCTGTACTCTACTAGAAAGTTCGTCATCAAAATCATCATCGAGCGACATTACGAATGGAATTCTTACGATTGCATAATTAACATTTGGATATTTATTGGCAATCACTAATTCGGAATTATATTTACCACGCTGATACCAATATTTCTCACCATAATTCACCAGTTCTTCAAAATTTTTATTATAAATTGTTAAATCATCTTCCTTTAAATTTTGTCCATTATGATAATGAGCATATGTTTCAAACGAAGACACGTAAATATACCTCTTTGTTTTTACACATGAAAGAACCCAATCTACACATTGAGGAAATAAGGCAGAGCAATCAAAAACAATATCATAACACTTATTTTGAAGATTATTAATTGTTTCTTCTTTGTTTAACCTATTAAAATATAAAATTTTCACCAAATTTTTGAAATCATTTCTAATTTCATGCTTACCGCGAGTTGAAATAGTAACATCATTGCCATTTGCAATACATATTGATGTCAGCTCGGAAGACATTCTTCCTGTGCCGCCTAATATTAATATTTTTTTGGGGCCTTTGTCGGCAGGTGTTTCCTCTAAAATGTTCGTTAATTTAACATATTTTTCACCACAGCTTGTCATGTTGGTTGTAACCATATTTCTGCTCCAAGCAATATCAGTCTTGATAACAGACGCAGGATTACCCGCAATGGAGCAATTATTTGGATATTTACCCTTCACAACGCTCTTTGCACCAACAATACTGCCATTGCCGATATCCGTCCCATGCATAATAAATGCCCCTTTTGCAATCCAGACGTGTTCACCGATCACTATCTGATTGCGTTGTGCAGGAATCCTTTCATAATCCGAATTAATATTTTCACCTGTATTTACATCAAATATTGTATGCCCATCTCCTGCCCATAAATCGACATCATGTGAAAACATACAGTCTTTACCTATAATAATTTTTTTGCCTGAATTTATATGAATTTCGAGATCAGTCTCAAAAGTACAATAAGGGTCAATTTGTATTGATGAAGTGTGAATATCATTGAACAGCCTAAACAATGAATCCGTAAACCGACAATTTTCCATAATACGTATACTAGAAAATCCGTTTAAATCTCTCACCTGAAATCTGTTTCTGGACGTAAATTTGCATTGACTTCCAATGGACACTGTTGAGTTATTGGTTAGATCAAACTCAAGATTCTCCCCTTTTGTTTCCTTGCCAATCATTATATGGTTGTTTCCGCCCCTGAAAACAACACGTTTTATCACTGTATTATAACCTTCAATAGTATTTCCATATATGTCAAAGTAGTTACTCTTTGAGCAGTCATAATCTTCCAGTACAATGGGTTTATGCTTGCGAAAAATAAAATCTCTTGTCTCTATATAACCATACTGTTCAAGGGTTTTTAAATTCTCCGCATTCAAATCGGCCTCTAGCCCAACAAGATAGTACGATTTACTTGCCCCTTTAATTTCAGAAATATAACGTATCGTGCTTCCGTTAGCTACATTCGGACGCTTGGTAAGATAAAAAGCGACTGTAAGATTGAAATATTTCTTTAAAACTCTCTCAAAGAGTTTTGACTGTATCCATGTAACTATTTTTCTTCCATTTGCATTTTCCGCAACTACTTTCGCAAGATAGTAAAATTCTATCTCCTCTTCTGCCATGTTTTTCACAAGCTCACTATGCAGCTTGTCATACAGCTGATTATTGTAACAGCCCATTGTAAGAGACGAAAAATCTAGCCTGTCAAAATATCTGAAGAATTCATTTCTATTCTTATGAAGTGTATAGGGTTGTTTTATGATAAGGTTGTTCTTGATTGCCATTGCAAGAGGTTCCTCTTTACTGGCTTTCATTCGCGGTTTCAGCGTATCAAAAAATTTCTGAGCCTTTTCATTATTAACCAGTACAACCGACGTACCTTTTTTATCGTACATTTCAGGATCTGTCTGCGGAATACCCCAGAAATCTCCTATTGTGAGGTCTCCCTGCCTTGGAAGCCTGTTTACTCCGCAGGTGCCGCAAGTAGTATTTTTTGCCATCGACTTAAGATAAGCGATAAAATACACATCGGCCTCCAACGGCTTGGCGTACTTGGTCCCGTCTGTAAAAAATGCGTTTACACCCGCATGCCACCCCCAGGGCTCCTTTGCCTTAAATTCCAATCTGCTGAGAGGCTTGCCATTAAGGACATCGTCATGGTATTTTTTAAATACTTTCGACGAAGTGATACCGTGACACAAAAGATCTATGGTATATAAATTTTCATAATCCTTCCCAAGAAAAGCATAAAGTCCTGCCACCTGACAAGGCATTCCAGTGAACAAAATAAGTTTTCCGCTCTCAAGCAGTGATTTTATATCCTTATAGATATGCCTTGTATGACTTTGCATATATTTTGAGCCGCGAAGTAATGGAAGCTGATTCTTGTCACTTATAATGATATGCTCAACCTCAAAGCCGTCGGTATATGCTGCGCCGCATACAGATCCCCCTTTTTCAAGAATATACTCCGCTGCCACAGTAAACATACCTCCTGACGAACTGATAAAACGGGTATCATCATCAGCCATCATAGCAAAGCATTTCGGTTCAGAAACGTTTTTATATTCAGGGTTTAATACAATACATTTCTTTGAGCACAATCCACAGTTAATACATTTTTCGCTGTTTAGAACAGGATTCAGAAAACCTTCCTTATTTTCGGTCATAGTTATTGCACCAACGGGACAAATGTTTTCACATGCTCCGCATCCCGTGCATGACCTCATGTCAAGAGTATTTACGATCGCCTTGTTCCTTTCGGTATCGATACTGTTAACAGAGGCTTTTGTCGACTCGCCATTAAGAGCACTTCTCAGCCATTTTAAGGACTCCTCTCTCTTTTTGCCAATTATGCCGGAAACCCTTTCATAGTCTATCCTGTTGTCTAACCCCGCTTGGCAAAATTTGTCATATATAGCTTCCGGAGATTCTACCATCCGGTCAAGCAGTCCGAAGCCACCCAGCAAAAATGGGAATCTTCCGCCGCCCCGTCCGTTGTTTTTCATAACAATAAACGGTTTTTTGAAAATGATAGAAAAGCACGCCCCATGGAAAGAATCAGTAACTACAAAAACGGAATTCTTATAAAGAAACAGCCATTCTTTAACCGTTGGATCTAAAATATATGCAACGCGCTCATCTGATATCTGCAAAGCACTGCGAAGTTTTTCCTTATCTCCACTCTGATTAAAAACGACTATTACCTTTTTGCCGCTTTCTCGAGCTATTTTTTGAATACTTGCACCGATCCGTGGATTCGGATCGAGAATGTACGCAAAAATATATTCATCATCAATATGAAAGTCTTTCGCCTCTGCAATCAGCTCTTCATATTTCTCAACAGGACAAAGGAACACAGGATCAAGGACGATCTCCGCCGGAACATGAAAATCCTCTTCACATATGCGTTTAGAAAAATCGTCACGGACGGATATGGCATCAAAACGCTGTAAATTCCTCTGCGTGATCGTCTTCTCTTCATCAGGCCCTATGTACCTGTCTTTTCCAAAAGAAGTCGCATAGGCAATCTTTATTTTATTATCATCGGCAAAATCAAGGAAATATGACTGCTGATATGGCCTGCTGAGGTGATAATTCCACATCTGGTCAGAGCCTATCAAAAAAGCATCGAAGAAATCGTTCAGTTCATGCAGCCTGCTGATAGGTCTGAGCTTTGTTATTTGATATTTTTCCCTTGCAAATTTAAGGGGATGTGACCGTTCAAGCGAATCAATATCTATCTCACGTCCAAGCGGATTCCGAATCATTGCATAGGTAAACCCCAACTCATCCATAACTTTAGAAAGGGCGTAATACGTTATTATGCTCCCATAATTATTTCCATACCATAACCCGTACACACCGACATTATAATGTTTGGCCATTTTTTCCTCCTGAATATCCATCATTGTGTGTTCACATTATCTCAGGAACCAAGACTATGTTGACTGTTCCTTTTCCACCTCGATTACAAATCCCTGGTTCATAACATGCGCCTTGACAGAATCATAATCAGCTCTGCTGGTAAGAGTTTATATGTGATAATCATTATCTGTAAACGTTCAATCTATATTAAGATACCCTCTCCAAAACTCTTCGCTTCTCAAGGTCTCTGCCATCTCCCCATATCTCCTGGCCACCTGTTCGCCTTCTCTCCTGAACTGCTTCATCAGCCTTCTCCTGCGCTTCAGCAGTTCTAAACATCTCTTCCGGGATCTCACTCGCAGATATCCTGTCTGCTCATGGGCGTTCACTGCCAGCAGCTTTTCTTTCTTATAATTCTTTGCCGGGGCGTCAAACCAGTCATAGGGGATTACACCGATTTTTTTATCCAGCAGGCTCTTGGGATAAAAATGATAATTCCAGGTCACATCATACAAAAACCTCCGGAATCCCCTAAGCGGCGCCGGTTCATAAGTATGCCCGCTGGCCTCTCCCAGATCCACCCCTCCTATCTCACCCTCAAACAGCCGCAGGTCCGTCAGCCTCTCATTCTTTGCCGATTTCTCCTTTGTGATCTGCTCTCCCCGGGGACTCATCAGAAACTCCGGCCCTTTCAGATAATCCTCCACCGCATCCAGCAGCAGGTCACAGTTCCCATAGGCGATCCGTTTCAGGTTGCTGTCAAAGAACCCGTTGATCCGCTTCAGGAAATCCTTTCCCTCCAGGATCCCGCCCGCCGCCTGGATCACCATACTGTTCCGGTGCACCAGGTACAGCTCCAGGCTGGCGTTGAACTTGTTGGCAAAACCCTTATGCCAGATGCAGATTCCCCCCAGGGTGAGGAAGCCTGCCTTGTTGGAAATCGAAAATTCTACATCGTCCCCCCGGATGAACACCGGCAGCGGCAGGCGGTCTGTCCGGGCTGTCCCGGCCGGGATGCAGCAGTACCACCATCCCGCGTAGGAATCCCGGTGAAAACTCATCTCCTCCGCATTTTCAAACACACTGTCCCACCGGCTCATATCCATGATCCGCTTGTTGGGGCCGTAGGAGCCGTCCTCATGCACATACCCCACATCCTCATGCTGGATGTTCATGGCCTCGTAGTAGAGCATGGCGCCGCTTATAAAACAGCTTCGATACTCCTCCTTCAGCAGGGCCAGCAGGGAATAGGTGCGGATCAAGGCCTCCGGCAGGACGGTCACATCGTCGTCCATCAGAAGGATGTGGGTGGGATCCTGGGCGGAATGCCGGGACTCCAGGATCCCGCGGGTAAAGCCTCCTGCCCCTCCCGCATTGATGTTTGGATACACGGTGACGTACTCGCTGTTGTATTTCTCCGGATCCAAAGTCCTCCCATTGTCAATCACCCGAAGGTGGAAACAGTTCCGGCAGGGCTCATCGCTGTAGAACAGCTCCCTCTCCAGCACCCCGATGTTCCGGGTGATGTAGTCCTCCTTCCGAAAAGTGGTGGTGGCAATAGATATCCGGATCTCCCGGACCTGCTCCCGGTCCACGCGGGTATACCAGCCGCCTCCCTCTATGGAGAAGCCCTCCCCCGCCCACAGCTGGAAACCGATCACCGTGCCGTTTACATGCTCCGGAAGGGGGATTTCCACCTCCCTCATGGATTTCTCCCGGATCTCATGCACCGGGTAAAATTCCTTCCGGATCTCCCTCCCCTCCCGGTAATGGCCGAACAGCTGTACCGAAAAGTTTCCCTTTGCCCGCAGCACCAGATATATTTCTCCTGCCCTGGTGTATTTCCTCCACTTTTCGTAGGACAGGGAATTAAAGTAGGTGAAAAACTCTGTAAAATCCCCCCTGTTCAGGAAATAAGCGGAATACCAGGGGTCGTAGCGCAGCCTGGCCCCCCGGTAAAGCATGGCTGTGTGTTCCTCCGGCAGCTGTCCGCTGTGAAGGATCAGGTTCTGCAGCTTAAACTTGACCTGTCTCTCCATGTCTGCTTATCCCTCCTGTCCCTCATCTGAAGTGTTGTCTCCGTCAAAAGCCTCCTGCCCCGCTCCGCGGGACACCTCTTCCGCTGACGCCCGGTCTCTTCCGGGGGCTGTTCCCCCGCTGTCTCCGCTTCCTTCTGTTTCCAGATTCACCCTGAGCCAGTCCAGGCTTTCCGTCCGCAGCCCCTCCAGCCTTCCACCCACCTGGCTGTACCTTACCGGCTTGCGGAACAGGTATTCCTTCTTCCTTAAATCCTCCTGGAGGATCACCAGACGCTCCTCCAGTCCCAGGAAGCCAAGGAAGCTCTTTATCCTTTCCAGGCGCTCCTCGTCCCGGTTGGCCATAATCGCAAAGGGCTTCTCAAAGATCAGGGCAAAGTACACCGCACACAGGCTGTCTGTCAGCACAAAGTCACTGTGGATCAGGTAATACAGGTAATCCTCCGTGCGGATAAAGTAGGCCGGCTCCAGGCCCAGCTCATCCTTCGACTCCTGATAGCGGTTGATATCGATCATACAGCGCAGCTGGCTCCCGTGGGCAGGCAGCAGGATATCGTTCCCTCTCAGCAGGAACTGCCGCTTCCTCTCATCCCCGTGCTCCACATGGCAGAAGAAAAAGGATCCCGCCTTCTCGTTGTGCCGGGCCGCTGACCTCTCCGCACATTCCCTGTAAAATTCCTTCCGGCACAGAAAAACCGCGTCCAGCACAGCCTTCGGCTTCAGGCCAAAAGTTTCCTCCAGGATTTCCTCATCCCTCCCTACTGCCACTGCCAATCCCTGGAAACGCCGAAGCCAGAAACCGTACTGGTTACGCTTCCCTGCCTCAGGAAGCCCTCCCTGGCCGAAGGATGCCCCATAAGCGACCCTTCTGTCCCCGTCCCTGCTGTCAGCCAGGAAAAAATATCCCTCCGCCTGCTTTCCTACTACCGGGTAATTCCAGGTGATGTCCGGGCCCACTACATGGGTATGGATCCCCTCCAGGATCTCCCGGTCTTTCTCCCTGTCATAGACCTCCAGCACACAGCAGTTTTCATAGGCAAACCGTCCCGCGATGTTATTGCGCTCCGCATAGTGGTCCGTCCAGAGCTTCGGCGGCTTCTGAAGCAGGCAGGGCTTTTTTCCCAGCTCCTCCAGGGTTTTATAGAGGGCACAGGAGGACAGGATGCTGCCGTAGCTTAACCCGAACCAAAGAGCATATACCGCCGTGTCAAAATCCTCCCTGTCCCCGCGGATACTTTTCTCCGGGATGTTATCCCCCGGCCCAGGGCCCCGCTTTTGGGGATCCGTCATCTCCGGAACGGCCTTTTGTTTTACCTGAACTTCCTGTTCTGTCTTCTGCTTTGTGTTCAATTCCTGTCTCCTCCCGGATATTTAACACATCCTTTTCTCATCTGCTGCAGGGCGCCCCCGCCACATGGGTGTCAAAGGCCGCCGAGTCGATCAGCACCCCGCTGTGGGGCTCAAACACCGCTATGTTCAAACCCCTTTTGTTCACCGCGTAGTCCACACCGTCCATGCGGATCTCCGCCTGGTTCCCATTCCGGTAGACACGGCTCACCAGCTGCACCCTGTGGCCGGATACCTCCCCCTCCCAGAGCTGGGGCTCCAGCCCTCTCCCCAGGGCCTCGTATACCACCTCTCCCCGGTCGATCAGGGCCGCATAACTCCGGCTGTGCTTCCCCTTCAGGTCCGTCTGCAGCCCCAGCTCCCGCAGCCCCTGGGAGATCTCCCCCTTCAACTGCAGCCCCGGGGTGTCCTTCACCGCGATGGCGATCAGGTATTCCCCTTCCTTCTCCTTTAGCTGCTCTAAGTAGGCTGCCAGCTCCGTCTCCTTTGTCAGTCCCCCCGTCTGGCGCCTCAAAAGCTCCCCCGCCAGCCGGCTCAGGTTCCGGATCTGCTGCTCCTGGCGCCGGATCAGCTTCACCGTCATGTCATAGTCGCTGCAGGCCCTCACCTTGGGACGGCGGATGGCATCCTCCAGCCACTTCCGGCATCTCTCCCTCTCCGGCCCCAGGATCTTCTCCACCTCTCCATAATCCACCGGCCCGATGAGCCCGGGCCTCCCCAGGTCCCTCTCCGTCTCCACCAGGCGCCCCTCCAGGTGCAGCTGCCCCAGCAGGGACCGGAACCGGTCCTCCCCCCTGGCACGGTTCAGGATGGAAATAAAGGGCTTCCCAAACAGGATGGAGAAGCAGGTCCCGTGGAAGGAGTCCGTCACGAAAAAGTCGCAGCGCCTTATGGCGTCCAGCCGCTCCTCCGTCCGCATCTGCACCGCTCCCACCTCCCCCAGGGGGGCTGTGTATTCCTCGGAGCAGTTGTACTCCGAAAACACCCGGCAGGGCAGGCCAAGCTCTTCACTCACCCGGGACAGGATCCGCCCCTTCTCCGGGCTGGGATCCAGGATATACCCTCCGATGAAATGCTCCGGCAGCTCCGCCTGCGACTTATCCGCCAGGGCACGGTAGTGCTCCTGGCTGCACAGGAATACCGGGTCCAGCACCTGCACCGCCTCCACCCCGTATACCCGCCGGGATATATCCACCCCGCTCCTTTCCCGCACGGAAAAGGCGTCAAACTTCTGCATAAAGTAGGCCATCTGGCTGTGGACCTCCCGGTCCCCCCACACGCCCCCGTGGCCGTAGGAGGCCGCGTAGGCGATCTTCTTTTTGTCGTCTCCCACCCAGTCCAGGGTCACAAACTCTCCTAAAAGACGGTACAGGGCGTACTGGAACAGCTGGTCCGAGCCAACCACAAAGGTGTCGCACCTTTCGTTTAAGGCCCGCATGGACTCCTTGTCCGGGTACTGGGGGGCGATGGCATAGTCCGGATAGGGATTCTCCAGGAAGATCTCCCGGAACGCCTGGATGACATGGGCCGCCCCCCTGGCGTTGGCCGGCCGCTCGATCATCAGCACGGAATATCCCATATCCTCCAGCACCCGGTAGAGGGCGTACTGGGTCATGGCCCCTCCAAAGTTCCCCGCGTAAAAGTTGCTCACCAGGCCGATATCCCACTGCTCCCGGCGGATCATCTCCACCCCACGGGCCACGCCCTTCTTCCGCCACAGGGCAAAGAACCTCTCCCGGTCACGGCTCACCGCGATCCGGCCCCGCACCCGGTTGGGAAGCTCCCGGGGCGGCACCGCCAGCTCCTGCATCTGGTACATCCCGGGCTCCATCCTCTCCCACAGCTCCCTCCCCTTCCTGCTGTTTAGATAGACCAGGGAGGTGCCCTTCCGGTCGCTTAAGGATTTCTCATAGCGCTCGATCCCCCAGAAGTCCCCGAAGCTTAGGTCTCCCTGCCGGGGGAACTCACAGAATGGGCAGTCCCCGCAGGAGGGGCGCAGGCCCAGGTTTTTCAGGAACAGATATTCAAAGGGATCCCCCTCCTTCAGGCTGCTCTCGTAGACCCTTCCGTTCTGGAACCGGATGCGGATGCTCTCGCAGCCACACCCGAATTTCTTGTCCCTGAACTGCACGGAGGCCGCCCCGGGGACCGAGGCGCCGCTCTTATATCCGGCGGCTGTCTCCCGGAGGTAGCGGTCAAACACCTGCTGGGAGGGCACCCCGTGGCAGAGCAGGTCCACGGTATACAGGTTCCCGTACTCCCTTCCCAGATACCGCTGGAGCCCGGCCGCCTGGCAGGGGGTCCCCACAAAGAGGACCTTCCTCCCCTTCTCCAGCAGCTCCCGGATTTCCCGGTAAATCAGCCCCGTATCGCTCTGCAGGTACTTGGAGCCGCGCAGGGGGGCCAGGTCCTCCTCCCTCTCCACAATCCGGTGGGCAAGGGCCATATGTTCATCAAACGCGGCGCCGCACACGGCCCCGCCCTGGGAGAGCACTGCCCGGGCCGCCAGGGTAAACATCCCTCCCGAGGAGCTCACCGCCCGGATCTCATCCCCGGCCATGGCCCCGCAGAGTCTGGGCCGGGGATCCTTGCTGCTCTCCGGATGGAGGGCAGGGCAGACCGCCCGGCACCTGCCGCAGCGGATACATCTGTCTTCCTCAATGACAGGGGAAAGGAAGCCTTCCAGGTCCGGCGCCATGCGGATGGCATCCGCCGGGCATATGTTCCGGCAGGCCCCGCAGCCGGTGCATCTCTCCGCAGGCAGGGTGTCGATCCGTTCCTGCTGTGCGGCTGATTTCTCAGGTGTCTGTACAGCCGGTTTTTCAGATGGCTGCCCGGCCGTTCCTGTCGTTTGTTCCTTCATCCGTTTCTGCCCTCCTTCCCCTTGATTTTTGTAAGCCTTAATCCCTTCACAGGCCCCTCTTTTCTGCCTATCCTTGGCCTTATCAAGTCCTTGGCCTCTCACAGCCTTATCTCTTTACAAATCCAGGATCTCCGTTCCTAGCCCTTCTGCCCCGGATTCCCTTTCTCCAGCCCCAGGTACTTCTCCCAGAACTCCCATCCCGTCAGCCGCCGGTAGTTCTCCCGGTAGTCCTCCACCGCTCCCGCATATTCCTTCCCCAGCCTCCGGCAGAGCCTCCGCAAATCCCTCATGCACTCCCTGGCCTGCCTGGGATCCCTCTGCGTCACAAAGCCCTTCCCGCTCTCCGGGTCATAGTTCAGCACCCTTTCCACACGGTACACCTGGGACTGGACCGGCCCCGCCACCGGCACTATCCCATACCCCTTCCTGGGACGCAGGTACGTCCCGTTTACGGTATAATGGCTCACGATCCGGCTCATAAGCCCGGCCTTAGGCAGCGCCTTCACTGAGGCCTCATACTGGGTATAGGAAAATCCCTCCCCCAGCTTCTCCAGGGCCTCCATCCGGTATCCCTCCCCCTGGATCTTCCCGTGCAGCACTTCCCCGTCCTGCCTCTCCAGCCAGCCTGTCCCCTTTAGAAAGTCCTCTGCCCCCTCCATCAGCAGGCGCGCATTCCGGTATCGGTACAGGCGCACCTCATCCTCCACCTGGTGCCTGACCATCCTCCGCACCTCCCCCAGGCTCTGGGATCTTCCGTGGAGGGCATTGTCGATCAGGCGGTTGCGCAGGATGTAATAGAACAGCGCCGAGGAATATTTCCTCTCAAAGGGTTCATGCCACACACAGATCCCGTTCATCAGCATCACCGGCACGCCGTGGCGCAGGCCGTACTCCACGTCGTCCCCACGGATGAACAGGGGCATCGGCAGGTCATCCTCTCCGATGGCCGACAGGGGCATGGCGCAGTACCACCAGGCGTTGTACTCCACCGTCTCCTCCACCTGGTTGAACAGGCAGGACTCCACCTGCCGCAGATCCAGGCCGCTCTTTCGGGCCGCCAGCTCCCCCTGTCCCCACAGGGCCCCTGACTCTGTCTGCAGCCAGGGGCAGTCCAGACGCAGCATGGCCCCTCCCACAAAGGCCTCTTTGTATTCCTCCTTCACCAGGCCCAGCAGCATCCAGGTCCGGTACAGGGTCTCCGGGTCCAGCACAATGTCATCGTCCATCAGCAGCACATGGGTATAGCCTCTCTTCTCTCGGCTCCTTAAAATCTCCATCAGCCCGCGGGTAAAGCCCCCCGTCCCTCCCAGGTTCCGGTTGGGGAAAAGGCGGAAAAACCCTTCCTGAAGTTCACTGAGGGACGGCGCTTCCGGCTCCGGTCCGTCCAGGATGCATGGTGCATTCAGGATGTCTGCATCCAAGGTGCCTGCCCCCAGCACATCCTCCAGGGTTCCCCCGTTGTCTATCACAAACACCTCTGCCTGTCCGTGCATGGCCTGATACCGGGGATCCTCCGTCAGGGCCTTTCCCAGCTTTCCCAGGTTTTCCAGCACATATTTCTCCCTTTTGTAGGTACAGATGTCCAGCGCCAGCTTTACAGGGCGCAGCCCTTCCACCTTCGCGGTAAAGCAGGCGCCCAGGAACAGGGTCTTCTCCAGGGCCTTCAGATCCACGGAATAGATCCCCTCCCTGCTCCCGTCCGGGATGGGCACATACACCTCCTCCCCCTGGGAGGCAAGTTCATACTCCCCCAGGATCCGGCTCACCGCTCCCTTCTGGGTCCATTTCTTGTGCAGGACGGACAGGCGGATCCTGCCCCGGAACCGCAGGAGGATCCCCGTCTCCCCGATCCGGGCGTACCTGCGCCACTGGCCCACAGGCAGGCTGTTGAAGTAGGTGTCAAAGTACACGCTCCCCTGGCGGTGGAGCAGGAGCTTTGCCTCCCCCAGGATATACTCCACACGCCCAGCCGTCCGGAAGTACAGTTCCTTCTCCGTACAGGTGCCTGGCACCGGCATGATGAAGTTTTGCAGGATTACCCTCTGCTCCATGCTCTTGTCCTCTGTTTCTCGTTTCTTCCGGCTCAGCCGGATCCCGGTTCCTGGCCTGATGCCGGGCCAGTTCCCACCACGGGGAAGTGCTCAGCCGGGCCCCGGCGCCGGACTCCCAGCTGCGCCAGCCGCCACAAAACCGCGTTCCAAAGCCGGCTGGCATATCTCTTCCGGCTAAGGCGCTTATGATGCCCCTCCGGGTTGATTCCCTCCAGCTCCTTCCAGCCCTTCAGGTAATCCACCAGCCCAAGAATCCCCAGGCGCTCCCCCAGGTAATCCCCCCTGCGGTGGCACTCTGAAATCTTCCCCTTCCAAAACCTCAGGATCTCTTCCCGCCCGAAAGGCTGGCTGTACAGCTCATTCACAAACAGGCTGTTGCGCACGTCGTAGTAGGCAATCACCGGATCCTGACGCTTCTCGTAGGTCTCATGCCACACCTGGATCCCGTTCAGCAGGATTGGGGTTCCGCCCTGACGCAGGCCGTACTCCACATCGTCGCAGTGGAGGAAAAAGGGCAGCGGGCGGTTGGCTTTTATGTACTCTATGGGATAGCAGCACATCCACCAGCCCCCATACTGGCCCCCCCGGTTGTCGTTCATACTGGGCAGGTTCTCCCGCAAGCCCATATCCAGGTTCCAGCCAATGTGGCGGATCTCTCCACCGTTCCAGATCTCCGCCGCCGTGTACTGCACCTGACGGCGGTCTGTGCGGAACATCCGGCCTGCCACGGCCTCTTTTCGGTACTCTTCCCTCAGGCAGGACAGCAGGGCGCACAGCCTGGCAATGCTCTCCATTTGCAGCTCCGCATCGTCGTCCATCAGCAGCACATGGGTGGCAGGGAACTCAGGAAGGCTTCTCACCGTCTCTTCCATCCCCCGGCCAAAGCCTCCGGAGCCCCCGGTGTTGGGGTTGGGATAGAGCTTTACCCGGCCTCCGTACTGCTCCGGCCAGCCCTCCCCCAGCTCACGGCCGTTGTCCACCACCAGGATCCGGGAGGCATAGCCTCTCTCCCTCTCCCTCTCCAGCTTTTCCAGCCCGGGACATAACCTGGCTAAGTTTCTCTCCAGCTGTGCCCTTCTGTGATAAGTGCAGATGACAATGGCGAGGGTGATATTCCTTTTGTCTGCCGCCCTGGCCTGCCAGGAGCTCTCCAGGATCCGGCTGCTCTCCCATGCCTCCCACTGCCAGTAGAGCATTCCTTTTGCCTTATCCTCTGGGAGGGATATCACCTTTTCCTCCGGCAAAGGCAGGCTCCAGACGGCTTCGGCCAGAAGCTCGTCGGAGGCCGGTCTTTCCTCCGCAGCACCCGCTTCCCCCGGATTTTCCATCCGATAGATCCGAAGCCTCCCTCTCCCCTGAAGGCGGATCTGCAGGCAGATCCCGGAAATCTCCCCGTATCTTCTCCAGGCATCCGCATCCAGCAGGTTCATGTAGGTGTCCGTACAGATACGGCTCCCTTTTGGGATCTTCAGCCCGCCGTCTGCGGCCGTCCTTACCTCCCCGCTGCCCCGGAAATACAGCTCCTTCTCCGGGCACACTTCATCCGGCAGGGTCATGGTCTGGAGAATCACTCTTCTCCCCCCGCAGCCAATCCGACCGCCGCCGCCTTAGCGTCCATGGTGGATCTGGGAAAATACGCACAGGTGCTCTGCACCGTGGCGTTCCCCAGCAGATCCGTCAGCGTCACCAAATCTACTCCCCGGCTGACGCATCTGTTTGCAAAGAGCTTTCTCAGCTCACTGAAACTCAGATCCGGCAGACCCTCCCGCTTCAGGAAAGCCCGCAGGCGGTACTGCATGGTTCTGGGCTCCACCGGGGTCTGGCTCCCGGAAAGGAAAAACAGGCTCCCCTCCTTCCGAAAGGGCTCCAGGAAGCTTCGCAGATAGGGCGTCAGCGGGATGACCCTCTCTCCGGCGCTGCTCTGGGGCGCATAGAAAACCAGCCTGCTCCCTCCCCCGCCGGAGACTCTCTGGAGACTTCTCTTTACCGTCAGAGTGCCTTCCTCCAGATCTATATCGGACCATTTTAAGGCGCACAGCTCCCCGATCCTAAGTCCGGTCGTCAGAGTGAGCAGGATTCCCGCCTTTGTGAGAGTGGGCTGCTCCGTCAGGCTCCGGTGCAGAGCATCGTAGCAGTCAGCCTCCCGGAAATCCTCCCGGCGGGCTGGCGTCCTGGAATTTCTGGGAAGTGCAAACTCCCCCAGGGGATTGGGCAGGCCACAGGCCGGATATAGGGAGCGTAGCATCATCCGGAGCTGTGCCAGAATATGTACGGCGTAGTTCTCATTGACGCCGTCCTCCAGGAGCTTTCCGTAGAATTCCCGCACGGACGCGGCTGAAATTTCTCCCAGCCTCACACCTGTAAAATATGGCAAAATATTTTTTTCCAGCTTCAGCCGATACTGGGTGTAAGTGGACAGGCGCACCCGATCCCTGATCTGCTCCAGCCACTCTCTGGCAGCATCCTCAAAAACAGGATCCTTTGTCATCTCCCCATCTCCTTGTCATCTTCCCTGACCTGGGCTATAGTGAAATAAGAAAGATCCATCAATGGAACACTTCCCTTTCCAGCCCAGAGCCTCAGCGAATTTTTCATAAAATCCGCCATTTACGAAA
>CANQOL010000054.1 GCA_947625475.1 uncultured Acetatifactor sp.
TCCAATAAATCCCAGAAACTATTGATTTTTCAGCAGCTTCTGGGATTTTTGATGTCATAAAGTGTCAAAGATGAGATCTTACTATACTAGAGAGGAAAACAAAAATCAAGTGAAAAAAGGCTTTTCCCGAGGGAAAAGCCTTACTTTCACACCGTTTCCTATTCTGCCTCAACGCTGATGACCGGCTTCTTGTTGTAGGAGCCGCAGGCTTTGCAGACCCTGTGGGGCGCCATCAGGGCACCGCATTTGCTGCACTTTACCAGTGCGGGAGCACTCATCTTCCAGTTGGCTCTTCTCTTGTCTCTCCTGCTCTTGGAAGATTTATTCTTAGGACAAATAGACATGGTTACACCTCCTTATTGCGCTCAAAGATATCTTTTATCGCTGCCATGCGCGGGTCGGGGACAAAGGTATCGCAGCCGCACTCCCCCTCGTTGAGATCCTTCCCGCATTTCATGCAGATCCCCTTACAATCCTGACGGCAGAGGATCTTCATGGGCCAGCTCAGCAAAATCTCATGGTACACGAAAGCCTCCACATCAAACTGGAACCCCTCCATAAAGAAACTTTCTTCCTCTGGATCCGCCTCCGGGGAAGGCTCTGCGTCCGGGGCTGTGATCTCCCGGTCAAAGACAAGCTCCAGACGGGTATCCACACTGCGCAGACACCTGTCGCACCGGGTCTCAAACACCAGAACCGCACTGCCCTTCACACTTGCCTTGCCCTTGCCCGTGTTGGCAAACACAAGCTCCACCGGACTCTTTTCCTTTATGGGGAAGTCCCCCAGTCCGCTTTGAAAGCTCGTCATCTCCAGCGCCGCGGTTCTATTTGCCGTCTTTCCCTCCGACGATAGGATCTCCGAAACATTCACAAGCATAGCAGACTCCCATGGGGCAGGCCACCCATGCCGCCAGCTCAAACGGCACAGCCCAACCTGCTTTCGCTTCACACACTCATCCAGTATACCCAACAAAGCCCACTTTGTCAACAAAAACTTTTCCTCCCCAGTTCAGCCACCCGCCTGGTCCATGGGAAAATCGTGCTCGCACGAATTTTCCCATGAATCAGGCGGGTGAGGGAGCGCCCGTTAATGAGCAAAGGGAGCTGCGCAGCAGCGGAGAGCGCGTCAGCGCGGCTTTGCGAATGGCGCGAGCTGAACGTCCCCCGCCAAGTAACCAACTTACCCGTCCACATCGTCCCCTTTTAAGTCCGCACGGCGCCTCACCAATCCTCACCCCTCCAAAAACCCCAGCGGATCCCCCTCCTCTTCATGCACAAAATGCATCAGCATATAAGCGCACATAATCGCCACATTTTCCTCCCGCAGAATCCTCCGGCATTCCTCCCGGTCCGCCAGCACAATCTGAATATCCTCCGAGTCCTCCTGATGACGGTTCGTCGGCTCCCCGGAGCAATACCCGTACACAGTGCCGCAGCACTCGTCCGTCATGCCCACCGTGGTGTAAAACGGCCTAGAATAAGCGGGATCCGCCTTCTTTGGCACAAAACAAAGCCCCGTCTCTTCATAGATCTCCCGCACCCCCGCCTGATACATATCCTCCCCCGGCTCCACCAGTCCGGCGGGAAACTCATAAATATAGTCATTGATCGGATAGCGGAACTGACGGACCAGCACCAGCCGGTCCTTTTTCTCCCCGTGGACCGCATAGATGATCACCCCGTCCGGACGGCTGCCGTGGGAAAATGCCTTCAAATCCTCCCTGCGCCCGTTCCGGGTGGCCACAAAGTAGGAGCTCTCCCTGCCCAGGCGGTTTACCACCTGAAATTCATACAGATTCAAAAAACGGTTGTGGGTCTGGCATACGGCCCCCTTTACCCTGTCCGGCGGGATCTTCAGGGCGCGCCGGAAAAACTCCGCAAAGCCCTCATCTCCCACCAGCTCATCCACACTCTCCCTCCCCTGATCGTAGTAATACTGCCCCGTCCGGATATCCTTGGAAAGACTGTCCAGAGGAAAGCCCTCCCGGCGCTGGGGATGGGGAGTGGAGGTGATCCAAAAGGGGGCGCTGGCCAGACTCTCATCCATGGACTCATACACATGATCCTCATCCAAAATCAGGCACACTGCGTTCCGGTAACGGGCCCTTATATCCCCGTACTGCCGGGCCAGCCCTCCGTAATATTCCAGCATCCCCCGGTCTGTCAGGTACTCTCCCTTGGGGCTGCGCACATGGAGACCCGGCTGCAGTTCATCAGGCAGCCCCTCCAGGTAAAGCCCCGAATCGCAGGAAAAAACAGGCATCCGATAGCGCTCATAGTAGGCCCGGGCTTTGAGCCTGGCGTTCTCCAGAAGAGTGCTCCCCGTCTCCTTTGGGACAGGGAGCTGCCCCTCCATATCCTTTAGCCCAAGCACCTCCACTCCCAGCCCGGCCAGCACCCTGGCCATGGCGGAGAGCTTGGCCGGATTGGTCGTTCCATACAGCAGCTTCATCTCACCGCTCTCCTTTTATCCTTCGTTCTCAATGCAGATCTGGCATGCCTTCATGGCCTCCAGCGCCGTCCGATGGCTCTGGGGCGTCACGCCCGCGCAGCAGGAGGCGTCCACGCAGATCCGGGCCTCCGGCAAAAATGCCTTAATCAATAGGGCATTGGAGATCACACAGATATCCGTACACAGCCCCACCAAGGTGACGGAGCCGATGGTCTCCCTGGCGTCCTCTTCCCGGAGCATCTGCCCCAGGCGCTCCGAGCCGAAGGCAGGCTTGTCCACCGGTTCCTCCCGGCAGCACCCCTGGAGGCACTCTCGGATCTGCCAGCCCCAGGTGCCCCGGATACAGTGGGGCACCGGAAGGTTTCTGCCCTCCTGGGTCCCGGCGTAGCCGTCCCCGTGGGTATCCCGGGTAAAGATCACTCTGCCGGGGAAGCTGCGGACCTTTTCCTCCACCTTCGGCACAATGGCCGCGGCCTCCTTTGTCCCCAGGGCCCCGTCAATAAAATCATTCTGCATATCTACCACAATTAAAATATCCTGCATTTTTCTCACCTTTCCCCTATGGAAGCTCCCTTCCCCGCCGATGCCTGGCACAGTGCTGTCTACTTGGCAATTACCGCGGCATCCGGATAAAGATTCTGCACATAGTCCACAAGACTCTCCTTCACATGAATGGTAAGCCCGGATTTCCTTATGCCTGCTCTACCGCCTCCTTCATGCTTCTCACATAGGCCTCCAGCTCCCCGTCGGCCTTGTCTCCCAGCCGGGCGATGATCCTGACGATGGCGCTGCCCACAATGGCTCCGTCGGAGCAGGCCGCCATATCCCCGGCCTGTTTGGGAGTGCTGATGCCGAAGCCCACGGCGCAGGGAGTGTCCGTCACCTCCCGCAGGCTCCTGACCATGGCCCCGATGTCCGTGGTGATCTCCCGGCGCACGCCGGTAACCCCCAGGGAGGAAACGATATAGATAAAGCCCTCCGCCTGGCTGGCGATGGTCTTGATCCGGTCCTCGGAGGTGGGGGCGATCATGGAGATCAGACTCACATTGTGGGCCGCCGCCGGCATCGCCGCCTCCCGGCTCTCCTCAAAGGGCATATCCGCCAGTATGATTCCGTCCACTCCGACTTCCTCACATCTGGCAAAAAATCTGTCGTACCCGTAGAAAAACACGGGATTCACATAGGTCATGAACACCAGGGGGATCGTCACATTCTCCTGCCGCACCCGGCGGACGATCTCAAAGGCCTTGTCCGTGTCCATACCGCCCTTCAGAGCCCGCAGATTTGCCTCCTGGATCACCACTCCCTCCGCCGTGGGGTCCGAGAAGGGAATCCCGATTTCGATCAGATCCGCTCCCGCCCCGGCCATGATTTTGATATATCGGATCGTGCTCTCCATGTCCGGATCCCCGGCCGTCAGGAAAGCGATAAATGCCTTTTTGCCCGCAAATGCCTGGGCGATTCGATTGTTCAGCTTCTGCATAATTTCCTCTTTTCCGCGGCGCAGCGCCGCTTATGTCAGCTTCTGTCCCCGGCTCTTACTCCGTGATCTGGATGCCCCGGTATCTGGCGATGGCGGCCACATCCTTGTCCCCCCGTCCGGAGAGGCAGATGATAATGCTCTGATCCTTCCTGTAATTCCCTGCAATCTTACGCACATGGGCCACCGCGTGGGCGCTTTCAATAGCGCAGATAATGCCCTCCGTGCGGGCCAGGTACTCAAAGGCGTCCACTGCCTCGTCGTCGGTGACGGGCACATATTTGGCCCGGCCGGTATCGTGCAGATAGGCGTGCTCCGGCCCGATCCCCGGGTAGTCCAGCCCGGCGGAAATGGAGTACACAGGGGCGATCTGCCCGTGTTCATCCTGGCAGAAGTAGGACTTCATACCGTGGAAGACCCCAAGCCTGCCCCGGGCAATGGTAGCCGCGTGGAGAGGCGTGTCCACGCCCTTTCCCGCCGCCTCACAGCCGATCAGCTCCACATCCGGATCCTGGATAAAGTGATAAAAGGTGCCCATGGCGTTGCTTCCGCCGCCCACACAGGCCACCACTGCCGCCGGAAGAGCGCCCTCCCGCTCCAGGATCTGGGCCCTGGCCTCCCGGCTGATCACGCTCTGGAAATCCCGGACGATCATGGGGAAGGGATGGGGCCCCATGACGGAGCCCAGCACATAGTGGGTGTCCGCCACCCGGCCCGTCCACTCCCGCATGGTCTCGTTCACCGCGTCCTTCAGGGTCTGGGTGCCGGTGGTCACAGGATGCACCTTGGCCCCCAAGAGCTCCATGCGGTACACGTTCAGGGCCTGCCGGTCCGTGTCCTCCTTGCCCATGAAGATCTCGCACTCCATCCCAAGGAGCGCCGCCGCCGTGGCCGTAGCCACCCCGTGCTGGCCGGCGCCGGTCTCGGCGATCACCCGGGTCTTGCCCATTTTCTTGGCCATGAGCACCTGTCCCAGGCAGTTGTTGATCTTGTGGGAGCCCGTGTGGTTTAAATCCTCCCGCTTCAGGTAGATTTTGGCCCCGCCAAGATCTTTTGTCATCTTCTCCGCATAGTACAAAAGAGAGGGCCTTCCCGCGTAATCCCGCAGTAGGGTCTCCAGCTCCCGGTTAAACTCCGGATCCTTTTTGTAAAATTCATAGCATTCCTCCAGGCGGATAATCTCGTTCATCAGGGTTTCCGAGATATACTGCCCCCCGTGGATGCCGTACCTTCCTTTCTCCATCTGTTCCGTTCCTCCTTGTTCCCTCCGGCTGGGCCTGGCGCCGGGCCGGACTGTTCTGCCTTTCTATTTAGGGGTCAACCACAGTTCCTGACCTTCTCCACAAACTGTTTCATTTTTGTAAAATCCTTGTACCCGTCCGTCTCCACCCCGGTGCTCACGTCCACTCCCCAGGGGTGAAACCGCTCTATGGCCTCCCCCACGTTCTCCGGGGTGAGCCCTCCCGCCAGGAAAAAATCTCTCCCTGTGGGGGGCAGGCAGGTCCAGTCGAAGGTCCTTCCCGTGCCCTGCCCGTTGTCAAACAAAAGCAGATCCGCCTGGGAATCCTCCCAGCGGCGCACATCCTCCGGGGAGCGGACCTTTACCGCTTTAAACACCGGCGCGCCGGTCAGCTCCCGCAGCTGCCGCACCTGCTCCTCGCTCTCCCGGCCGTGGAGCTGGGCCGCGTCGATGACGCCCTCCCTCAGCAGGCGGGCAATCACCCGGATATCCTCCTCCACAAAGACACCTACCGCCCGGATCCGGGGATCCAGCAGCCCCTTCAGCCCGGATGCCTCCCGGGGCGTTACCTTCCTTTTGGTGTCGGCGAACACAAAGCCGATATAGTCCGGCAGCAGGAGATTGACCCCCTCTATATCCTCCCTGCGCCTCAGTCCGCATATCTTGATCTTCATATCCTCTCCTGCCCTTTCACAGCCCTTCCGCTGATCCGGATCCTCACAGGCCCTCCGCCATTCCCGCAGCCAGGGCACACGGGCCTTCCGCCCGTCACCGGAAGCTTTGGATCAGCTCCCCCCGGCTTTCGCTTCTCATAAAGGCCTCCCCGATGAGCACCGCGTCCGTGCCGTTCTCCCGAAGGAGCGTCAAATCCTCCCGGGTCCGGACGCCGCTCTCGGACACAAAGAGCACATCCCGGGGCACCTTCTCCCGCAGCCGGACGGAGTTGCCGATGTCCACCGTAAAATCCTTCAGGTTGCGGTTGTTGACCCCCACAATCCTGGCTCCCGCCTCCAGGGCCTGGGCCACCTCCTGCTCATCATGGGCCTCCACCAGGGCGGAAAGCCCCAGCTCCTGCGCAATCTGGGCGTACTCCAAAAGCTCCTGGGGGCCCAGAATCGCACAGATGAGAAGCACCGCGTCCGCTCCCATCTCCCGGGCCTGGTAGATCATATATTCGTCCACCGTGAAATCCTTGCGCAGAAGGGGCAGGGAAACCGCCCGGCGGATCTGCCGCAGATATTCGTCCCTCCCCTGGAAATAGAAGGGCTCCGTCAGCACGGAGACTGCGTCCGCCCCAGCGCTCTCATACTCCCTGGCAATCTCCACATAGGGAAAATCGGGGGCAATCACCCCCTTGGAGGGGGATGCCTTCTTTACCTCACAGATAAACCTAAGCCCCTCCCTGGCCAGGGCTTCCTCAAAGGGGAAGCCCTCCGGGCGCTCCCGGTCCAGGGCACGCTTTTTCAGCTCCCCCAAAGGCATCCTGCTCTTCTCATCCCGGATCCGCTCCCTGGTTTTTGCCGCGATTTCCTCTAAAATCATCCAAACCTCCCCGCCCCTTGGGGCGATCTTTTCCCGGCCCTGCCGCCTGGCACTGACCCCTGGCCGGCGGCCTTCCCCATTTCATTCTGCCGGCCGGCCGCCTTTGAAACGTCTGTTTTTACCGGTTGGACAGCTCCACAAACCGGTTTAACTGCTCCATGGCCTTCCCGGAATCGATCCTCTCCTGGGCTATGGCCACGCCCTCCCGGATATCCGCCGCCTTGCCTGCAATGTACAGGCCCGCCGCCGCGTTGAGCACCGCCGCGTCCCGCTTGGGTCCCCGAACGCCGGAGAGAATATCCCTTGTGATGGCCGCGTTCTCCTGGGGTGTGCCTCCCAGCAGATCCTCCTTGCGGCATCTGTCAAACCCGAACTCCTCCGGGGTGATAAGATAGCTCTTGTACTCTCCCCCTCCGAACTGGCAGACGCTGGTGGGAGCGCTCAGAGAGATTTCATCCAGCTTCTCCCTGCCGTAGACCACCATCCCCCTCTTGACGCCCAGGTTGGAGAGGACCTTCGCCATGGGCTCCAGCATGCTCTCGTCGTAGACACCCATAATCTGCAGGTTGGCGCCGGCGGGATTTGCCAGAGGTCCCAGAATGTTAAAGATGGTGCGGATCCCCAGCTCCTTGCGGATGGGCCCCACATATTTCATGGCCGTGTGATAGGTCTGGGCGAAGAGGAAGCAGATCCCGATCTCTTCCAGGATCTGGCGGCTCTTCTCCGGGGAAATCATAATATTGACCCCCAGCGCCTCCAGACAGTCCGCCGCGCCGCAGCGGGAGCTGGCCGCCCGGTTGCCGTGCTTGGCCACCGGCACCCCGGCGGATGCAATAATCAGAGAAGCCGTGGTGGAAATATTGAAGGAATTGGAGCCGTCCCCGCCGGTTCCCACGATCTCCAGCACATCCATGGAGTGCTCCAGCTTAACCGCATGGTTCCTCATCTCCTCGGCGGAGCCCGTGATTTCCTCAATGGTCTCCCCCTTCATGCTAAGGGCCGTCAGATAGGCGCTCTTTTGCACGTCGCTGGCCTGGCCGCTCATGATCTCGTCCATCACAGCCTTTGCCATCTCATAACCGATGTCCTCTTTCCGGGAGAGCTTTAAAATTGCCTCTTTAATCATTTTTTCTTCCTCCTATGATATTTTATTGATTTTGCATTCTAATCTCCATTCCGGAGCGCTTTGCGCGACGGGGCGGTGAGAAATTCGCGAATGCGATTTCCCGGGGCCGCCGGGCTAGGTGAGAAAATTTCTGATAATCTGCCCGCCCTGGGGGGTGAGCACCGATTCCGGGTGGAACTGTACGCCGTAGACGGGATATTCCCTGTGCTCCACCGCCATGATCTCCCCGTCCCGGGTCCGGGCGGTCACACGCAGCACCTGAGGTATAGTCTCCGGATCCGCCGCCAGGGAGTGATAGCGGGCCACGGTGATCTCCTCCTCCATCCCCCGAAACAGGCGGCTGTCCCGATCCAGCCGGGCCAGGGACTGTTTGCCGTGCATCAGCTCCCTCGCGTAGGTGATCCTGGCCCCGAACACCTCACAGATGGCCTGATGCCCCAGACAGATTCCCAGGATGGGCACCGCTCCCGCCATGTGCCGGATCACTTCCTCGCAGATCCCCGCCTGATCCGGCCTGCCCGGCCCCGGGGAGATCACGATGTGGCTGGGGGAAAGCGCCTCAATCTCCCGGAGGGTGAGCTCGTCGTTGCGGATCACCCGCAGATCCGGCGCCACGGAACCCACCAGCTGATATACATTGTAGGAAAAGCTGTCGTAGTTATCGATCAAAAGGATCATTTCCCATTTCCTCCTGTGCCGTCATAATCGCCTGCTTCACGGCCGCCGCCTTCTGTATGCACTCCCGGTACTCCTTCTTCGGCACGCTGTCGCTGACAATCCCCGCCCCGGAGCGGATAAACACCTTCCCGTTTTTGGAGAAGGCCAGCCGGATGGCGATGCAGGTGTCCAGGTTGCCCGCAAAGGAGAGATACCCGATGGCCCCTCCGTAGACGCCTCTCTTGTTGTTTTCCAGCTCATTGATGATCTGGCAGGCCCTCAGCTTGGGCGCCCCCGAGAGGGTTCCCGCCGGCAGGATCGCGTCCACCGCGTCCAGAGCGTCCTTCCCCGGAGCAATCTGCCCGCTGACGGTGGAGCCGATGTGCATCACGTGGGAGTAACGCTCAATGGACATGTACTTTTCCACCGCCACGGTGCCGATCCGGCTGATCTTGCCGATATCGTTCCGTCCCAGGTCCACCAGCATATTGTGCTCCGCCCGCTCCTTTTCATCCGCCAAAAGCTCCCTCTCTAAGGCCAGGTCCGTCTCTTCATCCTCTCCCCTGGGCCGGGTGCCCGCCAGAGGGAAGGTGTAAAGCCTGCCGTCCTGGAGCTTTACCAGAGTCTCCGGACTGGCTCCGGCAATCTCTCCGTCCGCGCCGGAAAAATAAAACATGTAGGGGGAGGGGTTCAGCGTCCGAAGCACCCGGTAGGCGTTTAACAGACTTCCCTCCATCCTGGCCTCCAGCCGGTTGGAGAGCACCACCTGAAAGATATCCCCCTCCCGGATGTAGTGCTTGGCCCGCTCCACCATCCGGCAGTACTCCTCCTCCCCGAAGAGAGGTTCAAAGCCGGTGGTCAGCCTTAAGGGTTCCTCCCGGACCTCCATGGGCTCCCGGATCAGGCGGCTCATCGCCTCCAGCTCCCCGGCCGCCCTGCGGTAGGCGTCTTCCCCGCCCTCCACGGGGCAGTTCACTATCAGCACAATCTTCTGGCGGTAGTTGTCAAAGGCGATCACCTTGTCAAAGAGCATCAGGTTTACGTCCTGGAAGCCGTCCTCATCCCTGGCGTCCAGCTTCAGTGTGGGCTCGCTGTACTTGATATAATCGTAGGAAAAATATCCCACCAGCCCGCCGGTAAAGCTGGGCAGGTCCGGCATGATGGGGCTTTTATTCTCATCCATGATCCGGCGGATCTGCTCCCGGGGATCTCCCCGGAAGGTCCTTCGCCCTCCCTCGCCGGTCAATGTGATCTCCCCGTTGCAGCAGGTGATCTCCGTGGCCGGATCGTAGCCCAGGAAGGAATATCTCCCCCATCGCTTGTCCGCCTCCGCGCTCTCCAGCAGGTAAGCGTGGCGGCTGACCTGCTTTAATTTCTTCAAAAGCTGGATGGGCGTAATGCTGTCCGAGTAAAGCTCCGCGCTGACGGGGATCAGGCTGTACCTGCCCTGTTCTGCCAGCTTTTGTGCTTCCTCCCATGTGGGTTTAATTTTCATCCGCTTTTCTCCTCCTTTTTCAGAATAGACGCCCCTGCCCCGGGGCAGCCTGGCCCCCCCTGCGGAAAGCAGACGGCAGACAGGCAGTCTGTACAAAAAAAGTCCCTGACAGGAAATAGGTTTCTCTGTCAAGGACGGGATCTCTCTTCCCGCGGTGCCACCTTGCTTCACATGATCTCCATGTGCCCTTTTTGGGATACCAGCATATCCCCTGCAACTGACGTATGCAACACGTCGCAGAATACTCGGTCTCCCTTTCCCTGCGCCCTCGGCGGTCCATTTAACAGTATGCCTTCTGTCCGCTCTCAGCCCCCGGACTCTCTGTCAGCGCACCCTCTGTTTTTATCTCCGCTTCAACGGTTTGTGCTCCGCTATGAAATTCTGTAAAACATGATACTCTCCCTTTTATGAGATGTCAAGGACTTTTTTGATTCTTCCAGGCTGGCCTCTTCCAAGCCGGTCAGCTGTTCTCGTCCAGATACAGCTGCACCCGCCTGTCCAGGATCCGGGCCGTCTCCTGGGCGCTGCGCTCCCCTCTGGCGTAGACCGCCAGTTCCTCCCGGATGATTTCCCAGATCCGGTACACAGGTAAATCGCCGCTCTCTGCGTGCTCCACCAGAAACCGGATCTGATCTCCCCCCTCCCGGGAAAGGCCCTGGGCAGGGTACACAACGCCGTAAGTCTCTGTCATTTCATCCCCCGTCTCCGCCTGCTTGGCCTGTATCATACGCTCTATGGCGCTTAAGCGGACCGGAAAATGAGGATCCTGGGCCGCGAAAACCTCATCCGGGTGAATCTCCTGGGCAGAGGCCAAATAATCCGCATAGCTGTCCTGGCTCTCCTCAGAGAGCAGGAAGCGGAAAAAGGCTTCCGCCGCCTCCCTCTTGGAGGAATTGGCGCTCAGATAAAGCCGCTGAGTGTTCAGATAGATTCCGTTTCCCGTGACTTTTGGGTATCCGATCACCGAAGAATGCCCCTCAAAACAAGCCTCCAGGTAATTCATGTCTCCCATGGTGTCCATTCCCCCGGGCACCGCATCCACGGAGGCGACGCCGCCCTGCTCCATCAGCAGAACGATCTCTTCCCGGGAATACTGGCCGGCGTCCTCATACTGCCTGGCAAATTCAAGGAGCTCTGCAAAGGCCTCCCCCTCCAGATGGCTCTCTCCCTTCTCCCAGTCGATAAAGGTTTTGTTCCCGTCGTCGAACAGGCCGAAATACAGGACAATATCCGTCAGGTCAAAGCCCGGGTGCAGAAGCTTTACGGAGGAACCCTCCAGGGCCTCTGTCAGCTCCGGCAAAGTGATGCTCTCCCGCTCCCCGATCAGCCTCTCGTCATAGGCCGTCAGATACAGAGAGCCCTCCACCGGGATCCCATAGAGAACGCCTCCGATCTTCCCTGTCTCCAGAGCCGCCTGCCAATAGTCCCCTTCCTCCAACACGCCGTCCAGGCTTTGCAGATACCCATTTGCCGCCAGGGTTTCCGGGCCAAACACATCCCCGTAAAACAGATCGGGGCCTCTTCCGGCGGAAATCTCAAGCTGGACCTTCTGCGTAAAATCTTCATAGCTCTCCGTCTCCCCGGGAGTGCACACTGTCACATGATACCAATCATAAAAGGTCCGGTTAAACCGGTCAATGAGCATGCTCAGGCCGGATCTGGGCAGCAGGGTCACCGCCAGCACCAGCTCCTGCCGCTCTCCTAAGGAGGTGTGGGGCTCCAGCTGCAAAAGCACCCGCCGTCCCTCAAACCGCGTCAGGACAAGCAGACCTTCCCCCCAGGCCTCCAGAGCCGTCACCTCGTCCAGATTATATCCTCTCTCAGAGAAATCACACACCGTCTCCGGCTGGTTTCCCTCTCCGATCTGCTGCAGGCTGTGCCGGTCCGCCCGGCAGAGCCCTCCCGCGCCGTCCGGAGCCATCACAGGATCCTGCAGAGCGTAAGACGCCTTCCCCGCCTGCGGCGCCGCGAAGGCAATCTCCTTATCCTCCGGTACGCTCCAGACACCGAATCCCTGCTGACGGGTGCCGTACCAGCATACGCTCCCGTCCTCAGGATCCGTAAAGAATCCGTAAATCTGCCCCTTCACCTGCCTGGATTCCCCGGCGCCCTCCGGCGTGGTCCACTCATAGGTGCTTCCCTTCTCCTGATACCGGTAAAGGGTCTGATCATCCGCCTGGAAAAAGCAGGTTCCTTCCTCCATCTCTTCCAGGAGCCTTCCTCCTTTTTCCTCATCCCAGACGCCCCGGTACACCTTGCCCAGATGACGGATCTCCAAAAATACCTGTCCGTCCTTCACATCCAGGATTCTCTGAGCCGGGCTGATCAGCACCCCGTCATCCGCCTCATCGTCCCAGCAGGAGGCCGGAAGATATATGCTCTCCCACTCTGTGTAGGGCGGTTTCAAAATCTGCAGATAGGACAGGGATACCGTCTCATTGGATTTGCCAAACTCAGTCCAGCGGTATACAAGCCGGTATACCGCATCACCGGCCAGCCGGATATCCGTCTCGCTTAGGGTGTCTCCCTCCCCCATGAAATTCCTCATGGCCAGATCCGGATCGGGAAGGACCGTCTCCCGGATCTGATAAAAGGCCCTCTCAGAGGCCTCCGCCCCGTCCCAAGGCGCTTGTATGCCGCTCCCCTCCGCCTGGGAGAGGGAACCTTCGGCTCCGGCCTTCTGCAGGGGGCCTCCCTCTGCGGCATCCCGGCCCCCGCAGCCGGTCAGGGTGCAGAGGGCCAGAGCGGCCCACAAAACCCACACCCTGATGTGTCGGAACCGTTTCTGCCAATCCCCCTCTGTCTGCAAGACTCAGCCCTCCTTCACCAGCCGGCAGGTCTCTCTGGCGATGGCCAGCTCCTCGTTGGTGGGAATGGACAGGACCACCGTCCGGGAATCGGGCGTGGAAATCACCTTTTCCTCCCCCCGCAGAGCGTTGGCCTCTTCGTCCAGAGTCACTCCCAGATAGCCCAGATAACTGCAGATGATGCGGCGGACCAGGGGGCCGTTCTCCCCCACCCCGGCAGTGAAGCAGATCACATCCACCCCGTTCATGGCGGCGGCGTAGGCCCCGATATACTTGGCTGTCCGGTAGCAGAAAGCCCGGATGGCCCGGACGGCGTTCTCGTCCCCGGCGTTCCACCCCGCCTCCAGATCCCGGAAATCGGAGGATAGATTGTCAGACAGGCCCAGCACACCGGACTTCTTGTTTAGGACGGCCATGATCTCATCAATGGTCTTATTCTCCTTGTGGGCCAGAAACTCGATGACCGCCGGATCGATATCCCCGCAGCGGGTTCCCATGATCAGTCCCTCCAGAGGGGTTAGTCCCATGGAGGTATCCACACACACGCCGTTCTTCACGGCGGAAACGCTGGCACCGTTCCCCAGATGACAGACAACCGTCTTTAACTGGCTGTAGTCCTTTCCCAAAAACTGAGCCGCCCTCCTGGACACATAGGAGTGGCTGGTGCCGTGGAAGCCGTACCGGCGGATCTTATACTTCTGATAATATTCGTAGGGAAGCCCGTACAGATAAGCCTCCTGGGGCATGGTCTGATGAAAGGCAGTGTCAAACACGCCCACCATGGGGGTATTGGGCATCAGCTTCCTGCATGCCTCGATGCCGATGAGATTGGCGGGATTGTGAAGGGGCGCCAGATCGTTGCACTCTTCTATGGCCCGGATCACATCCCCGTCTATGAGGGTGGAGGCGGCAAATTTTTCTCCCCCGTGGACAATGCGGTGTCCCACCGCGCCGATCTGGGAGAGATCCTTTACCACTCCCGTCTTCTCATTGGTCAGGGCCTCCAGCACCAGGCGGATGGCCTCCGTGTGGTCGGGCATGGGAGTCTCCCTCTGCTCCTTTTCGCCCCCCGCCGGGGAATAGGTAATCCGGCTGCCCTCAATGCCGATGCGCTCGCAGAGCCCCTTTGCAATACAGGCTTCACTCTCCGAGTCGATCAGCTGAAATTTCAGGGAGGAACTGCCGCAGTTGATAACCAATATATTCATCATCCAATCTCCTTTTATGAAAATTATGTAAACCTATACCAGCTGTGCCTGCACCGCCGTGAGGGCCACCACGCCCACGATATCCTGCCAGGAGCAGCCCCGGGACAGATCGTTGACCGGCTTGGCAATGCCCTGGAGCATGGGGCCGTATGCCTGTGCTCCCCCCAGGCGCTGCACCAGCTTGTAACCGATATTGCCCGCATCCAGGTTGGGGAAAATCAGCACGTTTGCCCTGCCTCCCACGGGGGAACCGGGAGCCTTGGTCTTGGCCACGCCGGGCACTAAGGCCGCGTCCGGCTGCAGCTCCCCGTCCAGATTCAGGCCCGGATAGAGCTCATGGGCAATGTTGACAGCCTCCACCACCTTGTCCACCAGGGCGTGCTTGGCGCTTCCCTTGGTGGAGTGGCTGAGCATGGCGATCACGGGCTTGGGGCCCACCAGGGATTTAAAGCTCCTGGCGGAGGTGTCCGCGATGGCGGCCAGTTCCTCGGCGGTGGGATCCTGGTTCAGGCCGCAGTCCGCAAAGAGCAGGGTCCCGTCCTCCCCCATCTCCTTAAATACCGTGTCCATAATAAAGAAGGCGGAAACCAGCTTCACACCGGGAGCGGTCTTTAGAATCTGCAGGGCAGGCCGCAGTGTATCCGCCGTGGAATGACAGGCTCCCGCCACCATGCCGTCCGCGTCATTCGCCTTCACCATCACGATCCCGAAGGTCAGATAATCCTTCAAAAGAGTCTCCCTGGCCAGCTCCGGAGTCATCCCCTTGGCCTTCCGGGTTTCGTAGAGAAGCTGTACATATTCCTCCAGATTAGGGGTTGTGGCCGGATTGACCACAGTGATGCCGGACAGATCCACCTCCAGCCAGCCGGCGCCGTCCATGATCTTCTCCTCGTCGCCGATCATGATGATGTCCGCAATCCCCTCCTCCATGACCTTGGCCGCCGCGATCAGGGTCCTCTTGTCGGTGGACTCAGGCAGGACAATGGTTTTCTTGTCCAGCCTGGCCCTGTCCTTGATCTTATCAATGTATGACATAATATTCTCCTTTCCGGCAGGGCTGCCGTTTTTTCTCATTTTTTACTTTTCAAAATATGTTGTTTATATTATACTAAAGATAAAGATAGGGCACAAGAAAAAATGTACATTTTGAATGTACATTTTCGGATACAAGCCCTATGCACACCAACGGACAGATAGGAGACCGGATTGAAAGTAAGCAGGCAGCTTATTTCTCAACCGCTCCGGAATGGAGATTGGCATGAAGATCTGCGGAATCGTAGCGGAGTACAACCCTTTTCACAACGGACATATGTATCAGCTTGAGAGGGCAAGGGAGCTCACAGGGGCGGATTACGTGGCGGTGGTCATGAGCGGCAGCTTCGTACAGAGGGGCGCCCCCGCCTTTGCGGACAAGTACACCAGGGCCCGGGCCGCCCTGGCCTGCGGAGCGGATCTGGTGTTGGAGCTTCCCACCGCCTACGCCACGGAGAGCGCAGAATATTTCGCCTCGGGGGCCGTCTCCCTTCTGGAAAATCTGGGGAGCGTTACGCACCTGTGCTTCGGCAGCGAATGCGGGGAGCTGGATGTGCTGCGGCGGATTGCCGAGGTGCTCCTGGAGGAACCCGACATCTACAAAGAGAGCCTGCAGAAGCTGCTCCGTGCCGGCCACTCCTATCCTATTGCCCGTTCCCAGGCCCTGATGGAGGCCTGCCCGGAGCTGAGCAGCTACCTTCCCGTGCTCTCCACCCCCAACAATATCCTGGGCATCGAGTATCTGAAAGCGATCCTGCGCTCCGGCAGCCGGATCGAGCCTGTGACCCTGATGCGCTTCGGCTCCGAGTACCACGACCAGCGCTACGGCGCTTTCCACAGTTCCTCCACCGCCCTGCGGCAGGCGTTAGCCTCCGGCCGCAGCCTGGAGGATTTAAAGGCCCTGATCCCGGAGGGGGCCTACCGGGTGTACCGGGAATACCTGGAAAACTGGAAGCCTCTGTTCACCGACGACTTTTCAGCCCTTCTCCACTATAAGCTGCTCACGGAGCAGGATGGGGGCTTTACGGAGTACACGGATATCTCTCCCGCCCTTTCGGACCGGATCTGCCGCAGTCTGTACGATTTTACCGGCATCAGCAGCTTCTGTGAGCTGCTCAAGACGAAGGACCTGACCTACACCCGCATCAGCCGCTGTCTGTTCCACATCCTGCTGGGTGTAAAAAAGAAAAACCGCCGGGACCTGCAGCGGTCTCTGAACTCCCCCTACCCTGTTCCCTACGCCAGGGTCCTGGGCTTCCGCCGGGAGTCGGAGGCTCTCTTCCACGAAATCGACCGGCAAAGCCGGATCCCTCTGCTCACCAAGCTGGCGGACGCAGAGCAGGTGCTGGAAAAGCATTTGTCCCGGAAGGATATGTGCAGGGATGCGCTGGATCTGCTGAGCCGCGAGGTGGCGGCGGCGGATATTTACAGCAGCGTCCAGGCCGCCAAGTCCGGCCAGAGGATGCGCAACGAATACTCCACGCCCCTGGTGATCCTGCCCTAGCATCCCCGATTTTCCGCAGGCCGTTTCCCTTACATAAAACAGCAGCCGTATCCGGCAAAGCTCCATCCGGGTACGGCTGTTTTCCTATGCGCCGGCAGCTTTTCCTCCCGGGAAGGCTGCGGCCCCTCCGGAAGGGCTTCGGACGTTTTCAGTTCTTAAAGCTGTGAATCGGAGCCGGGATCCTGCCGCCCCGGTTCACAAATGCCTCGCAGGAGAAGGGATTGACGGGCATAATAGGCGCATGGCCCAGCAGTCCCCCGAACTCCACGCTCTCCCCCACTCCCTTCCCGATCACAGGAATCAGGCGCACCGCCGTGGTCTTCTGATTCACCATGCCGATGGCCATCTCATCCGCCAGGATGCCGGAGAGGGTGGACGCCTTGGTATCCCCGGGGACGGCAATCATATCCAGCCCCACAGAGCACACACAGGTCATGGCCTCCAGCTTTTCCAGGGTGAGGGCCCCTGCCGTCACCGCATCGATCATCCCCTGATCCTCGCTCACCGGGATAAACGCGCCGCTGAGCCCTCCCACATAGGAGGACGCCATAACGCCGCCCTTCTTCACCTGATCGTTGAGCAGGGCCAGGGCCGCCGTAGTGCCGGGGGCTCCCGCATACTCCAGTCCCATCTCGCAGAGGATGTCCGCCACGGAATCCCCGATGGCCGGAGTGGGCGCCAGGGACAGATCCACGATTCCAAAGGGCACGCCCAGCAGCTTGGACGCCTCCTGGGCCACCAGCTGTCCCACCCGGGTGACCTTGAAGGCCGTCTTCTTGATGGTCTCGCAGAGCACCTCAAAATTCTCGCCCCGCACCTTCTCCAGGGCGGTCTTCACCACCCCGGGGCCGCTGACTCCCACATTGATAATCCGGTCCGCCTCCGTGACCCCGTGGAAGGCCCCCGCCATAAAGGGATTGTCGTCGGGCGCATTGCAGAACACCACCAGCTTTGCGCAGCCCAGGGAATCCTGCCCCTGGGTGGCCAGAGCCGTCTGGCGGATCATCTCCCCCATGAGCCGCACTGCGTCCATATTGATGCCGGTGCGGGTGGAGCCCACGTTGACGGAGCTGCACACCCGCTCGGTCTGGGCCAGAGCCTTGGGGATGGAGCGGATCAGCAGCTCATCCGCCGCCGTCATGCCCTTGCTGACCAGAGCGGAATACCCTCCGATGAAGTTGACCCCCACCTCATGGGCCGCCTTGTCCAAAGTCCTGGCAATCCCCACAAAATCCTCCGGGGTTTTGCAGGCAGCGCCTCCCACCAGTGCAATGGGCGTCACAGAGATCCGCTTGTTCACAATGGGAATCCCGTATTCCCGGGAGATTTCCTCCCCCACCCGCACCAGATCCTTGGCCGAGTCATATATTTTCTGATAAATTTTTTCATTGAGCCGCTTTACATCCGAGTCGATGCAGTCCAGCAGACTGATCCCCATGGTGATAGTGCGAACGTCCAGATTCTCCTTCTCGATCATCTGGTTGGTCTCCACCACCTCGAACAGATTGATCATATCCAGGCCCCCCTTCTCAGATTCTGTGCATGGTGTCAAAAATCTCTTCCTTCTGACACTTGACGACTACGCCGATCTCCCGGCCCAGGGCCTCCAGTTCGTCCGCCATATCCCCGAAGGATTTCGCGGCAGCATTGGTGTCCACGATCATCATCATGGTAAAGTAATCCTGAACGATGGTCTGGGAAATATCCAGAATATTGATCCCGTTGTCCGCCAGATAGGTGCAAACCCGGGCGATGATCCCCACGGTATCCTTCCCCACCACTGTAATAATTGTCTTTTTCATGCTCTACCTCCGTGCCTTCGGCCGGCGAAGGCTCCCTTTTCCCGCCGGGACGCCTGCCCGGGGTCTTCTTCCATTATATACGGTTTTCGGGGGATTGCAAGGATTTCCTGTGAGCTCAGATAACACTTTACATTATCTGATACAACGGATCCGGGGAAGCAGCCAAATATAACGGCCGCTTCCCCTGTTGCAACTTGTCAAGGACGTATTCATCATTTTTCATCATTTTTTCCCCGACTGCCCCGTTTCCCATGCTCTAAGTCATGGAGAATGACACGTTTTAGCTTATCCTCCACGCTCTGGGCGCTGGTGTCTGAAAAGTGTACCTCTATCACATATCTTGTCTTTTCGATCTGATGCTGCAAGCAGGGCGGCGTCTGCCCTGCGGTGTTGATCTGAATGTTGTCGCTCATGTTCCTCCTTTTGAACGCAAAAAAGCGCATGGTTTACATTTTACTGTTTCCATGCGCC
>CANQOL010000055.1 GCA_947625475.1 uncultured Acetatifactor sp.
CAATACATAAAAATAAATTTGACGAAAAAAAATAAGCCTGATAAGGCTTTCCAGAGATTGGGGTGTTAAAAACCCGGGGCCCCGTTTTCTTTCAGTATAATTCAGATCATTTCCCCATGCAATTTTTTTCCTATAAAATCCAAATATTTTTCATTTACATCTTGAATTCCTCGGTGGAATTAGGTAAAATATAGATGCTGACAAATTTTTGACAATCTGCGGCACAAGTTTTGCAAGAGAAACGCAGTTTGTGTCAGAGATACTAAAATATTTTTTAGGAGGAAACTAACATGGCAGTAAAAGTAGCAATCAATGGTTTTGGCCGTATTGGTCGTCTGGCATTCAGACAGATGTTCCGGGCAGAGGGATTCGAGATCGTGGCAATCAACGATCTGACATCCCCCAAGATGCTGGCTCACTTGCTGAAATATGATTCCACCCAGGGCAGATATGTGCTGGCTGACACCGTGACGAGCGGCGAGGATTCCATCACCGTGGACGGCACCGAGATCAAGATTTACGCTGAGGCGAAGGCCGAGAACCTTCCCTGGGGCAAGCTGGGCGTGGACGTGGTCCTGGAGTGCACCGGCTTCTACACCTCCAAGGCAAAGGCTCAGGCTCATATCGACGCAGGCGCAAAGCATGTGATCATCTCCGCTCCTGCGGGCAACGATCTGCCTACCATCGTTTACAATGTAAACCATGAGTCCCTGACCACCGCCGACACCATCATCTCCGCGGCATCCTGCACCACCAACTGCCTGGCTCCCATGGCCAAGGCCCTGAACGATGCCTTCGAGATCCAGTCCGGTATTATGTGCACCATCCACGCTTACACCGGCGACCAGATGACTCTGGACGGCCCTCAGAGAAAGGGTGATCTGAGAAGATCCCGTGCCGCTGCCGTGAACATCGTTCCCAACAGCACCGGCGCTGCCAAGGCCATCGGCCTGGTTATCCCTGAGCTGAACGGCAAGCTGATCGGCTCCGCACAGCGTGTGCCGACCCCTACCGGCTCCACCACCATCCTGACCGCAGTGGTGAAGGGCAATCCTACCAAGGAAGCCATCAACGCCGCCATGAAGGCCGCTTCCAACGAGTCCTTCGGCTACAATGAGGACGAGATCGTCTCCAGCGACATCATCGGCATGAAGTACGGCTCCCTGTTCGACGCTACCCAGACCATGGTTCTGCCTATCGCCGACGGCCTGTCCGAGGTTCAGGTGGTATCCTGGTATGACAACGAGAATTCCTACACCAGCCAGATGGTACGCACCATCAAGCACTTCGGCAAGCTGCTGGGCGCCTAAGGAAGAGAACGGGAAAATAGACTCGGGAAAGAGGGGTCCGGTCCGGTGGACCGGGCCCCTTTAACGCAGCAGGGCCCGGCGGGGCTCTGGCGGACATCAATATTTTATGGAGGAAATTGACATGAGCTTGAACAAGAAATCCGTTGATGACATCAACGTAAAGGGCAGAAGAGTGCTGGTTCGCTGCGACTTCAACGTGCCCTTGAAGAACGGCCAGATCACGGACGAGACCCGTATCGTGGCTGCTCTGCCCACCATCAAGAAGCTGATGGACGACGGCGGCAAGGTGATCCTTTGCTCCCATCTGGGCAAGGTGAAGAACGGCCCCAACGAGGGCGAGTCCCTGGCCCCTGTGGCAAAGAGACTGTCCGAGAAGCTGGGCAGGGAGGTCGTGTTTGTCTCCGATTACAATGTGACCGGAGAGGCTGCCACCAAGGCGGTGGAGGCTATGAAGGAGGGAGATGTGATCCTGCTTCAGAACACCCGTTTCCGCGGCGCTGAGGAGACCAAGAACGGCGAGGCATTCAGCAAGGAGCTGGCGGATCTGGCGGACGACTATGTGTGCGACGCCTTCGGTTCCTCCCACAGAGCCCATGCCTCCGTGGAGGGCGTGACCAAGTTCATCACCGCCAAGGGCGGCTCCAACGCGGTGGGCTATCTGATGCAGAAGGAGATCAACTTCCTGGGCAACGCCGTGGAGAACCCTGTGAGACCCTTCGTGGCGATCTTAGGCGGCGCCAAGGTGGCGGACAAGCTGAACGTGATCTCCAACCTTCTGGAGAAGTGCGATACCCTGATCATCGGCGGCGGCATGGCCTACACCTTCCTGAAGGCCCAGGGCTACGAGGTGGGCAAGTCCCTGCTGGATGAGACCAAGATCGACTACTGCAAGGATATGATTGCCAAGGCCAAGGAGCTGGGCAAGGAGCTGCTGCTTCCTGTGGACTCCGTGACCGTAAAGGCATTCCCGGATCCCATCGACGCTCCTGTGGAGACCGAGGTGTACGGTGTGGAGAATATGCCCGCTGACAGAGAGGGCTGCGATATCGGACCCAAGACCGCCGCTCTGTATGCGGAGGCTGTAAAGAGCGCCAAGACCGTGGTCTGGAACGGGCCTATGGGCGTGTTTGAGAATCCTACCCTGGCGGCCGGAACCATCGCTGTGGCGAAGGCTCTGGCGGAGACCGAGGCGACCACCATCATCGGCGGCGGCGATTCCGCGGCGGCTGTGAACCAGCTGGGCTTCGGCGACAAGATGAGCCATATTTCCACCGGCGGCGGCGCTTCCCTGGAGTTTTTGGAGGGCAAGGTGCTTCCCGGTGTGGCGGCTGCCGACAATGCCAATGCTTAAAACCTGATCGGAGATCAGGTTTTAAGCTTGAAGAATCCCCTCTTTGAGGGGATTCTTCCGAAGAGGTACAATTTGGGCCTCTTTGAGGGATTCTTCCCTGAAATAAATTATAAGAAATGAGGAGATAAAAATGGCAAGAAAGAAGATTATTGCCGGCAACTGGAAGATGAATATGACTCCCAGCCAGGCTGTGGAGCTGGTGAACACCTTAAAGCCCCTGGTGGGCAATGATGAGGTGGATGTGGTGTTCTGTGTGCCCGCCATCGACATTATCCCTGCCATGGAGGCAGCCAAGGGTTCCAACATCCAGATCGGCGCGGAGAATATGTATTTTGAGGAGAAGGGAGCCTACACCGGGGAGATTTCTCCCGCTATGCTCACCGACGTGGGCGTGAAGTATGTGATTATCGGCCACTCCGAGAGAAGAGAGTATTTTGCGGAGACCAACGAGACTGTGAACAAGAAGGTGCTGAAGGCATTTGAGCACGGGATTACCCCCATTATCTGCTGCGGCGAGTCCCTGACCCAGAGAGAGCAGGGCGTGACCATCGACTTTATCCGCCAGCAGATCAAGATCGCCTTCCTTGGCGTGACGGCAGAGCAGGCCGCCGGGGCTGTGATCGCCTATGAGCCCATCTGGGCCATCGGCACCGGCAAGGTGGCTACCACCGAGCAGGCCCAGGAGGTTTGCAAGGCCATCCGCGACTGCATCGCTGAGATTTACGACGACGCCACCGCGGCGGCGATCCGCATCCAGTACGGCGGGTCTGTGTCCGCCTCCAGCGCGCCGGAGCTGTTCGCCCAGCCGGATATCGACGGCGGCCTTGTGGGCGGCGCGTCCTTAAAGCCCGACTTCGGTGCAATTGTGAACTATAACAAGTAAAAACGGCGGGTGCGTCCGCGCCCCTTTGGCGAAGGCGTCCTCCTTTTCCCGGGTATTCAGCCCGGCGAAAGGGAGGGCGTTTTTTGCGCAGATACACCGAAAATAGGCGCGGAATGCTAAATCCCCGGCTGGACAGGAGCGTAAGAAAGGAATATAATAGGAGGTGAAGGAGCGTCCCTTGGGCGGACGGAAGGTGCGGACATGATTTTCAAATGTAAAAACTGCGGAGGCAATGTGATTTACAGCCCGGAAAAGAAGGGCATGTACTGTCCCTACTGCGGCAGCAGCGACAGTCAGGAGAGGACCATGGAGGAGTGCGATATGGAAACCTGCCCCAACTGCGGCGGGCAGATTCCTGTGGAGGAGCACACCAGCGCGATTATTTGTCCCTACTGTGACCATTCCATTATTTTAAATCCCCGCGTGGAGGGCGAATTTACGCCTCAGAAGATTATCCCCTTTCAGTACAGCAGGGATATGGTCAAGAATCTGCTGCGGGAAAAGTTTAAGAAAAATATTTTCGCCCCCACGGATTTTCTGTCCGATGCCCGGCTGAACAGCATGACGGGGGAGTATGTGCCCTTCTGGATGTACGATTACCGCACGGGCTGCGATTACCAGGGGGAGGGGACCAGGGTCCGGGTCTGGAGCAGCGGGAACAGGCGATATACGGAGACCTCCTATTACAATGTGGCGCGGAGCATGGAGGTGCAGTATCAGAATATTCCGGCGGATGCCTCTGTGCGGCTTCCGGACGCGGTGATGGATCTGATGGAGCCCTATCAGTACGGGGGCCTGGTGGATTTTAAGCCGGAATATATGTCCGGTTTCCAGGGGGAAAAATACAATATGAACTGGGATATGGTGGAGAGCAGGGCCCGGACCAAAATGGAGGGCAGTGCCCGCAGGCTGCTCCAGAATTCCCTGGGGGGCTACAGCTCCCTGCGGACGCTCCGGCAGTCGGTGAATGTGCTGGATACCAAGGCCGGATACAATCTGCTGCCGGTGTGGAAGTACATATATCAGTACGACGGGCAGACCTATCCCTTCTTTGTGAACGGGCAGACCGGGAAGGTGGTGGGGAAGATCCCCATCTCCCGGAACAAGGTGCTGGCCTACGGCCTGACCCTTTGGCTGTGTCTGCTGGGGATCAGCTGGATTCTCATTTATCTGGTGGGCGGGCTGTTTTAGCCCGCGGCCGGAAGGGGCGGAGCTTTTGACGGGGATTCCTCAAAATAAGGAGGCAGGTGTCCGGCAGGCCGGACATACAGGGAACGGATATGGATTATGATGTGAAAAAAGAGGCGAGAAGGCAGTATCTGCATTATTTCAGGATTCTTTTCCCGGTGCTGGGCGTGATGGTGGTCCTGCTGGCTGTGGCTTTGGCGGTGAGCTCCCGGCGGGGCAACGGGGAGGCGCCCCAGGAGAGGGTTTACGATTACGCGGATGTGCTGACGGATCAGGAGGAGGAATCCCTGCGGGAGCTGATCCAAAAGACCGAGAAAAAGGTGCACTGTGACATTGTGCTGGTGACGATCCGGGAGCCCATGGAGGGGGAGGAGGCCATCCGCAGCAACCCCAATCTGCGTCACACGGACTGGGAGCTGAACATGAGGGACCGGGCGGACGATTTTTATGACGAGAATCTGTTCGGCTACAACAAGGTGCACGGAAACGGGGTCCTTCTGCTGGACAACTGGTATGAGGGCCAGGCGGGGAGCCATCTGTGTACCACGGGATCCGTGTACAACCGGTTCGGGGACTGGGAGATCGATCAGGTGCTGGATGAGGTTTACACCAGAGTGGAGGCAGGGAATGTGGCGGATGCCTACAGCGCCTATGTGAGGTATGTGGGAAGGATCATGCGCCGGGGGATCAGCGGAGGCATGAGCGCCCTGGCTGCCCTGGTAATTTCTACTCTGGCTGCTGTGATTTTCGTGCTCACCAAGATGAAGGGGGAGATCGGCTCCAACACGGTGACGGAGAATACCTATGTGGCGGAGGGGTCTCTGGAGATGAAGGAGCAGAAGGATGAGTTCCTGCGCAAAAATGTGACCAGTGTGAAGATTGAGAGCAGCTCCGGCGGAGGCGGCTCCCACGGCGGCGGAGGCGGAGGCCATGTGAGCCACAGCGGCGTGAGCCACGGGGGCGGAAGCAGGAGAAGGTAGGCGCGGCGCGGACCGCAGGGGAGAAAGCAGGCGCGGAGATGCGCGGGACGCGGATCGCGGAGGCGAAAGCAGATGCGGCAGGCACGCGGGACGTGCGGGAGGAAATATAGGAGAATAGAAAAAGGGCATCCCTCAGACGGTTTTGGGATGCTCTTTCTTGCGCTTTGTTTTATTGGGTATCGGAAATTATGCCATCTGGTTTACGGCCTTGCTCAGACGGGAAACCTTTCTGGCTACGTTGTTCTTGTGGTAAACGCCCTTGGAACCGGCCATCTCGATGGTCTTGGTAGCGGCAGCCAGCTCGTTGGCTGCGGCGGTCTTATCACCGGACTCTACGGCTGCGAAAACCTTTTTCATAGCGGTCTTGACGCCGGAGCGGATCGCTTTGTTGCGGTCGGCTTTGGTCCGGTTGACCAGGATTCTCTTTTTTGCGGACTTAATGTTAGCCAAGCTCTACACCTCCATTTGTTATCGACGTTTGTTCTGAAGATTACATGTTTGCTTTAGCCAGACACGGAAGACTAAACGGAAACATACGCTAGTATTTTAGTAAATGTTTGGGGATTTGTCAATACATATTTTGGGAGAAATGAGGGAAAATTAGGAGGGATGGGGCTGGCGGGCGGCAGGCTGGGGCTGGACCGGGATGGCTGCACGGTGGGCCTGGGGGCGTGGGACGCCCGGGCAAATCTAACCTGCCTGAACGGGCACGCTTTCGCTGCGTAAAAAACGCAGCGGCACTAAACTCATGAGGGACTTCGTTAAGTGCCGGCGTTTTTTAAGCACCCTTATCAGGCAGGATAGATTTGTCCGTGCTGGCGGGCAGCGGGCTGAGGCTGGGCCGGGCTGGCGGGCGGCGGGCTGGGGCTGGACCGGGATGGCTGCACGGTGGGCCTGGGGGCGTGGGACGCCCGGGCAAATCTAACCTGCCTGAACGGGCACGCTTTCGCTGCGTAAAAAACGCAGCGGCACTAAACTCATGAGGGACTTCGTTAAGTGCCGGCGTTTTTTAAGCACCCTTATCAGGCAGGATAGATTTGTCCGTGCTGGCGGGCGGCAGGCTGAGGCTGGGCCGGGCTGGCGGGCGGCAAAGAAGGAGGAAGTGCGATGGGGCAGTTTCAGGTGAGGACGGATCTGGCGCTGGAGGCCAGGGAGGGCATCTCGGAGACGGACAGTGAGCTGAGAGGCGTGCATGTGGACGAATATTATCTGGAGGAGGAAGATATCCAGGTGACGAAGGTGCTGATTGAGACGAAGAATGCGTCCAAGGCCATGGGAAAGCCTATGGGCACCTATGTGACGATCGAGGCGCCGAATATGCTGGAGCCGGATGAGGATTATCACAGGGAGATCTCGGAGTGTTTCCGGAAGGAGCTTGTGGGAATGCTGCCGGAGGGCAATAAGGAGAAATCCGTCCTTGTGGTAGGGCTTGGCAACCGGGAGGTGACGGCGGATGCCCTGGGCCCCCAGGTGGTAGATCATCTCATGATCACCAGACATGTGGTGAAGACCTACGGAAAGGCGGCCTACAACAGGAAGCATATGAATCTGGTCAGCAGCATCGAGCCGGGTGTGATGGCCAAGACGGGGATGGAGACGGCGGAGATTGTGAAGGGTGTGGTGTGGGAGACGAAGCCGGACGTGCTGATTGTGATCGATGCCCTGGCCGCCAGGAGCACAAAGCGTCTGAACCGGACGATCCAGATTACGAATACGGGGATCCAGCCGGGCTCCGGTGTGGGCAATCACCGGAACGCCCTGACGCAGGAGAGCCTGGGAGTGCCGGTAATCGCTGTGGGAGTACCCACTGTGGTGGATGCGGCCACTATCGTGGGGGACGCCCTGGAGAAAATTATGGGGAGGGACGCGGATTTTGACCGGGTCAAGTATATGGGGCAGCACAGGCCCGTGTTCGTGGAGCTGAACAACATGTATATGACGGGAAAGGATATCGATGCGGTGATCAAGCGGGTGAGCTACACGGTGTCCGAAGGGATCAATATGGCTTTGGACATGAAGGAATAGGGGGCTGTCCCGGCGCATATATTTGGAACAATGAAGGGACGGCAAGGGGTGCGTCAAGGTCAAAGGGAACGGATTTTTTGGAAGGATAGCTGTCATAGGAGGCGCAGTCCTGGCCCTGTGTCTGGCGAAGGAGGGCCTGAAAGATCAGGGGCAGGCCGGCCTGGAGGCCGGTGGGAAGCAGAGCGGCTATGAGGCGCTGGAGGGGGCGGGAGGGCTTTTGGGAGACGTCCTGGAAAGGGGTTGTCTGGAAGCCTGGTTTCCGCTTTTTTCTTACGGAAATTCAGGCGGGGAGGAACAGGAGAGCGTCCTGGCCGGAGATCTGCTGGCGGCCCAGACGGGGGAGCTGGTGCCGCTGTACGGGGAATGGGCCGCTCTCTCAGACGGTGGGACTGGCGCCGGCGCGGAAAAGGGATCCGGCGTAAGCGGGGAACAGCCGCTGCCGGTGAGCGCCCGGGCTGATGGCGGGGAGGCCGCGGAGGGGGCGGAGAGCCGGAAGACGGAGAGCCAGGAGGCAGAGAGCCAGGAGTCAGAGAGCCGAAAGACGGAGAGCCAGGAGGCAGAGAGCCAGGGGGCGGGGACCCGGGAAGCGGAGAGCCGGGAGGGGGAGATTCCCGAGGAAGATCAGGAACCGGTGGAGGATCCCCAGACCGCCAGAAGGCAGCGGCTCGACAGCCTGCCGCTGCTGGCCTTGGCGCAGCCGTCCGGCGATGGCGGCGGGAAGGGTGCGGAGGATGCAGGCGGCGCCTCCGGGGCAGGAGAAAAAAGCTCCGGGGAGGCGGCGGCCCCCGGGGCGGAGGGGGGGCCGGGGGAGAGCAATTTGCCCGGAGAAACCGCCTCTGCAGGTGCGGGACTGTCCCAGACGGCGGACCCTCCTGCAGATCCGGCGTGGGAACCCGTTTCCGGGGCGGCGGAGGCCGCCGGGTTTGCAAAGCACACGCGGCAGAACACGCTGGATCTCTCTGCGCTGGCTTCCTATGAGAACCTGGTCTCCGCCTTTTACAACGTCGACAGCACCGCCATGGTGGGGAGCGATCAGCTGGATGCGCTTCGCCTCGACGCCGTGGATCTGACTGTCTCCAAAGAATCCCCGGGGCCCCAGATCCTGATTTATCACACCCACTCCAAGGAGGCATTTGCGGATTCCCGGCCGGGTGAGGTCTCGGACACTATTGTGGGGGTCGGGGAGCATCTGGCGCAGATTTTGGAGACGGAGTACGGTTATCAGGTGCTCCACAACACGGAGAGCTTCGACGCCGAGACCCGGGACAACGCCTATTCCCGCTCCCTGCCGGTGATTCAGCAGGTTCTGGCGGACAATCCCAGCATCCAGGTGGTTATCGATCTGCATCGGGACGGCATTGATGAGAATGCGGAGCGTCTGGTGGTGGATCTGGACGGGAGGCCCACCGCCAGGTTTATGTTTTTTAACGGGGTGAGCCGCACCAAAAAGACCGGTGAGATCAGCTATCTGTACAATGAAAACCTGGATGCCAATCTGGCCTTTTCCTTTCAGATGAAGAAGACAGCGGAGGAATATTATCCGGGGCTGACCCGGAAAAATTACATAAAGGCATACCGCTATAATATGCACCTGTGCCCCAGGAGCCTTTTGATCGAGCTGGGAGCCCAGACCAACACCCTGCAGGAGGCCATGAACGCCTGCGATCCCATGGCCCATATTCTGGATCTGGTGCTGACGGGGGAGCGGCAATAGTCTTTCAACTTTTTAGGGAAAGGAATTGACTAATTATTGCGCACATGTTAAAATACTGTTACATAAGTTCCACCAGTGAAAAAGGGAGCCATAGCGCTCCGGAATGGAGGATAAGAGGACAAGATGAAAAGAAGATGGAAACTCGGTCTGCTGGCAGCTCTGCTGACAGTCTTCATGTGGCAGACCACAGTGGCGGCGGCCCAGGAGAGCATTCACACTTACTTCTGCTATATTTCCGGCAGCAGTGTGGTTGTGATTTCCGCCGGCCCTGTGGTGCAGGGCGACGACGGACAGTATTATCTGTTTGAGTTAAAGCCCTATGAGACCGGTGTGGGAGCCCGGACGGATTACTGTGCTGCCGTTCCCGCAGCGGAGCTGGCGCAGTTTACCACGCCTCTGCAGCTGAATACGGAGGCATCCAAGCTGTATTCCCGCTTTGTGGTGGCCGTAAGGAAGGGCGGCGTGTATGTGCCCATCAGCAATGAGATGTATATTACAAACCCGGAGGTTACGGCGGCTCATGAGACAGGTTACCCCATCCGCTCCAAGAAGGGCCTGACGGCGGACTGGCAGTACGCCTCCGACTTGAAGGAGCTGAACGCGGGCTATGCGGCCTATGAGCTGGATATCAGCCGCTTCTTTACCGCCGGCGGCACCGACTATACTTACAACGGCAAAACCTACAGCTTCAATTCCAGCGTGGTGACGGAGTACGATATTGTGTGCAAGAAGCTCTCCGACACCGGCTGCAATGTGGTGATGACCATCAAGAATTCCTACAATCCGGCCACCCTGGATCTGATTCTTCCGGCGGCCCGGGTTCCCGGTCAGAACTGCTATGCCATGAACGTGAATGAGAAGGCTTCCGCGGAGAAGATCGAAGCGCTGCTTTCCTTCCTGGCGGGGCGCTACAGCGGCGGCCAGTACGGCACCATCAACAGCTGGATCATCGGCAATGAGGTCAACAACAATTCTCCCTGGCATTACGCCGGGCCTGTGGACGGCGCCACCTTTGCGGCTCAGTACGCCAAGGAGTTCCGCCTGTGCTACAATGCCATCAAGAGCCAGAACAAGGGCGCCAGAGTGTTCATCAACATCGATCAGAGATGGACTCACACCGATACGAATGTTTATTCCTACAAGGGAAGGGATGTGCTGGACAATTTTGCCGCCAACATCAGCAACAGCGGCAATATCGACTGGGGCCTCTCCATCCATCCTCATCCGGTGCCTCTGTTTAACTGCCAGTTCTGGAATATGCCTCCCGCCTATGTGGGCCTGAAGCTGATTTCCCACACGGACGACACCAAGATGGTGAATCCCACCAATGTGGACGTGGTGGTCAACCATATGAAGCAGCCCGCTCTGCTTTCCCCCAAGGGGACGGTGAGACATATCCTGATTTCGGAGATGGGCTTTACCTCATCCAACCCGCAGCTGCCCACGGATCAGAACATCCAGGCGGCGGCCATGGTGTACGCCTATAAGCTGACGGCTTCCATGCCTGAGATCGAGGGCGTGATCATCCACAGGCAGATTGACAGCGCCGTGGAGGTAGCCCACGACGGCATGGCCGTGGGAATCCGGACTTCCTCCGGAACCCCCAAGGTGGCCTACAAGGCATTCCAGTACATGGATCAGGATAATGCGCTGTTCTCCAACGGCCTCCTGCCTTATCTGGGAGCGACAAGCTGGACGGATCTGGGCGTTCAATAAAAAGAAGATAGATATAGAAGAAAGGGAGCTGCCGCGGATTGGCGGGCAGCTCCTTTTTTCGGAGTACGGTTTATGAATATCAGTTCCATGTTGTTTCTCACCGTTTTCCTGCCGGCGGTATTTTTGCTGGACCGGCTGTGCATGGGACGCGGGGGAATGCTCAAACTGAAGAATGTGCTGCTTCTGCTGGCCAGCCTTTTGTTTTACGCCTGGGGAGAACCGGCCTGTATCCTGCTGCTGCTTTTCTCCATCGCCCTGAACTACGGGTTCGGCCTCTGGCTGGGAGCCCTGGGATGCGGAGGGGGGCAGGAGGGAGGGAAGGCCCCGGGGCGGGGCGCCCGCCCGGTTCTGGCCCTGGGTGTGGCGGCCAATCTGGCTCTGCTGGGCTATTACAAGTATTTGAACTTTTTCCTGCATCTGGTAAACCGGCTGGCAGGGACAGGCTTTCCGGAGAACCGCCAGATCCCTCTGCCCATCGGCATTTCCTTTTTCACCTTTGGGGCCATCGCCTACCTGGCGGACCTGTACCGGGGGCTATATCCGGCGGAGAAAAATCCGGTGAACATGGCCCTGTATATGTCCTTTTTCCCCAAGGTATCCGTGGGCCCCATCGTCCGCTACCGGGATTTCGGGCCCCAGCTGCGGGAGAGAAGGGCGACCCTGGAGAAGACGGCGGAGGGCATCCGGCGCTTTGCCTACGGGCTGGGGAAAAAGGTGCTGATCGCCAACGTGCTGGGGGCCTATGTGGACCGGGTGTACGATCTGGAGATCGGGAGGGTGTCCGGGGCCATGGCCTGGAGCGCCGCCCTGCTCTACACCCTGCAGATTTACTATGATTTTTCGGGCTTTTCCGATATGGCGGTAGGGCTCTCGAAAATGTTCGGTTTCGAGATCTGCGAGAACTTCCGTTACCCCTACCTGTCAGGCTCCGTCCAGGAGTTCTGGCGCAGATGGCATATCTCTCTGAGCACCTGGTTCCGGGATTACCTCTATATTCCCCTGGGAGGCAACCGGAAGGGGAAGCTGCGCACCTATGTGAATCTGGGCATTGTGTTTCTGGCCACCGGCCTCTGGCATGGGGCCAGCACCGCCTTTCTCTTCTGGGGAGCCCTCCACGGCTTCTTTATGATCCTGGAGAGGCTGGGCCTTAAAAAGCTGCTGGAGAGGACCCGGGTGCTGAAATACCTTTACACCGGCCTGGTGGTGGCCGCAGGCTGGGTGATTTTCCGGGTGGCCAGCCTGGGGCCTGCCCTGAAGTATCTGGTCCGCATGGCGGCGCCCTGGCGCTTCCAGGGGACTTACCTGATCCGGGAGCTTATGAGCAACCGGTGCCTTGTCACTGCGGCGGCAGGGGTGCTCGGCATGGGCCTGCTCCAGAAGGGGCTGGAGCAGTTCTGCCCCAGGCTCCTGAAAGCAAAGGGAGGCGCGGCAGAGCTAGTCTGGTGTCTGGTGATTGTGGCCCTGTCGGCGCTCTATCTGGTCAACAACACCTACAACCCTGCGATTTACCTGAAATTTTAGGGGGAATGGAGGTTTATATGAGCAAAAAAATGGCGGCGGCCTGGCTGATCGGTTTTTTCGCGGTTTTGCTGCTCCCCGGCGCGGCCTGGGCGGCAGTGGGGGACAGCCTGGAGAGCGCGGTGACGGAGAACACCCTGGTCACCCAGGCTCCCAGCCTGGACCTGGAGCGGATCGGGGAATTCCCTCAGGAATACGAGAGCTATTTTAACAGCAATGTGCCCTTCCGCAGCCAGCTGATCGCGGCCTCCAGCCTGATGGATGTGTTCCTGTTCCGGGAGCAGATCGTGAATGACAAGGTGGTGCTGGGGAAGGACAACTGGATGTTTTACTACGCGGAGGACAATCTGGAGGACTACAAGGGCACCAACCTTTTTACTCAGGAGGAGCTGGAGCGGATCGGGGAAAATCTGAACGCCGCCAGGGACTATCTGGAGGCCCGGGGCACCCAGTTTATTGTGCTGATCGCCCCCAACAAGGAGGCGGTCTACGGGGAGGAAAAGCTCCCGGGGATCTTCCGGAAGGGGGAGTGCACCAGGGCCCGGCAGCTGACAGACTATCTGGCCCGGAACACCCGGATTCAGGTCCTGTATCCCCTGGAGGAACTGCTGGCCTACAAGGATCAGTATGATCTGTACTGGCACTACGACACCCACTGGAACGAGGGGGCCGGGTATATTGCCGGGAAGGCCCTGCTGGGGGAGCTGGGGATCCAGATGCCGGAGGTGGAGAGCCTCTCCTATCTGCAGGACGATTTCTCCAACTATGATCTGGCCCGCATGATGAACCTGGAGGATTTCTATCGGAAAAACTTCCCGCCGGAGGTGAATTACACGGTCTCCGGCTATCCGGGGAACGATCTGGTGCCCATACTGGAGGAGGGGGACGGGATCCTGATTTACCGGTCCAGCGCCCCGGACGAGAGGAAGCTCTTTTTGCTGCGGGATTCCTTCGGGGCGGCCCTGGTAGGGGTCCTGGCCCGGAATTTCCGGGAGAGCTTCATGCCACACTGGAGCGGGGCCTTCGATCCCGCCCAGATCGAGGAGCAGGACCCGGATGTGTTCGTCCTGGAGCTGGTGGAGCGGCGCCTGGACTACCTGCTGGATTTTCGCTTGGACTCTCCGGCGGCCGCTGAATAAACTCTTTGCCGGCTGTTGAATGAAATCTCTTGACAGAGCCGGAAAAAGAGGATAAAATGGCAATACAGTTTTGAAAAAGCTTCATAGGGAAAAACGAGGAAGAGGAGTAGTAAGAATCTGAACCTTTCAGAGAGCTGGCGGCGGGTGCGAGACAGCAGCGAAGGATTCCCAACTGGCCTCGGAGTTCCTGTCCGGAAGCGCGGGGGCGTGTGTATGGGCAGGCGGGTCATTCCGTTAGCGGTGGATAGAGTGCGGGGAGACATCTCCCTGAACTAGAGTGGTACCACGAATGCAGGCCCTTTCGTCTCTAGAGCGAGAGGGCTTTTTCTATTTAATTATAAAAGGAGATAATGTGAAAATCACACGGATGTGCTGATTTTTCACATGAGAATTTGTGCCGGAGCGCCACAAATTCTCCTGATGGCAGATGAGAAACCGCATTCGCGGATTTCTCATCGCCCCGTCGCGCAAAGCGCTCCGGAATGGAGATCATATGGAACCCTACAATCACAGAGAAGTGGAAAAGAAATGGCAGGAGATCTGGGAGAAGGAGAAGGCATTCGCAGCCTCGGAGGATTACTCCAAGCCCAAGTATTACGCGCTGGTGGAATTCCCCTACCCTTCGGGGCAGGGGCTTCACGTGGGACATCCCCGTCCCTACACCGCCCTGGACATCGTGGCCCGCAAGAGAAGGATGCAGGGCTACAATGTGCTCTATCCCATGGGCTGGGATGCCTTTGGGCTGCCCACAGAGAACTATGCAATCAAGAATCACATCCATCCCAGGATTGTCACCAAAAACAATGTGGAGCGCTTTAAGGGCCAGCTCAAGGCCCTGGGCTACTCCTTTGACTGGGACAGAGAGATCAACACCACCGACCCGGAGTACTACAAGTGGACCCAGTGGATCTTTTTGAAGCTCTTCAAGGCGGGCCTGGCTTACAAGACCGAGATGCCTATCAACTGGTGCCCCTCCTGCAAGGTGGGATTGGCCAACGAGGAGGTGGTAGGGGGCGTCTGTGAGCGCTGCGGATCTGAAGTGGTCCGGAAGGTAAAGAGCCAGTGGATGCTGAAAATCACGGAGTACGCGGATCAGCTGATCCGGGATCTGGATACGGTGGATTATGTGGAGCGGGTCAAGGTCTCCCAGAAAAACTGGATCGGCAAATCCCAGGGCGCCGAGGTAGACTTTGCCATTGCCGGCAAGGAGGATAAGCTGAGAATTTACACCACCCGGCCCGACACACTCTTTGGAGCAACCTATATGGTGGTCGCTCCGGAGCATCCTCTGGTGGATAAATATCGGGAAGAGATCGGCAACTGGGAGGATGTGGCGGCCTACCGCGACATGGCGGCCAGAAAATCCGATTTTGAGCGCACCGAGCTGGCCAAGGACAAGACCGGCGTGATGATAGAGGGGCTGAGGGCGGTGAACCCGGTGAACGGAAAGGAGATCCCCATCTGGATTTCCGACTATGTGCTGATGACCTACGGAACCGGGGCCATCATGGCGGTGCCGGCCCACGACGAGAGAGACTGGGATTTTGCCAAGAAGTTTGATATGCCCATCATCGAGGTGGTGGCGGGGAGCCCTGTGAGCGTCCAGGAGGCGGTGTACACGGACGTGGCCACCGGCGTATTGGTAAACTCTGACTTTTTAAACGGCCTGTCTGTGGCGGAGGCCAAGGAGAAGATCATCGCCTTCCTGGAGGAGAAGGGGATCGGCAGCCGCAAGACCAACTTTAAGCTCCGGGACTGGGTGTTCTCCCGGCAGCGCTACTGGGGGGAGCCCATCCCCATCGTGCACTGCGACAAGTGCGGCTTTGTACCGCTGGACGAGAGCCAGCTGCCCCTGCTTTTGCCCGAGGTGGAGAGCTATATGCCCACAGACAACGGGGAGTCCCCGCTGGCGGCCATGACGGAGTGGGTGAACACCATCTGTCCCTGCTGCGGCGGACCGGCCAAGAGAGAGACGGATACCATGCCCCAGTGGGCAGGCTCCTCCTGGTATTTCCTGCGCTACACGGATCCCCACAATCCAGACGCCCTGGCCAGCAGGGAGGCCCTGGAGTACTGGATGCCGGTGGACTGGTACAACGGCGGCATGGAGCATACCACCCTGCACCTTCTCTATTCCCGCTTCTGGCATAAGTTCCTCTATGACCAGAAGGCGGTGCCCTGCCCGGAGCCCTATCTGAAGAGGACCTCCCACGGCATGATACTGGGCTCCAACGGGGAGAAAATGTCCAAATCCAGGGGCAATGTGGTAAATCCCGACGACATCGTGCGGGAGTACGGGGCGGATACCCTGCGCACCTACGAGATGTTCATCGGCGCCTTCGATATGGCCGCTATCTGGAGTGAGGACGGCGTGAAGGGGTGCCGGCGGTTCCTGGAGAGAGTCTGGAAGCTGCAGGAGCTTCTGACGAAGGACGAGGGCTGCAGTCCGGATCTGGAGACCAGGATGCACCAGACCATCAAAAAGGTCAGCCTTGACTTTGAAAATCTGAAATACAACACCGCCATTGCCGCTATGATGGCGCTGATCAACGAATTTTATAAAAAGAACGCGGTGACCAGGGGAGAGTACAGGACGCTTCTGACCCTGTTAAACCCTGTGGCGCCGCACATTACCGAGGAACTCTGGGAGATCTGCGGTTTTGAGGGCAGAATTTACCAGACCGCCTGGCCCCAGTACCAGGAGGAGAAGACGGTGGAGTCCTCCGTGGAACTGGCAGTTCAGATCAACGGCAAGGTGAAGGGGACCTTCCGCGTTCCGAAGGACGAGGAGAAGGAGACTGTGATTGCCAGAGCCAGGGAGGTGCTGGGCGAGAAGCTCACCGGCACGGTGGTGAAGGAGATCTATGTGCCCGGCAGACTGGTGAACCTGGTGGTGAAGCCGTAAGAGAATTAATTACAGAACCCGTATATAAAAAGAAAAAGACATCTGCTCCGGGGAGAGCGGGTGTCTTTTTTTCAGGCCTGCCCACTAAAGGCCAGAGCAGCCGGCGGGGCTGCGCAGCCCGCCGGACGAAATGTTTACAGGAACATTGCCATATAAAGCGGCAAATGCCAGATACCGTCTTTCTCCATCACATCTTTGGGATAGAGAATATAGGAGGCGCCGATCTTGTGTGAAAATTTCTTTCGGAACTTGTCCAGGGAGGAATGGGAGTGGTATTGACCCGACTTCACTTCAATCGGTGCAATTTTTTTGTTTTCAGTGATAAGGAAATCGATCTCCATATGGTTTTCCCGGTTTTGGCTGTCGTTCCTGGAGTAAAAATACAGCTTATGTCCGCTGCAGCGCAGCATCTGCGCAACAATATTTTCCATAAGCATTCCCTCATTGATATCAAGCTTATCAAACAGGATGGCCTTGTAGAGTTCATTATCTGTAAACGCCTGATCCATAAAGGTGTGCGTAACAAGCAGACCGGTATCCGCCATGTAACATTTCTGCGTGGCGTTGTCTGCACTTAGCGCAAGCCCTACGTTGGGGTCGGTAGAATTAAAGCATGTATTGACGATCATTGCTTCATTCAGCCAGATAAAAGAGTCGTCATAGGCCCGGAAACGTGCAGTCTTGCTGATGGAGGACAGCTTATATTTTTTCTCCTTTCTGGAGAGCTGACCGGGGATGCCGTCAAACACGGCATAGACTTTTTCCTCATATCCTGCGGCAAACTTGGAGACATCATCACGGTAGAGCCGCAGGATCCGGCGTTTTGCTTCGTCCGACGCCTCAAAGTCCTTGCCGTCTGTGTAGGCGAGGACTGACTGCGGCATTCCGCCGACAAGCACATATTGTCTGAAATCATTCATGATCTTCCGGTGAAGTGCCTGGCCAAGCGGCCTTTTGGCGTCAAAACATTTGCGGATGAGTGGAACGGTCGCCTCATCACCCATTGCCCAGAGGAACTCTTCAAAATCCAGCGGAAACATTTCAACGTGTTTTTCTTCTGACGGAAGGATGATATTCTCCGTGTTCTTTTTCAAACGGATGAGAGAGCCAGTCTCCAGGTAATCGTAGCGGCCGTCTGCAACGAGGTATTTGACAAGCTGCCGCGCCCTGGGAAATTGCTGTACCTCGTCGAAAATGATCAGAGATTCCCTCCTGTGGAGAACAGTGGAGTAAAATGCGCCAAGTTTTGCAAAGAACAGATCCAGGTCCGAGCTTTCATGGTCGAAGAGATCAAGAATATCCTGCGGGGCATTGCCGAAGTCGATCAGGATATAGCTTTTGTACTCCTGGCGGGCAAACAGTTCGGCAATATAGCTTTTTCCCACGCGGCGGGCCCCATCTATGAGCAGAGCGGTTTGGCCGTTGTCTTTCTGCTTCCAAACAAGAAGCTCGTCATATATTTTTCGTCTCAGCATATCAATCCCCATTCCGGAGCGCTCTGCGCGACGGGGCGATGAGAAATTCGCGTATGCGATTTCTCATCTGCCATCGGGAAAATTTGTGGCGCTCCGGCACAAATTCTCGAGTGAAAAATCAGCACATCAGTGTGATTTTCAATCTAATTAATCATCCTCCAACTGTATTTTACGCTTAAACTGTGATTATCATACTATATGTGTCACGAAAAAGCAAGTTTAATAAGCTAAATTTGTCACGAAAAAGCAGGTTTGTGGAGGCTGATTTGTCACGAAAAAGCAAGTTTGTGGAGCCTGATTTGTCACGAAAAAGCAAGTTTGCGAGGGCCATCTGTCACGAAAAAGCAGGTTAAAGGGAATCTTCGTGTTTTAAAGGCGAGGGGAGGGAGACTGTGACTGCCGGAGCCAGGGAGGTGCTGGGCGAGAAGCTCACCGGCTCGGTGGTGAAGGGGATCTTTGTGCCCGGCAGACGGGTGAACCTGGCGGTGAAGCCGTAAGAGAATTACAGAGCGGGTGTCTTTTTTTCAGGCCTGCCCACTAAAGGCCAGAGCAGCCGACGAACCAGTTTAGGTCCGCCGGCTGTTTTCATCAAGTCCGCCATTTACGAAA
>CANQOL010000056.1 GCA_947625475.1 uncultured Acetatifactor sp.
ATCCAATAAATCCCAGAAACTATTGATTTTTCAGCAGCTTCTGGGATTTTTGATGTCATAAAGTGTCAAAGATGAGAGATTGTCAAAAATTTGTCAGCATCTATATTTTACCTAATTCCACCGAGGAATTCAAGATGTAAATGAAAAATATTTGGATTTTATAGGAAAAAAATTGCATGGGGAAATGATCTGAATTATACTGAAAGAAAACGGGGCCTATCCCCGGACTGTCGATTTAGGAGGAATCCGCATGACCGTAAGGGCTGATCTTCATATGCACTCTTCTTTTTCGGGGGATTCGGACACCCCCATGGATGAGATGATCCGGGCCGGGCTTTCCAGAGGCCTGACCCACATATGCTTTACGGAGCATATGGACCTGGATTATCCCGTCAGCAGCGAGACGCCCCCGGGGTTCTTTGAGCTGGACGGGGACGCTTACCGCCGCGCCTTTCTGGGATGCCGGGAGCACTGGGGGGAGCACATCGGGCTGCTCTTTGGGGTGGAGCTGGGCCTCCAGCCTCATCTGGCCCAGGCAAACGCCCGCTTTGCCCGGTCCTATGAATTCGACATGATCATCGGCTCCTCCCATGTCTGCCACGGGAAGGATCCCTACTACCCTTCCTTTTTTGAAGGGCGCAGCCAGGAGGAAGCCTACCGGGAGTATTTTACCTCCATCCTGGAGAACATCCGCGTCTTTTCGGAGTTTGACGTGTACGGCCATCTGGACTATGTGGTGCGCTACGGCCCCCGCCGGGAGCAGGGTTACTCCTACGCAGCCTACCGGGAGCTGTTTGACGCCATACTGACCGCGCTGATCCAGAAGGGCAAGGGCATCGAGCTGAACACCGGCGGGCTGTCCGGCGGGCTGCGGGAGCCTCATCCCTGTCTGGAGGTGCTGCGCCGGTATCGGGAGCTGGGGGGCGAGATCCTTACCGTCGGCTCCGACGCCCATACCCCTGACCGGGTCGGAGGGTTCTTCGACCGGGCCAGGGAAATTCTGGAGGCCTGCGGTTTCCGGTACTACACGGTCTTTGAAAAGCGAAAGCCCATCTTTATCCCGCTGTAACCGGCCCCTGGCGGCAGCCTGGCGAGGGCCCGGTCGGCAGCCTGGCAGACAGCCTGACAGACAGCCCGGCAGAGCACCACGATCCTGGCCGGGGCAGTCCGGGCGGGAATCCTGCGGGGGAATGAGCTGCAGAGCACCGCCAGATCACGCCCGGCAGGGCTGCCCAGGAAGACCTGGCCAGGTCAGGCTTCTCAGCAAAAGCCGCTGTCCGCCTCTCCCAGTATGGTCCCTCCCCCCAAAATATGGTCTCCCTCATAAAACACGATGGCCTGACCCGGCGCGGGAGCCCTCACAGGCTCCTCGAAGCTGCACAGCACCCTGCCTCCCGGGAGCTTTTCGATCCTCCCCCAGGCCCCTATATGTCCGTATCGGATCTTTGCCAGCACCCGGCGGGGCTCCCCCAGATCCTCCACCGCCATAAAGCTCACCTTGTCGCACACCGCACGGTCCGCAAGCAGCTCCCGGCTCTCCCCGATCACCACCTGATTGCTCTCAGGCCGGATCCGGGTCACGAACACGGGATGCCCCATGGCCAGGTTCAGGCCCCTGCGCTGTCCCACGGTGTAGTGAGTGATCCCCTTGTGCCTTCCCAGCACCGCGCCGTCCCCGGAGACAAAATCCCCGGCCCCCGGCACCCGCTCCCCGGCCTCCCGGTCGATAAAGCCCGCGTAATCCCCGTCCGGCACAAAACAGATTTCCTGGCTGTCCGGCTTATCCGCCACCTGCAGGCCGATGTCCCGGGCGATCCCGCGGATCTGGGCCTTGGTATAGTCCCCCACGGGCATCAGGGTGCGGGCGAGCTGCTCCTGGGTCAGACTGTAGAGGGCATAGGTCTGGTCCTTTTCCTGCGTTACGGAGTTTTGCACCGTATATCTACCGTTTGAAAGCCGCAGGATCCGGGCGTAATGTCCCGTGGCGATATAATCCGCCCCGATCTGTCTGCTGCGCTCCAGCAGAGACTCCCATTTTACATACCGATTGCAGGCGATACAGGGATTCGGAGTCCGCCCCCGGAGATATTCTTCTATAAAATAGTCAATGACCTTCTCCCTGAACTCCCTCCTAAAGTTCATCACATAGTGAGGGATCCCCAGCCTGCGGGCCACCCTCCTGGCATCCTCCACGGCTGAGAGGCCGCAGCATCCCCCCTCCCGGGCGACGGTCTCCCACTCCTTTTCCTGCCAGATCTCCATGGTCACTCCGATGACCTCATATCCCTGCTCTTTCAACAGATAGGCCGCCACGGAGGAATCCACCCCGCCGGACATGCCCACCACCACTTTTTTACTCATATGAATCCTCATTTTGGAGCGCTTTGCGCCGTTTTTCACAGTTTTACAGGGAAAACGGGCTTCTCTGCGGACATGCCCCGCAGCTTTTCCACCGTCTCCCGGACCGCCCGGACCGTCTGATCCATCTCTTCCCGGGTGTTCTCCCAGTTCAGGGTGAGCCTAAGCGCTCCTGCCGCCTCCCTCTCCGTCAGCCCTATGGCCCGCAGCACATGGGAGGGTTCTCTCTCCGGGCCGGAGCAGGCCGCGCCACCGGAGGCACAGATCCCCTTAAGATCCAGCATCCGGACCAGTTCCTCGCTCTCAAGGCCCTCAAAGCACACATGGACATTTCCGGGAAGCCTTTTCTCCCGGTGGCCGTTCACTATGCAGCCCGGGATCCGGGAGAGCCCCTCCATGAGATACTCCCGCAGACAAATCTCCCTGCCGGCCCTCTCCTGCCCCTGCTCAGCCGCCAGCTGGGCGGCCCTGCCGAAGCCGACAATGGCAGGCACATTTTCCGTTCCCGCCCGGAGATGGCCCTCCTGGCCCCCTCCCCGGATCAGGGCCCTGCTCTTTACCCCCTCCCGGATATACAAAAGGCCGGCCCCCTTAGGCCCTCCCAGCTTGTGGGCGCTGGCGCTGAGCAGATCCACCCCCAGCTTCCGCACGTTCAGAGGGATCTGTCCGAATGCCTGCACCGCATCCGTGTGGAACAGCACCCCCCGTCTCTTTGTGACGGCCCCGATCTCCCCGATGGGCTCAAGGGTCCCTATCTCGTTGTTGGCGCACATTACACTGACCAGAATCGTGTCCGGCCCTATGGCCCGCTCCACCGCCAGAGGATCCACCAGTCCCTGCCGGTCCGCCTCCAGATAAGTGACTCTGTAACCCTTCCCCTCCAGATATCTGCAGGTCTCCAGCACCGCCGGATGCTCCAGACGGGTAGTGATCAGATGCTTTCCCCGCTCCCCGTAAGCCTCGGCCGCGGACCTGAGGGCCCAGTTGTCCGACTCCGTGCCCCCGGAGGTAAAATAAATCTCCCCCGGCTGTGCTCCCAGGCAGTCCGCCAGAAGCCTCCTTGTGCGGTTCACCGCCTTTTTCCCGGCGCTGCCCTGGCCGTGGATACTGCTCGGATTCCCGAAAAAGTCCGTGAGATAAGGGAGCATGGCCTCCACCACCTCCGGCAGGATGCGGGTGGTGGCCCCGTTGTCCAGATAAATCACAGAATGCCCTCCCTTCCTGTCCCTTTCTTTCAATATAGCCCCTGGGCCGCTGTTCTGTCAACAAGCCCCCGGGAATATACTTTAGACAAAGCTCTTTCAGGTGTGTGCCGTAATGAGATCTCCCCAAAAAAATTCCTTGGCCGGGAGGGCCCGCCATCCCCTGGTCGTCGGCACCTTCGTGCTGACCCTGACCGGCTTTGTCAGCCGGATCATCGGCTTTTTTTACCGGATCTATCTCTCCCGCCTCTTCGGAGAGGAAGGCATGGGCATCTACCAGCTGTTAAATCCGGTGCTGGCCCTGTCCTTCGCCCTGACCGCCGCCGGCTTCCAGACCGCCATCTCCAAATTTGTGGCTCAGGCAGGTGCCTCCGGGACCTCCCTGCGCAGCGCCTACCGCCCCATGATCCTGGGACTGTCCCTGTCCGTGCCCCTCTCCGCCCTCAGCCTGGCGGTGATCTATCTGGGGGCCGAGCCTATCGCCGTGGGCCTGCTGATGGAGCCCCGGTGCACCCCCATGCTGCGGATCCTGGCCTTCTCTATCCCTCCCAGCGCCATCCACGGCTGTATCAACGGGTATTTCTACGGCAAAAAAAAGGCGTCCATCCCCGCCTTCACGCAGCTTTTGGAGCAGTGCTGCCGGGTGGGCTGCGTCTATCTGCTGGCCGCCTGCGCCCTGGGAACAGGCCGGCAGCCGACCGTCAGCGCAGCGGTGCTCGGCCTGACCGTGGGGGAATTCCTATCCATGACAGCCACCGTGGCCGCCATCTACATCCAATACGCCAGGGACCTGCGCTCCCCCGCCCGCGAAGCCGCCCCCTCCCCTCTCCCCGCCGGCTTCCCCCAGGCGGGGCGGATCACTTACCGGATGCTGCTCGGCATGGTGGTCCCCCTGACCGCCAACCGGATCGTGCTGGGCCTTCTGCAGAGTCTGGAGACCGTGACCCTCCCCGCCAGCCTGCGGGCCTACGGATACGACACCGCCACCTCCCTGAGCGTGTACGGCGTCCTCACCGGCATGGCGTTTCCCCTGATTTTTTTTCCAAACGCCATCACGGGATCCGTCTCCGTGCTGCTCCTTCCCCTGATTTCCGAGAGCCGCGCCAGAGGGGATCTGCGCTCCGTGCGCCGCTACACCCTCCGGACCATCCGCCTGTGCGGACTGCTGGGCCTTCTGTGCATGACCTTTTTCCTGATTTTCGGGCAGCGGCTTGGGGAACTGCTCTTCCACAGCCCGCTGGCTGGATACTTTATCACCGTGCTGGGGTTCCTCTGTCCCTTCCTCTATCTGGACAACACTCTCTCCAGCATCCTTCAGGGGCTGGGCATGGCCGCCCGGCTGTTCCTTATGAATGTCAGCGCCCTGGTGCTGCGGCTGCTCTTCGTTTTCCTGGCAGTCCCGAGGATGGGCATACGGGGCTACCTCTACGGCCTTCTGGCGGGCCAGACGGCCCTGTGCTCCATGTACCTGCTGTGTCTGTACCGGGCGGAGCGCCGCCTTTCCCCCAAAACATCCCCGGCGGCCCGGCCAGGGCCGGCGGCAGGAAAAAGCTGACCTGCCCTCCGCCGTATATCCCACAATTTAGTTGCTTTTTGTCTGAAAACGGGCTATATTTATTCTGGAAGTTCCTAAAGCCGGCCCCGGGCACCCAAAAGTCCCCGGGCATCGGCGGCGGACTGCTTTCACACCGCGGCCATACGCCCTGCGGTATCGCAGGATAAGTTTTGTGCGGAGAGGCTGCGGCATCACGCGGATTACCTGCTATCCCAGGATCAGATCGGAGTACCCCATGAAAATTTCCAAGACAAAACACACTGCCCGGCCTCTGCCCCTTATCCTCGCTCTCGCGGCCCTGTGCCTGGCCCTCACCTGCTGCGGCGGGAAGGAGGATCTCTCTGAGGGAGAGTGCAAATGCACCGTCTCCTTTTCGGACATTCCCAGGGAGCTGTCCCTGATGGAGGAAAACCTGCAGAAGAACTTCTACATACAGGTCACTCTCTTCCACCTCACCACGGAAAAGGAATATGAGATCCGCCTGGACGCAGAAAACGGTTTCACCCGGGAGGTATCCCTGCACCCCGGCGTCTACCGGATCCTGGACGTATATTCTCCCTACTCCTACAACACGGGGATCTCTCTGTCCGCCAAAACCGAGAGCGTGGAGCTCTCCCCCGACCGGGAGGCCCGGGTGGAGGTCTATGTGGACAACCCTGACGAGTTCAGCAGGCACTGGATGAACGTACAGCCCATGCCGGAGATGCTGCTGGCCGACAAGTTTGACGGCCTGATCCAGATCAACCGGCAGATCTTCGACCTGCATGACCGGGACGTCTCTCCCCTGCTCGCCCAGCTGGACGTCAGCTATGAGGGGCAGGTTCCCCCCTATGAAAGCGTCACCGTGTACGACCCGGATATGGGGGTTCATCTGACCCTGCTGAATCCGGACGGACAGCCGGCTGACCTGACGGCCTGCAGGCTCATCGGCATCCGGGTCTCCCGCAACAATGTGGTATTCCCCCAGGGCGTCACTCTGGGCATGTCCACCCAGGCTGTGTGCCACGGCGGCGATGGGCTCTACGGGGAGCCCGACGCCTTTACGGGGGACCTGTTTTACTCCCTGGGCCTGAATCCCCCTCAGGCCATCTACCGCAATCCTTCCACGGGGGAAAAGCTGACTCTGACCCTTCAGTCCTCCGGTCTCTCCATCCAGTCCATCGAGTATGAGCTGGAACAGTTTGAATAGGAGGAAAATGACATGAAAACACTTAAGATCCTGAAGATCAATCTTCTGTCCCTGATCGCCCTGCCCCTGCTCCTTCTGGCCACCGCCGGCAAGCTGACTGCCAAGGCCCTGGAGAAGGCCGCCCTCCTGCTGGGGATGCTGATCCTCACAGTGCTGGTGTTCATCGGATTTGAATTTTTCAGAAACCCTTCCGCCTTCGGCAGCTTTTTCCTGGCCCTGATTGTGTTTGCCGTAATCTTTGCCCTGGTGATGGCGATCCTGATCTTTCTGGCCACCCTGGCCGCCTCCCTGGCCGTCACGGTCTGGACCTGGATCATCAGCCTGTTCGACGGAATATACAACCTGACCTACAGCGGCTTCTTAAAGCTGTACACCGTCTGTGAGAATGACTATGCGCTCATCAGCCTGGGGGGCAGCCGGCCCCTGAACGCCTGCCTGTGCTTCTTTTACACCCTCCTGCACTTTGTGAACCGTCTGATTCAGACGGTGATCTCCCTCGCCCTTCCCCTCTCCATAGGGCTCAGCCTCTTTTTGACCGGCGATGTACTGATCGGCATGCATCTTCAGTTTAAAAAACTGTACGGCATCGGCCTGGCCGCCTATGTGGGCAGGATGACCCTGTTTGACAGAGTTTACGGCATCACGGCCGTGGTCCTTTTGCTGGCGGACGGGGTGCTGGCGCTTCTCTCCCTGGGGATCGAGTGGCATGAATGGGCCAGGGAGCTGAGGGAGACCAGCGACCAGCTGGACGAGGGGATCCGCCGGCTCCAAAACAGCGACTGGCATATAGCCCAGGATGAGAGCGCTGCCCAGGAGAGAGGAGACGCCAATATGCACAACCAGCAGCAAAATCTGCAGCAGGATCTGCAGCAGAATCTGCAGCAGGATCTGCAAGAGCACATAAAGGGCCTGGGCCCTCTGGGAGATCAGGTGGAGGATGTCTTATCTGCCGGAGAAAACCCTCTCCTGCGAAACGCCTGGAACACCTACTTCCGGAATCTCTCCGAGATCACCCAGGAATGCTCCCGCTACAAAAAGGGGATCCCCCAGGACAGATTCAAAAAGCTCATCCCCCGGATACAACAGCTGGAAAAGCAGAGGGAGGATGTAAAAAAGCGGATCGCAGACCTCCAGGAGGCCGCGAAGGATCCCGTGAAGGCTTCCCTGTTCTTCTCCGGCTGCACCACCCCGGAAAAGCTGGAGAACCGTTACAAATCCCTGTGCAAGGCATATCACCCCGACACGGCGGGAGGCGACACGGAGAGCTTCCAGAAGCTCCAGGCGGAGTATACGGCGCTGAAGGAGTACCTGGCCCGGCAGTCCGGCTGACCCCGCCCCAGGATCACCCCCGCTCTGCAAAAGGCCGCCCTCCGCTCTCTATAAGATGCCGGAGCGAGCCATAAGATGCCGCAGCCGGCTGTGAGATGCCGCGGCTCTCCATGAGACATTGCAGCTGGCTCTTGCCTGCGGGCGGATTTTATATTATAATGGGCAGCAGTCCGGCACAAAGCCGGCAGATCCATAGGGCAGGAACCCAGAGACATGCGGTTTCTGCTCCAAAGAAAGGCGATACCATGAGCATAGAATTTATCAACCAGCTTCCCACCCCGGCAGAGATCAAGGAGCAGTATCCTCTCCCCGCCCGTCTGGCGCAGGTAAAACAGGAGAGGGATCAGGAGATCCGGGACGTTATCACCGGGGTCAGCAGCAAATTCCTGGTGATCATCGGCCCCTGCTCCGCCGACAATGAGGATTCCGTCTGTGATTATGTAAACCGGCTTGCGCGGGTCAACGAGAAGGTGAAGGACAGGCTGATCCTGATTCCCCGCATTTACACCAACAAGCCCCGCACCACCGGCGAGGGCTACAAGGGGATCGTCCATCAGCCCGATCCGGAGAAAAAGCCGGACTTTCTGGCAGGCCTGATCGCCATGCGAAAGATGCACATCCGGGCCATTGAGGAAACGGGGCTCACCGCCGCGGATGAGATGCTCTACCCCGACAACTGGGGCTATGTATCTGACATCCTTTCCTACGTGGCCATCGGCGCGCGCTCCGTGGAGGATCAGCAGCACCGGGTGACCGCCAGCGGCTTCGATGTGCCCGCAGGCATGAAAAATCCCACCAGCGGAGACTTCTCCGTCATGCTGAACTCCGTATTTGCGGCCCAGCACCCCCACTCCTTTATCTACCGGGGCTGGGAGGTCAGGACAAGCGGCAACGACCTGGCGCACACCGTGCTGCGGGGGGCCACAAACAAGCACGGCATGAATACCCCCAACTACCACTACGAGGATCTCAACCTGCTGATGGAGATGTACGAGCGGATGAACCTGAAGAATCCCGCCTGCGTGATCGACTCCAACCACTCCAACTCCAACAAGCAGTTTGCCCAGCAGATCCGCATCGTAAAAGAGGTTATGCACAGCCGCAGGCTGAGCCCGGACATTCACAAGCTGGTAAAGGGAGTGATGGTGGAGAGCTACATCGAGGAAGGCTGCCAGAAGATCGGCGAGGGAATCTACGGGAAATCCATCACGGATCCCTGCCTGGGCTGGGCGGACACCGAGCGGCTCATCTACGACATTGCGGAGCTGAATGTGCCCGGCTGACGCGGATGCGGGACTTTCCCCTAAGTGCGCGAAACATGCCGAAAGCCCGTACCGTGAGTGCGCGAAAGCACAATAAGGGCCCGTACCAGAAGTGCGCGAATTCATGACAAAAGCCCGTTCCAGGAGGGATTCCCCCGGAGCGGGCTATTTTTACGCTGACCCGGCCATCCCCTATCCCCGGGGGTGGGCCTTCTGGTACACATCCCGCAGGGAATCCTGCCGGAAGGCGGCGTAGATCTGTGTGGTCGAGATATCGGAATGCCCCAGCATCTCCTGGACGCTGCGCAGATCCGCCCCATTTTCCACCAGATGTGCCGCAAAGGAATGGCGCAGGGTGTGCGGGGTGATCTCAGACTGGATCCCCGCTCTCTGAGCATAGTGCTTAAGCAGCTTCCAGAAGCCCTGGCGGCTCATGGGCTGTCCCGAGCAGTTCACGAAGAGCTCCTGCGTCTCACAGCGGACGATCAGGTGGTCTCTCCCCTTCTCCAGATAACGGACCAGAGCCTCCCCCGCCTTTTTCCCAAAGGGGATCCCCCTCTTTCTGTCCCCGTCCGCGCACACCAGATAGCTCTTCTGAATATTCACGTCACTGACCTTCAGAGAGATCAGCTCCGACACACGGATCCCAGTGGCATAGAGAAGCTCCAGCATGGCGCGGTCCCGCAGCTCCTTGGGGGTATCTTTGCTGGGCTGCTCAATGAGACGGACGGCCTCCTCCACCGAGAGCACCTCCGGCTGCCGTTTCTCCAGCTTGGGGGCGTGAATGTCCTCCGACAGATCCTTCCACACGATATGTTCCTTGTAAAGATAATGATAAAATGCCTTCAGGGATGCAATATGCCTGCAGACCGTAGCCGTCTTGAAGGGCTGCTTTTCCAGGTAGATCACATAAGAATTCAGATTGGTCCTGGTGATATCTCTCGGCTTCTCTACGCCCAAAAGATCCATATAGCCCCTGAACTTATTCAGATCTCTGCGATAAGACAGAACCGTATTTTCCGACGTCTTCTTTTCATTCTGCAGATAGACCAAAAACTCTTCGATGATCTCGTCCATGTATCCTTGACCTTCCTCAGCATTCGTAAAAAAGGGGTGTTATGTTATCCGATTATTCGTATTATAATGTCATATTTTCAAAAAAGTCAAGCGCAAAATTGCCCAATTTTACAGGCTTTTTTCGATCCCCAGGCACCCACCCCAAGATGATGTAAGCTAACTTTTTTCCGAACACAAAATATGGGAAACACGCTTTAAAATATTTTTAATATGTTCGTAACAAAGATAGGGTTCACATAACTCTCCAGGATACAGCCCAGCAGGACCGCCGCAGCCGCCAGGCAGAGACGCAGCAGGCAGCCGGAGGGGAGGCGGCGCAGCCTGCCCAGTCCCTCCCTTCCCTCTTCGGCGCAGAGCTGCCGGCACACCTGGACGCAGAGGGAAAGCAGCATAAAAAAGGCGGGCAGATAGACCAGATAGTGGGGAAAGATCCCCGCCAGGATCAGCAGAATCCCCCGCAGGCCGTACCGGAGCAGCGCCGCCCCGCACAGCATCCCTCCGGAGAGCCCTGCCCACACCGCAAAGCACCAGACCGCCGCAATTCCCAGATAGGTGGTGGAAAGCATAAACAGAAACAGCACAAGACTGAGCCGCTTCACCGTCACGTATAAGAAAAACAGGTGATTGTCCACCGTCATATATTTCATCTGATACAAGGTCTCCTGGTCCAGGAACCCGGTCTGAAACAAAAGCTGACGGCGCAGCAGGGCCATCAGAAAAATGCCTGCGAAAAAGCATACAGGCAGTATATACAGCAGGGGCGGCTGCATGGAACGCAGGGGGCCGCGAAGGCCCTTGGCATAGGATTTCCTCAAAGACATTTTCGAGACACTTCTCAACTATCTTTTTTCTATCCTATGCACAGGGGCCTTCCTCTATGCGGAACAATTTTGATTTTAAAGGCAGCTCTCTCATTTTTCAGCGGCGTACCTGCCCGCGTAAGCCAGAATGCCCGCCACCGTCTTGGCGTCCTGGATCTGTCCGCCGTAGATCATCTCCAGCAGTTCCTCCAGCGAGAAATCCAGCACCTCTATGTACTCGTCCTCGTCCAGCTGCTGCCTGCCCGGCTGCACATCCCGGGCCAGATAGATGTCGATCTTCTCATTTCCCATGGCCACCATAGTGCGGATGGACAAAAGAAGCGACGCCTCATCCCCCACATAGCCGGTTTCCTCCCTCAGCTCCCGCAGGGCGGCCGTCCTGGTGGGCTCCTTCCCTCCTTCCTCCAGACCTCCCGCAGGGATCTCCAGGGTCAGCCGGTCCAGCGCGTTACGGTACTGCCGCACCAGCACGATCCTGCCGTCCTCTCTCACGGGGACGATGGCAGCCGCGCCGGGGTGACAGATAAAATCCCACTCGCGGATCTTTCCCGCAGGCGTCTGGACGGTGTCCCGGTAGTATTCAAAGATATGGGCCTTCAGTGCCAGCTCTCTTCTGATCCTTTTAATGTGCGCCATGTCAATCTCCATCCCGGAGCGCTCTGCGTGACGGGGCGCCCAGCAGTTTGCGGACACTGGCCAGCTTCACACACAGGACGAACAGATCCGTTGCCCGGGCCAATTCCTCAGGGGTAGGGAAGGAGGGCGCAATGCGGATATTACTGTCCTTCGGATCCTTTTTATAGGGATAGGTGGCTCCCGCACCTGTCAGGGTCACACCAGCCTCCCTGCAGAGGGAGACAATCTCCTTAGCGCAGCCCTCCATGGCTTCAAAGGAGATAAAGTATCCTCCCCTGGGGCGGACCCAGCTGCCGATCCCAAGTCCTCCCAGCTCGCTCTCCAGCACCTGCAGCACCGCCTCAAACTTGGGACGGATCTGCTGCGCGTAGCGCCTCATCTGATCCTTCATCCCCTGAAAATCTTTAAAGTAACGCACATGGCGCAGCTGGTTTACCTTGTCGTAACCGATGGTCTGTATGGTCATGGACTTTCGAATTTCCTCCAGGTTGGCCGGGGAGGCTGCAACGGCCGCGATCCCCGCCCCCGCGAAGCTGATCTTGGAGGTGGAGGCAAACTCAAACACCATGTCCGGGTTCCCCGCCTTCTCACACTCTCCCAGGATCTCCAGCAGCTCATCCTGCCGGTCCTCATAGAGATGATGAATCGCGTATGCGTTGTCCCAGAAGATCCTGAAATCCTTCGCCGCAGGCTTCAGAGCCGCAAAGCGTCTCACCGTCTCGTCCGAATAGGTAATCCCCTGAGGATTGGAGTACTTTGGCACACACCAGATCCCCTTCACGCTCTCGTCCTGCGCCACCAGCTTTTCCACCAGATCCATATCCGGCCCGCTCTCACTCATAGGGATATTGATCATCTCTATGCCGAAATGCTGGGTTATGGCAAAATGTCTGTCATACCCCGGCACCGGGCAGAGGAATTTCACCTTGTCAAGCCTGCACCAGGGAGTTTCCCCCAGAAAACCGTGGGTCATAGCGCGGGATACGGTGTCGTACATAATGCTCAGGCTGCTGTTGCCGCAGACGATCACGCTCTCCGGGGCAATTCCCAGCATATCCCCGATCAGCCGCTTGGCCTCCGGGATACCGTCCATCAGTCCGTAATTGCGGGTGTCCACACCGCCCTCCGTCTTCATGTCGCTGTCGGAATCCAGCGCGTCCATGATCCCCATCCCCAGGTCCAGCTGAGCCGCCGAGGGCTTTCCTCTGGACATATCCAGCTTCAGCCCTAATCCCTTCGCCTCCTCATAGCTTTTTGCAAGCTCCTTCTCCAGAGCCTGGAGCTCTTCCCTGTTAAGTTCCTTGTAAGCCTTCATGTTTTTCCTCCACGTCATTTGATTCTCGGTCATGCCAGACATAAAGCGCACCGCCAGGGGCGATTTGTTCTGGATAATCGTATACAATCATACACACTTTGTATATCATACAATAAGATCCCTGAATATACAAGAGGGAAAATAAAAAAACCGCTGTGCTTTTACACACAACGGTTTTTTGTAGGCTTATTTAATTTTCAGTCCCTCTTCAAGAACTGTGTCACGGCACTACTTCGCGTAATCAATCACCCGGCTCTCGCGGATCACATTGATCTTGATCTGTCCCGGATACTCCAGCTCAGACTCAATCTGTTTGGAGATATCCCTGGCCAGCAGAACCATGTCCGCATCCGAGATCTGCTCCGGAATCACCATGACTCGAACTTCCCGACCTGCCTGAATAGCAAAAGATTTATCTACACCTTTGAAATTGTTTGTTATGTCTTCTAACTGCTTTAATCTGCTGGTATAGGCTTCCAGCGTTTCCCTTCTTGCTCCCGGTCTCGCAGCAGAGATTGTATCGGCAGCTTGTACGATACATGCGATCAGGGAAGTGGGTTCCACGTCTCCGTGGTGTGACTCCACGGCGTTGATCACCGTAGAATTTTCCTTGTACTTCTTGCAGAGCTCCACCCCAAGCTGGACATGGGAACCTTCCATCTCATGGTTCACGGCCTTGCCGATATCATGCAGCAGTCCGGCGCGCTTTGCCAGTCTGACGTCCAGTCCCATCTCGGCCGCCAAAAGTCCCGACAGCTGAGCCACCTCTATGGAATGCTTCAAGGCGTTTTGTCCGTAGCTGGTGCGGAACTTCATCCGTCCCAAAAGTTTGATCAGCTCCGGGTGAATGCCGTGCACGCCAACCTCCAGCACGGCGGCTTCGCCCTCCTCCTTGATCATTACCTCCACTTCTCTCTGCGCCTTTTCCACCATCTCTTCGATCCTGGCTGGGTGAATACGTCCGTCCACGATCAGCTTTTCCAGGGCGATCCGTGCCACCTCCCGGCGAATGGGATCGAAGGCGGACAGGATCACCGCCTCCGGCGTATCGTCAATGATCAGATCCACGCCGGTCATGGTCTCAAGGGTACGAATGTTGCGCCCTTCCCGCCCAATGATCCTTCCCTTCATCTCATCGTTGGGAAGCTGCACTACGGAAATCGTAGTCTCCGAGACGTGGTCTGCGGCACATCTCTGGATAGCGGAAACTACATACTCCTTGGCTTTCTTGTCTGCTTCCTCCTTTGCGCGGCTCTCAATCTCCTTGATCATGACAACCGCTTCATGTCTCACATCATCTTCAACAATTTTCAATAAGTAGTCTTTTGCTTGTTCAGAGGTTAATCCGGAAATTCTTTCCAGTTCCTGTATTCTCTGTTCGTTCAGCTTGGAAACCTCGTCCTTCATCTTGTTCAAAGACTCTTCCCGGGCTGCCAGGCTGGCCTCCTTCTTCTCGATCGCATCGGCCTTCTTGTCGATGTTCTCTTCCTTCTGCTGAACCCTGCGCTCATAACGCTGCGCCTCCGCCCTGCGTTCCTTGATCTCCTTGTCCAATTCATTCTTGGTGCGAATGGACTCTTCCTTGATCTCAAGGAGCGACTCTCGCTTCTTGGATTCCGCCGTTTTCAGAGCTTCATCGATGATCTCCCTGGCCTTCTCCTCTGCGTTCCCCACCTTCGCCTCCGCCACCTTCTTCTGATAAACGGTAGTCGCGAAATAAGTAACAACAGCTGCGACGGCCACTGCGACCAGAGCTGTGATCACATAACTAAGCATCTACAGGAGCACCTCCTTATTCAATTTTCATTGTACAATATTTCTGATATAGAATGTATGTAACAACTCAAACATTCTAACAAGCAATCACAACAAAAAATTGTACACGGAAATCACGGTTATGTCAAGTGAAATCATCATTTCTTTTAAAGAAATGTTCGAAATGTATCAAATATAAGAAAAAATGCACAAATACGCATCACCTGACGGATGATCTCCGGGGAAAAGCCCCTGCGCATCAAAAACTGATAAGCCCTCTGTTTTTCCTTCAAATCCGCATCCGGACGGTACTGCCGCTTCTCCAGAAGGGCACGAATCACAGCTTCCTCGTCCTGCTGCCCCCGGCAGCTTCTGGCCTGCCCGATCACTTCCCCGCTGACTCCCCTGCGCAGCAGATCCTGTTCCATCCTTCTGGGGGAACTCTGCTTTTCATGGCTGGTCATATAATCCACCGCATAGCGAAGATCGTCTATATAGCCATAGGACTCCACATAGGCCACGGCTTCCTCCACGACCCCGGAGGGATATCCGCCTTCCCTGAGCTTGTCTGTGAGCTGTTTTTTGGTATACCACCGGCTCTTCAGCAAATTCATAGCCCGGAGCTTGGCGCGCTTTGGCAGGAGTTCCTCCATAATCTCCCTGTAATCTGCCTCATCCAGCTCCCGGTCCGGTGCAATCCCGTAACGGGAGAGCTCCCCCCTGTAGAGCACAAAGGCCGGCCCCTGATCCAAATAGATTTTACAGCGCTTCCCTTGCAGCTCCTGTATCTGTGTGATCCACATTTCCGCTTACGCTTCCCCCTCCGGCTGCTCCCTGCGCACACCCAGGCCGTAGTATTCTCTCACCTTTCCCTCGATCTCGGCACATACCTCCGGATTATCCTTCAGATACTGCTTCGCGTTCTCGCGGCCCTGGCCGATCTTGTTCCCCTGATAGGCAAACCATGCGCCGGACTTGTTGACCACGTTGACATTGGCAGCCAGATCCAGGATATCCCCCACTGTGGAGATACCCTCCCCGAACATAATGTCAAACTCGGCCTCCTTGAAGGGAGGGGCCACCTTATTCTTCACCACTTTAACGCGGGTGCGGTTGCCGATCACCTCTCCGCCCTGCTTGATGGCTTCGATTCTTCTCACATCCAGCCGGACGGAGGCGTAAAACTTCAGCGCCCGGCCGCCTGTGGTGGTCTCCGGGTTGCCGAACATGACGCCCACCTTTTCACGCAGCTGGTTGATGAACACCACCGTACAGTTGGACTTGCTGATGACGCCGGTGAGCTTTCTCAGGGCCTGGGACATCAGTCTGGCCTGGAGGCCCACATGGCTGTCCCCCATATCCCCGTCGATCTCGGCCTTGGGCACCAGGGCCGCAACAGAGTCCACAATCACAATATCCACAGCGCCGGAGCGGACCATGGTCTCCGTGATCTCCAGAGCCTGCTCGCCGTTGTCCGGCTGAGAGATGTACAGATTATCGATATCCACTCCGATATTCTTGGCATAGACGGGATCCAGGGCATGCTCCGCGTCAATAAAGCCCGCGATGCCTCCCCGCTTCTGGACCTCGGCGATCATGTGCAGGGTAACGGTGGTCTTGCCGCTGGACTCAGGGCCATAAATTTCAACCACCCTGCCCTTGGGAATCCCTCCCAGCCCCAGGGCGATATCCAGGCTCAAGGAGCCCGTGGGAATCGTCTCCACATTCATCTGGGCGGAGGGGTCGCCGAGCTTCATGACGGCTCCCTTCCCATACTGTTTTTCAATCTGGCTGATGGCGGCGTCCAGCGCTCTCAGTTTTTCTTCTCTTTCCATATTCTGATCTCCTCGTATAATAAGCCTATACCCCAGATAAACAGGGTCTGGGCTTATTCTTTTTTATGGTATAGAGGAATCAC
>CANQOL010000057.1 GCA_947625475.1 uncultured Acetatifactor sp.
TTTGAGAACATGGATGAGTTCAAGCATGAGGCGAATTTTAAGAGGTGTCTGAAGAAACTGACTCTGAGGGATGTGATTGAAGCTGTTAAAAGAGCAAAAGCTATTATGGAGATTAACGAGCAGAACGGTTATACATTGCACCAGTATAGAGGATACTCGTATTACGAGGAGAATCCATCGCTGATGATCTGGAAGATTATAGAGAAGATACTTGAAGATTGTGAATTGATGTAGAAATTACATAAATCAAGAGCATTTCTATGATTCACGCGGTCCTGCGGCATTTTTCTGAGACTACAGCTTCATACACCAAACTTCATACATCAAGCAATAGGAGGAATCTGCTTATGACACAGAACGAAGCAGGAGAAGTATCCAACCGGGCGGTGAAATCCAGCGCTTTCACTGTCTGCTTCAGTGAACCGAAAAATGCAGCTCGGCCGTATTCTGCGTTGGCCAGGGCAGGCACCGCCCAGTCCCGGGGGACGGTTTACCTCCAAGGTAAACTAATGTAGGTTTACCTCTAAGGTAAACTTACGAATTGACAAAATGAAACATTTATGCTATGATATATTTACCTCACAGGTAAATGCGAAAGAGAGGCAATGGATTGGATATCACGTACAAAAACAATAAGATGGAAAAGGTTTGTACGGATGCCAGAACTGCGGAGAGAACCTACGGCAGAGAAATGGCAGATAAAATACACCAGCGAATAGATGAAATTGAAGCTGCGGACACGGTTGAAATGATGATACAGTTCCATATCGGACGATGTCATCCTCTTGCGCAGAATAGGAAAGGGCAATATGCGGTGGATTTGGTTCATCCATACAGATTGGTATTCGAGAAAAATGGAGATGAAATTCAAATAGCTAATATTTTGGAAATTGTTGATTATCATTAAATCACAACGGCAGGTCAGGGGAGGCATCACTATGGTGAGAAGTCGCAGTTTGATTGCAACGCCGCCTGGGGCGACAATAAAAGAGCAGTTGAATGACAGAGGCATGAGCCAGAAAGAGTTTGCAGCCAGGATGAATATGTCTGAGAAGCATATTAGCAGGCTTATTAACGGTGATGTACAGCTTACGCCGGAGACAGCGGTTAGATTAGAGATGGTTCTCGGTGTGCCGGCTAAGTTCTGGAATAATCTTGAGGCAATCTACAGGGACAAGATTGTTAAGGCTGAAGCGGAAAATGCCATGGATGCTGATGCGGAAATTGCAAAACAATTTCCTTACAGGGAAATGGCTAAATTTGGATGGGTTCCGGAGACCGGAGAGGCCGGGAAAAAGGTTGTTTATCTCAGAAAGTACTTTGAGGTAGTTGAACTTTCACTTCTTGAAAGTGAACAGATTACAAGGATTGCCTGCCGCAGGCTGGCTATTACGAAGAAGAGTGATCTTGCTTTGATGGCGTGGGCCCAGGAAGCAAAGCTCAGGGCACGTGATATCCAAACAGCGCCAATCAGTATAAAGGGATTAATGGATTCCATACCTGAAATCAGAAGGATGACAGTGCTCAGTCCTGGGGAGTTTTGCCCCATGATTAAAAAAAGCCTTTCAGATTGCGGGATAGCGCTGGTGCTTTTGCCGCATCTGACAGGGTCTTTCCTGCAGGGGGCTTCCTTCATGGATGGAAATAAGATTGTTGTGGGACTTACTGCCAGAGGAAAGGACGCGGATAAATTCTGGTTCAGCCTGTTCCATGAACTGGCCCATATTGTACTGGGACATATAGGCCAGAGGAATGGAACATCTGATGCCGATGAGGAAGCCGCCGACAACTGGTCTGAAGATACGCTGATTGCGTTAGATGCTTTTGAAAGTTTTCGAAGTGATAGGGACTACTCAGAGAGAAGTGTGATCCGTTTTGCCGGAGAACAGGGGATCGCGCCTGGAATTGTGGTTGGAAGAATGCAGCGCGAAGGATTGATAAAGTACAGTGTATTGAACAATCTAAAGGAAAAGTATGAGATAGTGGTGTGATGACAGATAAAGGCGAAGAGAAAAGCCATCAGGAGAGTAAAGGAGGATACAGCACATGTACGGAGCGATTTTAGGCGATATGATTGGCGCGCCCTATGAGTTTGACAGAGGCGGAAAGACAAAGGATTTCCCGCTTTTTAGCAGAGGCTCCCGGTTTACGGATGACTCTGTTATGACGGTTGCCGTGGCGGAGGCCCTGATGGGTCTGGAGAAGGGGGCGGATGAGGAGGCCGTTCGCTGGGCGGTATGCAGGGCAATGCGGAGATGGGGAAGGAGGTATCCGGATGCCGGATACGGAATGAGATTTGGAGTATGGCTGTTTGCGGACGGGCAGCCGAGGCCTTACGGAAGCTGGGGAAACGGCTCCGCCATGCGGGTTTCTTCTGTGGGATGGCTTTATGACACGGTGGAAGAGACGAGAAGATATGCAAGGCTGACAGCGGAGGTGACCCACAATCATCCGGAGGGGATCAAGGGGGCCGCGGCCGCGGCCAGTGCCGTCTTCCTGGCAAGGAGCGGCGCATCCAAGGAAGAAATAAAGGAGTATGTAACCCGGGAATTCGGCTATGATCTTTCCAGAACCTGTGATGAGATCCGGCCGGGCTATCATCATGTGGAGAGCTGTCAGGAAACGGTGCCGGAGGCGGTGACGGCGTTCCTGGAGGGAGACGGTTTTGAGGACGTGATCCGGACAGCGGTATCCTTAGGCGGCGACTGCGATACGCTGACCTGTATTGCCGGTGCCATAGCGGAAGCGTTTTACGGAGTGCCGGAAGAGCTGAAGGCGGAGTGCCGAAAAAGGCTCCCTGACGATATGCGGGAGGTGCTGGACCGGTTCGGGCAGAGGCTCCCTAAATAAACAGCTCGTTCTTCTTGCGCTCGGAGCAGGCTTTTTTGATGGCCAGGGCCACCACGGCCGCCATGGGCCTGCTGACCTTCCGGGCCTTCTGCGGGCAGAGGGAGACGCAGCGCATACAGGAGATGCACTTGCCGGCGTCTGTTGTACCGGGCGTCTTGGGATCGATTGCCTGCACGGGGCACCGCTTCGCGCACATATCCCTGCCATAACCGGGCGGGGTCAGAATGAGAACTGCTATTATTATACAGTGGGGATAGGAAAATAACAAGTGGCGCATGCTTGTTTTTACGCGGGGCAATGCTATAATGAGAGGTAGGTTTGACATGTTCAAAGAGAAGGAGGCTGAGCAAATGGCAAACAAAAAGATGATTCCGGGCTTTGGAGGAAACCGCTATGTGCCCTATGAGGAACGGACAGGAAACGAATCGGTGGTTTATTTTACCAGAGATCTGAGTGCGGAGGGACTGTGCAGGATCTACGCCTGCGTCAGCGGCAGCATTACCGGCAGGGTGGCGGTCAAGCTGCATACCGGGGAGAAGAACGGGCCTAACATTATCCCGCGTCCCTGGGTCCGGGAGCTGCTGGAGCGGGAGATCCCGGGCGCGGCGATTGTGGAGACCAACACCTACTACGAGGGAGACCGCTATACCACTGCCGCCCATCGGGAGACCCTGCAGGTCAACGGCTGGGACTTCTGCCCGGTGGACATTATGGACGAGGAGGGCACTGTGATGCTGCCGCTGGAGGGCGGCAAGTGGTTCCGGGAGATGTCCATGGGCGGGCATATTGTAAACTATGACTCTCTGGTTGCCCTGACTCATTTTAAGGGCCACACCAAGGGCGGCTTCGGGGGTTCCAACAAAAATCTGGGGATCGGCTGCGCGGACGGCCGGATCGGCAAGGCCATGATCCACACGGCACCCGGCTCCGCCGATATGTGGGGGATTGAAAAAGAGGAATTTATGGAGCGCATGACCGAGTCCACCAAGGCGGTGCTGGACCATTTCGGCCGACGCATTACCTATGTGAACGTGCTGCGGAACATGTCCGTCTCCTGCGACTGCGAGGGCTGTGAGGCCCTGCCTGTGGTGACGCCCAACATCGGCATCCTGGCCTCCACGGATATCCTGGCTGTGGACCAGGCTTCCATTGACCTGGTATACGCCCTGGAGGAAAAGGACCATGCGGATCTGGTGGAACGGATTCAGAGCCGTCACGGCCACCGTCAGCTCTCCTATATGAAGGAGCTGGGTATGGGCAATGACCGCTATGTGCTGATCGACCTGGACAAGGGGGAGGGGAGAATCTGCCCCGGGGAAGCGGTGAAGGACGTAGTGCCCTTTGAGGGATGAGAGCTTCAGCGCAGAAGCGGTTGATTTTTCCGCTCGCTGCTGTGATGGCAGTCCCCCCGGGCCGGGCAGGCAAAGCAGCGGCGGCTGGCCTTGTCCGCCCGGTACAGGATCCCCGTCAGATCGTCCCGGCCGGAGACGGAGGCGTCCCGATGGCTGCGGATGGCTTCCGCAATCAAGGCGGTTTCCGGTGCCGTAAAGCCGCAGTCCTCCAGGATCCGCGGGGCGATTTGTGCGCTGGCCAGTTCGTGGGGCGTGCCGTCGGCATACTGGATATGCCGGCCTATGTCGTGGAGAAGCGCCGCGCCGTAGACCAGCTCCCGGTCCAGGCCCAGGCGCCCCTCCAGGTTGAGGATCTCCCCGATGCGGGCCACGTCCAGCAGGTGGCCTATATCGTGCCGGCAGAATCTGCGGTCTGATTCGGCCGCATCGTTTTCCCTCATGTGCTGCCGGAAAAGGGGATGGCTCAGGATTCGGTTGACTCTTTCCATGGCGGGTTCCTCCCTTTAAGCTGAATGGACGGTTCCTGGCGGTAACAAGAGTAGTGTATAACAGGCGGGCGGATCCGTCAAGGGACCCATTTGCCCCGTTTGCCCCATTTGTTGTAAAAAAGGATTGACACCCAACTTTGCCTGTGCTATGATGTTTGAGTGCCAAAAGGCGAGTGCCTTTGGAGGCCATGCGGAAGTGTCGGAACTGGCAGACGAGCAAGACTAAGGATCTTGTGCTAGCAATAGCGTGTGGGTTCAAGTCCCATCTTCCGCAGTTGAATGGAGTGCGGTAAATATGGCAGGGATGCCGTATTTACCGTATTTTGCTTTTTCCCTGCCGAAAGACCGTGCCAAAAACAGGAAAAAACCAGTTGAAGGAATGAGGAATTAGAAGTATACTTAGTTAGATAAATATAAATGATGAAGCGGGAGGATGGTTGGTGTGAAAAATCACACGGATGTGCTGATTTTTCACAGGAGAATTTGTGCCGGAGCGCCACAAATTCTCATGATGGCAGATGAGAAACCGCATTCGCGAATTTCTCATCGCCCCGTCGCGCAGAGCGCTCCGGAATGGAGATTGATATGAAGGAACTAAAATGGAATCTGATTCTGGCAGCTGTTTTGTACATGGCCCTGGGGTTTGTGCTGCTGGTGATGCCTGCCACCACGGCCAGGACGATCTGCTACCTGATCTCGGGGGTGGCGATTCTGACGGGGCTTTTGAACCTGGTAATGTACTTTGCCAGGGATGTGAGCCGGGGGTATTACCGCAACGATTTTGTCAGCGGCGTGATCCTGATTCTGCTGGGAATCTTCGTGATCTACCGGGTGGATCTGGTGATTGCCCTTGTGCCCTTTATCATCGGACTGTGCATTATCATCAGCGGCTTTTTCAAGTGCCAGGGCGCCCTGGACATCCAGAGGATGGGCGGCAGCGCCGTGGGGATTTTTGTGCTGGCGGCCGTGAATGTGGTGGCGGGAGTCCTGCTGGTGATCAATCCCTTTGAGTCCGCAGTGCTGCTGTTCCGGCTGCTGGGTCTGGGGCTTTTGTTCAGCGGCGTGACGGATTTGTTCTCTACCCTGTATCTCTCCCGGAAGATCCGCAGATACTTAAAGGACCAGGCCCAGGTACAGGAGGCGATCCGGGTCCGGGAAATCGTGGAGGATAAGTAGAAGCGCGGCCTGGCCGGAGTGCGGCTTGGCTGGAGTGCGGCCCGGAGGATCGGCTAGGGCCGGAGCTCTTGACATTTTCCGCATTTTGGGGGAAAATGGGACAGGGCGGAGATAGGACAGGCAAGGAAAGGAAGGATAGAATATGACCAAAATAGATGTGGTCTCCGGTTTTTTGGGCGCCGGCAAGACGACACTGATTAAGAAGCTGCTGAAGGAGGCGCTGCAGGATTCCAAGGTGGTGCTGATCGAGAATGAGTTTGGGGAGATCGGTATCGACGGAGGCTTTTTAAAGGAGTCCGGAATTGAGATCAAGGAGATGAATTCCGGCTGCATCTGCTGTTCCCTGGTGGGAGACTTCGGGGCGTCCTTAAAGGAGGTGCTGGCCACCTACAGCCCGGAACGGATTCTGATCGAGCCCTCGGGTGTGGGCAAGCTCTCCGACGTGGTGAGGGCTGTGGAGAACGTGGCCGGGGATCTGGACGTGAAGATCAACAGCGCTGTGGTGGTGGTGGACGTCACCAAGTGCAAAATGTATATCAAAAATTTCGGGGAGTTTTTCGTCAATCAGATTGAACATGCGGGAACCATTATCCTCAGCAGAACGGACAAGGTGACGCCGGAGAAGGTGGAGGAATGTGTGGAGCTGCTGCGCCAGTATAATCCCAGTGCCGCCATGATCACCACGCCCTTGGATCAGCTGGACGGAAGAAGCGTGCTGGAGACCATCGAGGGGGACGACAATCTGGAGGGCTTGATCAACGAGCTGCTGGAGAGCGCCAGGGCCCGCGGGGAGGACGAGGACGAAGAGTGCTGCTGCCACGGCCATGAGCATCATCATCACCACGGTCATGACGGGGATGATGAGCATGACCATCATCACGGCCACGATGAGGAAGAGGAGCATGACCATCACCACGGCCACGATGAGGAAGAGGAGCATGACCATCATCACGGCCACGATGAGGAAGAAGAGCATGACCATCACCACGATCATGACGAGGAAGAGTATGAACATCATCACGGCCATGACGAGGAAGAGCATGAGCATCATCACCACGGCCATCATCATGCGGACGAGGTGTTTGCAAGCTGGGGGGTGGAGACTCCCAGTGTGTACAGCCGTGAGGAGATTGAAGGCATCCTGACCGCCCTGGACGGCGGAGAGTACGGTGTGATCCTGCGCGCAAAGGGCATGGTTCCGGCGCCGGACGGCACCTGGATCTATTTTGATTATGTTCCGGAGGAGCATGATATCCGCACCGGAGCGCCTCAGGTCACCGGAAAGCTCTGCGTGATTGGCTCCCAGCTGGCGGAGGATAAGCTGGCGGGATTGTTTGGCAGATAACGGCGTGAAGCCTTAGGACTTCCTGCGCCGGATTGAGATGGGAAAGGCGAGGACCATGAAACCGGTCTATGTGATTAACGGATTTTTGGAGAGCGGCAAGACGGAGTTTATTACCTACACTTTGGCACAGCCCTATTTTCAGATCCGGGGTGTCACCCTGATCCTGCTGTGTGAGGAAGGAGAGGTGGAGTACGAGCCCGCCCTGCTCGCCCAGACCCGCTCCGTGGTGGAACGGATCGAGCGGGAGGAGGACTTTAACCCCGCCCATCTGACAGAGCTTGAGAAGAAGCACAAACCGGAGCGCATCATCATAGAATACAATGGCATGTGGAATTATAAGAACATGAAGCTGCCCTGGTATTGGAAGATCGAGCAGCAGATTACCACCATAGACGGCTCCACCTTCCCTATGTACTATACCAATATGCGTTCCCTGCTGGCGGAGATGGTGCGGAAGTCGGAGATGATTATCTTCAACCGCTGCGACGGGGTGAAGGAGCTGAATGTCTACAAGCGCAACATCAAGGCGGTGAACCAGGGCGCCGATGTGATATTTGAGGACGCCAACGGGGAGATCAATGAGATCTTTGAGGAGGATCTGCCCTATGATCTGAAGGCGGATGTGATCCGGCTGGACGATAACGGCTACGGCATCTGGTATCTGGACTGTTTGGATCATCTGGAGCGCTATGAGGGAAAGACGGTGAGCTTCATCGCCATGGTGCTGCGGCCGGAGGATTTTCCCAAGGGGTATTTTGTGCCGGGCCGCATGGCCATGACCTGCTGCGCGGAGGATATGGCGTTTCTGGGGTACGCCTGTCAGTACGGCCAGGCGGAGAGCTTAAAGCCCAAGGAGTGGGTGCAGGTGACAGCCCGGGTCTGCAGAGAGTACTGGAAGGATTATCAGGGGGAGGGGCCGATCCTTCATGCCCTGAAGGTGGAAAAAACCAGAGCCCCCAAGGAGGCGGTTATCAGCTTTTCCTGAATGAGGAATAGGGTTTGGAACGGCCCTGCCGGGCGTTTGCAAGGATGGCCGGCGGGGCTTTTTTGTTGGAATTGGCGGCCGCAGGTGGCAAACCGGAAATGTTTTCATATGGTAAGGAGAGAAGAAAGATATGAATCCGATGGGAATGGCATTGGAGGGAACCGGATTTGCGTGGCTCATGACGACTCTGGGGGCTGCGCTGGTGTTCCTGTTTCGGGAGGAAATGAAGGAAGGCGTACAGAGAGTATTTTTGGGCTTTGCAGCGGGGGTGATGATCGCCGCCGGCGTCTGGTCTCTGCTGATACCCGCCATAGAAAAGACGGAGGCGGCCGGCGGAATCGGTTTTGTACCGGCGGCGGGGGGCTTTATACTGGGAGGGCTCTTTTTGTTTGGAATGGATAACCTGATCCCCCATCTGCACCTGGGGGAGGAACGGGCGGAGGGCCGGGCAACCTCCTGGAAGAGGACTACGCTGATGGTCTTTGCGGTGACGCTGCACAATATTCCGGAGGGAATGGCGGTAGGGCTGGCCTTTGCCAACGGCTTCCTGGAGGGAGGCACCGCCGCCGACTATGCGGCTGCCTTCGCCCTGGCGGTGGGGATCGGGATTCAGAATTTCCCGGAGGGGGCCGCCGTGTCCCTGCCTCTTAGAAAAGAGGGGGTCAAACCCTGGAAGGCTTTTTTGTGCGGCTCCCTCTCCGGCATTGTGGAGCCGGTGTTCGGGGTGCTGACCGTTTTGCTGGCGGCGTTTTTAAATCCTATCATGCCATGGCTTTTGGCATTTGCGGCGGGGGCCATGATCTATGTGGTGGTGGAGGAACTGATCCCGGAGGCCCATCTGGGAGAACACTCCCACCTGGGAACCGCAGGGGTGATGACGGGATTTTTGATCATGATGGTGCTGGACGTGGCCCTGGGATAGGGCCAGGCGGCGCAGGCAGAGCAGATGACGTAAGGAGGAAAGCGGGCTATGGGGGCGGAAGCAGACCGGGAGATACAGCAGGTGAAGAACAGAATCAGGGATCTGGCGGATATGTCCCTGCGCCAGAACCGGTACACCTATACGGGATTTCTGGGGCTGGCCCAGCAGGAGACATTCTGGGAGCTCCTTCCGCAGCTTCCCTCCGTCCCCTGTGAGCTCTGGGGAGGGGATGCGCTTTGCGAGCGGAAGATTCTGCGCTTCGGCTCCCCTGAGCAGCTGGGCTATGAAGAGCCTTATCCCATCCGGTGCATTCGGATCCGGCCTCTGCAGCAGAAGTTTGCGGACGATTTTTCCCACAGGGATTTTCTGGGGGCCCTGATGAATCTGGGAATCGATAGGAGCACCATGGGGGATATCCGGGTGGGGGAGCGGGAGGGGGATCTCTACTGCCTGGAGAGCATGGCGGAGTATATCTGCGCCAATTTGGAGCAGGTGAAGCACACCCGGGTCAAATGTGAGACAGCCCCTGCGGGCTCGGAAATCCCCAGGGAGGAACCTGTGGAGATACAGCTGGTGCTGCCCTCCCTGCGGGCGGACGTGTGCCTGGCTAAATTTTATCATTTGTCCCGGGGGGAGATCCAGGATCTGTTTCGGGCCGGCAGGGTTTATGTGGACGGCCGGCTCTGTGAGAATCCTTCCCGGACCCTGAAGGAGGGGGAGGCGGTGACATTGCGGGGATACGGAAAGTTCCTCTTCGGGGGAGAAAAGCACGGTACAAAAAAGGGGAAGATCTGCGTCGGGATTCTGCGGTACGGATCATAAAAAGAGGGACCGGACGGTGGGAGACCGGCCTGTGAGGGAATGCGAAAGAGGAAGGGAGATTTGAGATGTATTCATATTCGGTGATTCAATGGCTGTTTTTCTTTTATTTTTACTGCTTTGCGGGCTGGTGCTTTGAGTCCGCCTATGTATCCTTAAAGAGCAGAAGACTGGTGAACCGGGGCTTTATGAGGGGGCCATTTCTTCCCATCTACGGGAGCGGCGCCATTATGATGCTGGTGGTGTCCATGCCCTTTCAGGAGCATATTCTGCTGGTATATCTGGCCGGGTGCGCGGGTGCTACGGTGCTGGAGCTGGTGACGGGAATAGGGATGGAGTCTCTTTTCAAGGTGCGCTACTGGGATTACTCCAGCCAGAGGTTTAACTATAAGGGGTATATCTGCTTAAGCTCCACCCTGGCCTGGGGGTTTTTGACCATCGCCATGACGGAGGTAATCCATAAGCCTGTGGAGAGGCTGGTGCTGGCCGTCCCCTCCGGCGTGCTCACGGCGGTGACCGTGGTGCTGACGGTGGTTTTGTCCGCAGATTTCGCCCTGTCCTTCCAGGCAGCCCTGGATCTGCGTGATATTATCCTGAAGGCGGAGGAAGCCAAGGCAGAGTTGAACCGTCTGCAAAAGCGTCTGGATGTGATACTGGCTGTGGCGGAGGGAGATATCAGCGCCCGAAGAGAGGAGCTGGAGGAGAGCATCAGCGCCCGCAGGGAGGAGCTGGAGGAGAATATCAGCGCCCGCAGGGAAGAGCTGGAGGAGAGCATCCGGCTTCGCCGGGAGGCCCTGGAAGCCCGTGTCCGGGAGATGCGTGGGAGCATAAAGAATCTGATCCGCTCCAATCCCACCATGACCTCAAACCGTTTCCGGGAGACCCTGGAGGATTTGAAGGAGCGAGTCAGGAAAAAATAAGAGATTGACTGGGAGGGATAACGATGGCAAGACCTGCGGAGGAACTGTTGGAGGATCTGGGAGGAAAGAAGAAGCTTTCCGCCACGGAGCTGGAATTTATGAAATTTTTCTGGGACCACCCGGAGGGGGTCAGCAGTGAGGAACTGTACAGGAGCTTTCCCCAGACCCGGGGAACCAAGAGCACACTACTCTACAATATGTCCGAAAAGGGCTATGTCCGGGGACGTCAGCAGGGACGGCATCACATATATACCGCGCTGGTGACCCGGGAAGAGTATGAGCAGGCCCTTCTCCGCCAGCAGGTGCGGAGCGTCTTCGGGGACGCTTCCATTGAGCGGCTTCTGGCGGCGTTCTGCGGGAAGAAGGAGATTGCTCCGGACACGATGGCGCGGATCCGCGCCCTGTTGGAGGATGTGGATGATGACGTGGACAATGGCTGACACACTGGCGCTTTTGCTGACGGTCGCGGCGTCGCAGGAATTGGCGTGTCTGGCGCTGGGTTATCTGGGGCCTGTGCTGGAGCGGTGCATGAGTATGGAGCGGCTGGATGGGGCGCTCAGAGCCGGCGTCTTTTCCGGCCTTATCCTGGCACCGGCCCTGGGCAGGAGTACCGGCGGGTGCGGGCATGCCGCTGCGCCGGGAGTGTTGTGGATGATCCTCGCGGTGTGGCTGGCGGGAAGCCTGTACCAGGGGGTCTTCCGGCACCTGGGGAAGGTACGGCTTCTGCGGCAGGTGGAGCGTATGAGCGGGCAGTGCGGTGACGGGGAGATCGCGGATCTGAAGGAGGGCATGGCCGCATGGCTGGACGTGAAGGGCGGCGTGGCCGTCTACAGCGGCGGCCTCATTCCAACGCCCTATACCAGGGGCGTCCTCCGGAAAAGAATCTATCTCTCCGATGAGGTCTGCACCCGGGACGAGTGGAAGCTCCTGCTGACCCATGAGCTTATCCACTGCCGGAGAAATGACTGCCTTTACCGCGGGGCGCTTCTTCTGTTGCGGGCGGCGTTCTGGTTCTGCCCCCATGTGGGCCGGTTTGCTGACTACGCCGTGGAGGTCAACGAGATGTCCTGCGACGAGAGGGTGCTCCGTGAACGGCCCCGGGGATCCCGGGGCTCCTACTGCCGGCTTCTGGTCCGCATGAGGCAGAACACAGGCACTCTTTTGGGGGCATATCTGGGCGGTGACGGGGACAGCCTGGAGCGTCGCCTGCGGCGCCTTATACAGGTACATAGGGAGGAGCGGACCGTACTCGCCGCCATGCTGGCCGCGGGAACTGCCCTTCTCGTCCCGGCAGTCACGGTTGTGATGTCGGCCCTAATCAATCAATGTTTATTATGATGTATCAACGTTTATATTGACAAATAGGCTGGCCAATGCTATAATGCGGTTGTGTAAAAAACACAGCCGCTTTTTTTGGTGCGCGGATCAGAAATTCCTTAAAGGAGGTGCTTGACGATGAGAACGGCGTTCCTCGCCCTCTCCGGGCTTTTGCACAGGAGACGTGAGTGCCTGCTGGTGGTGACTGTGCTCACTCTCTCCTTTTCCTCTATTGTGCTTTCCCTGTCGCTTTTGGGAAGCATGAGCCATACCAATACCGAATACCGGCTGAATGCCTACGGCCAGTGGAACGGGGCCCTCGTAGACGGCAAGGAAGAAGATTCAGAGTGGCTTTCGGAGCGGGAGTGGATCGGCGAGGTGGGAGAGGCTCGGCTCTTCGGCAATATTATGAAGTTATCCGATGACAGCGCCTGGGCTCAAAACTCTTTCGGCCTGGGTTCGGTGGATGAGGGATACAGGCGCCTGGGGAGACTTAGACTCTCCGAGGGGCGGTGGCCTGAGAGCTCGGATGAGATCGCTGTTGAGGAACGGGTTCTGGAGGTGCTGGGCTGCGAGCCGGTGTGCGGGCAGGTGATCGAGGTACTTGTGGGCTCAAATAGACTCAGCGGTGTGCCAGAGATTCAGCTGTTTGACCGCTTCACCTTCACCGTCTGCGGGGTTATACGGGATTACACCGGACTTTGGGAGATCACGAACAACGCTATGGACCGCAGTCTTATCAGCGCGGTGGTCGCTCCGTCGGCGTGGGACAGAATACAGGGTACCCTGCTGGAACAGACGGCTCTGGTTGTAGACTACCCCGGAGAAATAAGGATCGAACAGATTCCCCAGTATCTCTTTACGGCAAAGGAGGGGAGCCTCACTCCGACGCAGAAGAATGAGATCGGGCAGTATCTGGCCTCCACCCGGCTTTTGGGTGTGGAGGACCTGGCGCCAAGCTACAACACTATGTCGGGGCTGGAGCCCGTATCGGATGTGTACGTGCCCACGGAGACCGACTCTTACCGGGTCCTCATCTTGGCAGTAACACTTTTGGCGGTGATGTGCGTGTACATCCTCCAGCTTCCCCGGCAGGTTCACAATTATGCGGTGTTTCGTGGGATCGGCGCGTCAGGACGTCAGCTGGTGTCGCTCATCTTCTGGGAGATGGTCCTTCTGTGCGTCCCTGGCGCTCTGATCGGCACCGGTGCTGGAGCGCTGGCCGTCTGGGCGGTGTTGAGGGCGTGGATTTACAGCGGGTCGGATGTACGTATCCAGGTATATATTCCATGGAGGGACCTGACGATCGCGGCGTTTTTCTGGATCAGTACGGTGCTGGCTGCCCGCGCTGCCGTGTTCGCCGCCGCCGCGCGGATACCTCTTACGGGCCGCCTCCGTCTGAGCGGTGCCAGGTCCCGGCAGGCCGGGAAATGGAGAAACTGCCTCATCCTTGGACTTGGGTGCGCGGCGGTCACAACCGCAGTTTATACCGTGCATAAAGGCTTGAACTTACACTATGGGATAGAGACATTTTCGAATATTGAGGATTATCAAATATTTTACAACACGAACGACCTGGACGGGGCGTTCCGTTCGGATGATCTGGAGCTTCTCAGGTCCATCCCGGGGGTGGAGCAGGTGGATGGGTACAACATTATCCCGGTGAAGGTCTCTTTAGACGGCGGGGAGGAGCGGAGTGTCTGGCTGACAGCTGTGGAGGAGGAGTACTGTACTTTCCTTCCCTTTGCGGATGAAGCGGACGAGAGCGCCTTTCACAGCGGGAATTTTGTATTTATGGTGGACTCCGAGCAGGAAGAGCAGGAAGAACAGGAGGCCGTGCTCTCCGTCTATGAGACCTATGAAACGGCGGATAACATGGCGGGAGGGCATCTGACGAACACACTTCTGTATTGCACTCCCTGCGCCGTAAGGTATCTTACAGTCAATATGAGGAGTTCCTCCCGGGGCGTTGGCATAGCCGACGGTGATCTCATATGTTCCCATGCGTTTTTGGAGAGGCTTCTGGGCTCCATTGAGCCCGGAAAGCGGGTGGGGGACTTCATGACAGGGATGGCTTACGGGATCAAGAATCTGAATCTGGAGTTTACGGACCAGGCGGAGGATCTGTCCGCTCCTGACTATGTGGCTCAGTGGGTCAAGGAGAGGAACTCATTCATCAACGACTTTGCCATGTCCTATCATGAGGTCGTCCGAGGCTATCAGCGCCGGCTCATCATGACATACGCGGCAGGCGGCTGTGTGCTTTTGATGGTGTGGCTGCTTCTGACAAGTGTGCTGTCTCTGGAGACGCGCCAGGAAACGCGGCGGTACACACTTCTCCGCATCCTGGGAATGAACAGGCGGAGTCTGCAAAAAAGCGTCGCAGGGGCTGCACTGACGAGAAGCTTCTGGTCTGCCCTGGGAGGATGGACGGTCTTTCTGATATATGACGTGATATGGACCTTCCGCACAGATCCGGAAGGAAAATTTGCGGAGCTTTCGGAGTATGGGTGGCTGCGGTATGTGTGGCACGATGTCAAACTTACTTTTGCGTTCCTGGGGTCCGCCAGGTGCGCGGTGCTGACGGCAGGATGTATCGCTGCGCTGCTTGTGACGATCCTGCTGTCAAAACAAAAACTTTTGAAGGGAGGCATGAACAATGTCGGTGATATTGCAGGCGAGGGGATTATGTAAGGTATACAGGACATCCTCCGGCGATGTGCGGGCGCTGAAGGGTGTGGATCTGGATCTGGAAGAGGGGGTGTTTTGCGCCGTCACGGGACGGAGCGGTTCGGGAAAATCAACGCTTCTCCACGCTCTCAGCGGACTGGACCGTCCCACAGAGGGTCGGGTGACGGTGGACGGCGCGGATCTTTATTCCTACTCCGATGACAGGATGGCCGCCTTCCGGCGGCGTACCATGGGGTTTGTATTCCAGCAGTACAACCTTTTGGAGGATTACAACGTGAAGGCAAACATCTGCATGCCCCTGAAGCTGGACGGCAAAAAACCGGATGAAGCTTTTTTTGAAGAGATCACTCAGACATTGGGCATCCAGGGCAAGCTGCGCAAATACCCCGGTGAGTTGTCCGGAGGCGAACAGCAGAGAGTCGCCATCGCAAGGTGCGTTCTGGCTAAACCCAAGCTCATTTTCGCCGACGAGCCCACGGGGAACCTGGACCGAAGAACCGGCGAGGAAACCATGACCCTTCTCACCTCATGCGCTACTAAGTACGGCCAGACCCTCATTGTGGTCACCCATAATCCGGAGATTGTCAAGATGGCCGATGCGGTTATCCGCATCGAGGACGGAATTGTGGTACAGGGAGAGTAGGGTATGAATGTAAAAAATAATAAAAGGTTTAATTGACATATTAATAATCGAATTAATATATTAAAATGCATATTGACACATTGGGTTAATTCTGATATAATGAAATCATCTAAAATATAGCTGTATTTTAAGAATAACAACTACAAGGAGGCATTATATGAAAACTATAAAAAGAGTCATCTTCCTGGCCGTCTGTCTTCCCATGTTGGTGTCAACAATGAGTATCAAAGCTGCGGCGACAATGGATTATGAACCTGTAAATTGTCCAAGGTGTGGAAGACAGACAGCGGAGTATATTGGCATGGAACGACAATATGTCGGTGAAGTGTCTTATTCCTGCAGACACTTTAACGGCGGAGAAGGAGAAAATCACTTTGCCGATATATTTGACAAATATCAAATAAATCAGCTGTGGAACTGCAAGGATTGCGGGACTGTAAGCCAAGTTTATCAGGAAGAGTTCATTTTTAAGAGATGCACATTTTTGGACAAATAATATTTTAAATATTCTTATAAATTAGTGATGATTGTGCACCGCAGTGGACGGAGGACTATATCCCCCGTCCATCTTATTTATACAATACCCCAAAATATTATATAAGCAATTTGGTGATATGTCAAGAGTAAATTGAAAAAGAAATAACCCAAAAACCAGTAAAAAAGGGTACAAGAAAAA
>CANQOL010000058.1 GCA_947625475.1 uncultured Acetatifactor sp.
AAGGCCAGCGTTTCCTAGCAATCATTATAGAGTTCTCGACGGGCTGGTTAAAGCCGCCGATTATTTAGCGCTTACCAACTTCCTGCACAACCGGGACTGCAGGCTGCGATGGGGGATCAGGAATCGCATAACCCGCTTTCCTCAGACGGCTGATCCAGTTGTAAAAAGTTCCGGGCAGTACACCGTTTGCTTCGCACCATTGATAATCGGTTAGGCCGCTGCGGCGGCATTCCATGATAAGCCTGACCTGCTCATCTCTGTTGATCCGTTTTGCTCTCATAATGATTGCTCCTTTGATAGTAGAGTAAAACGCTCGCTTCCAGCATGGATAGTAGGGTAAAAGGCCAGCGTTTCCTAGCAATCATTATAGAGTTCTCGACGGGCTGGTTAAAGCCGCCGATTATTTAGCGCTTACTTAGATCCGGCGTTAAGCGAATAATAGCAACGCATTAACTGGCGGCCCCATCCTGCAGAGCGTTGTCTACAGGATGGCGGCTCCGCCGCAAATATACCGGTTTCCTCATGCCCGGATTCGCGGTTTCCAGCCCTCCGGACAAGCGGTTTTACCGCACCGGTATATCCACCTGGAGTACCTTTTGGAAGTAAGACCCAGGGCGGCTATGTCTGATGCGGAGCTTGAAAGTTTTGCTCCCTGGAGCAATCCGGTCCAAGAGTGTTGTGTGAACCGATCAAAGGCGGATTAGTGGATACACACTATTACTTTGCGCTTACGTTTTTCCGAATGTTCCCGTTTTATTAGTGGCAGGTATAGACAAATAATGATATAATCAAACTAACCACCAAAGCAAGGCGGCTGGATGAGGTCCCGATGCCGAAAAATATGCAGAAGGTTGTTGCTGCCGGACAGTCTGTGGGCGGTTATTCGGGGCAGGCAATAAAGGAGTATTTTGACAATGGAACTGTATGACGGAAGGCCGGAGAACACAAAAGGCAGGCTGCCCCGGGAGATCAGGACCTACGATTTCCTGGATGCGCTGGGCATCCGCTATCAGCGGACCGACCATGAGCGGGCGGGCCATATGGAGGCCTGTAACGAGATTGACGCAGTGCTGGACGTAGTGATCTGTAAGAATCTTTTCCTCTGCAATCGGCAGAAAACCCGGTTTTATCTTCTGATGATGCCGGGAGATAAAAAGTTTAAGACCAAGGAATTATCAGCGCAGATCGGCTCATCCAGGCTTTCCTTTGCCGATCCGGAGGATATGCTGAAATACCTGGATATCGAGCCCGGCGCAGTCAGCATCATGGGATTGATGAATGACCGGGAAGGGGCGGTACAGCTCCTGATTGACGAGGATGTCCTGGCGGGAGAATATCTGGGCTGTCATCCATGTGTGTGTACCTCCAGCCTGAAAATGAAGACAAGGGATGTGACGGAGATATTTCTTCCCGCTGTGGGACATACATACAAAACTGTCCGCCTAATGGGGGAGGATTAAGGGACGTGCGGGGAGACCCCGCAGATGCCTTTTATTCCTTTTCCCATGAGCCGGAGAAGATCAGATTTTGACAGTGGAACCGTATGGGGAAGCTGCATTACAGCGGGTGCGGCGACCGGTTTACAGAGGAAATAAGGGCTTTGGCCGCCCCGCGTCAGTGACAGAAAGAGAGGTGCCGAAACATGCAAAGAGATTTGTCGTTTTTTTACAAAAGTATTGTGGATCAGGACCGCTGCCCGGTGGTCATCTGCAATCTGGAGCATGAGATTCTTTATATGAATCCGGCTGCGGTGGCGAATTATGCCGGGAGAGGCGGGAAAGAATTGGTGGGGAGAAGCCTGCTGGCCTGTCACAGCCCTCAGTCGGCGGAGAAAATCCGGCAGGTGACGGACTGGTTTGCCGCGGACGTAAGCCACAACCTGGTGTACACCTTTCACAATGAGAAGCAGAATAAGGACGTGTATATGGTGGCCCTGCGGGACGGGGAGAGGCTGATCGGATACTATGAGAAGCACGAATACCGGAACCGGGAAACCATGGAGAGATATCACATGGCCCAGTGAATGAGGGAGGATTGCTGTGAAGAAGCCCACGGAGGCAGAGAGAGCCGCCATTACAGAATACGGGAAAAAATTAGCCGCCCGGATGGAGGAACTGTGCATTACCCAGGAAAAGCTGGCAAAGGCCATCGGGAAAAGCCAGAAGACCGTAAGCCGGTATCTGAGCGGTGAAAATCAGTCGCTGCCCCCGCAGGAGGTGCAGGAGCAAATTGAGCGCTACCTGAAGCGGCAGGCGAATTATATCTATCGGCACATGTCTTCTGAGGAATTCGCCGCAGTGATGAGAGAAACCCTGGAAAAATACGGTATTTCCCAGGCGGAGCTGGCAGAGCAGATCCTCATCCACGCCCCCACCCGCAAAAAGATAGATCAGAGAATGATCAGTCACTGTATCAATGGCACGGTCCCTATCAGCACCTGGGATCAATACATGATCCGGTGTGAGATGGAAAGCATCCATGAGAGAAAGAGAAAGGAGAGGGAGGCTGCCGCCAGGTATGGGGAAGAGCTGTTCGCCCGGATGAAGGACCTGGGAGTGGACCCCAGGGAGTTTGCCAAGGAGCTCTCGGTCTCCCCGGAGCAGATGGAGCGCTGGAGGCGGGGGGAGGAGACCGTGATCTCCTTTGCCTTGGCAGAGGAAATTCCCCGTTTTCTGGAGAAAAAGTCCCTGTGGCAGGGCTACCGGCACATGCCGGCGGATGAGTTCGGAGAGCTTCTGGAGAAGCTTTTGCTTCAACTCCCCCACATGACGCCGGAAGGATTTGCCAAACGGTGCTTTCGCACAGAGGAAGCCATCGCCCAATATCTGAAGGGCGGCTGTGCCAGCACCAGGGAGCAGTGGGAGATGCTGCGGTACTGCCACAGAGAGTATCGAAAATTGGCGGGCTCCAGCCCCTTTCCTGAGCTGGAGGAATGGATCCGGGGACTCAGGGACGGCAGGGGAGCCGGAGCGTAAGCGTCCCGAAGGGCCGGGGAGAGAAGAGAAACAGAAGATAAAATAGGGCAGGGACATTCCTTATAGAAGAGGGATGTCCCCTTTTTATTCCCCTGGCTGTGGATTTCCGACTAAAAAAGGAATCGAAAATGTTTTCCTGGGAAAGTATGTTTCCGGCCGGAGAACTTTGATATTCTCTTAGACAGAATACAGCTGCGGCATGTGGAATGGAGGTTAGTATGAATACAGCAATTTACATTGAGGAAACCGCCAGAGGCATACAGACAGTCTCTCTGCCGGGGGCCCTGCTCTCGGAGCGGAAGCTTTTCCTGGACGAGGAAATCGGTCCCCAGACGGCTCTGTCTTTTGTGCAGGGGATGATGTACCTTGCCAAAACGCCGGAGCCCATAGACATCTACATTACCAGCCCCGGCGGCCAGGTCATCTCCGGGCTGGCCATTTACGATTGCATGAGAAGCTGTCCCAATGAGCTGAATGTGTACTGTATTGGGATGGCGGCCAGCATGGCGGCGGTTCTTTTGGCGGCAGGCCAGAAGGGACGGCGGTTCATCCTGCCCCACAGCAGGGTGATGATCCATGAGGTCCTTCTGGGGCAGGGGGTGACGGGCACGGCCTCCTCCATTTCCCGGATGTCGGATTCCATCCTGGAAACCCGGGATATTGTCAACGGAATTCTGGCGCAGCACACGGGCAGGACGATAGACGAGATTAACCGGGCAACCTCCTTCGACAATGTGATGAATGCAAAGGAGGCCGTGGAGTTCGGCATTTGTGACGAGATTGTTGACAGTATTTTTTAGGAGGATGAGAGAATGGGACAGATTCATACAGAAAAGCAAAAGGCAAAGGACAGCGCCGGAGGAAAGCTGCTGATTGCCAGGGACTGCCAGTTCAGCCTGAATGATTACGAGACGAAGCGGAACAACAATGTGCTGGTGGTGGGCGGGAGCGGCACCGGCAAGACCCGAACCATTGTCTCGCCCAATTTGGAGCAGGCCGTTGGCAGCTATGTGGTCTCCGATCCGAAGGGAAATCTTCATAAAAAGTACGGCGGCTACCTGAAGGGGAAGGGTTACCGGGTACAGGTGGCAGATTTCACTCACCCGGAGAGATCCATGCATTATAATCCCATGGCGCAGGTGAACTCCACCCAGGATATCCTGAAGCTGGCCTCAGTGCTGGTGGATGCCAAGGAGGGGGCCGGGAATGTGGATCCCTACTGGGACAGGACCGCCGCCATGCTGCTGGCTGCCATCATGGGATATATGCGGGAGACAGAGTATACGCCCTGGGATTTTAAAAGTATTCTGGAGCTTTTGAACCAGGCGGGGCGGGAGGACGATGAGGACAGAAATTCCTCTCTGCTGGCGAAGCGATTTGCTCTGCTGCGTGCCCAGCATCCTGACAGCTGGGCCTGCGATCAGTTTGACAGTGTGAATGCGGCGCCGAACAAGACCTTTGACTGTACCCGTACCAGTGTTTCCTCCAAGTTTTCCCAGATGGATTCCAAGGAGCTTCGGCAGATGATGAGCGGAAACGACTTTGACTTTGCTTCTCTCGGCAGAGAAAAGACGGCGCTTTTCGTCATTGTCAGCGATACGGACAGGACCATGGACGCGCTGGTAAATCTCTTTTTCACCCAGGCCATGCAGGCTCTGTGCCGCTGTGCAGACGATGAGTGCGAGGACAGCAGGCTTCCCGTTCCCGTGCGCTTTATTCTGGATGATTTTGCCACCAATTGCCGGATTGACGAATTCCCCAGAATGATATCCTCCATCCGCTCCCGGGGCATTTCCGTGATGCTGATGATTCAGGCGGAGGCGCAGCTGGCCCAGGGCTATGGGTATGACTGCGCTACCATTATCTCCAACTGCGATACCTATGTGTATCTGGGGGGAAACGATGTGAGAACCGCCCAGGCGGTCAGTGAGCGCTGGGATAAGCCCCTTGCCAAGGTACTCAATATGCCTGTGGGACACTGTCTGGTGTTCCGGAGGGGTTCCCAGCCGGTTTATACCCAGCTCAATGATGTTTGATGAATTTTGGGATGTTATGCCTGAATGGATTGCCCCCGGGGACCTTAGAGCGGTGAGTCTTTCTTGAAATTTAGGGAGAGATATGGCATAATAACGGGAAAGACGGAAAACAGGGGGCGGCACCGTAAAGGAGAGGTACATATGGATTTTATCAAGGGAATTACCTTTGCGCCCTTCGGCAGGAGAGGGGTGCTGGGCACGGAGAAGGCCAGGAAAAGCCTGGATTATATGGCGGAGAGCACAGGGGCGGACCTGGTGCTGTTTGCCCCGGCAGGACTCCAGGATACGGCTCAGTCGGAGAGTATCTGCTACACCTCGGAGAGGACCTTTTCGGACGAGGAGCTGATCGGCATGATCCGTTACGCGAAAAGGCGGGGGCTGCGGGTGGGCCTGAAGCCCACGGTGAACTGCCGGAACGGCGTCTGGAGAGCCTACATCAGCTTCTTTGAGCAGGATGTGGTCTGCGAGCCCAAGTGGAGCAGGTGGTTTGCCGCCTACCGGGATTTTCAGACCCACTACGCCAGGATCGCGGAGGCGGAAGGCTGCGATCTGTTTATTGCAGGCTGCGAGATGGTCATGTCCGAGCACCGGGAAGAGGAATGGCGGGAGGTGATCAGGGCGATCCGGGGGTGCTATGCGGGCCCTGTCTCCTATAACACGGATAAATATCAGGAGGATCATGTGGCCTGGTGGGACTGCGTGGATTTGATTTCCTCCAGCGGCTACTATCCCGCCGGACAGTGGGAGAAGGAGCTGGACCGGATCGAGCAGGTAGTCCGGCGATTCCAAAAGCCCTTCTTTTTTGCGGAGGCAGGCTGTATGTCCCGGGCCGGTTCCGGGCAGGTGCCCAACAACTGGGCCCTTCAGGGGGAGCTGCGGCTGGAGGAGCAGACGGAGTGGTACAGGGAGATGTTCCAGGCCTGCCGTGCCAGAGACTGGGTAGGAGGATACTGTCTGTGGGAGTGGGCCCCTGAGATCTGGGATGCGGCCCGGGCCGGCAGGGACAGCGGCTATCAGATCTGCGGCAAGCCGGTACAGGCGGTAATCCGGGAGTTTTACGGGGGCGGCGGGCCGTCATAGCGGCCCCTGCCGCCGCAGGCCCCAGAGGGGCGGTGCCGGCCCTCGGGCGCGGCTGGCCCGGGCAGATGGAAATGTTGGGGAAATCATGGGATGCCGGGCATCGGGCGCCGGTGAGGTATGTGCATTGGGCGCCGTTCAGGTATGGACAGGAGCCGGCGGACGTGTTAGAGTATATATGGAATCGAACAGAAGGAGGGGCAGCTGTATGTTGTGCCATATGCGGATCGATTTAAGCATCGGTCTCTGTACAAGGTCTGATCGCGGGGCAATACTTGTACAGAGGGAAAGAGGCCGAAGGAGAGCCGCCTGATCAGGGGCGGGGCCTTCGCCGGAGATTGCCCCCATCGGATCTTGTACTTATAGGGAAAAATAAAACTATAAGGAGAGAGATTCGATGGAACACAATTTTAAAAAATATATTGTATTTTGGATCAGTCAGGCGCTGTCCCAGCTGGGAAGCCAGATGACGGGTTTTGCGCTGATCCTGTGGGCCTATGCCCAAAGCCAGGCGGCCATGACGGTGTCGCTGATGTCCTTTTTTAACTATATGCCGTATATCCTGGTGAGTCTTGGGGCGGGAACCTTTGTGGACCGTCACAGGAAGAAGACGGTGATGCTGGTGTCGGATTCGGCTGCCGCGGCCTGTTCGCTGGCCGTGCTGCTGCTTGGCCTGTCGGGCGCGCTGGAGATCTGGCATATTTATGCGGTCAATTTTGTGCTGGGGGTGACCAACGCATTCCAGCAGCCGGCCTCGGCCGTGGCGGTGGGAAAGCTGGTGCCGGAGGAAAAGCTGGCTCAGGTGAGCGGTATGAATTCCTTCTCCGGCAATCTGGTCATGGTGCTGGCCCCTGTCCTCGCGGCGTCGCTGTACGCCTTCGGCGGCCTGCCGGTCATTTTGGCCATCGATCTGGCAAGCTTTGCGGCGGCCTTTTTGGTACTGCTCTGGATTCGGATCCCGCAGGATGAGAAAGGCATCGCGCCGGGGCAGTCCCCTTTGGCGGAGTGCAGGGAGGGATTTGCCTATCTGGCGGGAAACAGGCCCGTGCTTGGGATTATTCTGACCATGGCGCTGCTGAACTTTTTCTCCAGGCTCACCTATGAAAATATCCTTTCGCCCATGATTTTGGCCCGCAGCGGGAACGACTCCGGGGCGCTGGGGATTGTGAACGGCGTCATGGGAATCGGCGGGATTGCGGGGGGAATATTTGTCGCCTCCGGGAAGGCCGCCAAAAATGAGAGGAGAATGATCTATCTCTCCGCCATGCTGTCCTTTTTGCTGGGAGATCTGACTATGGGCCTTGGACAGAGTGTCCCGGTCTGGTCCTTTGCCGCGTTTATGGCGAGCTTTCCCATTCCCTTTATCAACGCTGGGCAGAATCTGATCCTGTATCGCAGTGTGCCCGCGCAGATGCAGGGACGTGTTTTTGCGGTGCGTGGCGCCCTGCAGTTCAGTACGATCCCCTTGGGGATTTTGCTGGGAGGCTTTTTGGCGGATCATGTGTTTGAACCGTTTATGAGAGGCGGAAGCATGGGAGCCCAGTTCTTAAGTCTGCTGACAGGCGAGGGGCCGGGGAGCGGTATGGCGGTCATGTTTTTGTGCACGGGAATTTTAGGGTCCCTTTTCAGCTGGCTGTGCTGCCCGGAGCCTGAGGCGTAAGCAGCCCCGCCGGGATTGAACGTATTTTCCATAGAGACGAAGAAAACCGGCAGCCCTTGGGACTGCCGGTTCCTTTACGTAAATTTTTAGTTATAGTTGTCGATGCAACGCTGGAACATAGATTTGTCGATTCCGCACATAGGGCATACCCAGTCGTCGGGAAGGTCCTCAAAGGCGGTGCCGGGTGCGATGCCGTGCTCAGGGTCTCCCTTGGCGGGATCGTAGGTGTAGCCGCAGGGATTACAGAAATACTTGTCCATTTTGCTCATAGATAAGACTCCTTTCAGGTAATGTACGGGGAGGCTTCCCCCATGGAAATCATGATACCACACCCGGCCTGAAAATACAATAACTATCCTTGGAGATATCCTTGGAGGTATCCTTGGATATATCCTTGGAGATATCCTTGGATATCTCCTTGAAGAAGCGCGCCTTGACAGTCCCCGGTATTTTTGATAAAACAATAGAAAGTACACGTCTCTGTCCATAACGGGGAAGGAAGGCAGAGCCGGGCGCAGGGAAAAGACAGGAAGGGCCATGGGAAAAAAGAGCGTCAGAAAAAATTATCTATATAACGCCGGATATCAGCTTCTGCTGATCGCTGCGCCTCTGATTACCTCTCCCTATATCTCCCGGGTATTGGGGGCGGACAACATCGGCAGGCACAGCTATGTCAACTCCGTCGTCTCCTACTTTGTCCTCTTCGCCACGCTGGGGATCACCGCCTACGGCAGACGCGAGATTTCCTACCGCCAGGACGACCGGGGAGAGAGGACCCGTGTGTTCTGGGAGACCAAGCTGCTGCAGCTGTTTACCTCCGGCCTGGCCTTTTTACTGTACGCAGGGTTTTCCCTTCTCCAGGAGGACCGGCTGTTTTATCTGGTTTTTTCTCTGAACATTCTGGCGGCGGCGCTGGATGTGACCTGGTTTTTCCAGGGGATGGAAGAATTTGGAAAGATCGTTCTGCGAAACACTGTGTGCAAGCTGGCTAATATTCTGTACATCTTTCTCGCGGTGAAGGACCGGGGAGATCTGATCTGGTACGCCTTCGGGCTGGTCTTCTTTCTGACCCTGAGCAATTCTTCCCTCTGGTTTTCCCTTCCGGGATATGTGGACCGGCCGGGGAAAGGGCTTCGTCCCTTCCGGGATATCCGGGTGGTGCTGTCCCTGTTTATCCCCAGCGTGGCGGTGGAGGTTTACACGGTGCTGGACAGGACCATGATCGGCCTCATCGCCCGGGATTTCGCGGAAAACGGTTACTATGAGCAGGCCATGAAGATTTCCAGGATGACCCTGTCGGTGATCACGGCTCTGGGGCCGGTGATGATCCCGAGAATCGGCCATTTTTTTCAGAAGGGAGAGACGCAGGTCCTGCAGGGCCTGCTGCAGAGGGGCTATCGCTTTGTGTGGTTTTTGGGGATCCCGCTCTGTCTGGGACTGATGGGTGTTTCCGCCAATCTGGTGCCCTGGTTCTATGGGCCCGGTTATGAGAAGGTGATTCCTCTGCTGCAGGTGCTGAGCCTTTTAATCCTGGCCATCGGCCTTAACACGCTGACGGGGGATCAATATCTGATTCCCACCAAGCGCCAGAATCTATACACCGTCACGGTGCTGATCGGGGCCTGCACCAACTTTATTTTAAATCTGATCCTGATCCCCCGGTTTCAGTCCATGGGAGCCGCCGCGGCCTCTGTGGCGGCGGAGACCGTGATAGCCCTGACCCAGCTGTATCTGATCCGCAGGGAGCTCTCCCTGAAAAAACTGCTGGGAGGCGGGGGACACTATTGGATTGCCGGAGCCCTCATGCTGGCAGTGCTTTTGGCGGAGGAGAGGTATCTTACTCCCTCCCTTCTGCACACGGCCCTCATGGCGGCCAGCGGCGCGTTGGTCTACCTGGGCCTGCTGACCCTGATGCGGGATGAATTCTTTTTGACCAACGCCAGGACATTCCTGGGTCTGCTGCGGAAAAAGGGCCGGTAAAGGGGTGCGGTGAGAGGAAGATATGAGAGACAAAAATAAAACAGCGGTGCTGTGAGAGAGGGAGGAATTACAGTGAGGAAAGAGACAGGTAAAGGAAGAAGACGGGCGGTCTGGACCGCCCTGCTGTTGGGAGGCTGTCTGCTGGCCGGCTGCGCTCAGAAGGATCAGGGGCCCAGTATGCCCATTGCCCAGAGCATCGGCGCAGGGCAGGAGGGATCAGGACAGGAGAACGGGGAAAGCCCGGAGGGGGAAACTGCCCTGGGACAGGCGGACCAGGCGCAGGAGAACGGGAAAGGCCCGGAGGGAGAAACTGCCCCGGGACAGGCGGATCAGGGAACCCCGGATTCTTCGGATTTGGCACAGCAGACCCAGCAGGATCAGGGGCAGGAGGCTCCCGAACAGACTGCCGCCCCGGGGGAATTCTCCTTCGCCGATCTGGAGGGCTGGGAATTTTATTTCAGCAGCGGGGCCGGAGGCTGGTATGAGGTGCTGCACGTCCACGGCGACGGGAGCTTTGACGGGCATTTTCAGGATGCGGACATGGGCGATTTGGATCCGGAACGCTACCCCAGCGGCACCCTGTACTGCAGCGATTATACCGGCACCTTTACACAGCCCCGGAAGGTGGATGATTTCACCTATCAGTTTCAGGTCCAGTCCATCGAGTATTCGGAAGAGTTCGGGGAGCGGATTGAGGATGGGACGCGGGTCATCTATACGGATGCCTATGGGATGGGAGACGCCCAGGATCTGTATCTGTATCTCCCCGGGAGCCTGCTCCAAAACCTGCCCCAGGAGTATCTGAACTGGACAGACCGCTACGTGCTGGAGAAGACAGGGGGAGTGGAGCTTCCCTACTACGGTCTGTACAATGAGAAGCCGCAGAACGGATTTACCAGCGATTGGTATGGGGATGAGGGCCAGGACGCGGAGAAAAACTTCTCCGCTTTGCTGGATGACGCGGCGGCCCGGGCCCAGCAGCAGGCCGACGAGCTGGAGCAAAAGATTCAGGAGGCAGATAATCAGCTGGATTTGTCCCTTTTGTCCGACGAACTGTACAAAGTCTGGGACGGCGCCCTCAATGAAATTTGGGGGATCCTGCGGGAAAATCTGGACGGGGAGACTATGGAGAGCCTGACGCAGGAGGAGCGGGAGTGGATCGCCCGAAAGGAGGAGGCTGTGCAAAAGGCCGGGGAAGAGTACGAGGCGGGTACCATGCAGCCCATGGTTACCAATCTGGAGGCGGCGGAACAGACAAGGCTCAGGGTGTATGAGCTGACGAAAAGATATTAGACAACAAAAATGCGAAAGGAGATGTTTGTATGGCTGCCACTCCAACACAAATTCGTATTGATTCGAATATCAAACGTGAAGCAACGGCTCTATTTTCAAACCTCGGTTTGGATATGTCAAGCGCAGTAAATCTTTTTCTGCATCAATGTGTCCTCCGCGGAGGTCTGCCTTTTGCAGTAGAGGTTCCGCAATACAGCGACAAAACGCTCAACGCAATGGCCGAGGCCAGAAAAATATCCCGAGATCCTGACATCAAGGGATACAACAGCATGGAAGAACTAAAGGCGGCACTTGACGACTAATGTACCAGATTCAATTTACCACTGCTTACAAGAAAAGCTATAAGCTGATGAAAAAACGTGGTCTTGATGTTTCTCTTTTGAACGATGTTGTTGATCTGCTGCGTCAGGGCAGGCAGCTTGATGAAAAATATCGGGATCAGTTTTTCCCGGTTCCATAAGAAAATTGTCCTCCCAATCGGAAGGCATTCGTTCCGGGTGTGCATTTTGGATTTTTCATTCCAAATTTCGGGTAAAATTTTAATATAAAAATCGTTTTGCGAGGCAAATATATTCCTCAAAATCTACACTTCCAAAATCACTCGTATCAACGGTAATTATCTTTCCTCCGACATCGAAGCCGTCCAAATTTCGACACCACTGGTCAAAAAGTTTATAAGGAACATCAAAGCCTATTTTATTTGCACGGCCACGTTCAATTGATATCTCCCTCTTCAAAAATCGCTCATGCAAAATCCTTGTATCTCCTTTAAGTATAAAAGTCAAAGAAGAATAACCGTATTTATCGATAAGCTGTTTGATCTTTCCGGCCTCGTCAATAGCTTTCACGCCACAAGGCACAAAATTCCCCTCAATAATGACAGGATTGGCAGTTTCAAAAAGCCTTTCAACGACATACAATATTGCATCGAATGTTACAGAGGAATACATACTGCTTTCCGCTCTGCTTGCTATGGGAACGCTTTGACACAAAGCGTCTTTAAATGTATCTTTCACCAAATAGGGTATATTTAGTGATTTGGATAACCGCAATGCGAAAGTAGACTTTCCAGAGGCCAGATAACCATCAATTATTATTAATTTCTTTTGTTCACCATCCATATGATTCTCCTCAACAACCCCCGATTGAACAAAATCGCTGCGCGATGGCCTGCCGAGGCTGTGGCGCAGCTTTACTTTCTCAAAAATTGAAAAGCAG
>CANQOL010000059.1 GCA_947625475.1 uncultured Acetatifactor sp.
AGCATGAATTTATGCTGATGTTTATACAAAACAACAGCGCGGGAAATTTAGTGTGTTGTTAAGCAGTCATTATTTAAAAAGGAAAAGCCATGCCACCGAAACCTAAAATCACAAAAGATATGGTCGTAGATGCCGCCCTTGAGACCGCCCGTGAATCGGGTTGGGAAAATATAAACGCAAGAGAAGTGGCAGAGAAGCTGCAATGCTCTACACAGCCTGTCATGTACCACTTTGCAACGATTGAGGAACTGAAAAAGGCTGTTTATGCAAAGGCGGACCGCTATCATTCCGAATACCTGATGAATATGAAAAACCCGCAAAAAGGCGTTATGCTGGAAATTGGGCTGAATTATATCCGTTTTGCGGCGGAGGAGCCGAATTTGTTCCGCTTTCTGTTTCAATCGGGATATGCGGAGGGCAGCAGTCTGCCTGAAATGATAAATGCAAAGGAGCTTATGCCCGTTCTCTCGGCAATGCAGCGGGGGATGAATTTGGATTTAGACCGGACAAAAGAGGTTTTTATAACGCTTGCGATGTTTGTTCACGGTTACGCCAGCATGCTTGTGAACAACTCCCTTGCGTTCGATGAAGGGCTGATCGCAAAGCACCTGGAGCGGGTATACAGAGGGGCGATGCTGGCAATACAGGAGGAAATAGATTGAAAAATCAAAAGACTGTGGAGAGTCACAAAAAGAGTGTTGTCCTTACGATAATAGGTGTGGCCGTCATGATAGGATTGACGGCGACAAAAGCTGTGCCATCCTCGAATATTGCGGGGTATTCCGTGTTTGTGGGAATCGCGTTCTTCTTCATCACGCAGGCGGCCGCCAGAACACCGAAGGCCGAATCGGGTTTGCGTTTTCATACCGTTGCGGAGGATATGAAACGGCCGGGTGTGATTGCCTGGACGCTGCTGCCGGGCGTGAGCGGTATTGCGACGCTTGTAGCGGGGAATTTGATTTTCAGCGGAGAATTTGCGGCCCATACAGTGGGGCGGACAGGTTCGGTCCTGTCTTTCGGTCAGCCGGCCCTGCTGATAGTTCAGGTCATCCTTGCGGCATTTGGCGAGGAAATTGCGTACCGGGGGTTCTTCCTCGGAAAGGGCATGAAGATAGTTCCCTTTTGGCTCTGCGCAGTTGTTTCGTCGCTTACTTTTGCAGCGGGTCATATTTCCGCGGGAAACTTGGGCCTTGCAGCTTATGACGTAGCCGGGGTGTTTATCGATAGTTTGATTTTTTCGGTGGTTTATCGTAAATCGGGCAATTGTGTGATCAGCACCTTTTCGCACATTTTTGGGAACGCGGTATCGCTGGCCGCCGTATTTCTGTTTTTCTAAAGGATTCATCTTTGATCCGGTAAATATACCATTTCTGATGTGCTTAGAGTATAATTTTGAGTTTCTTGAAAAAGGCTTCACCGGAGAGAATGGCAGAAACACCTCTAACGCCCTGCACTTCTTACATTTTTGTTAGAACTTCGTAAGAAAACTTGATACAAACGGTTTGGCATATCCGTTATAATAATGTCACCAACAAAAATAAGGAGCGCTGGAATGAAAGAGATATTGCGTCTGGAACATATCCAGAAGTATTACGGTAATCAGGGGAACATTACAAAAGCCATAAACGACATCAGCTTTTCCATCAGTGAGGGTGAGTTTGCAGGCATTATGGGCGCGTCCGGCTCCGGCAAAACCACGCTGCTGAACTGTATATCCACGATAGATACTGTCAGTGCGGGGCATATCTATCTGGACGGAGGAGACGTAACAGAAATCAAAGAAAAGGAACTGGCACGTTTCCGCAGGGAGAATCTCGGCTTTATCTTTCAGGACTTCAATCTGCTGGACACGCTGACAATCTCCGAAAATATAGCCCTGGCATTGACGATCCATCATGTGCCTGCCCATGAGATTGAGGGAAAAGTGGCGGAAATGGCCGGAACGCTCAATATTACGGACATTCTGGACAAGTACCCTTATCAGGTGTCCGGCGGTCAGAAACAGCGCTGTGCCTGTGCCAGAGCTATGATCAATAAGCCGAAACTGCTTCTTGCTGATGAACCTACCGGCGCGTTGGACAGCCATTCGTCCCAAATGCTGCTTAGCACCATGCAGAGTATAAACAAACAGTTGGGGGCCACTATTCTGATGGTTACACATGACGCCTTTTCCGCCAGTTACGCGAACCGTATTCTCTTTTTAAGGGATGGGATGATTTTTACCGAAATCCTAAAGGGCGGCGATTCCAGAAAAGCATTCTTTGAAAAGATACTGGACGTCCTTACCATGCTGGGAGGAGGTCAAAGCGATGTACGCTAAACTGATTTTCAGAAATGCAAAGCGTTCGGCAAAGGATTATTTGGTATATATTGTTACCATGACGATTTGTGTCATGCTGTTCTATGGGTTCCTGTCTATTACGAGCAAATATTATAATCCCGACGTTGGGACAGAATACGAATTTACTTTAGTAAGCGACGGGCTGAAAATGGCGATTTGTGCAGTAACCCTGTTGCTGCTGTTCCTTATACGCTATGTGAACAACTATATGCTGCGGAGGAAGCAAAAGGAGTTTGCCATACAGTCTGTTATGGGAATGGAACAAAAAACCGTTGCGTGGATATTCTTTGCAGAAACCTTTTTAATGGGAGCAGTATCAATCCTTATCGGCATTTTTTTAGGTGTATTCTGCTCGCAGTTTATAACGGGTATGCTGTTATCTGCCTATGGAAAAGACTACAAATTATCCTGGACGCTGTTTCCCGATACGGTTAGTCTGACAATATGTTTTTTCGCAATAAGTCTTTTGGCTGTTGGGTTATTCAATGTCCGCACAATACGGAAAATAAAGATCATTGATATGCTGTATGCCGATAAGCAGAATGAGCCGAATATCAGAAAAAGCCGCTATATGCCGGTGATTTCAGTTTTATATGCAATTATTTTACTGCTTGCAGCAGTCACGGGAATATCGCAAATGTACTATTATTCTGATCCCCGTTTTCCTATCCCCGTACATATCATGTTTTGGGGAAATATCATTGCCCCGGCAGTATCTTTTCTTTTAAGTGTTGTATGGTGTGTTGCGCACAAGAAATGGAGTTTCAACCGATATGTCCTTGCTGCCGCCGTACTTTCACTTGCAAATATTGGATTTGCGGCAAGTGTTCCTGTCATCCAGAAAAAATATATGCTTTCAAGCGGCGCGGGTACACTTAACAAATATTTGATGTTCTTGCTCGTTTATGTAATCTTTTGGATTTGTTGTACGATTTATTTGGCAAGCAATCTGCTGTCTGAATGGAAAGAAGAATCCCCCGAACATAAATATCGGGGAACCAATCTGTTTTTCTTCGGACAGATCATTTCAAAGCTTCATACTACCTCTAAAACAATGACATTGATCTGCCTGACATTCGTATTAGCTGTATTCCTGTTTGTGGCAGCTCCAGCATTAACAGGATGGGCTTCGGGGTATTTAGAGGTACGTTCCCTGTATGATGTTCAAATCTGCACAAGATATAATGATGTGTACAAGACAGAGGACTTACCAAAAGATAATTATGAGCTTATCACTTCTTTTCTTGACGAAAAGAATATTGCCGTGGCTTATGATTGCACTTTCAACTTATATCTGCCTAATCAAGAGGATTTTCATAAACGGATGAAATGGGATTTCCCTGTTGTGGCAATATCGCTTTCCGACTATAACGCCTTGCGGAAAATGCTTGGATATGAACCGATTTCCTTAAACGAGGGAGAATTTACAACGCAATGGCAGACAATAGCAACTGAGGAAGAACGAAGTGAATTTTTACTGAATCATACTGTCCTGTCAACAGATATGGGGACTTTAAGCCTTGCGGAAAATGCTTATCACTTAGAGGCGATTGGTGAAACTGTTTATAACAGCTATACTGATGTTATATATATTTTTCCGGACAGCATTTGCGGCGATCTCCTTGCAGTGATGCGAGACCGATATGTGAGAACAGAAACGGCAATCCCGTATAATGAAGCAATTCACCTTGAAAATGCTTTTGTTCAAAAATATCCCGAAACGCCGGACAATGGAAATGGCGTTCAATATTACATCAGAACGAGTACGCAGCAAATCAATAGTACAATCGCGGGGAACTTTATTTTACAGGCGACTTTTGTTTATAGTGCGGTTGTTTTAATGGTTATCTGTCTTACGATTCTTTCGCTGCAGCAGCTTTTAGACGCAGCTCATTATAAATACCGCTTTGGTGTACTTCGCAAACTCGGTGTAGACCGGCATGAAACAGAACACCTGATTTTGAAGCAATTAGCTGTATGGTTTGGTTTGCCGATTGCTGCTGCAGCATTTGTGTCAATCATCGTCGCTGCATACTTCTTTGAAACAATATCGGAAGAAATTTCTGCCTATATAGGTGTCGGAGCTTTGTTGACACAAGTAGGAATTATGATTTGTATTCTTGTCATATTGCTTACATGTTATTTTATCAGCACATGGATTCTGTTCCAGAAATCTGTAACGGAATAAAAGTTTTCTGCCGTACGACGGCAAAAGAAAAATTTCCCAATCGAGACAAAGGCTGATCGCTGATAGATACGGCGGCTAACAGGAGGTGGCCGCCATATGTGAACTTCTCCCCAGGTTTTCAAAGCATTTGTTTGGATGCAAGCAGAGGATACCCTCTCTGATGCCAGGTGAATACCGGACATTTGCATTTGTTTGGTTGAAAGCAGGGGGTATTTTTGATATACTCAAGGAAAATCGGTATGGTGGGGATTATCTATGAGCAGGATAGAGAATGTCGAACTGACAGTATTATGCCTGATCGAAGACGGCGATAAGATACTGCTTCAAAACAGAGTGAAGAAAGACTGGCGGGGCTACGCACTGCCGGGCGGCCACGTAGAACCCGGAGAATCCTTTGTTGATGCGGTGATCCGCGAGATGAAGGAAGAAACCGGCCTGACGATCCTTGATCCGAGACTGGTCGGAGTAAAACAGTTCCCCTTAGAGAACGGAAGGTATGTTGTCCTGCTGTTTAAGGCAGTGCAGTGGTCGGGGGATCTCATTTCGTCCGATGAAGGCCAAATGGAATGGATAAAGTACAGCGACCTTTCAACGGTAAAAACCGTCGATGATTTTAGCGATCTCCTGAAAGTGATGAACACGCCGGAGCTGACAGAGTTTCAGTATTTGGTTTCGGGAAACGTGTGGACTGTATCAATTAGATAATTCAAGTAAAGGACTTGAATAAAAAATATTCTTATGGCATACTATATGTAAGAAAATCTTACATTTTATTTATGAAAGGGGTATGTTTATGAATATGCAGATTTTGACCGTTTCTTCCAAGGGGCAGATATCACTTCCGGTCAGCATGCGGAAAATGCTGTCTATTGATACAGGGGATAAACTGATAGCGTATGCGTCTGGTGATGCCATTATGCTGAAGACATTGAAAATGCCTGCGGTACAAGAGCTTGAGAAATCATTAGATGAAGCGCAAAAATGGGCGGCATCAGTCGGATATGAAGAAAGCGATGTGAATGATATTATTAAGAGCGTTAGGAAGAGGAGCAGGAAGTGAGAATTGTTGTCGCTACCAATGTTCTGATATCAGGTGTATTTTTCGGAGGGTTTCCCCGAAAAATTTTAAGGGCTTCCGTGGAGGGCAGAATCAGGGCGTGTGCCAGTATGGAGATATTGCATGAATATCAGGAAATTATGCGCGAAATGGTGCGGCGTAAGCAGGGACATATAGATGTTTCTATTCTGAATCCTCTTATTCAGTCCATGGAAATCATAGAACCGACATCCAAAATAGAAATATGTCGCGATCCGGATGATAAGTCCAAAGAAAATCTCAGTTTGTCGGAGAGTGGATGATAGAATGGAAACTGTTCGGAGAATACACAAAGCTCGACGGAAGCCAAACATTATTGCTTCCCTTGTTTCGGTATGATATACTTATGGAAACTCACAGCAGACAGTATTGTTTGTGAGAACGTGTTATTGCATTTTAATTGAGAGGAGTGTTGAGGCACCGATGACAGCGCGGAATAAAATGGGGCGGAGGCATCTTTTCCATCCTTCGCTGGCTAAAAAAAGGCATCTGGCGGTCCTGCTTACAGTCATCCTTGTCATATCTCTTGCGGCCTGCTCTGCCGCAGAGGAAACGGAGGGTCCCGCCGCGGAGGAAACGGAAAGCTTTGCCGCAGCGGAGACGGGAAAGGCTCCAGAAACGGAACAAACTGCACCGGCCGATGCCGAAATTCAGGAGGCAATCGACTTTGGGCTGGTTCCGGACTCTCTGCAGGGGAACTATGATGCGCAAATCAGCTACGCTGAATTTTGCGAAATGCTGGATCTTTTTGTCACCCTCGCAGCGCCGGAAAAACTCTCTGACTATCGGCAGGTCTCGGAAAACTACCGTGAGGCAGACGCGCCCATGAGCCGCATGGAGGGAGCTCTGGTTATGCTGTACGCGGCGGAGTGCTGCTGCGTCGATACGGTGGGGTATCAATACATCATGCCGTTGGAAAACCTGATCGGGGAGGATGTGGACTTCTACGAGGGCGTTTCCTGGGAATACCCGCTGCTGCCCGATATCCAAAAGCCGTACTACAATGAGGTCCTTGCCGCATCTGAAGATTATGCCTGGCGCTGCGGCCAGGACTATGTCGTCAATTCCATATGCTTTGCGGAATATATGTCCTATGGGAACGGCAGGACCTACTTTGACTATGACGAACGCTATTTGCTGAATCTGGGCGATGCGTTTGCACGCGGCGATGCAATCCGTGCGGTGGAGAGGCTCTATGAAAACGCAAGATTCTCCCGGTGGCTTCCCGCCGGGCAGGCTGTGTGCACAGTATCGCAGTCTGCAATCGAAGCGGGCAAAAAAATGCCGGATGTCTCCTGGCAAAAACTGCCGAAGTGGAAGGGTTACACCGCTGCGCCCGGCAACTGGACGGTGGTGTACGGCGGCGGTGTGCGTTACGACAGGGAACTTGTGGAGGTATTGAGCGCCCAGGGGTTTACTTTCGTTCGTGCTCCGCTGGATGCCCGGGAGTTGTTCCAGGATCGTGAAATGAGCATGGTCAGCCCTGCGTGGCTGGAAAACATGGACGACCTCGTTGAAGCCTGTGCCGAGGCCGGCATCCATGTCTGCTTTGACCTGCATGATATGCCCGGTTTTTATACGGGCGGCGATGATTCGCAGATCACCCTGTGGAAGGACGAACAGACACAAGACGACTTTGTGGCGTTTTGGCGGTTCATGGCCGAATACTACAAGGAGATCCCCGCCAACCTACTGAGCTTCAACCTCTTGAACGAACCGCATGATGCGGACGGCCTCACCGACGAGGTCTACTCCGCCGTCATGCTCAAAGCGATCGAAGCCATCCGGGAAGTCACGCCCGACCGGCTGATTTTTGCGGATATGCTCGGCATGATGCCGGGGACGCCGGTTCAGGGGCTGAAGGATGCACAGGTGGTTCAGACGCCCCATCTCTATTTCCTGTTTGACGGCACTGACGAGTGGCCGGTCTATACCACCAACGGCTTCATCCACAGGAGCACCGGTACACTTACCCTGAACGGATCTTTCCCGGCGGGAACCAAGGTCGCCGTCAGTTTCACAGCGGTCCACGGGGACAGTACCTTCCATATCAATGCAGACGGGAAAAGCGTTGCAAGCCTCGCACTGGGGACGGAAGCCGTGGGGGAAAACGGCTGTCTGATGATTGGCGAAGCGGGCACAGACGGTGAATTCCGCAACTATGAGGGAGTGCTGTTTACTGGCAAGCTGCCGGATGCCTGCAGCCGCATCACCTTGACGCAGGAAGACGGATGGTGGTACGAAATGAAACACCTTACCGTCACCATGGGCAGCGATACCATCGTTTTTGAGACGGATTACGGGGTAGGCGGCCGTTCAGAAGGAGCCCCGCAGATCACGATCGACGAAGCCGGCAACGCATCCTCCGGCAACGGCACCTTGACCGTCGAATCCCGCGAATGGCTGGATGATGTGCTCCGCTCTTTCCACGAATTCACGCAGCAGACCGGGGAGCAGATCATGGTGCAGGAGTTCGGCTTTAACGAGACCATCGACTACCAGGCGGCGTTGGCCGCCGCGGAGGATCTCTTTTCGGTGCTGGACACCTATGAAATCCCATGGTGCTCCTGGTGCACAAATTTTGGGCCGCTGACGGATGCCCGCGAGATGGAATGGTATCAGATAGAGAACTGTTCAATCGCACGGGCAGGCGCAGACTATCAAATGGTATCGGATCACTGGATGATGGACATCGGCCTGATGGAGGTATTTCAGCGGCATATGCAATAGCCGCATAGGATATGCAGCAGGCAAAACCATCGGTTTTATGTTTCTCTTCGCGGAAGAGTCTATTTGCATTTTCGATATTTCTGGTTTTTGCTGTTCGGTTTATCTGGAATCGTGCGCTCAATCAGTTTTTGTTCCAATGCGGGATTCAGGTAATTTTTACGGAAGGTTGGCCGATGTGAAAGACCGAGCCGTTCCATGAGCTGCGAAGCTGAAAGAGTATCCTCACCAAGGGTGGAGAGAAGCCGCTCGACCGGAGTTATATCTTGGTCGGTTACTTGGTCGCTATCTTGATCGCTGCTGCGGCCTACAACCGTAACTTCTTTCAAACTGTCGCGGATAATTTCAAGCATCAATTCTACAAACCCCGCACTGTCTGCCTGAGCATCAGCAGCACTCAGCGCATCATAATATTCTTTCTGGCGTGCCTGAATCAGTTCCTCGATCGGAAGCCAGAAAAAGAGTTCCTTCCATTTGCCGAGAAGGAGACTGTGCCACATCCTGCCCATGCGTCCGTTCCCGTCCGCAAAAGGATGGATGAATTCAAATTCATAGTGGAAGACGGCGCTCTTGATCAGCGGATGCAATTCCGAAGCATGATACCACTCAAAGAGGTTATGGATGTGCTGTGGGACAAATTCCGCAGGAGGAGCCATATGGACAAGCACCTTGCCGTCAAAAACGCCTACACCGCCGGAGCGGAATTTTCCGTTTTCCGGGACAAGCCCGTTCATCATCAATCGATGCGCTTTCAAAAGATCCTCCACGGAGGAAGGGTCTAATCGCAGCATGAGTTCATATGCCTGGTAAGCGTTCTGTACTTCCTTTATTTCATTCGGGTTGCCAAGAACGCGCTTGCCGTCAAGAATAGCCGTTACCTGTTCCAGCGAAAGTGAATTATGCTCAATGGCCAGAGAAGAGTGAATTGTTTTGATACGGTTTTCACGGCGCAGATGCGGACTGATCGTTCCCTCCTGCAGGATGGTAATCCGACCGACTTGTTCGCTGATTTCTGCTATCAGTGATGTCATTTTTTCTGTCATGTGAAAGGGCGGTTTGTAGTCACTCAAATTAATCACCTTCGTTCATTTCGTAATTTTTTGAAATAAATTATATTATCCGTGTAATACATGCTATATATTGTAACACATATCTCGCTGCTTTTCTACCACATAACGAAAAAACACTGCGGAAACTCAAGATCCAAGAAAGGAATAAAGAAAATGAACATAAATATACGAAACGCAGTTATAGAAGATTGCGAGCGTATCCGCCCACTACAGAAAGAGATTGCAGACTTACACCATAAAGGCAGACCTGACTTATTCAAAATCGAACCTCGCTACTTTACAAAGGAAGCATTTGCAGAAAGGTTAAATGATCCGAAACACACTATCTACATTGCCGAAACTGATAATGGAGAGGTTGTAGGATATGCTTTTGCTTGGATTGTTTCTTACAGAAATCACTCTACATACATCGATTTTGACTGCTTTTACATTGATGATATTTGTGTCTTAAAATCTTATCAGAGAAACGGAATAGGGAAAAGACTTTTCGAGTGCTGTAAGAAAAAAGCTCAAGAGCAGAAGTGCAAAATGCTTGAACTTGGCGTTTGGGGGTTTAACAAGGATGCTATTGCATTTTATGAGAATTGTGGAATGACCGACCGTATCCGCAGAATGGAATATAGATTGGAGGATTAAAAAATGTCTAAAGGGACAAGGTTTGATACAATCCCCGCCCTCCGATTTGGAGGGCGATTTTTTTATGGAGCCGGAAAAAGGCTTATTTCACGCTTATTGAACTGCTAATGTTCAATAAGATAAGGCATTTCTTGAATAACGGATCATTTTCATTTCTTCGCCGGAATGATTCATAGATCGGGGAATTTCATTTGATATTATGAGCAGCGAGGGGTGATTTGGGTGGATGCACCCACCCTCTCAAAAATGAGCAGAAAATTGCTTGCCGCGAAATTGTATTAAACTTGTGATGTATAAGGTTTCATACAATTTCGCGGCAAGCGGGAACGATAGCTGGCAGGTGGTTAGCTAAACCATGAATCGTTATAATTCTTTTGCGCCTTATTTCCAATAAGAAAGCCGATGGCAAAGCCTATTATAAATACAATCCATCCTGCTTCCGTGTGGAAAACAATGTCTATGATACCCGTGAGGCACGATCCAATACCCATAATCAGCAGTCCGATTCCCCATAGTCGGGTATATGCCTTTACATCCTGTGCCTGGACATGGCTGTGATGATAGTCATGTATCAACGATATTTTCTGCTTTTTCCACAACAGCATCCCTAACACAAGGAAAGCGATTCCCGTCGGCAGCATAATAACTAATTCTATAATTCCCGCTATATTCATACATTTTCACCTTTTGTTTTCAATTCAGCAAGCATAAGCCGCTCTAAACGTGAAATATCCGGAAATACAACTTTTCTTCCTCTGGCATGAAGTTGCCGGAGCTGTTTCATATTTGTGCTGACTGCCCGGTGGATAGAATATTTTACGGGGACGGGGTTATTATTGCGGGTATGTATGTGGTCGAGATAGTATTCTGTTACCGGAAACATGTTCTGCAGCAGGAAGGCTGCTTTCTTTCCGTCAAATTCCCCTATAACGATAGTCAGGCATTTCCCGTACTTTTGTACCTGCTTATCATAGATCGCTTGAAATTTGTTTACCCGGCTGCTGAGCGGAACCATCCAGAAAAGCCCTGTTTTTTCATCCCGCAGGCAGTAAAATGTGGGACGGTATGCGCCGTTCTCCTTATTTTGCATGAGCTTGTCATCTTTTACTTTTTCAAAGTATTCATCTTTGATATGGTAAACATATCCTTCCTGGTAAATCATAGTCTCCCCACCGTTCAGATAAAAATAGCCCTACCTTTCGATAGGGCTTGATTTTCGAGCCGGACATTTATTAGACGCCTCCGGTGAGCGAACAATATTTTCGGGCCGTTCATTTATAGGCCGCCAGCGGTGAGCGGACAATATTTTCGATGATGGATCGCTCCTTCATCATTACTATTATTATACGCAGGCAGTGAAAATATGTCAATTCCTTTTAAGAAAAATCAGTTTTCAAATGGGACACTAAAAGACATAGAAAGACACCCTTCTGGTCTGATAGTATTACAATAGCAATTTAAGAAAAATACGGCAGCTTTCGTAGGGATGAACCTGTGCGGGCGTATATTTCGGCCCGCATTGCGGAGGGGTGGAATAGTCCTGATCCGGCGCGCCGGGAGCAATGGCGGCGGATACCATGCGCCGGGGATATTCCTACGCCGGAGGAATGGCTGCGGTATGCGGTGGAGAAAATTAAGGCGGATGGGCGCGGGGATCTGCTGTATCTGCCGGATGATTGGGAAGGATAGCGTTGCTGGGGATTGCATTTGTGTGGTTGAAGGCTGGGGATATTTTTGATATACTCAAAGAAAATCGATATTTGAAGGGAACAATTATGGGGAAAGCATTATCTGATATGACATTAGAGGAATTGTGGGAGCTGTTTCCCATATTCCTTACCG
>CANQOL010000060.1 GCA_947625475.1 uncultured Acetatifactor sp.
TCCTCGATAGCTCAATGGTAGAGCACTCGGCTGTTAACCGAGTTGTTGTAGGTTCGAGCCCTACTCGGGGAGTGAAAAGCCCGTAAACATCAAGGTTTGCGGGTTTTTTCATATCCACAGATTTTCTGAAAGAAACAAAAAAATCAATGCAGTGCCTGCGAAAACAGGCATGAAATTGTTAACCGAAAATACGGGGCCGAAAAAGGCAATTCCTATGGTATGCAAGCGAATGAAAGGTTCGCTCTGGGAATTGTCTTTTTTTATTGCTGGAAAGCAGCAGAAGGAGGGAAACTGAATGATGAATGCAGATAACGAAAACTTTGAATTAGTTCTGGTAGATGACATACCAGCTATTTTTACCAATGCAAGACTGAACAGGGAAAGTATCCCGGCTGGACTTTTCTACTATGATATCAGGCATGATGATGGACGGCGGGGGATTGCCTGTGAAATAGCGCCGCATGTGTTGGTCAACCATTGGGAAACGATCATTACCAGACAGCGCTGGAACATAACAGTTATTATCCCGAAAATGATATAAATTATCTTGGATATAAAATGACGCTGGGAGAGTTTATGCAGGCGGATATCGGCAGTATCGTTGAAACGGAGTTGTCTGGGATTAGGCAGCCGGATTCTTCGCAGCTTTAAAGAAATAGGGAGGTAAGAAATGAAATACGGAGAAGCATTAAACAGTAAAGATGAACTGAAAGGACGGGACGGCGTTGACTTGCTGGCAAGGATGATCTATGCCGGAGCTCGCGGCGAAAGTTCTGAGGGCAAGTGTGGAGTTGCATTTGTTGCCAAAAACAGGAAGGATCATGCAACGAAAGCAGCAGAATTCGGTGGAACCACATGGGAGGGTGCCTTTTAAAGTCAGGCCAGTTTGCAATGACGGGGACTGCGGCTTTACAACCTGACACAAGCTCTCAGGCCTGGGCCGATTGTCTGGATATTGCGCAGAACCTTGCTGGCAAGACCAATCCTATTGGCACCTGTCTGTGGTTTTGTACCAATAGCTACTATAATAAAGTAGTGAGTACCGAAAACGGTGTGGAGAAGTACAAGTTCGGCAAAAATAATCCCATACCGGTTGTCGAAAAGTGCATCATTGGTAACCATGCGTTTTTCAGAGTCGACGGCTATTAATTAGGCAAGGCTCGGAAAACATGAGAATACCCCTAAAGTTATATAGCTTTATGGGTATTTTTTGCAGTGAGATCGGATTTTAATTTGCACAATTTTTAATATTAGACATTGACAATAACATTAACATTATATATAATATAAACACAAACGACAAAGAAGCAGCAGAGTCAGGAAGGGGTTGAGCTTAAAATGAAGAAATTATCAGATTCAGAGTATGAAATCATGAAAGTTTTGTGGAGCAGGGACACGCCGATGACATCTAATGAAATCCTGGACGGGGTAAAAGACAAATACAGTTGGAAGCTGGCAGGGCTTATGGCGTTTCTGGCAAGGATGGTTGATAAGGGCTATGTGTACTGTGACAGAAGTACCCGCACTAACTATTACTCCGCCGTTGTTTCACAGGATCAGTACAAGACGAATGAGAGTGAGTCTTTTTTAGAGAAACTGTTTGACAATTCAGCTACAAAGCTGATCGCCCATCTCTACAAAGGGAAAAAGATTTCACAGAAAGAAATAAACGAATTAAGGGATTACATAGATTCGCTGGAAAGAGAGGGGAAGGAAAAATGACAGAGGAGTTTATGATTGGTGTACTCAATACCTCTGTAGTGACAGGATTGAGCATTGTAGCAGCGGGTATTATACTGAGGGTCAGCTGGAAAAGCTACAGTGCGAAGTGTAGAAAAAAGATATGGATTTTTCTGGCATTCTGTTTATTCATTCCGTTTCATTTGTTTCACTTTTCGGGAGCATACACTACGGAAATTCCCAATGTGGTGCTGCAGGAATTTGAAAGCCGGGCTGCAGATGGAGCGGGAGAGCAGGAGATGACAGATAGCGAAGTCCCATCCACACAAAACCAGACGGAACAGATTCAGGCTGCGGCGGAACTGACTTCCCAGATGTCCGGACAGGGGAATTCCGTGGCGGAACTGACAATAGCGGATGTGCTCTTTGCTGTGTGGCTGTGTATATGTATACTGCTTACATTTTATTACGTGGCAGGCTATCGGAAAATGAAAAGCAAGATCAGACGGTGCAGCAGCGCGTGTGAGGATGGACATGAGCAGCAGATCATTCAGGAGATTGCTACTGAATGCAGGCTTAAAAAGATTCCGGAAGTGCGTATTATGAAGGATTCTGAAGAGGGCCCGTTTACGACAGGAATTTTGAAAAACATCATTATACTGCCGGATGGAGCCCTGCATGAGAAGGATCTCCGATTTATTTTAAAACATGAGATGATCCATTGCAGGAATCACGATATATCATGGAGATTGCTTTTTCTGGCCGTGAATATCATTCATTGGTTCAATCCTCTTGTCTGGTATTTGCGGAGGGCCATGGAGCAGGATATGGAGATTGCCTGCGATGAGGAGGTCGTGACTAAGGCATCTCGCGAAAAACGGAGGGAATATAGTGATGTGATCATGTCTTGGGTCGAGCGGAGCAGATACAGGGGAAGTGCTGTTTCTACGGGATATGTGAAAGGGGTCGGATTCCTAAAACGGCGGTTTGACGGCATTTTAAACGGGGGAAAGAAAAAGAATGGTCTTCTGCTGGCAGGAGGCGTCTTCATCCTTGCGTTGTTCCTAGGCTGTATGATTCGACTGCAGGGCGGCGGCAAAGTGTATGCGGAAAAGAAAATAACTATTGACTCTGGTTATGAGGTGAAAACGGATGTAGACGGAGACGGAGAAGCCGACAGGGTATTTGTGACGGATAATAATCTAGCTGGATGGGATGCTGTAGAGACAAGTGTGAGCGTAAACCTGAGCAATGGAGAGGAGGCGTGGATCAGTTACCCTGACCGTTGGCAGTCCTACCTTGTGACAGGCGATTTGACTGGTAATGGAGCTGCAGATATTGTCCTTATAAAGCTTGCATGGATGAGTAATCATGGTACAGGGGATGTCACAGTGCTGCATGTAGAGAAGGATGCGGCAGGAAGACCTGAATGGGTGGAATATCCCGGAAACTTTATACAGAATCCAGATCTGGAGCCGGAGTGGGCAGGCGGTTGGGAGGATTATCCTTATCCAGAGGATATCAGTATTTTTGCGGAGGAACCGATTGCTTTGGATGATGCTTGCTATGGGGCAGCTATCATCGAGAAGGCTGGGAAGACGATGCTCCGTGTGATCAGGATGGTAGACGCAGAGACCGACAGCGGTATGTGTATAGACTGCTCGTACACGCCGGAAGGCTGGTATATCGAGGACATACAGATGATTTATGATTACTACGGTGGAGATTGGGATGAAAAGCTTCTGGGTGCATGGAATCATGAGCCGGACGTTATATGATAGTAAGTGCAGAATGAAAGGAATGATATTATGAAAAAAGTGTATGTATGTTTATTGTTTACATTGCTATCAGCTATTATGGCAGGATGTGCTAAAGATGCAGAAAGCATTTCTGCAGAAGACAGTTCTGTTTTAATGTCTGAAGAAGGGAGTGTTTTGGATGATAATAGAACTGTTACTTTAAATTTGGAAGACTTCTGGAAAATAGAAACGAATGAGGACAACACTGTAAAATTTGTCACAGGGCTTGAACTGACAGTGCCGAATGAATGGAGAGAAAATATAGTTTATGAGACAGAAAGTGACAATAGTAGTTTTAACAGGTTGTTAGTCTGCGAGAAAGGAAATGCGGATGCAGGGTTGGGCGGAATTTTATTTTGCTTAGAATATGTCGAATATACGGAAAATCCGATAGTTATTATGGATAGGGATATCGTATTTGGATTGTATGAACAAGGGGATAAAGAGTATGCGCTGCTTTTAACCTGGCCCGGCGACAGACAATATTCAGAGGATAATCAGGCGCTGATAAATGCTTATATAGAATTAAATTCTATGGCAGAGCAGGTCAATGTTGATACAAATAAAATGTCGCATTTTACGGAGAAAGATATCAGCGAGTTAGAGAAGATTATCTATGAATCTGATGCAAGTGAGGTTTTTGAAGAAGAAAAAAGAATGTTATCATCTATAAACGATGATCCTCTGGGTTGTGGCTGGCTGCTTTATACGGTACCGGATCAGGAAGACCAGGACTATAAATTATATTTCTTTGCCGATGAAAGTAAAGACGGCGCAGAAAGGCTTACGCCTTTTGAAGAAATGGATTTCAATTTGGATCAGGTTGACTTCATTTTTCCTGATGCAAGGGAAAATAATAGGTCAATAGGAAAATTTATTGGTATATATCTGTTTGAGCCTTTTACCACGAAATCAGGTGAGTCCGCATGGATTGTGGTTGCAACATATGAAACAGACGGTAGGCAGTATTATGACACGCGTATCTATACGCCATCGGAAGATGGGTATGTGATAGATGAATCTATGACGGAAGAATTAAATGCCCTGTATTCTGATGTGGAAGAATATCCGGTTTTGCAAATTATAGAAATGCCTCATGATTAAGTCGAATCCAAAGGGCGAAATATTTGTTTGCCCGGACTGTAAAACGAGAAAAGCAATTTTTTACCTCTTGCTAGATACCCGAAGATGTGTTATGATAGCACAATATGAAACCGCAACGATGGCAGAGCACTCGGCTGATAACTGAGTTGTTGTAGGTTCGAGCCCTACTCGGGGAGCTAAACCTGCCGCAGAAGCGGCAGCTACAAAGCCCGTAAACATCAAGGTTTGCGGGCTTTTTCGTATCCACAGATTTTCTGAAAGAAACAACAATCTTTGGGATAGACCCATTAGTGATTCAATTCACATTCTTTTTCACAGCTTCTCATAGCAAGAATCGTCCGGCTGATCAGATCATCCAGTTCCCAGCCGAGCATCGCCGCTCCCCGTTCAATGACTTCTCTGGAGCATCCGGCGGCAAAATTCAGGTTTTTATATTTTTTCTTGACTGATTTCAGTTCCAGATCGGATACACTTTTGGACGGGCGCATCAGCGCCACTGCGCCGATCAGCCCTGTGAGTTCATCTGTGGCATATAGAACCTTTTCCATTTCATGCTCAGGTGCTATATCTACTGTTATTCCATAACCATGGCTGGCAGTGGCGCGGATGATGCGTTCGTCTATACCGCGTTCCCTCATCAGTTCCTGCTCCTTGATACAGTGTTGTTCCGGAAACTGTTCAAAATCAAGGTCATGCAAGAGACCGACAACGCCCCAAAAGTCCTCTTCATCAGAATATCCGAGCTCCCTTGCAAAATAGCGCATCACGCCCTCTACCGTCAAAGCGTGTTTGAGATGAAAAGGTTCCTTGTTATACTCCGTCAGCAGCGCCCAGGCTACCTCTCTTGTCAGTGTTTCAGCCATAAATATCCCTTCTTTCTTTTACCGTTCTGTAAGTCTCTCCAACAATAACATATTTGGAGCAGGTTTTCAATGGGTATCGCCGGACGGTATAAAATTTACAATACAATGTGAATACAGCTTATAAATTGGAGTTCGATACGGTGGTGCGTGCCCTGATGCTGTCCAGAAAATACTGATGAATCCTTAAGTCATCATTCAATTCAGGATGAAAGGCAGTCACGATCTGGTTTTTCTGTATGGCGGCCACGATATGTCCGTCCGCCCGGGCCAGAATTCGGGTATCTCCCGAGACAGATGCAATATAGGGGGCCCGGATAAAGGTCATGGGAACTGTGCCAATTCCTTCAAAGGGAGCCTCCGTATAAAAGCTGTTCAGTTGCCTCCCATAAGCATTTCGCCTGACAGAAATGTCCATGGTACCAAAATGTACGCTGCCGCCAATCACTTCTCCGGCCAGAAGAATCAGCCCGGCACAGGTTCCGAATACGGGCAGGCCGGCTTGAATCTTTTTCTTCAAGGGAACAAAAAGATGAAGTTCATGCAGCAGCTTTCCCATAACGGTGCTTTCCCCGCCGGGAAGAATCAGTCCGTCGAAAGGCGTTGTAAGGTCGGCGGCCTGCCGGATTTCAAAAAAATCCACCCCCAGCTTTTTCAATGCCCGTTCATGCTCCAGAAAGGCACCCTGCAGTGCAAGAACAGCTATTGTCATTCTATTTCCCTCTCTCTTCCATGATCAGTGCGATTTCCTGCTCGTTAATGCCCACCATGGCTTCGCCCAGATCCTCGGACAATTCAGCAATCAATTTTGCATCCGTGTAATTTGTGACCGCCTGAACGATGGCAGCGGCACGCTTTTCAGGATTGCCGGATTTGAAAATCCCTGAGCCCACAAAGACGCCTTCCGCCCCTAACTGCATCATCAGTGCCGCATCGGCCGGGGTAGCCACGCCGCCGGCTGCAAAGTTGACAACAGGAAGTTTTCCGTTTTCATGAACATAGCGGAGCAGATCAATGGGAACCTCCAGCTGCTTGGCTGCCTCGAACAGCTCGTCATCCCTGAGGTTTTGTATTCTGCGGATTTCAGCATTCATAGTTCTCATGTGTCGGACAGCCTGAACCACATCCCCGGTACCGGGTTCTCCCTTGGTGCGGATCATGGACGCACCTTCGGCAATTCTCCTTAATGCTTCCCCCAGATCCCTGGCACCGCAGACAAAGGGTACCTGGAAGCGTGTCTTGTCAATATGGTATTTGTCATCGGCTGGGGAAAGCACTTCGCTTTCATCTATATAGTCGATTTCGATGGCTTCCAGTATCTGTGCCTCCACAAAATGCCCAATGCGGCATTTTGCCATGACGGGAATAGAGACTGCCTCCTGGATTCCCTTAATCATTTTTGGATCACTCATGCGGGATACTCCGCCTGCGGCACGGATGTCCGCCGGGATACGTTCCAGTGCCATGACTGCGCATGCCCCGGCAGTTTCTGCAATTTTAGCCTGTTCCGGTGTGGTCACATCCATAATGACGCCGCCTTTTAACATCTGAGCCAACTGCTTGTTCAATTCGTATCTGTTTTTTTGCTGATCACTCATATCCTACTACTCCTATCAAAAATGTTTTATTGCCGGCGTATTTTTTATTATACAGAAAAATGGCGTGGTAGAAAGTGCCAATATGGATATTTTTTATCATACCAGTTTGAAAGATTGACAGTTGGCGGCGGTTGAAATATAATTTTACTGAAATAATAAAAAGAGGCGGAGGCCCCCTATGAACATCAATAGTATCAATTTTACATCCTTTATCCGTGTGGCGGAGGCCGGCAGCTTTAACAAGGCGGCAGAGGATCTGCACATTACCTCCACTGCGTTGATCAAGCAGATCAATCTGCTGGAGAGCGACCTGGAAATGCGGCTTTTTGACCGGACCCACAGGGGGATCACGCTGACAAAGGCCGGCGAGTCCCTTTATAAAGATGCGAAGTACATTACGGAATACTGCAGCGAGGCGGTTGCCCGCGCCAGAAGCGCAGAACGGACGCAGGAACAGGTGATCCGTATCGGAACCTCTCCCATTATGCCGGCGCAGATGCTGATGAATCTGTGGCCGAAGATCCATGAACACTGTTCTGATGTGAGTTTTAAACTGGTTCCTTTTGAAAATACATCGGACAATGCCAGAGAAATCCTGAAAAATCTGGGACAGAATATTGATGTGGTGACCGGTTTTGTGGATGAACTCCTGATGGCGCAGAGGAACTGCAGAGGCCTGCTGATCGAAAACGAACCGATCTGCTGTGCGGTGCCGCTTTCCCATCCGCTTGCGGGGAAGGAAAAACTTTCTGTGCAGGATCTGTACGGACAGGATCTGATGATGATCCATCGGGGATGGTGCCGCCACATGGATAACCTGCGGGACGACCTGACGGAACATCATCCCCAGATCAATCTGGTAAACTTTGATCTGTATGATGTAGGTATTTTTAATCTGTGTGAGCAGAATCAGGATATCCTGGTTGTGATCAAAAGCTGGAGCATGGTGCATCCGCTGATGCGCGTGATTCCGGTAGAGTGGAATCATGTCATGCCGGTGGGGATCCTGTACTCTCCGCAGCCGACAAAGGTTGTCAGCCGTTTCCTTTCTGCACTGGAAAAGGTGCTGGCTTCCCTTAAGCAATAGAAAACCTGCCCGAGTTGCAACTTCTGGTTATAACTGATAAACGAATCGAGACTTCTCCGGAAGCCTCGGTTTTTTTATGATGAAAGACAGAGGTGATGTCAATGAAACGGCTTATTAAAACAGGTCCCGCGGCCTTGTTCCTTATGATTTTAGTTTGTGCCTGCGGCAGAGAGGAAGCAGGGGTGCAGGATTATCCCGCGGAATTCGACACTTCCCCCACAGTCGCAGACGAATCGGAAAGCAGCGGCAAACCTGCCGCAGAGGAAAAAACAGGAGTGGTTGACATGGAGATTTCACAGACAGGCTGGACGAAAGCGGTTCCGGCTGCTTACACGCAGGAGGCAGCCGAGCAAGGAAATGTGGTTCGGCTCGACTATCAATCTGAAGATTATGTGCGGGGCGGCAGCACCATCACAAAAACCGCATACGTTTATACGCCCTGCGGCTACAATGAGAATGACGCTGAAACGCGGTACAACATTCTCTATCTCATGCATGGCTGGGGCGGCCATGCCGGAGAATATTTTGATTTCACTGCGACGAAAAATATGTTTGACAATCTGATTGCAAACGGAGATATTCCGCCCATCATCATCGTGTCAGCGACCTTCTACAACGAAAACAGCAGCACGGATTTTTCCAGCTCTATTGAAGAATTCCGCGCCTTTCATCAGGATTTTGAAAATCACCTGATGCCCGCGGTCGAGGGGCGGTTTCACACCTACGCCGCATCCACCTCCCCGGAGGACTTAAAGGCATCCCGCGACCATCGGGCGTTCGGCGGCTTTTCCCTCGGCTCGGTCACAACATGGCTCCAGTTCTGCTATGACTACGATTATATTCATTACTTCCTTCCCATGAGCGGTTCCTGCTGGTACTACGGCACCTACGGCGATTTCCGCTTTGAGGACAACGTGGACTTTATCGAGCAGCTTGTAAAAGACGAAAACCTTGACGAGCGCGGGTACTTTATCTATCACGCTGTCGGCACCGAGGACGCGGTCAAGAGCCAGTCGATCGGTATGGCGGAGGAAATGCTGTCGCGGGAGATTTTCACGCCGGATCACTATGTATTCTATCAGAAGGACGGCGGCTACCACGACTTCAACGCCGTGCAGGAATATCTCTACAATGCGCTTCCACTGTTCTTCCGGGACGCGGAATAAAGGAGGGTGACTATGAAACGATTGATTGCGGCAACACTTTCCCTTGTTTTCCTTGTGGGATCGCTCTGTGCCTGCGGAAATCAGGCAGTAACTGATAATAACAACCGGCAAACGGCCGGTTCATCCGCAGAGAATACAGAGGACGCTCCCGAAAAACCGGAAAACAACAATTCGGAAAGCAATGAAACGGAAAATGTGCGCGAGGCTGCCATTCCCCAGGAACTTTCCGAAATCCCAGAAGCATATTTTTCCCCAGCAGAGAATCCGGGTACATTGGTAGATCTCTACTACGATACTTACGAATCCTTTTCCTATGAGCAGAAGTCACAGCCGCTCCAAAAGCATGCGGTAATCTATCTGCCAAGCGGTTACGACGAGAACCGTCAATACGATATTTTTTACCTGATGCACGGCGGATGGGGCAATGAAAATATGACGCTGGGAACGCCGGAGGAACCGTCGGGATTCAAAAATGTGCTCGACCACATGATTGACGCAGGGGAAATTCGTCCTATCATCCTTGTCTGCCCGACTTACAACAACACAAGCCCGGAGGACAGCGCAAGTTTTAGTCTTGCGCTGCAGCTCAATCAAAACTATCACAACGAACTGATAAACGACCTGATCCCGGCCGTGGAAAGCCGGTACTCCACTTACGCGGCCAGTACCTCCACCGAGGATCTGATTGCTTCCCGCGACCACAGGGGCTTTGGCGGATTTTCCATGGGCAGCGTGGCAACCTGGAGAACATTCCAGAACTGTCTGGATTATTTCCGCTATTTTCTCCCCATGAGCTGTGGCACGGGACTGACGGATCCGGACATCTATGCCGCCGCAGAGAAACGGCAGGATTTCTTCGTGTGGGTCATTACCGGTACGGAGGATTTCGCTTATTCCTACGACACCAGCCGTGTGGAAAATATGCGGCAGCTTCCGGGCTTTACTGAAGGAGATAGCGAAGCAGGCGGCAATTTTGCCTATCGGGTCAAGGATGGTTACGATCATGGAGGGATTGCATCTATGGAATATACCTATAACGGCCTGCGGTTCTTTTGGGGCAGGAACGAAAAGCAGGAAAACGGAGTAAACCAGCCCTACACCACAGACACCGCCATTTCAGACGTGATAAATGATCCGGCTTTCGGCGACTATGGACGGCTTATCTTTCCTGTGGATACCGGATATTACAGCGGCAGAACGCTGGGAGATCTTCGCTTAACGTGGTATTCAAATATCGACTCAGACAAGACGGTTGAGATTTGTAACTACATGAAATCCCATGCTGAGACGGGTGAAACGATCTTTTACGATATTTATACCGATGAGGAAAAGGCGGCTGACCCCGACAAGGCAGATACGGGAATGTTCTTTTTCAAGGGCAATCCTGGCGGGAAGTTTGCCGTATGCAATGCCGGAGGCGGTTTTGCCTACGTCGGCGCGATGCACGACAGTTTCCCACATGCGCTGGAACTTTCCAAAATGGGCTACAACGCTTTTGCGCTGATCTATCGTCCCGGCTGGGACACGGCTATGGAGGATCTTTCGCGGGCGATCAGCTTTATCTTTGCCCACGCGGAGGAACTGGAAGTGGACACCGACTGCTATTCCCTGTGGGGAGGCTCGGCGGGCGCACGGATGGCGGCTGACGTCGGCTCCTACGGTACCGCCTACTTCGGCGGAGACGATCTGCCGCAGGCCGGATGTGTCGTTATGCAGTACACGGGCCACAGTGAGTGGCAGAAAACCGACCCGCCCACCTATTCTTGCGTCGGGACGAACGATGGCATTGCGAACTGGCGCACGATGCAGAGGAGGCTTGATGCGATGTCCGCTGCGGGGATCCCCACAGAGTTTCACGCCTATGAGGGACTTTCCCATGGCTTCGGGCTGGGGACAGGAACGGTTGCCGAGGGTTGGATAAACGACGCTGTGGCGTTTTGGGAACAGCAGATGTAAAAATCATTTTTAAATACATGGAGGTATCCATGGAGGTATCCTATGAAAAAGAAAGTTTGGATCATTATCGGAATTGTCGTCATTGTCGTGGCAGCAGCGGTGCTGCTTCTCCCGCAGCTCTTTGGCGGTTCCCACAGAGGGATCGACAACGAACCGGAAGCAAGCGTCGCCGGGGAGAGTAAAATTCTTGTCGCCTACTTCTCATGGTCAGACAACGGGCAGCAGATGGCGCGATGGATTGCAGAGGAAACGGGCGGCGAGCTGTTCCGCATCGTCCCGGAGGAATCCTACGGTGAGGATTACGGAGCCTGCGCCGACCGTGCGAAGAACGAGCTGGATAATGAAAT
>CANQOL010000061.1 GCA_947625475.1 uncultured Acetatifactor sp.
TTTTCTTGTACCCTTTTTTACTGGTTTTTGGGTTATTTCTTTTTCAATTTACTCTTGACATATCACCAAATTGCTTCCTCCGGAATGTGGATTCCATATTTTTGAATTAGTTTGAGAAGCTGGTCCCGCTGTGCGACAGCCTGATCCCGCTCGGCGGCAGCCTGGTCCAGCCGCGCGACAGCCTGATCCAGCTGCCGCTTCGTGTTCTCCAGAAGCCTCTCCCGGGCGACTACTCTGTGATAGTAGTCCTCCCTGGCCTCGCACTGCTGGCGGATTTTCTCTTCCCGGGTCAGCTTGGCAACGGTGAAAACGGCTTCCTGAATGTTCGGGTTGGCTTTGGCAAGCATTTCTAACTCCTCCCATGTGGTGGCGGTAAACAGCGCGGCCCACTGGTCAATCTGGTAGGCGCGATCCTCCTCGGTGGCAAGCTTTATCTGAGTTAAGTCTACCACACTCAGCCGGAACTTGTCACTATAAATTCGATGATTTTTTGCATTCATGATATAATAATTTGCATAAAATTCAGGGCTGTCCTCAAAAAGGGTGAAATTCAGCAGGCCAATCTGGATGGCAGGACGCACCTCCCTGTAGTCCTGGCCGAGTTCTAAACTGTCAAAGGTCCGGCAGAGGTAGCACAGGGAACGCTCCGGCCAGTTTTTCTCATTGATCACCTGCAGCTCCAGGTTCAGGAGCAGATACCTGTTAATCTCCACTTTGATATCGAGGATGTATGTCTTGTCATCCATATCTTCCCCCAGCTCGATGGGGTTTAGGATAGTGACATTTGTGACAGCGGCAGGTTCTAAGTGAAGCAGGGAACAGATGAGGGCCTTTAAGACCTTCCGGTTTCGCTGCATCAGGGCCCGGAAAAGGTAATCGTTGCTCATGGGGATGGGGAGGGTTCCCTGGGATTCCTCCAGCCGGACAGGCTCAGCGCTCTGGGATTCCTCCAATGGAGCAGGTGCAGCGCCATAAAATTCATCTCGGGCGCCGGATCCGACAGAGGATGACTGAAAAGTTTGGTTTGTCATAGGCAGATTTTCCTTTCGATTAAAAGATTAGATGATTGTGAAGTGGCTGCCGGAACGGGAGCCTGGCAGCCGACAAGATATTTGGGCTTGCTCCCATGCTGTCAGAATAAAAATGATTTAATTAAAAATAACTGATTTGGACAATGCGGCGAATCGCCATAGACCAAACAGACTTCTGCAAATGCCGTCTTTTTGAGCAGACGCAATACATTTGTATCGAATGAGACAATTCTATCATGGACCAATCCATTTGTAAAGCAAAGATTTCAAGATCGAAAAAACGTTGCGTATCGGACATTCCTGTGGTACAGAGTATCCAACTCTATGAAAGGCCGCCGGACTCCGCTTCCGGCGGCCTTTCCCTAACTACAGACCCTCCTCCCTTGGCACCTGGGAGGGGAGCCGGTCCATCCGGGCCTTAAAGGCCCGGGAAAAGGTGGAATAATCCCGGAATCCGCAGGCAAAACAGACCTTGGTGGCGCTCATTCCCGCCGCAAGGAGCTTCCTGGCCTCCAGCACTCTCTTCTCCGTAATATACTGATGGATGGTGTACCCTGTCTCCTCCTTGAACTGCCGCATCATATGATACTTGCTGACATAAAAATGCTCCGCCAGATCCTCAATGGTCAGTTCCTCCCCCAGATGGGTGTTGATATACTGCAGCAGGTGAATCATTTTCTGGTTGTAGGACACATTGCGGCTGAAGCACTCCGCCGTATCCCGGCAGGCGCGGTTCAGCAGGATCATAAATTCTGTAAAGAGCACTCTGGCGTAAAGGCTGGCCGCATATTCCCCACGGTCCCCGTTTCTCTCGATCCTGGATACAATATCCATCAGCCCCGTGTTCACCAGGGCCTGAAAGCGCAGCACGCTGCAGCCCTCCTTCCCGGCCCTTGCAAAGCACTCCGCCAGGTCATAGTCGCTTCCCCGGTGCCGCTCCAGATATTCCTCCGATATGTAAAAAATCACTCTCTCATAGGGCTCCCCAAAGCTCACCTCCGGGCGGTGAATCTCCCCCCGTCCCACCAGCACAATATCATAAGGTCTCAGGGGATACGCCTTCCCCTCCACATTGTAGGTCACGCTTCCGCCAAGTAAAATCAGGATCTTGTAAAAATCGTGGTAGTGGAACTGAAAGGATCTCTCCACCGTATCCCGCAGGTGAAACATGCGGAAATCGTCATAGAGATAGCCTCTCTTCTCATACTGCCCCCGGTCCCGGGCCTCCAGGGCGGGCTGCTCCCGCCTGCGCTCCTTCCTCTTTCCGCTCATCTTCCCTCCCCTCCCTAGAGCCGCTCTCCGAAATAACTCTTGTATCCTTCCCCGTATATCTCCGTGGCGCTGGTGACAATGAGGAAAGCCAGAGGATCCTCCTCCCGTACCACATCCTCCGCCTTGGGGGCCATATGCTTTTTCACCGCGCACAGGATCACCTGCTTGGGCCTGCCGCTGTAGGCGCCCTTCCCCTGCATGTAGGTCACACCGATATCCAGCTCCTTTAAGAGCCTTTCAGCGATCTCCCCGGCGTGGTCGCTGATAATGTAGATCAGCTTAGCCTCGTCCCTGCCGTAAAGCACCAGATCCAGCACAAAGGAATTCACCGCCACGGCCACCCCCGCGTAGAGCGCCTTGTCCACATCTCGAAATACCAGGGCGGAGAGGGCCACCACCGCCACATCCAAAATCAAAAACAGCCTGCCCGTGCGCAGATGGGGCATCCGCTGGCGCAGACATTTGACAATGATATCCGTTCCTCCCGTGGTGCTGCCGGCCTTGAACACCAGGCCAATGCCCACCGCCATGAGGACGCCTCCCGCCAGGGCGGCCAGGAAGGGATCCCGGGTCATCACACCCAGTCTGCCGGAGAGGTTGGTGCACAGGGAGATCAGGACGGTGCTGTAAATTGTAGAGAGAATGAAACGAAAGCCGAAGCGCCAGATTCCCAGGATCAGGATGGGGATGTTCATCAGCATAAACCAGGTGCCGGTGCGAAGGCCCAGCACCCGGCTCAGCAGGACCGCCAGGCCGGAGACCCCGCCGGGGGCCAGGGCATTTGGATCCAGAAAAAGCCCAAGGGCGGCGCCGTAGACCGCAGAGCCCACGGTAATCAGCAGGATATTTTTTAAAAACAGCCTTTTCTTGATGGGTGCTGTGTCTGCCATGACAGTCTCCTTTTCGGCGGAAAATCCGCATAATCAGATTATGCGGATTTAGGGGAAACTATACGTTTATATGTTCGTCCGGACCAGCTTGGGCTGGTAGCCCTCCTGCTCCAGGGCCTCCATGATCTGGTGCTTGTGTTCGGTGCCGAATGCCTCCATGGTGATGCGCAGCTCCACGGCGGCGTTGCGGTTGGTGGAGACAAACTGGTTGTGCTCCAGCTTGATCACATTGCCGTTTGCCTGGGCAATGACCCCGGAAACCCGGTAAAGCTCCCCGGGCTTGTCAGGCAGAAGCACGGACACGGTAAAGATCCGGTCCCGGAAGATCAGTCCCTGCTGCACCACGGAGGACATGGTGATCACATCCATATTGCCGCCGCTTAAAATGGACACCACCTTTTTATCCTGTACGTCCAGGTGCTTTAGGGCGGCCACCGTGAGAAGGCCCGAATTTTCCACCACCATTTTGTGGTTTTCCACCATATCCAGGAAGGCCACCACCAGTTCCTCGTCCGTCACGGTGATGATATCGTCCAGATTCTCCTGAATATAGGGGAAAAGCTTTGCGCCCGGGGTTTTGACCGCCGTGCCGTCGGCGATGGTATTGACCTTGGGCAGGGTCACCACCTGGCCGGCCTTTAGGGACTCCTGCATACAGTTGGCTCCCGCGGGCTCCACGCCGATCACCTGTATCTTCGGATTCAGGAGCTTTGCCAGGGTGGAAACCCCGGTGGCCAGCCCGCCTCCCCCGATGGGCACCAGAATGTAGTCCACCAGCGGAAGCTCCTGGAAGATTTCCATGGCAACGGTCCCCTGTCCGGCCGCCACGGTCAGATCGTCAAAGGGATGGATAAAGGTGTAATTGTGCTCCTGTGCCAGCTCATATGCCTTGGCGCAGGCCTCGTCGTACACGTCCCCCCACAGGACCACCTCCGCGCCGTAGCTCTTGGTGCGGTTCACCTTCATCAGAGGGGTGGTGGTGGGCATCACGATCACAGCCTTTGCCCCGTAGCACTTGGCCGCGTAGGCCACCCCCTGGGCATGGTTGCCGGCGGAGGCGGTGATCACGCCCTTCTCCCGTTCCTCCTGGGTGAGGGTGCTCATCTTGTAGTAGGCCCCTCTCACCTTGTAGGCGCCGGTAAACTGCATATTTTCAGGCTTTAAATACACCTTGTTCCCCGTCACGGCGCTGAAATAGTCGCTGTAGACCAGTTTGGTCTCCAGCGTCACCCTCTTTACGACCTCGCAGGCATCCTCAAAAGTTTTAAGCGTCAGCATTTTTTTCTCCCTCCGTATCAAACAGTGCGTTGACAAATTCGTCCGGATCAAATTTCTGCAGATCCTCTATGGTCTCCCCCACGCCGATATACTTCACCGGCACCTGGAGCTGGGACTGGATGGCCACGGCAATGCCTCCCTTGGCGGTGCCGTCCATCTTGGTCAGGATAATCCCCGTCAGCTCCGCCGCCTGGCCGAACTCCCGGGCCTGGTTTAAGGCGTTCTGCCCGGTGGAGGCGTCCAGCACAATCAGGTTTTCCCGGTGGACTCCCGGGAACTCCCGGTCCAGGATCCGGTTGATTTTGCGCAGCTCCTCCATCAGGTTCTTTTTGTTGTGCAGCCTCCCGGCGGTATCGATCAGAAGGATCTCGGTCCCCCGGGCCTTGGCGGCGGCCGCCGCGTCGTATACCACGCTGGCCGGATCGGCGCCCTCTCTGCCTCCGATCATCTCCACGCCGGCCCTTCTGGCCCACTCCGCCAGCTGCTCTCCTGCGGCCGCACGGAAGGTATCCGCCGCAGCGATCAGGACCTTGCGGCCCTGGGAGGCAAATTTGCCCGCCAGCTTGCCCACGGAGGTGGTTTTGCCCACCCCGTTGACCCCGATCACCAGGATCACGGATCTCTCCTTCTCAAAATCGTAGGCGTTCTCCGCCACCTGCATCTGATCCCGGATGCTCTCGATCAAAAGCTCCTTGCACTGGGAGGGCTCCTTTAAGTGCCGCTCCTTCACCTCTTTCTTTAAACGCTCCACAATGGCTTCCGCAGCGTTTACCCCGATATCCCCCATAATGAGGATTTCCTCCAGTTCCTCGTAGAAATCCTCATCTATGGCGGAAAAGCCGCCAAGCAGGGAGTCAATCCCTCTGACAATATTGTTCCGGGTCTTGGAAAGCCCTTCCCGAAGCCTTCTGAAAAACCCTTTTTTCTCTTCGCTCATGGCCCTTCCCTCCTGTCAGTTTTCCAAATCCTTGTCAATCAGGTTCACACTGACCAGCGTGGACACGCCCTTCTCCTGCATGGTGATGCCGTAGAGCCGGTCGGCGCTCTCCATGGTGCCCCGCCTGTGGGTGATCACGATAAACTGGGTATGCCTGGTGAGCTTGTGCAGATATCTGGCAAACCGCCCCACATTGGACTCGTCCAGGGCCGCCTCGATCTCGTCCAGCAGGCAGAAGGGGGAGGGCTTCATGTTCTGGATGGCAAAGAGCAGGGAGATGGCCGTCAGGGCCTTCTCTCCGCCGGAGAGCTGCATCATGTTCTGCAGCTTCTTTCCGGGGGGCTGGGCGATGATGCGGATGCCCGCCTCCAGAATATCCTCGTCCTCCATCAGCTCCAGGGTGGCCTTGCCGCCCCCGAAGAGCTCCTTGAACACCTTGTCGAACTCCCTGCCGATCAGGGCAAACCTTTCCTCAAACTGCTTCCTCATGGCGCTGTCCAGCTCCTGGATGATGCCCTCCAGGGTCTTCTCCGCCTCCACCAGGTCGTCGTGCTGGGTCTTCATAAAGGTATAGCGCTCCATCAGGTTCTTGTAGTCCTCGATGGCGTTCACATTTACATTCCCCAGCTTCCGGATCTGATCCTTCAGAGAGCCGATTTCCCGCTTCATGGCGTGCAGGTCCGTCATGGCCTCGTCCCGCAGGGAGGCGGCGTCGCTGAGGGTGATTTCATACTCGTCCCACATATAGTTGATCTGGGATTCGACGGATTCCTCCAGCTTCTCCTTCTGGGCGTTCAGACGGTATACCTCCTTGTCCAGGGCGTTCATCCTCTCGGACAGAGCCTCCCGGGATTCAAAAAATCCCTTCTGCTTTACGCTCAGAGACTCCTTCGTCTCCAGATCCGTCTTCAGCTTTTCCTCCCATTCCCGCTGGGAGACATGGGACGCCTCAATGGTCTTTTCAATTTCCCGGATATTGTTCTGGCGGCTCTCCATATCCTCCAGGCTCTGGCTGAGGGCCTGCCGGATCTCCTGCAGTTCCTCTTCGCAGCGCTGGATTTCCCCGCTGATGCGGTCCACGTTCATCTGATGGAAGCCCTGGGTCTGAAGCATTTTTTCCACCTTCACTTCCCAGTCTGACGCCTGGCCGGAAACAGCGGATTCCCGGGCCCTCTCCTGCTCCAGCTCCTTCTGCCAGGCCAGGATCTTCTCCTGGGTATCCTGCTCCGCCCGCTCGCTGGCGGAGAGCTCGTCCTGGATGCTCTCCTTGCCCTCCCGGATTTCCAGGGTTTTCTGCTCCAGCTCCTTCTCCTCCCGCTTCATGGAGCCGAAGCCCTCCTCCTCCTCGGCCATCCGCTCCCTGGCCTGGGCAATGCTGATCCGGGCCGTATTCTGCTCCAGAGACTTTCTCTGCATCTGGGCCCGTACGGTCTCTAAGTCCATGCGGATCCTGTTCCGGCTCTGCTTGGTATCCTCAATCTCCTTTTCCACGTCGCCCACGGTTTTTTCCAGGGTCTTTACCCTCGCCGTCAGTTCCTCGATCTCCCGGCGCCTGCTTAAAAGGTTGCTGCTGTTCTTATAGGCGCCGCCGCTGATGGCTCCCCCGGGCACCAGGAGCTCTCCCTCCAGGGTCACCATGCGGATCCCGTAATCGAATTTCCTGGCGATGCGCACCGCGTGATCTACGGTATCCACCACCAGGATGCGGCCCAGGAGGGATTTGGCCACATTTTTATATTTTGCCTGGGTATGTACCAGCCCGTCCGCCAGCCCCAGAACGCCGGGCTCCTTCAATGCCTCCGGATTCTTGAACTCCTGGGGATGGGTGATGCTGGTCAGAGGCAGGAAGGTGGCCCGCCCCAGACGGTTTTTCTTCAGGTAGGAGATCATCTCCTTGGCCGTATCCTCGTCGTCCGTGACAATATTCTGGATATTGCCCCCCAAGGCGGTCTCAATTGCCACCTCATACTTCTCCTGCACCTGGACAATATCCGCCACCACGCCCACGATGCCCTTCACATCGTCCTTGCGCTCCATCACCTTCTTCACGCTTCCGCCGTAGCCCTCGTAGCGCTCCGTCAGATTGGACAGCGCCTCCAGCCGGGAACGCTCCTGATGAAAGAGCGCCTGGGTATCCCGCAGCTTTTTATCCTTGGCCGCCAGCGTCTCCCGCAGGCCCACCAGCTCCTTTTCCCCGGCGCCCTCCTGCTCCTTCAGCCGGGTCAGCTGGGCCGTCACGGCGTTAAAGCTCTCCTCCAGCTGCCGGATGCTTTCCTCCCGGGCGGCCTCGTCGGACTTGGCCCGCAGGATCCGGGAATTCAGCTCTGCCCTCTGGATATTGATCTGCTCCATCATGGTGTCATACCGTCCCATGCGGGACCGGATGGCCGCCCTCTGGTTCAGCTCTCCGATGATGGCGTTCTTTCCTTCCTCAATACGGCCGTTCAGATCCTCGATCCGGCCCTGGACCTTCTCCAGCTGCTCCCTCACCTGGTCCCGGGCGGCCGTGATCTCCTGCACCTGGCCGTCGATCTCTTCCTTCTGCCGAAGCAGCTTCTCCTTCTCCCCGGTCTTCTCCGCAATTTCCAGGCTTACGGCATTCTCACGGCTGTGCAGATGGTCGGCGCTGCCCTGGGCCGAGTGAATCTGCTCCTGCAGCACCCCGATCTGGCCCTCCAGGCGGCCCCGCATCAGCCCGGTGTCCGAAAGGCTGGCGCGGGTCTCTTCGATGGCTGCCTCCAGCCGCTCCAGCTCTCCCTGTATCTTCTCGTATTCGTCCCTGATCCCCTGATATTCCTCGCGGGTACTGTCAAGATCCCCCCGGGCGATGCTGTATTTTCCCTCCAGGGCCGCCAGCTGCTCCTGCAGCCGCCGGTTTTCCAGCAGGAATACATTCACCTCCAGGGCTTTCATGGCCTCCTTCTTCTTCAGATAGACCCTCGCCGTCTCGGACTGCTTTTCCAGGGGGCCGATCTGTTTTTCCAGCTCCGAGAGGATGTCGTTGACGCGGACCAGATTCTGCTTTTCGCTCTCCAGCTTGGTCTGGGCGGCCACTTTCCGGCGCTTGAACTTTACGATTCCGGCCGCCTCGTCAAAAAGCTCCCGGCGTTCCTCCGGCTTGCCGCTCAAAATTTTGTCAATCTGGCCCTGCCCGATAATGGAATAGCCCTCCTTGCCGATCCCGGTGTCATAGAACATTTCATTTACATCCCGCAGCCGGCAGGGAGAGCCGTTGATCAGATATTCACTTTCTCCGGAACGGTAGATCCTTCTGGCCACCGTCACCTGGTCGAAATCCACGGCCAGCTGGTGGTCCGAGTTGTCCAGGGTGATGGCCACATAGGCATAGCTTAGAGGCTTCCTGGTCTCTGTCCCCGAGAAAATGACATCCTGCATGCTGGCGCCCCGCAGCTGTTTGATCCGCTGCTCCCCCAGCACCCAGCGCACGGCGTCCGCCACATTGCTCTTCCCGCTTCCGTTAGGGCCCACGATCCCCGTGATCCCGTTGTGAAACTGGAGGGTGATCTTGTTTGCGAAGGACTTAAATCCATGTATCTCAATACTCTTTAAATACATCTAATTCTTTCCACTCTTTCTCAATAGTAAAAGGGCCTGGTAGGCGGCCTGCTGCTCCGCGGCCTTCTTGGTTCTGCCCTCGCCCCTGCCGATCACCTCCTGCTCCATCCAGACCTCCACCCGGAACGTCTTATGGTGCTCCGGCCCGGTCTCATCCAGCAGTACATACTGAAAATCCTTCTTCAGCTTCCCCTGGATCAGCTCCTGCAGGGTGGTCTTGCTGTCGTAGAATAATTTCTTGTTCTCCAGATCCGAGAGGATGAACCGATGGATAAACTCCTTAGCCTTCTCCATGCCTCCGTCCAGATAAACAGCGCCGACCACGGCCTCGATGACGTCGCAGGCCAGGGATTCCCTCTCCCTTCCTCCGCCCATTTCCTCCCCCTTTCCCAGGTAGAGGAACTCTCCCAGCCCGATCTCACGGGCGCAGAAGGCCAGGGCGGGCTCACAGACCATGGAAGCCCGGGTCTTGGTCAGCTCTCCCTCAGGCATATCCTTATGGCGGTGGAACAAAAATTCGCTGCTCACCAGCTCCAGCACCGCATCCCCCAGGAATTCAAGCCGCTCGTAGTCGCGGGATTTGTGGATCTTCTGTTCATTAATATAGGAGCTGTGGGTCAGGGCCTGCCGCAGCAGGGACTGATCCCGGAAGCGGTATCCGATCCGATCCTCCAAAAGCTCCAGAGTGTACTTGTCTCTCATCCCAAAAACCTCTCTGCCTGTGGCAATTTGGGCATGGCTGCTCTATAGCCATGCCCAAACTGCCACAGGCGGAATTCCCAAGCTCAAACGCTCAGATCCATCTGTCAGCTGACGGCGTTCTTAATCAGCTCCACCGCTTCCTCCACGGTGGAAATCTTCTCCGCCATCTCCGTGGGGACCTCGATATCGAACTCCTCCTCGATCCCCATGATGATCTGGAATACATCCAGGGAGTCCGCCCCCAGATCATCCATGAACTTGGACTCCGGGGTGATCTCCTCCGGATCCACGTTCAAAACCTCTGCGATAACCTTCTTTAACTTTTCCAGTTCCATTTTTTTACCCTCTTTTCGCTCTTTTATCCTAATTTTTCTCTTATTTTCCCGCTGATGTCCTGTTCCTTAAAGGTGATGCACTGGAGGATCGAATTGCGGATCTCCACCGCCTCGCTGCTGCCGTGGGTCTTCACCACCAGCCCGTTTAACCCCAGCAGCGGTGCGCCGCCGTACTCCTTGGTGTCGAATGCCTTCAGGGTGGTCTTTAAGGCGGGCTTTACCAGAAGGGCCCCAATCTTGCTGCGCAGGGAGGTCATCATCCCCGCCTTCACCTTTTTGATCAGGGTCGCTCCCACGCCCTCATAGAGCTTTAGGATCACATTGCCCACAAATGCCTCGCAGACAATCACATCCGCCGCCCCTGCCGGGATGTCCCGGGCCTCCACGTTGCCGATAAAGCGGATGTCAGGGCATTCCTTTAAGAGAGGATAGGTCTCCTTGACCAAAGCGTTGCCCTTCTCCTCCTCCACGCCGATGTTCACGATCCCCACCCTCGGGTTGTCAACCCCCATCACATACTTCATATAGATGGAGCCCATTTTGGCGAACTGCACCAGCTGGGAGGGCCTGGCGTCCACATTGGCCCCGCAGTCCACCAGAAGGCTGACCCCCCTCTCCGTGGGAATCAAGGGCGCCAGGGGAGATCTCTCCACCCCCCGGATCCGGCCCACAACCGTCACGCCCCCTACCAGCACCGCGCCTGTGCTGCCGGCGGACACAAAGGCGTCGCAGGTCCCATCCTTTACCATGTACATCCCCTTCACGATAGAGGAATCCTTCTTGCGGCGGATGGCCGTCACGGGGGGCTCCCCCGTCTCGATCACCTCCCGGGCGTCCACCACCTCTATCCGGTCCTGATCGAAGGTATACTTTGCCAGCTCTCGGCGGATTACCTCCTGCTGTCCCAGCAGGAATACCTTCACGCCGCCGCTTTTTTCAACCGCTTCCACGGCTCCCTTGACGGTCTCCACAGGAGCGTTGTCTCCCCCCATGGCGTCCACAGCTACATTTACCATAGAATCTCCATTCTGGGGCGCTATACCGCCACCCATCTTACTATACTAGAGAGAAAAACAAAAATCAAGTGAAAAAAGGCTTTTCCCGAGGGAAAAGCCTTACTTTCACACCGTTTCCTATTCTGCCGGGTTTTTAACACCCCAATCTCTGGAAAGCCTTATCAGGCTTATTTTTTTTGTCAAATTTATTTTTATGTATTGC
>CANQOL010000062.1 GCA_947625475.1 uncultured Acetatifactor sp.
CCATAGACATTCATCTGTGTTACTTTGGGTTACCCGCTCCTGCCAGAGTTACCGGCTCTGGTAGGAGCATTTTCTTTTATGCGATTGTAAATCTCCGGCTCGCGCTGGCTCTGCAAAACTGGGCGTAAATCTCCGGGAGAGCCGCTTTCAGCGCTTTGCCGTCCAGCCTGCTGCTGATGATCTCTTTCCATCTCACAAGGCCGCTCTTTGTCTGTAATTCGTCCAGGCCCTTTTCCTCCATGTCCGCCTTCAGTTCTGCCTTGATCGTCTCGGCCTGTTCCTCCAAAGCCGCCATCTGCGCTTCAAGGTCTTTCAGCTTCTTCACTCTGTTTTCAATCATTCTTTCGGTCATTGCCGATCTCCTTTCTATCAAGTGGAATCCTCGCGGCCCCGAAATCATCTTCCTGACTATTCCTCGCATCCTGCTATCGTCACAGGTATATGGATTTCGGTTTTGGGGGCTTTCGGCTTCCCGGCCGCTTCTCTGTTCCTCTCTTGATGATACCAGTATACACTATATTCTCGTGTATGTCTATTGGCAATATGCACGGATTTTCAGTGTATATTTTGTCTATTTTATACACTTTCAATTCGTGTATATATGTGCTATAATATGGCTATAATGGAAAAGGTATATCTTTATCGCGCCGTACCCATTAACCATTGAATGAAAGGAAGTGACATCATGCCCATCCAGTACAAAATAAACATAGTATCTGCCCTGAAAGATGCCGGATACTCCACATATAAGCTGCGGAAAGAAAAGATACTGGCAGAATCAACATTGCAGAAATTCCGCAATAATGAATTGGTATCGTGGGAAAACATCTCGACTGTCTGCAAGTTGCTTAATTGTCAACCCGGTGACATCATGGAATATGTTCCCGATAACCAAACCACCAATTTCACAAACCAAACCGAAACCAAAGGATAACCAAATAAAGAACGGAGGGAACCACAATCAGCAATTTACTTTTGGACGAACACCCTTTGCAGGTCATGCCAATGCTGGCAACGCTTATCGGCCTGAATGAGGCTATTGTAATACAGCAAGTTCACTACTGGATCAAGAACAAGGAAAAGGCCAATCAGGACTATATAGATGGCCGCTATTGGGTATATAACACCTATGAGCAATGGCAAGCGCAATTTCCTTTCTGGCACATAAACACCATACAAAGAACCTTTAAATCGCTTGAAAAGAAAGGGCTCTTAATCGTTGGCAATTACAATAAGGCCGGATTTGACAAAACCAAGTGGTACACCATAGATTATGATGTTTTATACCGGTTCAATCCTACGTCATACCAAAATGGTGAGATCGTCACACCAAATTGGTATGATGGAACACACCAAAATGATCAGACCAATACCATAGACTACACAAAGACTACTCCAGAGAATACATTTAATGTATTGAATGGAGCAGCGCTGAAACAGCGCAGCCCAGGACGCGCACGAAAACCCATTGATATGACGATACTGGAAAAGCAGATAATCGGTTCATGCCACAGACACGGGATAGAGGATTGTGCTGAATACGTTGAAATCATCAAATACTACTACAACGCTTATTCACAGGTTTTCCACAGGGAACACCCCATATTATCTCGCCCGGCTATGGATGGCGTTATAGAGGCTCTACGGCGCGGCTCCGATAATGTTGACGGCGTTGACTTGGAAACATACCAGCGCCTAATAAACCAGCATTTCCAAACTCAGTATAATGGCTGTGATTATAATATCTGCCACTTTATGACGGAGGGGATCCGCAACAATCGCTTTTATGAAGCCTGCTATTAACAGGTACGCCGAAGCGCCCGCAGGCCGGCATGGATTTACTCGTTTTTGAGTAAAACGCTTTCCGGCTTTGCCCCGGCGTCCTGCTGCTATATGCGGCATTATGTGGCGGCCGGATTTTCGGCGGTGAGCCTGTCCCGGATATGCGCCGTACCTGAAAGTACGCCCCGAAGCGCCACCTGATTATCAACTTGCTACCCAGATTCGGGAAGCGAACCCGTACCCGAAAGTACGCTTTGAAATACCACCGTACCCAAAGGTACGCTTGTTATCCGGCCATCGGATCACTCCCACTGTTCCGGCGGAACATGACCGTGTAGGTTTATCGGGAAATTCACGGAAACTACTTGCGCCGCGCTTTCAGATGTGCTATATTGAGAATTGAAAAGGGAAGCCAGAGGCACGGCTTACCCCAAATAATCGCTTAATTTACATCAGCCGTCATTATTCGCAGTAATGGCGGCTACTTTCTTTTCCCCTTGAAAATCTGATAACACAGACCAACAAGGGACACAATGAATATTCCAGTCTGAACAAAGTCAGAATATGTAATTATCATTGGCAAGCCCTCCTTTCTTTCGTCTGGAGGGTTAGCCCCTCCGATAAACAGAGGGTAAGCCGCCCGGCTCTGGTTTCCCATGTCTCGATTATAGCATACCGTTTCCCGATTGTATAGCGCCTTTTTAAGACCGATTTCCCGTTTTTACTCTCGCGGTGGCACATTTCCCCACCGGGACTGTTTGAACACCTCCAATCAATCCTGTATGTCTGAATTTTGACCGTAGAATTGAAATCACGGCCTGTGCAACATCTTCATCCGCTCCGCTGCGGCCTGCCTCTGTTCCTCCGTTATCGTTGATACCTTGTCTTTCGTCCTGATAGAGATAAACCGCTTCGGGAATGTGTACCGCTTGGCAATTACTTCCCCCTGATACTTCTCCACCCGGCCCAGCTTAAACTGCTCCGGGTTCTGCGCCGCCAGCTTGTCCATTTTGCGAATCCATACCGGATCGGCCGTATATAGTTCCGCAGTATCCTCCGCCGCGTTGAATCCGATGATTGTTTCCTGCTCCGCTCGCAATAAACTATATGCCATACCCTTTTCCTCTCTATCATTTTTCCGTATTATAGGGTTTTGCCTAAATCATTGGCGAATAGTCAACTATTCTGACTCTAAATGACACACCACCCGTTTTTTCAAATCCGCAGGAATATAACTGATTCTGAGCATTCCCCGCCAAAACAGCCGGTCATATTCTTTTTGCAGCCGCCGGAACTCCCGCAAATATCTCTCGTATTTATCCCAGCGCATATATTTTGGCTTTGGTATGAATTTAAGTTCGAATATCTGTATTCCGGGATTATCACGATCCCACCACTCATATTCTAACTTTACCAGAATGTTTGCCATCTGTCTGAGTAGCTTATCCATCCCCCTTGTCTGCTGAATCTTATAATTTGCCCCCAGGCAACGCCTGCATATATAGCGCTTGTGAAAATCGTATAAATACCGCACCCGCCTGCCGCAACATGGACAATGGAAATACATTCTGACTGATTCGCCATCAACGCCCGGCACCCGCGACAACGTCAGATTGCAATAGTCGTTCCCCATCCTTACCACGGCAGATCGGTTCTCCACATAATAGACAATATCGTCGCCATGATATTTAACAACTGACTTATAGCCGAGATACTTATCACCTTTAAGGAACATATAAAATTCAAAACTGTCAATGCGACTATAATTTTCCACTGTTCTGTGTGTCCGATTGCGTCCACCGCTGTTATATCCGCCCATAATATTCTCTTCCCCGCGTGCGTTGTCGTGTCACAAAATCCTGCAGCCCGCCGCCATTTCTCGCCGCTTTGAGTCAATTCGCCCTCAAATGGGGACCCTTACTTCTTCGCGGATTTCCTTGGCCGCCCGGGTTTTGGCAGTTCCACAAAGGAAAAGGTCCACATATTCCGCAGTTTTCGGGAATAATCAAAATTCATGCTATTGGTTCCCTACACTGGCTTTAGCTTGGCCTGACGTTCCTGTTCTTCCAGGAGCCGATCCAATATTGCGACGCTCTTTCGCTTGTAAGCATAAAAATCATCACTGTTACAAGGGATGTACTCCTTTTTGCTCAAAACGTAATACCCCTTGCCGCTTGTCAGGCACTCGATCATCCTGTCGGGAACGCCAAATCCAGATTGTTTAATAGCTTCTTCCATAAGTGATCTCGGTATATTCCCATTCTCGCATAAGGAAAGCAATTCTTTCGCCCTGTCAACCGAAATACCATAGTCTGAATAGGTCATATTTCTCGTTCTCATTGCGTCGTTTTACCTCCCGTGATATAATCAGATCAGCAAAACGACCACCCGCTGCCGCCTGTCCCTCCCCATGAGCCCGGCAGCGGGCCTTTTATGTCATTAACCTTCAATCATTCTTACATTCTAGTAATCAACACCTGCCCTCCGTTACAAGTCTTACGCCTACTCTCTGGTTTTCTTGGTTCCCAAACTTGGCGATCAACTGCCCGAATCTGGTTCCGTCAACCTCTAGTGTAGCTTTCACTGTCTGGTTGTTCCCAGTCACTCCGGCCTCCTGAAGCGCCTCTATAAGAGCCTGCTTCATGGTTGACAGCGGTGATACGACCTCAGTCTCTCGTTTATTGTCGCCCAATATAGCCGCGAACTCTCCGGCTCGGGGCGGAACTACCGTACCAGTCGCAAGGCGGGGCATGCGGAATGGGATCGCGGCATAAGACGCATACACCGGAACACCAGAAAACCTGCTCTGCGCGGTGTAAGTTCCCGATGTGCCTATATGCTTTATGTTAAATCCAAAAGTTTTCCCGCCTAATTCCGGCACCCATTCAGGTATCTTCACCTGCAATCTGTTCAGCACATCTATCACCGCGTTCATTGCACTAACCACTACCTCTTTTATACCGTTGAAGGATTCTTGGAATCTCGTCTTTATCATAAGGCCAATAGCCAAGATGTGTGCCCCTAACTTACTGGAATCCAGACCACCTATCAAACCATTGATAAGATGTCCGCCCATCTCCAACATAACACCGGAAATCCCGCCGTTAATCCCAAACAGCACCCTCAATCCGGTTAGGAATGGTTCAGTGATATGCTGCCGTATCCAGCCATCCGGCCTGTCAGACTGCTTTGAAATCCCACCTGTAAATCCGTCCCACAGCTTCTTTCCAAGGCCCTCAAGCGTTCCCCATTCCACCTGGATAAGTGCCGCCAAAGCACGTATCCCTATCTGCAGCGCCTTATTGAAAATCCCCTGCCAGTCTATATTAGCAAGGAATGTCCCGATATCTTCCCCGATCTGCCACCAGTCTACATGTTCAATAGCTGTCTGGAGCATATTAAGGAGGCCAAGGGCGATATCGCTGAGGGTGGCTCCGAAGTCAGCCCAGTTTACTGAAGCGAAGAAATTGTTGATCGTGGAGGCTATCTTATACCCCAGACCGCGCCAGTCTATCGTTTTGATAAAATTATGGACGGTACTGATGATACCTGATAAAGTCCGTCCCAAGGTTTCTCCGAATCTCGCCCAGTCGATACGGTTCACAAGGCCCATCAATGAATTACCGATAGCAGCCCCGATACCCGGCCAATCAGCCGTAGTAACAAACCCATAAAGGGCGTCTATCTTCATCTGAATATAACTGCCAAGCAGCTGACCGAACCTTGTCCAGTCAACCTCATGAACGAGACCGTTCAGCCCAGACGCCAGGGCCGCGCCTACCTTTACCCAGTCTATCCCGTTGATGAGCAGGAGCAAGGTATTCACCAATGTATTAACGCCTTTTCCCAGCGTCCTTCCAAGGTCTTCCCATCGGATACTTGCCACCAGCGAATTAAACAGTGTCGTAAACTTTGTGACTATATCCGTGATCTTTCCGCCTATATTGTTCCAGTCGATCAGTTCCCCGATCTTAGCGATCGCGCTATTGATAGTATCCCCCAGGAATCTTCCAAGACCCGTAAAATCGCCCAGCCTGAACAGGTCGAGGAGCTTGTCCGCAAATCTTTGTATATCATCTTCAATCTCCACCAGTTCAAACATCTCTGACGGCTTCGGCATCTTATCCTTATCTGCAGCCGAACCCGAAGAGTCTCCGGCTTCCCCACTCGTTTTCCTCAGCTGTATTATCTGGTCGAAAGGCGCCAGGAACCTCTCTGTTTCCTTTGTCAGCTTCTTTGTTTCCTTCTCGCTGTCCTCCAGGCTCTCCGCATAATCTTTTTGCAGCTCCACAGCTTTTATGTAGGTCCGCTTTCCCGTCAGGGCAGACAGAAACTGATTTACATAAGCAGCCGCAAGAGAGAATAGGTTAACCAGCTTTGTAAGCGCCGGAACAACAATATCCATAACTGGCTCGATCGCCGCCGCAAGACCATTCTTAAACGTCTCCAAAGAAGAATAAAGCCCAGAGACCGCTGCGTTCGCCCGGTCAGAATACCGTACCAGATTGTCCATCCCTTCCCGTATCCCACCGGTCATCTGGGAGAGCGCCTGGGAAATCTTGTTCATTGCCACACTCAAGACCAACATTAAGCCTGCGTTCATGCCGAATCCCTTCGCTGTATCCTCCGCATTCCGTTTCAGGCTCAGCAAAGCCTTTGCAATCCTCGCCACGACTAATACGATTTTCTTTCCAATACCTGCAATCCGACCCGCAAATTTTCCTATCACATTCATAAGGATAGACAAGCCGGCAATACCAGCCGCTGCCAGTCCGGAAAAAGCTACACCCGCAATCGCAGGAAGACTGGAAAGAGCAGCGGACGCCATCCCCGGGATCTCTGAAAAGGCCGCCGACAATTTCCCTTCTGCCGCCCCCATTCCTGTTGTTATGGAATCCAGCAGACCGGCCATTGCCTTTTTCCCGGAAACACCTGCCGCACTTAAAGCCTCTGTGCTTGCCTTTCCTCCGTCTGAGATATCTTTCGCAGCATCCTGCATCCGTCTGCTCGTAGAGGCAAAAGCCTGCGCCATTTTATCTTCTGAATTCTGAACACTGTCCGCCAGCTTTCCCATCTCGGCTTTCAGCGCCCTCGTTCCTTGTTCTGCCCCGGTTATATTCATCTCCGTATATATTAAAACCGCGCCATCATATCCTCTCGGTGTGTTCATAACTATCTATCCCTTTCATCAAAAATGCCGGAAGCCCCATTTCTGGGAACCTCCGGCACCATTTTGCCCTTAGCAGACACCATTCTGCCTGCTGCTCGTATATACAATTCTCTTTGTCACTTCCAGAATAATGATATCCTCTCTACGCCTTTTTATTTCTGCCGTATTGCCCCTGGCATGAATCTCAGCAACAATTCGCATGATCTCCCTATCCATTTAACTACCCATTGGCCTAAGGTAAGCCTTACCTTCCTTGTACTTCCCGGTATACTGCTGGACACGTGCCTCCGTCTCTTTCGCTACCTCCTGGTCGATCACATCAAAAGCAGCGTCCATAAAGGCCTCAAAGAGCATCTTCCCGCCGCCCACAAGAGCCACCGGAGACTGTCCGTTAAATACAGCGTCAAAGACATCGCTCTTAAAAATATAAGCCAGCTTCGCCCTGATGACCTGATTGAACCTGGCAAGAGTCTCCGCCGCTTTTTCGATCTCAGAGCCTTCCTCTGCCGGGCTGCCGTCAGCCTTGATCCTCACATCCTCCAGCTTGTCCCTTTCCTCCCTGAGCTCCTTTACAGCTTTGTCAAATCGCTGGATGATATCGACATCACAGGGATTGAACCGGATCACTCTGTCAGGGTCATTATTAATACGGAATTCTTTGAACCCATCTGAAAAATTAATGCTCCCAACATTACTCGTCGTCTTCTTACTCATAAATTGTGCCCTCCTTTATCATCTCCGACTGGGCCGCAAGCGTCTTCTGGTACTGAGCCTCAATCTCGCGCATTCTTTCCCTCTGCTCATCCAATCCAGCTTCCATAGCCTTCATCAAGACAGGGACATGACTGATGAAGGTTTCCGCAATACCAGAAATCTGTTCATGAACCAGGTCTGCAGAAGCTTTTAATGCAGCCTTTACCGTCTCTTTTTCATATGCCATTACTCATCCCTCCGTTTCATCTCATCATAGATTACAGCCAGTTCACACATGATAAAAAACAAGAAAATACCGAGTACTACCACTTTGCTTTATCTCCTTTCATTTTGTTGATATGCCCTCATGATATCTACACCATAAGGGTGCTGGTACCTGTAACATATTTATTCGTCACTGTCGCCAGCCTCACCGCCCACACTAGGAGCCGCAGGCTTTATCTCTGCATTGAGTAGGTTCTGAATGGCCGATTCACTGAAGCGGGAGAAATTATCGTTGCCCGTTCCCCAAGCGGCCGCTTCCACGTCGTTACTATCAACAGCCCTCTGCAGAAGCCCGCATACCTGATCGAACGCGTCCAGTTCCTGACGGCCGGCCGATCTTGCATACACCCCGTAGACTCGCGCCGCCCGGCTGTCAATCTTATTCTTTGTACAATGGTCGTCGATCAGCCGCAGCATGGTCGGATTGTTTACATTCTGCGACACAAGCCGCTCGATCTCTTTTTCACTCAGCCGCAGGCCGGAATTTAAGAGCTTAACCGTCCCCTCGTCGATACGATTGCCGTTAGGAGAATAAAAGTCATCAATATGGGCAACTAACTCCGCCCTGACTTTCTTCACCGCTTCATTTGTCCGGCTTTGCAGATCAGACAGAGCTGCCTTATAATCCCGATCAGCTTCCAGCCACCGCATTTTCGCCTCCGTCTTTGCGTACTCGCTCAGCCTCCGGTCTTTCTGTGCTTCTTTCCACTTTTCGGCCGCCTTGTCATGTGCCTCTTTCATCTTCGCCCGCGCCCCGGCCGCCTCCTTATGAGCCGCCTGCAGGTCTTTTATGTACCCGCCAAAATCATCATGCCTCATAACCTGATACTCCTTTCGTCCGTCTCTCCGTCCGTAATACTCCCGGATTTCCTTTGCCTGTCCCTCTAAAATCTTCTTGCACTCCGCCACCAGCTGCGGATATTCCGCCTGGTAATCCTTGTTACGTGCCAAAAATTCAATATTCTCAATCGAACGCTCCGCGTCAGCAAAGTCCCCCGGAACCCGGAAGCGCCGGCCGGCAAACACCTTATATCCTGCCTCGTCAACCGTAACACCGCATATTTTCATGTTGTCACTTCCTTTCTATCTTCTTATGCGTCATTACTGCCAGTATCGGTCTTTCGGAGTAGATTCTTGACTTTGCCATTTCATCACCGCCGCTCTTATCTCATTTTTTCGGTTCTCTGGTAATTCTCGACGCAACATCCTGCAAAATGTAACTTCCGAAACTCCAAGTGCTTCCGCTACCTGCCAATGAAACACACCGGATGCCTTTATTTCACTCCGAATATCCAGATTACACATTCAAACAGCCTCCTTCCGTATTAACATTATTGTCATCATCATTATACCGCTCTGGCGATAAAAAAGTGCCCCCACATTCTTCGCGTAGCTCCATCACATCAGCATCACTATTTGTTACTCCGCCGGAGCATAAAACACTTTCTGCCCCGTCCGATATGCCAGATCCATCTCATATAAAACGCCTTTCGCGCGGGCCATATCCGGATATGTTCCAACGCAAACCGGCTCTTTGTGGTACTGATTCGCAACGAATAGCGCCACGCCGCCTTTCCAATCCAAACTTACAAATGCTTCCCCGAAATCCAAATACTTTTCAGAATCCTGCGTTCTGATCTTCAATCTCCACGCACCGCCTTTCCAAATCTCCCAGAATTGCCAGCGCCAGGTCTTTGGCAAGCTGGCCCGGGTACTTATCCATGATCGCGGATGTATCTTTCACCGCCTTATCCCAATATGCCTCATCGTCTCGGAGGCCGACCGGCAGCAGGCTTTTATATGTCGTCCAAATATCCGCGAATAGGTTAAATTCCAGCCTTATGTCCGAATTTCTTACCACACCATGCCCTCTCAGTCCTCATCAAACGGAGTTTTTATCCGCGCCGGTTTGAATCCCGGCACAGGTTCATCCAGTTCCTTGAAATCCATAGATTCCCCGATAAACTCCAGAAGGATCCTCGCCTGCCGTCCTTGTCGGTTCTTCGCAACTTTCAATCCTCGCCGGCTGCCATCGTTCTCGTCCGCATTCCAGAGCAGGATCACAATGCTGGCATCCTGTTCAACGTCGCCGGATTCCCGCAGTTCCGACATACTGGGTTCTTTGCTCTCCCGCCCCTCAGATACCCGGTTAAGCTGGGACAGCACCACAACGGGGCAGGCCAACTCCATAGCAAGGCCTTTAATTGCTTTCGATATGTAGCCGACCTCGCTGGCCCGGCTCGATGACTGCCGGTCTGGAAGTATCAGCTGCAGGTAATCAATAACGATGCAATCCGCGCCCATGTTCCGGCACTCGTTCCGAATCTCTGAAACCGTCCGCGCGCCCGATGAAATCCAGATATCCAGCTTCCGCAATTCGTCATTGGCATTTTCAAAGCGCTGCTTTTCATCGTTCAGGAAGTTCTTCCCCAGCCGCAGCCGCTCCATCCTGATTCCAGACAGACGGGAGGCCATGCGTTCATAAATCTGCGCCTCTCTCATCTCCAGGTTATAAAGGATCACCCGCCGCCCCGCGCGGCCCATGTTCATCACCAGCTGCGTGGCAAAGGCGGATTTCCCGACCGCCGGTCTGGCTCCTATCACGATCACATCGCCGCCCTCAAGACCGCCCAGGCATTTATCCAGTTTGGGGAATCCTGTTTTCAACCGGCTTTTCTCCCGGTCAACAAAATATCTGCCGGACACATCATCGACGATCTGCCGCAGGCTCCGCGCCTTTATACGCCCCCTGCCCTTTAGCGCGTCAAGGTCATTCACCAGCTGGCCGATCTGCCTATCCACCGCTGCGGGCTGGAATTGTACGGAGTTCACGATCTGCCGCGCCATTCGGGCTTTGAACATGTCGATTATAGCCGCCGCGTATCTTCCGGCCGCCGCGCTGGTTATCGTGGAATCTCCACACTCCCGCAGCCTGCCCATGAGTTCTTCCTTTGGTACGTCAGACATATTTTCGGCAATCGTGACAATATTCGCTGTGTAGCCAAATTCTGAAGCCCTGAGGTATTCGAGGAACACGCGCCCCAGCAGGCTGTCCGTGAACATATCCGGCCGGAGATCTCCGCAATCCTTTATTGCTTTTGGCTCCATCATCAAAGCGCCTATAAGTGAAACTTCCGCGTTGGCTGTCACTCTTCCGCCTCCTTCGGCAGATAAT
>CANQOL010000063.1 GCA_947625475.1 uncultured Acetatifactor sp.
CGGATCCTTCTGCGGATGCGGGAGATGGTCACCGGTTAGGCCCATTCCTTGACAGGGTGTATGGGGCATGGTATAATGTCCACAGAAAAAGCATCTGTGGACTTCTGATTCCATGTGCGCCTGGCGGCGCACGGTAATGTGGTATAATAAAATCGGAATTTTTCTATGTAAAACAGTTAAGGTACGGAAATAAGGGGTTCAGATGAGAATCGCAAGAGATACGGACACAGAGACGCGGGCGGATGAGATGGACGATGCCCGCAGGGAGGTACGAAGGCCTGAGGATACGGTCCGGACCAGAAGGAAGAAGCGCAGGAAGCAGAGCGGTATCCTGACCTTTTTTGTTTTCCTGGGCTGCTTTGCCATGCTGGTCCTTGCCGTGTTCCTGGGAACCGCCCTTTTTATGTGGATGGACGGGGCCCAGAGCAAGAATAACGGGAGCCTGGCGGCAAGCGCCGGTCAGACGGGGGAGGATGCCCCCCAGGCAAGCGCCGGCCAGACGGGGGAGGATACCCCGCAGGGGCAGAGCCAGCCCCAGGAGGTCACCTATACCCAGGCCCAGCTGGATGAACTGACGGCGCAGGCCCGTCAGGAGGGGGCGCAGCAGGAGGCCCAGAGGATCCTGGAGAGCCTGAAGCAGGATCTGGCGGGGGGGACCAGCGCGGTGGAAGCCCTGCGGCCGCTCTACCCGGAGGATATCCTTGTGGTCAGCGGCGGGAAATTTAACTTTGTGCCCATAGACAGGGGCCTGAAGGCCAGCACGCTGGTCCAGGAGAATGTGCAGGTGCTGGAGAACGGTCAGTATGTGTACCGGGAGGGAGAGCAGATCGTCTCCCACAGGGGGATCGACGTATCCAAGCATCAGGGGGCTATCGACTGGGCCCAGGTGGCGGCGGACGGTGTGGAGTTCGCCTTTATCCGGGTAGGGAACCGGGGCTACGGCACCGGCGCCGTGGTGCTGGATGAGCGCTTTGCGGAGAATATCACGGGGGCTGTGAGCAATGGGATCAAGGCCGGCGTCTATTTCTTCTCCCAGGCCATCACCGAGGCGGAGGCCCTGGAGGAAGCCCAGTTTGTGCTGACGGCCATCGCGCCCTACAGGGTGGAGTGCCCTGTGATCTTTGACGTGGAGAAGGTTGGGGTGTCCGACGCCCGGATGAATGCCCTCTCCCAGCAGGAGAGGACCCAGATCGCCCGCGTCTTCTGCCAGACAATCGCGCAGGCCGGCTACACTCCCATGATCTACTGCAATATGGAGACGGCTGCCCTTCTCTTGGACTGGGCCAGCCTGGAGGACTATGAGAAGTGGTACGCCTACTATGGGGAGACCCTCTATTTCCCCTACGCCTACAGCGTATGGCAGTACTCTGACAAGGGAAAGGTGCCCGGGATCAACACGGATGTGGACCTGAACATTTCCTTTACTCTGTGGGAGTGAGGCCCTGTTTTTGAAAAAGAAAAGATGGAATCCCGGAGAGCGGTCTCCGGGATTTTTTTGTATACTTTCTTTTCCTTTGGAAACCCTAGGAGGGAGAGAAAAGAGGGTTTGTATGGCAGGGATCACAGTGTATTTAAAATGCGACCGGAATGTGGAGGTACAGCAGGAAAATGTGTTTCTGAAGGATGTAGCCACGCTCCAGTGCGCGGACGGGGAAGTGCTGGCCCGGTGCAGCGCCCTGAAGATCCATCACTTTACCCCTCAGGGGGAAAAGCGGTGTGTAGTCAGTGTGCTGAAGCTCATCCGTCAGATGGAGGAAGCATGTCCGGGAATCAGCGTGCAGTCCCTGGGAGAAGCGGATGTGCTCATCGAGCAGGTGAAGGTGGCGCGTTTCAAGGGGCCCAGACAGTGGCTGAAGGTGGTCCTGGTATGTCTGGTGAGCTTTTTCGGGACGGCCTTCACCATCATGGCATACCACAACGATGTGGGGATCCATGAGGTCTTCGGGGAGATCTATCGGATTTTTATGGGCAGCGAGCCCGTGGGGGTCAATGTGCTGGAGATTTCCTACTCCCTGGGGCTTGCGGCGGGGATCATCGTGTTTTTCAACCACATCGGGGGACGGCGGATTACAAAGGATCCCACCCCCATAGAGGTGTCCATGAGAAACTACGAGGAGGATGTAAACAAGGCGCTGATCGAGACCGCCGGAAGGGAGGGCAGGGAGAAGGATGTTTAGGCTGGGGCTTTTGTCGCTGAGCGGCTTCTCCTTCGGGATGCTGGCCGCAGCGGGGGTCTTTACGGTGCTCAGCGCCGTGGGACTGGTGCCGAGATTTGCGGGGAAGACCCATTCTGCCCGGGAAATTCTGCTGTATGAGAATATGGTCATCGCAGGCACCGTCGCGGGAGGGCTTGCCAGCGTGTTTGAGAGATATCTGCGCCTGGGCGGATGGATCCTGGAGAAGGCGCCCGGGCTGGCGGGCCTGATGAGCGTCCTGGTCAGCGTCTTTCTGGGGGCCGCGGGGCTCTTCTGCGGCATGTTCGTGGGAGCTCTGGCACTGGCCATTGCGGAGATGCTGGACAGCATCCCCATCTTCACCCGCCGGGTATCCTTCCGCCACGGCCTGGGCCTGGCCGTGCTTTCCATGGCTCTCGGAAAGCTGGCGGGCTCCCTGTTCTACTTTTGGAATCAGCTGCACAGGACGGCGGGCTGACAAAAAATGCCCGCTTTGCGGGCACAGGAGGTGTGTGATGAACGAAACGAAAAAGCAGGAATACGAGAAATATGTGAAGAAGGTGACCCCCACCCACAACCTGGGGCTGCAGATGCTGAGGGCTTTTCTGACAGGCGGGGCCATCTGTACCCTGGGGCAGGGGATCCTGAACGCTGCCACGAACACCTTTGGGCTGGACAAGCAGACGGCGGGGAGCTGGTGCTCTCTGCTCCTGGTGCTCTGCTCCGTGGTGCTGACGGGCCTTAACCTTTACCCCTCCATTGTAAAGTGGGGAGGGGCCGGAGCCCTGGTGCCCATCACGGGTTTTGCCAATTCCGTGGCGGCTCCGGCCATCGAGTTTAAAAAGGAGGGACAGGTGTTCGGTGTGGGCTGCAAGATCTTTACCATCGCCGGCCCGGTGATTCTCTTCGGCATTTTCGCCAGCTGGGTGCTGGGGGCGGTGTACTGGGCCGGAAAGATGATGGGGTGGATGTAAGAGCCCTATCCTCTGTACCGGTTTAAACAGGCGAAGATTTCCTGGGGCCTTGGCTTTGCCAGGCCGCAGGGTACATAGGAGCCGCAGAAGGCTTTCCAGCCCTGTCTGTCCAAGGTGCCCGTCAGAATCTGCACGATCTGCTGTACGCTCCGCCTCCCGTCTATGACCTGCTCCAGGGCATAGCGCAGCAGGTAGGCCAGGGCGGAGGTCTGCTCATAGTCCGCCAGCTGCTCTACATAGCGCATATCCACGGTCTCCCGGTCGATGGAGAAGGCGTCCCGGCTTAGGGTCTTGATCTTGCGGCGTTCCTCCCTGGGCTGGGGTGATTCCTGGCCCCGGAAGTCCCGTCCGCCCCGGCTGCGGCCGTGGGCGGCAGGGGCGGCCTGGGCCTTGGGAAGGCTTCTGGCAAAGTCGGGAACCGCAAAGTCAGGAGCCTGGGTTCTGGGGGCGGCGTGCTGGGAACACAGAGCCTTCACCTGCTCTGTGATGTCCACCGGACGGTAGCAGTCCATCTGCAGGATGTGATCCGCGATATAGAAGAAGGCTCCTGAGCTGCCCGCCACCAGCACGGTGGAGATGCCCGCCTTTTCGTAGAGGTCCCGGGCCCGCTCCAGGAAGGGAGTGATGGGCTCCTTCTCCCGGCTGATGACCTGCTGCATGAAGTCGTCCCGGACCATGAAGTTGGTGGCGGAGGTGTCCTCGTCGATGAGGAAAAGCCCGGTTCCCGCCTCAATGCCCTCTACCACACCGGCCGCCTGGGAGGTGCTCCCGCTGGCATCAGGGGTGGAGAAACAGGTGGTATCCTTTTTGTTGGGCAGATCGTTGATGAACAGTGAGATGTTCACGTTCCGGATGGAGCGCCCGTCCTCCGCCCTCAGCTTCACCGCCGTATCGTCCGTGATCACGTATTCTCTGCCGTCTCCCGCAATGTGATTGTAGACTCCGGTCTGCAGGGCCTCCAGCAGGGTGGATTTGCCGTGGTAGCCTCCGCCCACGATCAGAGTGATTCCCCTGGGGATTGCCATGCCCCGCAGAGCGCCTCTGTGGGGGAGGGCCAGCTCCCGCTCTAAGGAGGCGGGAGAGACGAAGGGGATGCTGTCCTTTAAGGGCAGGTCCGAGACACCGCTCTTGCGGGGCAGCACGGATCCGTTGGCCACAAAGGCCGTCAGGCCCTCCCGGCGCAGATAGTCGCGGATTGCCGTCTGGTCCTCCGCCAGGAACACCGCCTCCCGGAGCCTGCGCTCGTCCAGACGCTGGAAAAAGAGACTGTTCTCCACGCAGCGGGGGAGAAAGTCAAACAGGATCTTGTCCAGCTCTCCGGCGTTGATGGTCCGGCCGAAGGCGGGGAATCCCACATGGAACCGGGCGGTAATGCCGGCGGGGGTGATCTGGCAGGCGCTGCGCTCCAGCACCTCCTGGCCGCAGCGGGTGACGGAGAGCAGGCCGCTCTTGCCGGAGCCCTTGGCCCGGAAATTGTAGTCCTCAAACTGAGCTCCCAGCTGCCGGGTCAGGAAATCCTGGAGAGCAATCCGGGAGCAGTCCTTTTCATAGTATCTGGCGGGGATGGCCGCCGAAGCGTGGGGCACCTCCACATGGAGGGCGGAGGGGGAGGCAAAGGGATCCCCCTGTACATGGTCGATGGACAGGACGAACCGTCCGAACTGATAGCTTCCCGCCAGCCCCTTGTAGGCCGGGTAGCTCTTATGGTCTATGGCGCGCAGCATGGTGCGCAGGTCGGCAGCTGATTTCATAGTATTTTCCTTATATCCTCCTTACATCTGTCACGGTATGGTCTTATCATAAATCATTTGGGGGCCCGGCGCAAGATGAAAATGGCGGCGGTTTTGCCGGTTCTGGTAATAATAGATAAAAGTAGGAAACTAATTTTGTGAATATAGTTTCTTGCGCCGCCCTGGCGGAGGCGCTACAATGGAGGAAACCAGAAAATAAAAAACAGTTTCCAAAGAGTAAGGTTGGAAAACGGAATGGAGATTAAGATGACAGACAACGGTGTGCTGAGAGAGCGGATCCTGAAAGGGACGATACAGGCTTTTCACCAAAAGGGGCTGAAGTTTACCATGGACGACATCGCGAAGCTGCTGGGAATCAGCAAGAAGACGATCTACGCGGTGTTTGCGGACAAGGAGGAGCTGTTCCTGGCCATGGTGGATTATCTCTTTGACGGGATCAAGGAGAGTGAGCGGCAGGTAATGGAGGATGAGAATCTGGAAACGCTTCAAAAGATCCGCACCGTCCTGGGGGTTATGCCGGAGAGCTACCGGGAGCTGGATTTCCGGCAGCTCTACCAGCTCAAGGACAAGTATCCCATTATCTACCGGCAGGTGGAAAAGCGTCTGGAGACAGGCTGGGAGACCACGATTGCGCTTCTGGAGCAGGGGATGAGGGAGGGTGTGATCCGGCCCATCCGCATCCCGATTATGAAGCTGATGATGGAATCGGCTCTGGAGCAGTTTTTCCAGAGGGATATCCTTCTGCAGCATGGGATCACTTACACCGAGGCGCTGGACGAGGTGGTGGAGATTTTGATGAAGGGAATCCAGCAGGTCTAGCACATTTGCAAAAAGGGAGCCGGACGGCTCTCGGGAAGGAGTGTCTATGGAGGAGAGATCGAGAGAGATTTTCGGCAACCGGATGCCGGATGGCGTCTGCCGGAAGGCTCAGAGATCCAAGAACAAGTACGTCAAAAGATTCGGGGACGACACTGACGTAAACTACTCGGTATTTCTGGAGAAAAATCCCCATATCGGGGAGATGCTGGGGGTGGTGGACGTGAGGCTGCCGGAGGACGGCCGGACCGGGGGAGAGGAATTTGACCGGGAGAAGGGGCTGATCGTGGGAAATATCCGGATGGGCTTCGGGCACTACCGGATCTCCATGGCCATCGCCTCGGCGGCCCACGCCATGGGATATACGCCCTACTGGATGGACTTAAATTCCTACCGGCAGACCACCTGCACCAAGGTGATCAGCGCCCAGAACGATCTGTATTCCCTGGGCTCCAGGCTTTCCGGCAGAAGCAGACTTTTCAACAAGCTGGTGTGGGAGCCCATGAACTATGAAGGGTTCCGGAAGTTGAGCTACAACGCCTCGGACCAGAAGAATGCGGAGCTGATGGCGCCGGTGTTTCGCAATGTGCCCAAGGATATCCCGGTGGTAGCCACCCACGTCTGGCCCGCTCAGGCGGCCGTCCACGGGGGGATGGAGCATGTGGTCAACGCCATCCCGGACAACTGGCCCATGGCCCTGCATCTGGCGGAGGGGAGCCTCCATACGGTGCAGACGCATTTCGCCTATCAGGGCTACCGGATCCTGAACGGAATGCAGGGGAAGGATGTGCTGCGGCCCATGCCCCCGGAGAGTCTGGTATACACAGGGCATTATATCGATCATGAGCTGGTCAGCTGCCTGGAGAAGGACTGTGAGGCCAGACTGCGGAGGAAGGAGGCGGGGGAGCCGATGCGGTTCCTGCTCACCATCGGAGGCGCGGGGGCCCAGAAGGAGATCTTTGCCGCCGTCATCCGCCAGCTTCTCCCCGCCGTTCGGGAGAAAAAGGCGGCCCTGTATGTGAATGTGGGGGACTATCGGAATGTGTGGGAGGAACTGGTGAAGGAGATCCCGGATCTTGGCAGGGTATCCCGGGAGCACTTTGACGACTGGGAGGAAACCAGGAGCTTTGCCGCCCAGTCGCTGGGAGGGACTGTGACAGGAGTCCACGCCTTCTTCCACAGCAATATTTTCCAGGCGGTCTACTGCACCAACCTGCTGATGCGAAGCTGCGACGTGCTGGTGACAAAGCCAAGCGAGCTGGCCTTCTACCCGGTGCCCAAGCTGTTTATCAAGCGGGTAGGCGGCCATGAACAGTGGGGAGCGGTCCACTCGGCGGAGATCGGGGACGGGACCCTGGAGTGCCGGGATATCCCCCACACCCTCCAGATGATTCAGCTGTTTCTGGAGGAGGACACCCTGCTTAAGGATATGTGCGGGGCTGTCCTGCGGAACAAACAGGCCGGCGTCTACGACGGCGCCTACCGGGTGGTGGAGCTGGCCATGGGGCAGAAAAAGAGATGAGAGGGTGGAGGGCTTTCCTAAAAAGGGGAGGCCGGAAAGGAGATTGAGATGAAACTGTCGGCAACAGAAAAGGTATCTTACGGATTGGGAGCGGTGGGAAAGGACATGGTTTACATGCTCTCCGCCAGCTATATTTTGTACTATTATCAGGATATCCTGGGGGTGAGCGCCATTGCCATGGGCGTAATCCTCATGGCGGCCAGGGTCTTTGACGCCTTCAACGACCCCATCATGGGGGTGGTGGTGGCCAAGACCCGCACCCGCTGGGGAAAGTTCCGGCCCTGGCTTTTGATCGGCACGGTCCTGAACGCGGTGATCCTCTGCGTGATGTTCGCGGCCCCTCCCGCTCTGGACGGGGGCGGCCTGGTGGCCTACGCGGCGGCAACCTATGTGCTCTGGGGCGTCACCTACACCATGATGGACATTCCCTTCTGGTCCATGATCCCGGCCTTCACCGAGGGCGGCCGGGAGAGAGAGGGACTGACCACCCTGGCCCGCTCCTGCGCCGGCGTGGGCTCCGCCCTTGTGACCATCGTCACCATGAAGTGCGTAATCCTGCTGGGCCAGGGCAATGAGAGAGAGGGCTTTAAGTGGTTTGCCCTGATCCTGGCGGCGCTCTTTGTCCTCTTTACCCTGATCGCCTGCCTGACCATCAAGGAGAAGTCCACCGTGAACGTGGACTCCCCCTCCGTGGGACAGATGTTCAAGGCCCTTTTGCAGAACGACCAGGCCATGGCGGTGGTGATCACCATCGTGCTGATCAACTGTTCCCTGTACATCACCTCCAACCTGGTGATCTACTTCTTTAAATACGATTTCGGCGGGGAGACCTGGTACGACAGCTATACCCTGTTCAACACCTTCGGCGGGGCCATCCAGATCCTTTCCATGATGATCTTCTTCCCGCTCTTGAGGAAGTTCCTCAGCGCCATGCAGGTGTTCTATGTGAGCTTTGCGATGGCCATTGCCGGCTACGCGGCCCTGTTTGTCCTGACCTTTATGGGGGCCCGCAGCGTAGTGCTGCTGTTCATCCCCGGGTTTTTCGTGTTCGCGGCCTTCGGTATGCTGACGGTGCTCACCACCGTGTTTTTGGCCAATACCGTGGACTACGGGCAGCTGAAGAACGGGCGCAGGGACGAGAGCGTGATCTTTTCCATGCAGACCTTTGTGGTAAAGCTGGCCTCCGGGGTGGCGGCCCTGATCGCTTCCATCTGCCTGACAGTGTGCCATCTGAGCAATGACACCTCCAATGTCCAGGCGGCCCTTGGCGCGGAATCTTCCGTGCTGGGACTGCGGATCACCATGACCGTGTTCCCCATCGTCGGGATGCTGGTCGCCGTGTTCCTGTTCCACAAAAAGTACATCCTGACGGAGGATAAGATTCAGGAGATCAGCCGTCAGATCAAAGGGGAGAAGCTATGATCAGGCAGGAGGGAAAGCTGTTTATACTGGAGACGGAGCACACCACCTACTGCTTCCGGGTGCTGGATACAGGCCATTTGGAGCACCTCTACTACGGCAGGAGGCTGACCCTGCCGGAGGGGGAGGGGGCTGCGGCCCTGGAAGAGAAGCATACCTTTGCCCCGGGCAATCTGTGCCTTTACGACCAGGAGCATCCTCAGTTTTCCCTGGAGGATATGCGTCTTGAGATGTCCTCCTATGGAAAGGGGGATGTGCGGGAGCCCTTCGTGGAGATTGTCCACGGGGACGGGGGAAATACCTGCGATTTTTTGTTTGAGGAGGCCCGGATCCTGGAGGAGCCCCGGGTCTCCCGGATCCTCCCGGGAGCCTATGACGGGGAAGGGCGGGCGCTGCAGCTGCTGGTGACCCTGCGGGATCGGCAGTACGGTCTGGCCCTGGAGCTGTACTACACGGTGTATGAGGACTGCGACGTGATCACCCGCAGGAGCCTGCTGCGCAATGAGAGCGGGGAGAGGGTGACCCTGAAACGCCTGATGAGCCTTCAGCTGGATCTGGAGGATGGAGACTATGTGATGACCACCTTCACAGGGGCCTGGGCCCGGGAGATGGTTCAGAATCGGATCCCTCTGACCGCCGGCACCTATGTGAATTCCTCCTATACGGGGACCTCCTCCAACCGGGCCAATCCCTTTGTGATGCTGGGGCGGCCCCAGACCGGGGAGGACTTCGGGGAGTGCATGGGCTTTCATCTGCTCTACAGCGGCAATCACTGTGAGGCGGCCCAGATCAGCAGCTTCGGCAAGCTGAGGCTCTGCACGGGGATCAATCCCGGATCCTTTTCCTGGACCGTATCTCCCGGTGAGAGCTTCGAGTCCCCGGAGGCGGCCATGACCTTCAGCGCCGGCGGATACAACGGTATGAGCCTTCAGCTGCACCGGTTTGTGCGGGAGCATATTGTCCGGGGGGAGTGGAAGCGGAGGGTGAGGCCGGTGCTGCTCAACAGCTGGGAGGCCGCCTATTTTGACATCAACGAGAAAAAGCTGCTGCAGCTGGCCAGGGCCGGCAAAGAGGTGGGAATCGAGCTCTTTGTCATGGACGACGGATGGTTCGGCAGCCGGGACGACGACAGCCAGTCCCTGGGAGACTGGGAGGTCAATGAGAAAAAGCTGCCGGGAGGATTGGACGGCCTCTGCCGGAAGATCCGGGAGCTGGGGATGGAGTTCGGCGTCTGGGTGGAGCCGGAGATGGTCAACGTAAAGAGCAGGCTCTATGAGGCCCATCCGGACTGGGTGCTGCAGATTCCCGGCAAGCCCCACTCGGAGGGACGCAATCAGAGGATCCTGGATCTGACCAGACAGGAGGTTCAGGACTATGTGATCGAGTCCATGAGCCGGGTGTTTTCCTCGGCGGAGATCTCCTATGTGAAGTGGGATATGAACCGGATCTTTACGGACTGCTTCAGCGCTGCTCTGGAGCCGGAGAGGCAGGGGGAGACTGCCCATCGGTATGTGCTGGGGCTCTATCGGTGCATGAGGGAGCTGACCGCCCGCTTCCCCCACATTCTCTTTGAGGGCTGCGCGGCGGGAGGCAACCGCTTCGACCTGGGGATTCTGTGCTATTTCCCGCAGATCTGGGCCAGCGACGACACCGACGCCCTGTGCCGGGCGGAGATCCAGAACGGCTACAGCTACGGATACCCGATGTCTGTGGTCAGCGCCCATGTGTCCGCCTGCCCCAATCATCAGACCCTGCGGACCACACCTCTGGAGACCCGGTTTCATGTGGCCTGCTTCGGGGTGTGCGGCTATGAGTGCAATCTCTGCGATATGAAGAAGGAGGAGCTGGCGGCTGTCCGGGCCCAGATTGAGCTGTACAAGAAGTGGCGGGAGGTGCTCCAGCGGGGCAGCTTCTATCGGGGGCGGAGCTGGTGCGGGACTGCGCGGAGAGGAAGCGTGCTGGCGCCGGGGGAGGACAATTACATGGAGTGGACCTGCGTCTCCCAGGACCGGAAAAAGGCCGTGGGCTTTCTCATGCAGAAGCTGGTGGCCCCCAACACGCAGTACCACTGCTATAGGGCCAGGGGGCTGGAGCCCGGCCGGAGATATCATTTTTACAACCGCAGGCTCCAGTACAATGTGAAGGATTTTGGAGATCTGGTGAACACCGTGTCCCCGGTGCACATAAAGCCGGACTCCCTGGCACACAATCTGATCGCAAAATTTGTGAAGATGGAGGGGGAGACGGAGGATCTGACAGCCTATGGAGATACCCTGATGTACGGGGGCGTGAAGCTGTGCCAGTCCTTCGGAGGAACGGGCTACAGCGAACAGGTGCGGTATTTCCAGGATTTTGCATCCCGGATCTACTTTATGGAGGCG
>CANQOL010000064.1 GCA_947625475.1 uncultured Acetatifactor sp.
GATGCCGTGCTTTTTTACAGCTGCCGGGAAGTCTCAGTTCCCGAACCAGGAGCCGAGGCCGGAGTGGAACCGGTCGCTGATCTCCTGAAGGCTGGCCACAATGTCGTTTAAATTTTTCAGGGCCCGGGAGAATTCCTCCACATCCAGCTTCTCCAGCGCATCCCCCGTCCGGGAGATGGCTTCATTGAGGGCCTGGGCGTCCAGGGCGCTTACGGTCTCGGAGAGCTTTGGCAGATCCACCTGGGCCAGGGCCTCATCCAGCCGGTTCAGGGTCCGGTTGGCGGCCTCTATGTCCAGCCGGGAGAACTGCTCCAGGGCGGGCCCCGCCTGATCGATCAGGGCGGGAAGGCGGGCCGCCGTCTCCAGGACTGGCCGGGCCTTCCAGAAGAGAAGAACCAGCACCGCCGCCAGGCACAGGGTGCACAGGCAGGAAATCCCGCACAAAAGCCGGGTCCTCTTCATCTCCCGCCTCAGCTGCCGGAGTGCCTGGTCCGACAGCGCTTCCCGGGAATCCGGATTATTCATGTTCATTTTCCTCCTCATAATAGGCTTTCACGCGGATGGCCTGATTGTGGTCTCCGAAGTCCTCTCCGAAGAGAGTGCAGCCCCCCACGTTGGCGGTGTCCTTTGGCACCTCAAAGCGCAGGGTGATATAGCTGTTGTAGGTGATGTTCAGATCCTGGATCGTGACGGAGCCGATCTTGTTGCTGCCGTCGATAAAGCAGCCCTCCCCGTTGATGATGAGGGTCTTTAAAAGCCCGTACTGGTTGAGCCGGTCCGACCACCAGGGGGGAGAGAGATAGCCCCGCCTGGCCCCAAAGTCCCCGGGGCTGATCCACATGCCCAGAGGGATGCCGTTGAGGGAAAAATAGATGTCGGAGGGGTAGTCCTCGTTGTAGTCCGGGCACTCGGAGGAGATCTCAAAGGAGATCTGAAGCTCCGTGAGGGTCTGCCCTGCCTGCAGATGGTTGGGCAGATTGTACTCCACATATCCGCTGGTAAACCAGAGGATCCCGGCGTTGAACCGCTCGGGGAAGGAGAAGACCCGGGGATCGTCCAGGCTCCCGATGATCTCCCTGGCGGTGGCCAGGCCGCAGGTGGGGGTCACGCTGCAGGTGGTGTAGTAGCCGATGCGGATATCGTCCGTGTAGCAGTTCCGGCTCTCCTGGGCGGGGGCCAGATCGATGATCAGCCGGTCGTACCGGGGGCGGATGATCTTCATGGTGCCCCGCTTGCCGGAGGTGGTCTTGATCTTGATCAGCCCGGCTTCCTCCAGCTTGTTCACATGCATGGAGATGGCGCCGTTGGTGAGCCCTAAGGCTTCGGCCAGATCGTTCATGCTCATGGAGTCGTCCTCGTAGATCATTTCCATGATTTTGAGCCGCATGGGCGTGCTCAGGGCCTTGAATACATTCTCGGCCTCGCCGATGGAGGAAAAGTACAGCATAAGGTTGCCCCCTGTCATTAGAATGTTTTATTCAAAACTGAAACAGTTATATTTTTATTATAGCAGACAATTAAACAAAGTCAACGAAATATGAGGGAAAAGGGAGGGGGTAAATCTGCCTAAATCTTTTTTATAAAATATGTATATATTTAAGCAGTTTCGGCTGTTGACAAGGGTGCCGGTTCATACTAGTATAATGAGTATTAGGAATGATTGAAATATTTTAGCGTTGAGTAAACTATTTACAGGCCAGAAACCCGCCGGACAAAAGTGCCGGGGGCCCAGAGGCGGACAGCCGCGAAGCCCCATTCCGCTCCGGACGGCGCGGTTTTGCGGCTGCCTGGCCCACAGGAAAGGAGAACAAAATGGCGAAACTGTACATCAATCCCCACAACCGGAAGGGACATATCAACCCGGAGCTGCAGGGACATTTTTCCGAGCACCTGGGACGGTGCATTTACGAGGGGATCTATGTGGGGGAGAACTCTCCCATTCCCAATGTGAACGGCATGCGCCGGGACGTGGTGGAGGCGCTTAGGGAGATTCGGATCCCGGTGCTGCGCTGGCCCGGGGGATGCTTTGCGGACGAGTACCACTGGAAGGACGGCATCGGCCCTAAGGAGAGCCGCAAGAAGATGATCAACACCCACTGGGGCGGCGTGGTGGAGGACAACAGCTTCGGCACCCATGAGTACATGGAGCTGTGCCGGCAGCTGGGCTGCAAGACCTACGTGAACGGCAATGTGGGCAGCGGCACCGTCCAGGAGATGAGCGAGTGGGTGGAGTACATGACCTTCGAGGGGGTCTCCCCCATGGCGGATCTGCGGGCAAAGAACGGCCATCCGGAGAGCTGGAAGGTGGACTACTTTGGCGTGGGCAATGAGAACTGGGGCTGCGGCGGCAATATGACGCCTCAGTACTACGGCAATCTGTACCGCCGCTATCAGACCTATGTGAGAGATTATCGGAGCGACCGCCGGATCTATAAGATCTGCTGCGGCCCCAACGTGGACGATTACCACTGGACCGAGGGTGTGCTGGAGACCACCCACGACCACGCGGAGGGCAGCCACGGCTTTATGAACGGCCTGTCCCTTCACTATTACACTCATCCGGGCGGATGGGACAACAAGGGCTACGCCCTGGACTTTGACAGGGACGTGTGGTACGAGACCCTGGACCGGACTCTGTATATGGAGCAGCTGATCCGGGGCCACGGGGCGATTCTGGACCGGTACGACCCGGAGAAGAAGATCGGGCTGATCGTGGACGAGTGGGGCACCTGGTATCAGGTGGAGCCCGGCACCAACCCCGGCTTCCTCTATCAGCAGAACACCATGCGGGACGCCCTGGTGGCGGGCATCAACCTGAATATCTTCAACAAGCACTGCGACCGGGTGAAGATGGCCAATATCGCCCAGATGGTGAATGTGCTCCAGGCCGTGATCCTCACGGAGGGGGAGAAGATGATCAAGACCCCCACCTACCATGTGTTCCACATGTACAAGGACCATCAGGACGGGGAGCTGCTGGAGAGCTTCCTGGAGACCGAAGCCATCGGCACCAAGGAGCATCAGGTGCCCAATCTGCAGGAGTCTGTTTCCCAGGGGGCGGACGGAAGGATCCATGTGACCTTGAACAATCTGTCCGCGGACCGGGACTATGAAGTGGAGGCCGTGCTGGCTGAGTGCAGCGTGAAGGCCGTGGCGGGAGAGATCCTGACCGGGGCCATGGACGCCCACAACACCTTTGAGAAGCCCGACGCAGTCCATCCCCAGGCGTTCCAGGGGGTGCAGGTGAGCGGCGGCGCCCTGAAGTTTACGATTCCTGCCTGCAGCGTGCTGCACCTGGCATTGGAGGTATAAGAAGAGATGACCCGGGAAATGAACGGACCCCTGACGGAATACAACAAGCCCTTTATCCTGCAGAGGGCGGATCCCTTTGTGTGCAGGGCCTCGGACGGCAGCTATTATTTCACCGCCTCGGTGCCCTCCTACGACCGGATCGTGCTGCGCCATTCGTCCACCCTGGCGGGCCTGGCACAGGCCCCGGAGGTGTGCGTGTGGGAGAGGCATGAGCAGGGCCCTATGAGCTGGCATGTGTGGGCGCCGGAGCTCCATTTCCTCTTCGGCCGCTGGTATCTGTATTTTGCGGCGGGCGAGAAGGAGGACGTGTGGAAGATCCGCCCCTATGTGCTGGAATGCGCCGGGGAGGACCCCATGAAGGGCCCCTGGGCGGAGAAGGGGAAAATGGAGCGGGCCGGGGAGGACGAGTTCTCCTTTGAGGCCTTCTCCCTGGACGCCACGGTCTTTGAGTGCCGGGGGAGCTGGTACTATGTGTGGGCGGAGAAGGTGGGAGTGGGGAAGCAGATTTCCAATCTCTACATCGCCCGCATGGCCTGTGCCGCTAAGCTGGATACGGTCCAGGTGCTGCTGACCACCCCCGATTACGACTGGGAGCGGGTGGGCTTCTGGGTCAACGAGGGGCCCGCCGTGCTCAAAAGGGACGGGAAGCTCTATCTGACCTACTCCGCCTCCGCCACGGGAGAGTGCTACTGCATGGGCATGCTCTCCGCCCGGGAGGACGCGGACCTGCTGGATCCCGCCAGCTGGAAAAAGGAGAGGTATCCGGTGCTAAAGAGCGACCCCGAAAAGGGGATCTACGGCCCCGGACACAACAGCTTTACCAAGGATGAGGCGGGGAATGACGTCTGCGTCTACCACGCCAGGACCTACGCCCAGATCCAGGGGGACCCCCTCTACGATCCCAACCGGCACACCATGCTGATGAAGGTGGAGTGGGACGGGGAGGACAGGCCTGTTTTCGCCTACCGGCCCGCAGGCGCCCTCTGACCGGAATGAGTGACAGAATTTTACCCCGCGGCGTGATTTCGGTCACGCCGCGTATTTTTTTTCGGGCCTGCGGGGGGAATCTCGGAAGCCGGCCCTCTTTATGACTAATTTCTAATGCACTTCATGTAAAATTATACATGTTTTTTTCCTGCCCGTAATCCTTTAAAATGAAAGAGTAGCTATATACGTCATTTGGCTGTTTTCGCGGACGGCCAAATGTAAAAAAGGAGGATTGGAACTATGAAAAGGATGAAGAAGGTTTTCGCCTTTCTTCTGGCCAGCATAACGGTGCTTGCCACCTTAAGCCTGCCTGTGGCGGCGGAGGGGGAAGAGTACCAGATGTTCCTGGCCTTTGGCGGAGATCTGGCGGAAAGCAATGACTGGGGTCTCCAGTATTACGGGGACGGCGCGGCCAGCAACGCGGGCGACATCACCCCGGCCAACGCCACTGTGAAGGCAGGCGATACGGTGACCATCGGCCTGACCATGCCCAGCGAGGTGGTCTACACCTGGTTTATGGCCCCTGTGCTGGTGGCCGAGGGCGTCACCAATGTGGACTACACCATCGACAGCATCAAGCTGGACGGTGAGGACGTGCTGGCGGATGTGGACCTGGCTGCCGGGGATGCCTGGTGGTATGAGGGCACCGGCGATTACACCGAAACCCAGGCGGTTCGTCTGGCGGGCGGCTACAATGAGTGGGGCGCCAAGTATTTTGCGGAGGCTCCCACAGGCTTTACCACCATTGAGTACACCATCACCCTGAACAGTGTGGAGGCTTCCGCGGCGGAGGCGGGCGGAGTGGCTGCCTTAACTCCCGCGGGCCCGGACGAGGAATTCCCTATGTTCCTGGCCATCGGCGCCGACAAGGATGAGAGCAATGACTGGGCCCTGGCCTACTACGGCGAGGGCGCGGCGGACAATGTGGGAGATATCACCGCTGCGAATGCTGCGGCCCATGTGGGCGATACGGTGACCATCGGCCTGACCATGCCGTCACCGGTTCTGTATACCTGGTTTTTGTCCCCCGTGCTGATTGCGGAGGGCGTGGGCGATGTGGATTACACCGTGGACAGCATCAAGCTGGACGGCGAGGATGTCCTGGCGGATGTGGATCTGACCGCCGGGGATGCCTGGTGGTATGAGGGCACCGGCGCCTACACGGCGGAGCAGTCGGTCCGTCTGGCGGGCGGCTACAACGAGTGGGGCACCAAGTACATGGCCGAGGCTCCCGCAGGCTTTACCACCATCGAGTACACCATCACCCTGAACGCGGTGCAGTACGGCAGCGCGGTGCCTCTGACACCCAGCACCGAGAGCTATGACGCCTTTATCGCCATCGGCGCGGATCTGGAGGCCGAGAACGACTGGCTGCTCTCCTACACCGGCGAGGAAACCCCCATGGACGGCGTGACCGTTACCAACGGGCAGTTAAAGAACGGCGAGACCACCACCTTGAGCCTGGAGTTCGCGAATCCTGTGGTGAACGTGTGGTATGTGTCTCCCTGCATGGTGGTGGAGAACCCCGAGACCGTTTCCAACGCCAGCACCTTTGATGTGAAGGTTTATCTGGACGGCGAGGAAGTGGATGTGGACATGTCCGCAGGAGATTCCTGCTGGGCAGAGGGAACCGGCGACTATCAGACCAACTGCGTGCGGATCGCCGGCGGCTACAACGAGTGGGGCGCCCAGTACATAGCGGAGCCCGCAGGCTTTACCAACATTACCTTTGAGATCACTCCCAACATTCTGCTGGCCCCCGTGGAGGAGGCTCCCCAGTTCGAGTTTGATCCCGAGGGAACCTATCACGCATACATCGGAATCCAGACACCTACCTGGATTTTCCGGAACGCATACAACGACGCCACCTACGGCCTGGAGTCCGGCTGCTTTGACGAGCTGGGATACGTGGACGGCGAATGGCTGCCTCAGGGCGGCACCTTTACCGACGCGGAGATCACCGGCAACGGCACCTACACGGTGGCGGTAAACGGCTTTGATTTCTCCGGCACCTTCAACGACCAGGCGATCCTGGGCGACGCGGGCAACTTCAACCTGCTGTTCGTCTCCACCGATCTGCCTGTAAACGATCAGGTTGTGCTCTCCAACGTAGTCCTGAAGATGGACGGCAAGGAGATCACTACCATCGCGGAGCCCACTCTGGATCCCGATTCCAAGGAAGTACAGAGCATTATGCTGGTCAACAACTGGAACAGCGAGCTGCCGGCCCTGCCTTACTTCGCAGCGCCTACCAGCAGCGTGGAGATCAGCTTTGACGTGACAGGCTTTGCCAACGACAAGCCGGCGGAGGAAGCTCCCGCGGAGTCCAGCGAGGCCGCGGAGCCCGAAGCGTCCAGCGAAGCCGCTCCCGAGTCCAGTGAAGCCGCTCCTGCCTCCAGCGAGGCCGCTCCCGCATCCAGCGAGGCCCCTGCCCAGACAAGCTCCGGTTCCAACACCGGCATCATTGTGGGCGTGGTGGTAGCCGTGGTGGCTGTGGCCGCCGTGGCGGGCGTGATCGTCTCCAAGAAGAAGAAAAAGGGCTGAGGCAGGCCCCATACCGGGAGGACCCGGAAGAGATAAGCTTTGATCCATAGGGGGGCGGAGAGCTGTTCTCCGCCCCCGTTATTTAGGGATGGGTATAGGAATAGTTGTTGGGAGGTGTAGGATGAATAGCTCTAAGACAGGGAGGGAAAAGGCTGTCAGCTGGCTGTATTATGCGGTGCGGATCGCCACGCTGGGGCTGGTAGTGATGATGTTTTTCCCTCAGTTAAGCCCCGCCAGGATCAGCGAGCTGATCAATAAGAATATGTCTCTGTTTACCTCGGGCATATCCTACGGGGGCCTGGTGGAGCAGTGCGGCAGAGCCTTCCGCCAGGGCTGGGTGCAGGAGTCCAGTTTTGTGATCCTGTTTGTTTCCTGTATGCTGATCTGTATCGGCATTGCGCTGGCGGCAGCCATGAGCTGCATGTCCATCGGGAATCTGAAGCTAAAGAAGTTCGGCGGCATCTTCGGCATTGCAGGAGGCGTGCTGGCGCTGGGGGGCCTGATGGGCATTCAGGCAGCCTACAGCCAGATTTCCCTGACGGACCGTCCGGAGCGGGTGGTTCCCAATCTGCCCACGGTCAACTGGGTGATTTTCCTGGTGCTGGCGGCTCTGGTATTGGTGCTGTCGGTTGTGATCCAGGTGCTTCTGCCGAAGCCGGACAAAGAGATGCGCTTCGAGATGGAGTCCAAGTACAAGCTGTTTCTCATGTTCATGCCCTTTGCGGCGCTGGCCTTTGTGTTCAGCTATCTGCCCCTGTACGGCTGGCGCTACGCCTTTTACGATTACAAGTCCGGCGGGACCTTAAGCAGCGAGAATTTCGTGGGCCTGAAGTGGTTTACCATGCTCTTTGAGAATGCGGCCACCCGGGACGATATTGTGCGGGTGCTGCGAAACACCCTGGCCATGAGCGGCCTGGGGATCGCCACAAGCTGGTGCGCCATGGCCTTTGCCATCTTCCTGTCGGAGATCAAGAACACCCATGTGAGGCGCTTTGTCCAGACCTTTACCACCGTCCCCAACTTCATCAGCTGGGTTCTGGTGTACGCCATCGCCCTGGCCATCTTCTCCACCGACGGCTTTGTGAGCAGCGTGTTCGTCAATATGGGAATCTGGGATACGGGCAAAAACATGCTCATGGGTTCCGACCATATCTGGCTGAAAATGCTGGCCTGGGGCATGTGGAAGGGTATCGGCTGGAGCGCCATCATCTACATAGCCGGCATCTCCGGCATCGACCAGCAGCTCTATGAGGCTGCCACGGTGGACGGAGCGGGCCGGTTCCAGAAGATGTGGAACATTACCGTGCCCGGCCTGATCCCCACCTACATGGTGCTTCTGCTCATGTCCGTGGCGGGCGTGCTCAGCAACGGCATGGATCAGTATATGGTATTTGAGAATCCCACCAACACCAGCGTGATCACGGTCCTGGATCTGTACGTGTACAAGCTGGGTATTGTGGGCGGCGCGATCCCGCTCTCCACCATGATCGGTATGGTGAAGTCCGTGGTCAGCGTGGTCCTGCTCTTTGCGGCCAACGGCATCTCCAAGCTGCTGCGCGGCGAGAGCATTGTGTAAGGGGGAGGTGACAAAATGGCTAAGACGAAGCAGGAAAAGCTGGACGCCAAGGCGGAAAAGCAGTATTACAAGACCCATAAGAGAACCTTCCGCTACACGCCGGGGGACATTGTTTTCTCCGTGCTGAACTACAGCTTTTTTATCATTTTTACCGTAAGCTGTATTTTCCCGTTCTACTATCTGTTTATCAACACCATTTCGGACAACGATCTGGTGAGCCGGGGAGCCATCAACTTTATCCCCAGGGGGCTGAACCTGGAAAATTATGCCAATATTTTTAAGGCGGGAGAGGTTGGCCAGGCGTTCCTGGTATCCATCGGGCGGACCCTGATCGGCACGGCCCTGATGGTGGCGGCCTCCGCCCTGGTGGGGTATCTGGTGACCAAGCAGAATATGTGGCATCGGAAATTCTGGTATCGGTTTCTGGTGATTACCATGTATTTCAACGCCGGCACCATCCCCTGGTACCTGAATATGTCCATGCTGGGACTGACCAACAATTTCATGGCCTACATTATCCCGGGCATTGTGGCGCCCTACAATATCATCCTGGTGAAGACCTATGTGGAGTCCATTCCGGCGGAGCTGGAGGAAAGCGCCTTTATGGACGGGGCCAGCTACTGGAAGATCTTTAAGGCCATCATCCTGCCGCTGTGCAAACCCATCCTGGCCACCATCGCCATCTTCGGCGCGGTGGGGCACTGGAACTCCTTCACGGACTCCCTGATTCTGATGCAGGGCGCGCCGGAGCTGTATACCCTGCAGCACAGGCTGTACCTGTATCTGAACACCACCACCAACCTGGGGGCGGTGCTGGACGGGGCAGGCTCCTCCGTGGCGGAGAGCGTGGTGAAGAGCGCCATGAACGCCAAGGTAATCAAGTACACCATCTCCATGGTGTCCACCATCCCGATTCTGCTGGTGTATCCTTTTATGCAGCGGTATTTCGAGAAAGGTATTATGCTGGGAGCCGTCAAGGGCTGACCGGCATCATATAAAGGAG
>CANQOL010000065.1 GCA_947625475.1 uncultured Acetatifactor sp.
TTTCTTGTACCCTTTTTTACTGGTTTTTGGGTTATTTCTTTTTCAATTTACTCTTGACATATCACCAAATTGCTTTTCTAAGGGAACAAATGTTCTTATTTCTTATAGGATAAAACATTTGTTCGGTTTTGTCAATGCTTTCTTTTCCTCTGGGACATCCCTATAATATCACAATTTGAGTCCCATAAACAGCCCTCATAGGCACCCCTCCTCTCCTTTTTCTGCATGTGTGAATTCATGAGGCGAAATGCCGGAACTGCAAGATAGTCTACAGAAACAGAATTCAGATGCGATAAGAAAAATATACTATATAAAATTATACCATATTATGAAAGATTCGGCAAGTGCGAAAATTTTTGCGACCCCCGCACTCATCCAAAGGTCACCTTGCTGTAATACTCCAGAATGCACCTGCGCATAAGCACCAGGGCGGCCGAAACGGCTGCCCCGCGGACCGTGGAGCGGCTGCCCGTAAAACGGTATTCCTTTACCGTGATCTCCCCCTTTACGCTGCAGGAGATGTAGACCAATCCCACCGGTTTTTCCGGGGTGCCTCCATCAGGGCCCGCCAGGCCGGTGATCCCCACCGCCACATCGCTTTTAGAAAGGAAAGCGGCTCCCCTGGCCATCTCCCTGGCAGTCTGTTCGCTGACGGCGCCGTACTTTTCCAGTGTGCTTTTTTTCACCCCCAGCAGACGCCTCTTGGCCTTGTTGGAGTAGGTCACCAGACCGGATTTGAAGACCTCAGAGACTCCCGGCACATCGATCAGGCGTGCCGCCAAAAGCCCCCCGGTGCAGGACTCGGCGCAGGTAACGGTCAGGCGGTTTGCCAGCAGCAGATCCACCACCGCCCTCTCCAGGGTCACGGAATCCTCCGTCGTATAGATATGGGCCCCCAATCTGCTCTTTAACTCCTTCACCACAGGCTTGATCTTCTTCCTGGCCGCCTTTTCACTCTCCGCCTTCGCCGTCACGCGGATATGGACCTCCCCGGGCTTGGCGTAGGTGGCAATGGTGGGATCGGACTGGGCGTCAATCAGATCCATGAGCAGGGACTCCACCCTGCTCTCCCCGATATCGCAGGCCTTTACCGTCTGGGAATAGATCACGCCGGGCCCGCATTTCCTCAGATAGGGAAGCACCGATTCCTCAAACATGGGAATGAGCTCATGAGGCGGCCCGGGAAGCAGCACTATGCGCGCCTTCTCCCCCTCCAGGATGACTCCGGGCGCCGTGCCGTTCGGATTGGGCAGGACGAGAGCCCCCTCCGGCACCAGGGCCTGCTTCCAGTTGTTGTCGGTGGGCTGCACGCCTTTTTTGGCAAAATACTCCTCTATCCAGCGGCGGGATGCCTCATCCGTAACCAACTCTCTCCCCATGACCCGGGCCGCTGTCTCCTTGGTCAGATCGTCCTCGGTAGGTCCCAGGCCCCCGGAGAGTATCACGATATCCGAGCGGGACAGGGCGGTGCGGATGGCCTGCTCCAGTCTCTGCGCGTTGTCACCCACCACGGACTGATAATAGCAGGAGAGACCTGCCTGGGCGCACTGCTGCGCCAGATACGCCCCATTGGTGTTAACGACCTCCCCCAGCAGCAGCTCCGTCCCCACACAAATAATCTCCGCCGTCATAACAATCTATCCACCCTTCCTCCTGCCCTCTGTTCCATCCCTGCCTATTTGGTATCCCGCATCACGTTCCTGTTTTTCACCAGATAATCGATCAGGGATACCACCGTCAGCACAAGAGCAATCCACATGACAATCCGGGTCAGCAAGGGAAACCATGACAGACGCTCCCGCAGGGCAGGCACATCCACCAGCATCAGGCAAACCATCAGCATCTGGAAGGTGGTCTTGAATTTCCCCCAGTAGCTGGCCGCGATGACCACGCCGTTGTCGGAAGCGATCAGCCTGAAGCCGCTGATGATAAATTCCCGGCTGATGATCACAATCACCGCCCAGGAGGGGATCCTGCCCAGCTCCACCAGGGCGATCAGGGCGGCGCTCACCAGCAGCTTGTCCGCCAGAGGATCCATGAATTTCCCAAAGTTTGTCACCAGATTATATTTTCTGGCAATCTTCCCGTCGGCCAGATCCGTCAGGCTGGCCACAATAAAGATCAGGAGCGCCAGCCCGCCCGGTATCAGCTGATTTTCTCCAAACCAGCCGGCCTTCCCCCCCAGCAAGAGCACCACAAAGGGCAAAATCAGGACGACCCGGAATATGGTCAGTTTATTAGGCAGATTCATAGCGTTTACCTCCCCGCCCGGCCATGCGGACGTATCTGAACTTCCCTAGTCCTCCCAGGGGATGATCTCGCCGATCAGATCGTACTCATTGGAGCCCGTGACCTGCACCCGCACCAAATCCCCGGTCATAAGGGCCGCGGCGGTGTGAATGAACAGATACCCGTCCACATCCGGCGCATCCCGGTAGGTTCGGGCCACATACACGGTGCCGTCCTCATCTTCCTCGCCGGCCGCCTGCCCCTCCACCATGACCGTGAGCTCCCGGCCTACCATCTCCCGGGCCTTGTCGAAGGCGATTTCCTGCTGAAGCTTCATCAGCTCCTGCTGCCAGGCCAGCTTCTGCTTCTCAGGCACCTGATCCGGCATCAGCGCGGCCGCGGTGTCCTCCTCCTGAGAGTAGGGGAACACGCCCAGCCGGTCAAACTCCATTTCGTCCAGAAATTCCATGAGCCTCTCATGCTGCTCCTGGGTCTCCCCGGGGAAGCCCGCGATGAGAGTGGTGCGCAGACAGATGTCCGGCACCGCCTCCCGAAGCCTTCCGATCATCTCCCGAAGAGCCGCCTGACTGGTCTTTCGGCCCATGCGCCTTAGGATTTCGTCGTCCGCGTGCTGAATGGGAATATCCAAATAATGGCACACCTTCGGCTCCCTGGCAATCGTGTCAATCAGCTCCTGGGTGATTTCCTCCGGGTAACAGTACAGGATCCGGATCCAGTACAGCCCCGGGATCTGCCCCAGCCGGTGCAGCAGCTCCGGCAGCTTTTTCTCCCCATAAAGATCCACCCCGTAAAGGGTCGTCTCCTGAGCGACCAGGACAAGCTCCTTCACACCCTGCTGCGCCAGGCACACGGCCTCCCGGACCAAATCCTCCATGGGGACACTGCGGTAATCCCCCCGCACCTTGGGTATGATACAGTAGGTACAGCGCTTGCTGCACCCCTCGGCAATCTTCAGGTAGGCGTAATGCCCGCCGGTGGTGTTCACTCTCCGGCCGCTCCAGGGCTTTTCATTCAAATCTCGGAAATAACTCTTCGGCGCCCCCGCAAGCACCTGATCCATGGCATCCGCAATGTCACAGGCAGCGGTGGTACCCACCAGAGCGTCCACCTCCGGGATCTCCCGCAGGACCTCCTCCCGGTAGCGCTGAGCCAGGCACCCGGCCGCGATCAGCGCCCGGATCCTGCCCTCCTTGCGGAGCTTTCCCATTTCCAACAGATTTTGGATGCTCTCCTCCTTGGCGTCCCCGATAAAGCAGCAGGTGTTGACCACCACCGCCTCGCACTGGGTCTCATCGTCCGTAAACTCATAGCCTCGCTCCAGCAGTTCTCCCAGCATCCGCTCCGTGTCCACCAGGTTCTTGTCACACCCAAGAGAAATAAACAAAACTTTTGTAGGCATTCTCACTTTCCCCTAGGACAATCGTTTCTCACTCTTCCTCTTCGTCTTCGTCTCCCAGGATACGGATCTTTCCCTGGTTCAGCTCATCAACCGCCACGGAGAGGGGCTTTCTGCCGGCCGCGTCCACCAGGGGTTCGTCGCCGGCAATGATCTGGCGGGCTCTCTTGGCGGTGGCCATCACAATAGAATAACGGCTGTTCACCACATTGGCCTCCCCTGCCGCCGGGTCACTGTTCACTACCTTCATCAAATCAGAATAAGACGGATGTAACATACTATTTCGCTCCTTTCAAAAGCTCTTTGCTTAACCTCTGTCCCGCTCACTGCGCCTCAACGCCGGAGCCGCTCTCCCCCTGGCTGGCCGCTCCCGCTCTGGCGGCGATGGTCTCCGGGAGCAGGGCGCTGAGAACAATCCTGTCGTTTTCCATCACCAGCACCGCCTTGGTCTTGCGGCCCTGGGTGGCGTCGACGGCGCTGCCTTCCTCCCTGGCCCGCTGCACCATGCGCTTCACCGGGGCGGAGTCAGGGCTCACGATGGCGATGATCTTGGACGTATTCACCAGATTGCCGAATCCAATGTGGATCAACTTATTCATATCCATCCCCTCGCCCGCTACTCTATATTCTGTATCTGCTCCCTGACCTTCTCAATCTCGGTCTTGAGCTCGATGGCATACTGGGAGATCTCCAGATCATTGGCCTTTGAGAGAGTGGTGTTGGCCTCCCGGTTCATCTCCTGGGCAATGAAATCCAGCTTTCTGCCGATGCTCCCGCCTTCCTCCAGGGTCTTTTTGGTGGCCTCGATATGGCTGCGCAGGCGCACCAGCTCTTCATCCACACAGACCTTGTCCGCAAAAAGGGTCACCTCTGTCAAAAGCCGTCCCTCGTCCACCTTGTTGTCCCCCAGCAGCTCCTGGACCTTGGCCAGAAGCCTGTCCCGATACTCCTGCAGCATCTGGGGAGACCGCTGCTCTATGGCGTCCACCAGCGCCAGCATCCCGTCCAGCTTGCCCGTCAGGTCCTCCTTCAGGTGCTCCCCCTCTGCAATACGGGTCTGGACAAAGCCCTGGGCCGCCCCGCTGATGGCCTCCTGAAGCTCCTTCCACAGCTTTTCCTCATCCACCGTCTGCTCCTCCATGGAGAAGACCTCCGGATACCGGGAGAGAGTGGAGACTCTCACGTCGTCCTCCAGTTCAAACTCCCGGGCCATCTGGCGCAGATACTTCATATACTCTGCGGCAATGTCCCGGTTGTAGCGGATGCTGGCGGTATTCTCCGTGAAATCCTCGTAGTCGATGAAAACATCCACCTTTCCCCGGGAAATATATTTTTTCAGCTCACTGCGGATCGCGGACTCAAAGAAATTCAGCTTCTTGGGCATCTTGATATTTACATCCAGATACCGGTGATTGACGGATTTCATTTCCACTGTAAATCTGCAGTTTTCCCGGGTCGTCTCACATCTGCCGAAACCGGTCATACTCTTGATCATAGGGCACTCAACTCCGATCCTTGATTTTCTTGTCCTTCCATAGGCTGCCATACTTTCTTATTATATAAGAGAAATCCGACAGCGTCAAGAGCCGCTTGCCCTTATTCCGGCACTGCAAAAATGTTCGCGCTGCTCTTAACGAAACGGCTTTCCGCAGGGTATTTTCTTCCCCCTGCAGAAAGCCGTTCTACAGTTAAACCGTCAGATCTTTCCCTCTTTCGGCCAAATCTTTTCGTAAACAGCCTGCTCGTCAAAACCGCAGGTTTCGGCAGCGGAACAGATCCGGTTTATCTGTTCTGGATCTGCCAGCAGATCCTCTGCGATTTTATCCGGCGCGACTCCTTGTCGCAGCTTCGCGTAGACCAGACGGATCAGCAGCCGCAGCTCTCCTTCCGTTTTCCCAGCGGTCACGCCTCTTTCATATCCGTCCTCCACGCCCTCCTCATATCTCACATCCAGGGCGTCATCCATATTGAACTGCGTATACAGCATATTCACCGCCTCCGTTCCGTGCTCCCGCACAAACTCCGCAAAGATCCCCTCCCTCTGGCAGTCCAGAATCGCTTTCCGGATCGATTCGTCGCGTCCCAGTTCTTCCTCCTGATACTCCCGCACCCTCTGGATGAACCAGGCGTACTCGTACAAGGGCCGGCATTCCTCCAGAATCTCATGCTTCGCTGGAAGGTTAATATTAATCATTTTCACCACACATTCTAGCATAGGATGCTCCGTTTTTTCAAGATATGCTTCCGATAATTTCAGGACTCTTTCCAGGGGCTGGGCGGTTCCCCCGTTGTAGAACATGTAAAATTCCGGGGTTGGGATTGGGACCCTCTTCTGATGATAGAGCGCCCGGGGCTCCAGGAGCTTTTCTACGGTCCGGCCATAGTAGATCACGCTCCGCAGGGGCATGTTCTCGCTTACAGTCGATTGATGCTCGGCGATCACCAGAGCTTTGTTCTTCACTGTGAAAGCCAGATCATTTTTCCTGGCCAGGGACAGCACCCCCTCCAGGGTGCGGATCACGATGTCCTCCGGGGCGGTTTCTACCCCGGCCAGCGCGGAATACAGCTGGGCTGCATTTTTCGGTTCGCTGAAGTAGGCGGTGAAAGCGCTGGATTTCACCTCCCGGTTGGATACTTCTCTTGCTTCGTTTTGTGTCATAAGCAGATTCCTCCTATGTTGTTTGGTATATGAAAGTGTAGTCTCAGAAAAATGCCGCGGAACCGCGTGGATCATAGAAATGCTCTCGATTTTCCAAAGACAAGTACACTATAACAGACAAAACATTCCCTGTCGAGGGGTTATATATTAAAATTTTCTAAAATTTCTAAGTTAAATTAGCCCTAATTCGGTTGTATACTCTGAAAAAATCTCTTGTCAAACTCCATCTGTCTGTGTTATGCTGAATCCAGGCAAAGGATTTCAACTTTCTGTAATTCTGTCAAGAACGGCTCCTTCGTCTCCGGCCGCCTGCGGCCAGCTGCCGTTCTTCGGTTCAAGGACTTTTCTTTCAGTCCTTCTTTGTTCAATCTCTTTGCTTACATTCCACTATCACATTAAGCAGGGAGAGAGCCTCTTCCTGCCAATCTACAGGAAGGAGTCTTTATGAACAAAAATCTATCTTTGTCCCCCAAAACCAGGATCCTGCCAAAAGCTCTGGAATCCCTCACCGGCCCTGTCCCCGTGCACATGTGCAATGATTACCTCTTCCGCGCTATGATGCAGCAGGATCCCCATGTGCTGAAGGCCCTCGTCTGCTCCCTGCTCTATCTGGAGCCACAGGAGGTGACCGGCATCTCCATCCTCAATCCCATTGAACTGGGAGAAGCCATTGACGAAAAAACCTATATGCTGGATACACTGGTGCGGCTGAACGGGCGCGCTCATCTGAACCTGGAGCTCCAGGTGATCAACGAAGGGGACTGGCCGGAGCGCTCCCTGTGCTACCTGGGCCGCACCTTCAGTACCATGAACCGGGGCGAAAACTACCTGGACGCTCGGCCGGCCATCCAGATCGGGATCCTGAAATTCACCCTTTTTGAGGGACATCCGGAATTTTTCTCAAACTATTATATGATCAATGAGAAAACCCATCAAATTTACAGTAGAAAATTCCGTCTTTGTGTGTTAGACTTGACTCAGATACAGTTAGCCACGAAACAGGACCGGGAACACGGTCTGGACAAATGGGCTGCCCTGTTTAACGCAACCACATGGGAGGAATTGAAGATGCTCGCCAGAGAAGATGAAAACCTGCAAAACGCTGTCTGCACCGTCGCCCGACTGACGAAGGAGGAAAAGATCCGCCTGCAGTGCGAAGCCAGAGAGGACTACTACCGCCGCACAGCGGGACGGGAACGGCTGCTGAAGGAAACCACGGCAGAGCTGAATCGGACTGCGGCCAAGCTGGATCAGGCCACGACCGAGCGGGATCAGGTCACAGCTAAACTGGAACGGGCTCTTGAGCTTCTCCGGGCACATGGCATTGACCCTTCGGAAATGAACAAGGAGCAGGCGTAAAATCCCTAATTCAGATCCTCTTCCTATTTCCATCTGCTTTCCGTTAACCGCCTGCGTATATCTTCATGCTCTTATATTCTGACACCGGAACATTCTGCTCAGTAGATCTTAACAGTGTCATATTTCCATAAGGCATTGTCCTGTAATCCGTGAACAGCACATCCCCGCGGCTTGCAATCCCCAGTTTCTCCAAGGCATAAAGCGTGTTCTCCACCGCTCTATCTGACCAACATAGACCCAGTCTCTTGCCTTTTCCCCGACACTCATAATTTTCAGATCACACGGTATCCGGCTGAACATCTTTCATCCAACCGGTGACACAAAAGAAAGGAATCCACCGTCTATGAATGAACACAATTCTCACATCCCATCTGCGCAGCTCTCCGATAATCCACAGGATGCGAACGGCGCAGCTCAGATCCTTGGGGCTCCCCTCTCCGCACAGGAGGCCATGCAGCTGATTCGTCGTTCGGGCCGCGGCACCAGAAAACGCTTTTTCGCCCTGTCCCAGGAACATCGGGAGCTGTTCCTCTCCTTCCTCCAGGGAACCTATCTGAAAAATCA
>CANQOL010000066.1 GCA_947625475.1 uncultured Acetatifactor sp.
CGGGGAAAAAGAAGCACAGTAAAGAAAAAAGTGCCAATGATTTTACAAAAAATCCAAATATTTTCTCCGCCCATTTTTCCCCGACCTATAGTCAAGAAAAAAGATTAGTGGTATAATGTCCACAGAAAAAAGCATCTGTGGACTTCTGATTCCAAGTGCGCCTGCCGGCGCACAGCATATAGTATAATCACAGAAGCATTGAACACGCACCATCATCCCAACACCAAGAAAGGCCACCTAAAAATCAAAACCATGGGAAAAATCATAGCAATCGCAAACCAAAAGGGAGGCGTGGGCAAGACCACCACCTCCATCAACCTGTCCGCAGCCCTGGCCCAAAAACAAAAGAAAGTCCTTGTCATTGACACCGACCCCCAGGGCAACACAACCAGCGGCTTCGGCATAGAAAAAAACAGCCAGGAAAACACCGTCTACGAGCTGATTCTGGAGGAATGCTCCATCCAGGACTGCATCGTCAAAAACGCGGTTCCGGGCGTCAGCGTCATCCCGGCCAATGTGAATCTGGCCGCAGCGGAGATCGAGCTCATCGGCATTGACAGGAAGGAATTTATCCTGAAAAATGCAGTGGACTACGTGGTGGACCAGTACGACTACATTATCATCGACTGCCCCCCTTCCCTGAATATGCTGACCATCAACGCCATGACCACCGCCGACAGTGTCCTGGTGCCCATCCAGTGTGAATACTATGCCCTGGAGGGACTCAGCCAGCTGATCCACACAATCAATCTGGTGAAGGAACGCCTGAACCCGGCCCTGGGAATGGAGGGAGTGGTGTTTACCATGTACGACGCCAGAACCAACCTCTCCAACCAGGTGGTTGAAAATGTGAAACACAATTTAAAACAGTACATATTTGAAACCATGATCCCCAGAAATATCCGGCTGGCGGAGGCCCCCAGCTATGGGATGCCCATCTGCCTTTACGATCCCAAGTCGGCGGGGGCAGAGGCATACGGAAAGCTGGCGGAGGAACTGATCCGCAAGAAATAGGCGGTTAGCCCAGCCGTCAAATCAGTACAAGGGAGGTGCCACATGGCAGCACAGAGAGGACTTGGCAGAGGCCTGGACGGACTGATCCCCAACGTGGTGGGGGAGGCGAAGGCCAAGAAGCAGGCGCAGGAGGAAAACAGACCGGCGGAGGCGGAATCCGTGGTCAAGATCACCAGACTGGAGCCCAACCGGGACCAGCCCAGAAGAAATTTTGATGAGGACGCCCTCCAGGAGCTGGCGGACTCCATCAAGCAGTTCGGACTTCTGCAGCCCATTTTGGTCCAGGACCGGAAGGACCACTATGAGATTATCGCCGGTGAGCGGCGGTGGAGGGCGGCCAAGCTGGCGGGCTTAAAGGAGGTTCCGGTCATCATCCGGAATTACAGCGAACAGGAAATCCTGGAGATTTCCCTGATTGAAAATATTCAGAGAGAGGACCTAAACCCCATCGAGGAAGCCCAGGCATACCGGAGGCTTCTGACGGAATTCCATTTAAAACAGGACGAAGTAGCAGAGCGCGTCTCCAAGAGCCGGGCGGCGGTGACCAACTCGATCCGCCTTTTGAAGCTGGGGGACAGGGTCCAGCAGATGGTCATCTCGGATATGATCAGCACCGGCCACGCCCGGGCGCTGATCGGCATCGAGGACGAGGAGGAGCAGTACAATCTGGCCCAGAAAATTTTCGATGAAAAGCTCAGCGTGCGGGAGGTGGAGAAGCTGGTGAAAAATCTCCACAAGCCCCCAAAGCCCAAAAAGCTGGACGACAAGGCCCTTCAGGCGATCTACCAGGACATTGAGGAAAAGTTAAAGCAGCGCCTTTCCACCAAGGTCTCCGTGTCCTCAAAGGGCGAGGGCGCCGGAAGGATCGAGATCGAATTTTACAGCCATGAGGACCTGGAGCGCCTGCTGGAGCTGCTGGGCAGATAATCGAGATACTATAATCGGAAAACCAAAGAGGAGAAGACATGCAGTCAGTGGAAAACAGCAGCAGCCTCCTGAGATCGATAGGTCTTGGGAACGCGGACATTGGCATTTTTATCCTGGTTTTGATGGTTTTGCTATTGATACTCATCGCCGTGGGTGTTATATTGATAGTAAAAATGGACAGGCTAAAAAAGCGGCTTGACAAATTCATGCTGGGCAAGGACGGGATCAGCCTGGAGAAGGATATCCTCACCCTGTTTGAGGACAACAAGTATTTCAAGAAAGTCTGCGACAGGCACAAGAGGGATCTTAAAACCCTCTTCCAGAGAATGGAGACCGCCTATCAGAAGATGGGGCTGGTAAAATACGACGCCTTCCAGCAGATGGGCGGGCAGCTGAGCTTCAGCCTGGCCCTGCTCAACGAGAGGAACGACGGCTTTATCATCAACTCCGTCCACAGCTCGGACGGGTGCTATTCCTACACCAAGGAGATCCGGGGAGGCGCCTGCGATCTGGCTCTGGGCCGGGAGGAAGCCCAGGCTCTGGCCATCGCCATGGGAGAGCAGAAGGAATAGACGGGATAATACGCGGAATAAAATATGAGACAGAAAAACGCCGGAGGGATTCCGGCAAAGGGAGGCAGCAATGATCGACATACGGCTGATCCGGGAAAATCCGGAGCTGGTAAAGGAAAACATAAGGAAAAAATTTCAGGACGACAAACTCCCCTTGGTGGATGAAGTGATCCGCATGGACGCGGAGAGCCGCCAGGCCAAGCAGGAGGCGGACGAGCTGCGCAGCCGCCGCAACAGGATTTCCAAGGAGATCGGCGCCCTTATGGGCCAGGGAAAGCGCCAGGAGGCGGAGGCAAAAAAGGCTGAGGTGGCGGCCGGGGCAAAGCGCCTGGCTGAGCTGGAGGCATTGGAGAGCGAGCTGGCCCAGAAGGTGGAGAAGATCATGCTGGTGATCCCCAACATCATCGACGAGACCGTCCCCATCGGGAAGGACGACAGCGAGAACGTGGAGATCACCCGCTACGGGGAGCCTGTGGTTCCCGATTTTGAGATCCCCTATCACACGGAGATCATGGAGCGCTTCCAGGGGATTGACTTGGACAGCGCGGGCAAGGTGGCCGGCAACGGGTTTTATTATCTCATGGGAGATATTGCCAGACTGCATTCCGCGGTGATTTCCTACGCCAGGGACTTTATGATTGACAGGGGCTTTACCTACTGCGTGCCGCCCTTTATGATCCGCAGCAATGTGGTCACCGGAGTCATGAGCTTTGCGGAGATGGACGCCATGATGTACAAGATCGAGGGGGAGGATTTGTATCTCATCGGCACCTCCGAGCATTCCATGATCGGAAAGTTCATTGACACCATCCTTCCGGAGGAAACCCTTCCCCGGACCCTGACCTCCTACTCCCCGTGCTTCCGCAAGGAGAAGGGAGCCCACGGCATAGAGGAGAGAGGCGTCTACCGGATCCATCAGTTTGAAAAGCAGGAGATGATTGTGGTCTGCAGGCCGGAAGATTCTAAAATGTGGTTTGACAGGCTTTGGCAGAACACAGTGGATTTGTTCCGATCACTTGACATCCCTGTCAGAACCATCGAGTGCTGCTCAGGTGATCTGGCGGATCTGAAGGTGAAGTCCTACGATGTGGAGGCATGGTCCCCCAGGCAGAAGAAGTATTTTGAGGTGGGAAGCTGCTCCAATTTGGGAGACGCCCAGGCCAGAAGGCTGAAAATCCGCGTCAATGGGGAGAAGGGAAAGTACTTTGCGCATACCTTAAATAACACAGTGGTGGCGCCGCCCCGGATGCTGATCGCCTTTTTGGAGAACAATCTGCAGGCTGACGGAAGTGTCAGAATTCCGGAGGTGCTGCGGCCCTACATGGGCGGCAAGACGGAGCTGCGGGCCTGACCGGGGGAGAAACCTAGACCGGCCGGATCCGGAGGGAAGCACCAAACCTGGACAGAAAGAGCGCTGTCAGAAGAGCTGCAGGGTGCAGATCTTTGGAAAAGCGCTGATGGAGGGCCTGCCAGAGGCAGATTTTTGGGGAAAGAGCCGCTGGAGGGCCTTGCCGGAGGCAGACCTCTGGAAGAACCACCACAGACAAGACGGAGAGGAAAGAAGGTGAGAGTTTGCACAGATTCATGCGCGCCATTGGCTTCAGCCAGTTTACGGACAGAAAGAAATTGAGAGAGCTGCTCACGGACGTGATCCTGAAGGCGGATGAGCGGGCCTATACCATGAATGACGAGAATGTCAGGCTGGGAGAATTTCGCAAATATTTCGCCGAGGATATGGGGATCTGCGTCTGCGGGGAGTTTGACGACGAGGATAAATTTACCTATGAATATTACTATCCCTATTTAAGGGGACAGGGGATTACCACCAGGGAGGACGTGTCCGTGGAGCGCCATGCCTCCCGGGAGTCCTATGCCGGAGTGTGCGATGATGTGAATGTAGGCATCTCCCTGATTTTCTACCTGCAGAATATGATTCCCTATGTGAAGGCCCATTTCTGCGGGCAGCTTCCTGTGCGGGGCACTACGCTGACCCTGTCGGCCCTCTCCGTCAGCGGGAGTATTATGCTGCCCATCCAGAAGGACGAACAGCAAAAGAAGCGGGTTATGCGGGAGTCCGTGAATCGCTCCAATCTGATCGCCGCCGCCAGACGGGGGGACGAGGAAGCCATCGAGACCCTGACCCTGGAGGATATGGACATGTACACCACCATTTCCCGCAAGATCCAGAAGGAGGATGTGTTCAGCATCGTGGACACCTACTTCATGCCCTATGGGGTGGAGTGCGACCACTATTCTGTCCTGGGGGAGATTTTGGCCTGCCGCAGGGTTGCAAACCAGATCACCGGGGAAGAAATTTATTTGCTAACAATTTGCAGTAATGAATTGACATTTGACGTGGCAATCAATATAATAGACTTGGTTGGGGAGCCCCAGGTGGGCCGGCGGTTCAAGGGAATCATCTGGCTCCAGGGCCATATCAACTTCCCCCAATAAAAGGTTCCTATAGCTCAGCAGGATAGAGCGTTCGCCTCCTAAGCGAAAGGCCGCGCGTTCGAATCGCGCTAGGAACGGAAAGGGTCTGGACATCCAGACCCTTTTTTTCTAATCAAAGCTTCTGCGTGGAAAAAATTTGTATGGTAATGTGGCTGAAGGTCTGATAAAATAAATCTACTAGGATAAAATGTTTGAGGTTGCAAATGGTAATCTCAAATATAAGCCATAAAAATCTTGGGATTATAAGTTTCAGGAATACATGGAAAGTTAAAATCGCTGGTGAAGTCACAATTTGTTACTTCACGAAGCGACAGACAATTCGTACAGGAAAGAAGCAGTATTCCAGCAAGAATAATGAATAATCCTCTATTGAAAATCTTCATAGGCCCCTCCCTACTGCAAGAATGTCAAGAACAATGCCAGAACAACTATGCCAATCATCAGCAAGCACCAAAAGGAGCTGACGATAGTGGATGCAATATTCACAGGGCTACGGCTTTCTTCACTCTTAATGCAGACAATAGAGAGGAGCAGCCCTACCACAGCGGAAGCGATATTGACACCTGCCCAAACCGTACTTACACCCTCCGGCAATGTGATTTTAAGGAATACGGGAATAAGAGTTACCACGGGGATAATGCTGATAATCAGCGAAACCAGACTTAAAGTTTTCCGTTTTTTGTTTTCCATAATGATTTACCTCATTTCTTTTTTCCCAAATTGTTTGACTGCAATCGCAAGTACCAGCGCAAAGACCAGTATTGCAATTGGAAGAAATGGAAACATTGAAAATGTTATTGTATTGGATTCCACCGTAAAATCATGCAGGGAACAAGATACCAAATATCCACAGTAACAATACGGATAGGCAATCCAAAGGGGCGTGTTTGCCACCAGAACGCCAGGGTTAACAAGGAGCAGGTTCAGTCCTACGGAAAGGAGCGGCTTATCAAATAGAACTGTGATTGCCCACATGGTTCCTACACATGGAAGCATTGTCAAAAACAGCCCGACACACCATTTCAGCAAATAAAGGATGGGAAGCGTTTCCGTCACGGCCATAGTTCTTGTTGCAACTGTTCCGGCGATTACGAATACCGCGAGGAATACAACCATCTCCATAAACAAATAAAATACCAACACACAGAATTTTGCTATGGAGAGCGCATATCGGCTGACCGGCAGAGCGAGCATTTTTAAGATGCCATTATTCCCTGTTTCCCGCCCTGCAATCATCACGCA
>CANQOL010000067.1 GCA_947625475.1 uncultured Acetatifactor sp.
CAACGGCAGCGCCCGCGCCGACGACAGAGCCCGCTCCGACGGCAGCCCCCGCTCCAACGGCAGCGCCCGCGCCGACGACAGAGCCCGCTCCGACGGCAGCCCCCGCTCCAACGGCAGCGCCCGCGCCGACGGCAGCGCCCGCGCCGACGACAGCGCCCGCTCCAACAGCAGCCCCCGCGCCGACAACGGCCCCTGAGCCCGCCCCCACGACAGCGCCCGCGCCTACACAGGCACCGTCTCCCACACCTGCGGGAGACGTGGATGTGGGCTGGTCCCAGGATCTTCTGTAGCGCCCGGCAAAGCTGATGCCATAACAGGGAGAGACAAAGTGAGAGTATTGCAGATAAACAGTCATTATGATCAGGGCGGCGCCGCCAGGGTGGCCGCCTGCCTTCACAGGGAGCTTCTGAAGGAGGGAGTGGACTCCTATGTGGCCTACGGCCGGGGCGAAAAGGCCCGGGAGGGGCATGTGCTGCGCTTTGAGACAGGGCCGGAGATCTATGCCTCCGCCCTGCTCAGCCGTCTGACGGGGATCAACGGCTGGTGGAACCGTCTGGCTACAGAGCGGCTGCTCGGGAGGATCCGCAGCTGGGAACCGGATGTGGTGCACCTGCACAATCTTCACGGCTACTACCTGAATCTGCCCATGCTTTTCCACTGCCTGGACGAGAGGAAAATCCCCTGCGTGTGGACGCTCCACGACTGCTACGCCTTCGTGGGCGGCTGCGGCTTTTTCTTTGAGTGCCGCCGCTGGCAGGAGGGCTGCGGACACTGCCCGCATCTGCGGGACTATCCGGCCAGTCAGTGGTTTGATTTTACCCATTGGATGTGGAAACGGAAACGGGAGCTGTTCACGGGCCCCGCTCCCAAGGTTATTGTGACCCCCTCCCAGTGGCTGACCGGGGAGGCAGAAAAATCCTTTTTGGGGCAATACGATTGCCTTACCGTCCGAAACGGCGTAGATACGGAGAACATCTTTTATCCCCGCGACCGGCGCATGTGCCGGGACAGGCATGGGTATGGGCAGCAGGAGAAGCTGATTTTGGGCATCGCCGCAGGTTACCGGGACGAGAGAAAGGGAGCCCGTTATATTATTCAGCTGGCAAAAGACCTGGAGGGGGAGGCCAGAGTTATTTTGATCGGCTGGGACAAAGAAAACGACGGGATGCTGGAGGGGACCGGGAACGTGGTGACCCTGCCCCGGACCTCGGACACGGAGCTTCTGGCGGAGTACTACAGCATGGCGGACGTGTTTGTGATTCCCTCCCTGGCAGAAAACTACGCCACCACCACCCTGGAGGCCATGGCCTGCGGCACCCCGGCGGTGGGCTTTGCCAGCGGCGGGATTCCGGAACAGCTCACGGAGGGCAGAGGCATCGCCGTGCCGCCCAGAGACCAGCAGGCATTCGACCGGGCTGTGCGCCGGGCCATGGATCCCGGCGGAGGGCTGCTGAGGGGTGAGGCCCTGGCGGAGAAAATCCGGCAGGAGAACTCCGTCCGGGTGATGACCCGGGCCTACCGGGATGTGTATGAGAGACTGCTGGAAGCCAGGGGAGGCAGAGGGGAGCTATGAGAATATCGGTCTGTATGGGGATCTATAACGGGGAAGCATACCTGGAGCGGCAGCTGGAGAGCATCCTGGGCCAGACAAAAGCGCCCCGGGAGGTGATCCTGTGCGACGACTGTTCCCGGGACGGCTGCTTTCAGGCCGCATCGGAGTTCATACGGGACCGCCGCCTGGAGGAAACCTGGCATTTGTATCGAAATGAGGAAAACCTGGGGTATCCCGGCAATTTTTACCATGCCATGAGCCTGTGCACCCAGGAGCTGGTGTTTTTGGCGGATCAGGATGATATATGGGACAGCAGAAAGCTGGAGCGGATGAGCCGGGTGTTCCAGGAGGATAGCGGCGTTTTGGTCCTCGCCTGCAAGTTCGGGCTGATCGACGGGAAGGGCGAGAGGATCCGGACCCCCATGAGCCCCACAAAAAGCGGCGGCACGGGAAAGGCGGAGCGGATCTGTCTGGATCAGGTCCTCTATAAGGGCCAGTGGCCCGGTATGGTGCTGGCGTACCGCCGGAGCTGGTATGAGAGCCGGAAGGAAGAATTTGGCAGTGCGGCCGGAAGGGTGCCTCATGATCTGCTCCTCTGCGTTAAGGCTGCGGAGGAGAATGGCTTTTATCAGCTGGACGAGGAGCTGGCCTGGCACAGGAGACATGAGAACAACACGGGGGGAGAAGAGCACCGTATCCGCCGGCTGCTGAACCGGGACCGGAAGCTGCGGGAGGTACAGGATTATATCCAGATTTTGGAGGCCCTGGAGGAAGGGCGTGTGACAAAGACGGAGGCCGGGAGAGAGAGCCTGGCGCGCAAAAGGCGGATCATGCAGGAGAGGTATGAGGCCCTTCGGGCGGGGAGCCTGAAAAGAGTGCTGAAAAACGCCTGGGAAAACAGGGACGCAGTGCGGCCGGCCACGGTTTTGTGCGACGCAGTCTTAACTTTTGGGAAAAGACAGTAGCCGGACAGAAACCGTTCAGCTGCGTTTTAAGCGTGAAAAGAAATTGCAAATATAGAATAAGTGTGATATTATGAGTTAAATGTAGGTATAGATAACAAATCAATATGATATAATTCGACAAAATGCAGGGAAACACGACTGAAAAGATATTTTTTTTGAAATAATATCTGTGGGGAAACCTGATGATACAATAGATCCTATGACGGACAGGGCAATGTTAGGAGTGGGGTTGTGTACCAGAAGAAAACTGTAGAAAATGTTTTAGTATTGATATTAGACCTGGCCTGTATGGCAGTCAGCCTGGGAATCGGCTTCTGGATCAGATATCAAAGGCTTTTTGGTATATCTCAGAATGGGGAACAGCAGTGGCTTTTGTATTTTGTCCTGCTGATCTACATGGCCGCCGGGTGGTTTATGGATTTTTACCGCCACTTTTTCCGCCGGGGCCTGTTTGAGGAATTCAAGCAGGTGCTGAAGGCGGAGGCAGTGGTGTGGATCCTGGTGGTCTCCCTGCTGTATGTGATGCATCGGGCAGGGGATCTGTCCAGGCTGGTCCTGGGCTATACGCTGCTCATCGACACAGCGCTGATGTATGTTATGCGCCTGCTCTTTAAGCAGATCATGCTCAAGGGATATCGGGCCAGCCGCTACAGCAGCCGCCTGCTGCTGGTGGCGGAGGCGGACGGTGCGGAGCAGGTGATTGCCAATATTACCCGCTACAACGAGTGGTACCGCCAGATTGTGGGCATAGTCCTGCCGGAGGACGGCCCCCCGGATTTTGTGGGGGAGGTCCCGGTGGTGGCGGACATGAAGGGTATGATGGACTATGTGATCCGCAATGACGTGGACGAGGTGTTTTTTACCGGCCCGGATATTGTGCGGGATCCCCGGCTGGAGGACTGGATCGGGGAGCTGGGACAGATGGGCGTGCTGGCCTATGTGAATATCGATGCCTTCGACCTTCCCTATACCGGGAAGAAAACCCTGGGCCGCGTGGGGAAGTACGCAGTAGTCACCTTTGCCAGGAATCTCTTTTCCGACAGACAGCTGGCCCTGAAGCGGACCATGGATATACTGGGAAGCCTGGTGGGCATGGTGATTTTGGGGATTGTCACCCTCTTTGTGGCGCCGGCGATCAAGCTGGATTCCCCGGGGCCGGTTTTCTTTGGGCAGACCCGGATGGGAAAAAACGGGAGAAGGTTCACCTGCTACAAGTTCCGCTCCATGTATGTGGATGCGGAGGAACGCAAAAAGGAGCTGATGGCCCAAAATGAGATGAAGGGCCTGATGTTCAAAATGGAGGAGGATCCCCGGATCACCCGGGTGGGCAGGTTTCTTCGCAGGACAAGCATGGATGAGCTGCCTCAGTTCTGGAATATCCTGCGGGGAGAGATGAGCCTGGTGGGGACCAGGCCTCCCACGGTGGACGAGTTTGAGCACTATGAAGCCAAACACAAAGGGCGGCTGAGCATGACGCCGGGTCTCACCGGCCTGTGGCAGATCAGCGGCCGCAGCGATATCAAGGATTTCGAGGAAGTGTGCCGGCTGGATATGGAGTATATAGACAATTGGTCTATCAGCAAGGACATCAAGATTCTGTTCGCCACGGTCAAGATTGTGATTAAGGGGAGAGGATCCTGCTAGAAGAGGAAATTGCTAGAAGAAGAAACTGCTAGAAGCGAAACTGTTAGAAGAGTAATTCCTGAGAGGAGACGAAAATGTACAACGAGGCTTATGAACCCACTATCGATCTGAAGGATCTGCTGTTTCATCTGCTGTACAGGTGGAGATCTATTCTGCTGGGCGGAATTGTGCTCTGCCTGCTGCTGGGGGGATACCGGGCGGTGAAAAATCTGACGGCACCTGCCGCGGAGACTGAGACGCAGGAAGAGTATGAGAAGAAGGTGAAGGAATATCAGCTGGCGCTGGAGAAATATGAGCTGGACCAGAAGATATACCAGCAGAACATTGATACATATGAGAAGTGGCTGGATCAGCAGAACCTGTATATGGAGAAGTCAGTGCTGATGCACACAGACCCGTATAATAAGCCGGTGGCGACCAGGGTATTTTACGTGGAACTGGATAAAAATGAGCTGGAAAAATTCCAATATGGAGAAAACCTGAGCATAGATCCTGCGGACTACCTTATCCGGGCATACACAATGAATTTTGACGACAGTCTGTGGAAATCCCTTGAAACTTTAACAGGGGTGGATCCCACCTACCTGTCTGAGCTGTGTGCGTGGGGGGCGGATTACGGGACAAATACTTTCTCCATTACCGTGACGTACAGCGACCTGAAAACCGCGGAAAAGATGGCCGATGAGATCGCAGGGCAGGTGGAAGCCAAACATCAAAATCTGGGCAGGGATGTGGCACAGCACAATCTTACACTGATCAACGAGACAGCCGACTATGCGTTAGATACCTGGCTGGCAAGTACCCAGAAGGATAATGCAGATAAAGTCAACACATATACCCAATATATTCTTGATAACCGCAATTATATGGAAAACGCAGAAAAACCGGAGGAGCCTGAAAAGGCCGAGGCAGAGAAGGTTTCTGTTATGAACGGATTGGTCAAGTTTCTGGTACTGGGCTTCGCAGGGGGCATTTTCCTGATGGCATGCTTCTACGGGTTGAAATATCTGTTGACAGGCGTGCTGCGAAACGGCAGAGAGATCCGGGAACAGTATGGCTACCAGCTTCTGGGTGTCTACAGCAAGTCTGAGAAGAAGGGCTTCCTGCCCTTTGTGGATCGGCTGCTGGAGCGCATGGAAGGGACCGCGAACAAGATCCCGGAGGAAACGGTCAGTCAGTGTATTGCTGCCAATATTATCAATCTGGCGGGTGAGAAAAAGAATCTGCTGCTGACAGGCACTATATCCCCCGGAAAGCTCGAAAGGGTGGCAAAGAGCGTATCCTCCGAACTGAAGGATGTTCAGCTGCAGGTGATGGCAGATATGAACCGCAGCCCGGAGACTCTCCGGCAACTGGCCCAGTGTGATGGGATCGTTCTGGTGGAGGAGAGAAATGTATCCAAGAACTCAGCTGTGCAGGTTGAACAGGAGCTGATTGAAGCAGTAAAGGTGCCTGTGATAGGTTACGTTCTGCTGTGATATTTTGCTAAAATGTGAAAATTGACAATTCCCCTGAGTAATGGTAAACTATATAGCTGTTGAGGGGATTAAAATGTAAATAGGGCCTGTTTGGTTCGCTAAAGGGGCAAGTTGGCGAACTGGAAGCAGAGTGAGGAACTGCATATTTTCTTGTAGAGGCAACATCT
>CANQOL010000068.1 GCA_947625475.1 uncultured Acetatifactor sp.
GAGTATCTGGCGGATCAGGTGGATGTGTGCGTGGTGGGCGCAGGCCATGCGGGCTGCGAGGCGGCCCTGGCCTGCGCCAGGCTGGGACTTGAGACGGTGATTTTCACGGTGAGTGTGGACAGCATCGCCCTGATGCCCTGCAATCCCAACATAGGAGGATCCTCCAAGGGGCATCTGGTGAGAGAGGTGGACGCCCTGGGGGGCGAGATGGGGAAAAATATAGACAAAACCTTTATCCAGTCCAAGATGTTGAATGTGTCCAAGGGTCCCGCGGTCCACTCCCTGAGGGCCCAGGCGGACAAGTCGGAGTACACCCGGCAGATGCGGAAGGTTTTGGAGGCCCAGGAGCATTTGACCATCAAGCAGGGGGAGGTGTGCGAGCTTCTCTGGCAGCAGGAGGGCGAAAAGAAGCGTGTCACCGGGGTGAAGACCTTTACCGGGGCCGTCTATCAGTGCCGCTGTGCGGTACTCTGCACGGGAACCTACCTGCGGGCCAGATGTCTGTGCGGCGAGGCCGTCACCTACACGGGCCCAAACGGCCTCCAGGCGGCGAATCACCTGACGGATTCTCTGAAAAGCATGGGCATAGAGCTGCGCCGCTTTAAGACCGGCACCCCCGCCAGGATGGACCGGAAGAGCATTGATTTTTCCAGGATGGAGGAACAGTTTGGAGATGAGAGGATTGTCCCCTTTTCCTTCTCCACGGACCCGGAGACCGTCCAGAAGGAACAGGTCTCCTGCTGGCTCACCTACACCAACGAGCGGACTCATGAGATTATCCGGGACAATCTGGACCGCTCCCCCATCTACGCAGGGATTATCGAGGGCACCGGTCCCAGGTACTGTCCCTCCATCGAGGACAAGGTGGTGAAATTTGCGGACAAGGACAGGCACCAGGTGTTTCTGGAGCCGGAGGGGATCCACACCACCGAGATGTACGTGGGAGGCATGTCTTCCTCTCTGCCGGAGGATGTGCAGCTGGCCATGTACCGCACCGTGCCGGGCTTGGAGCACTGCCGGATCGTGAGAAACGCCTACGCCATCGAGTACGACTGCATCGACGCCAGACAGCTCCAGCCCACCCTGGAATTCAAGGATATTGAGGGGCTTTTTTCCGGGGGACAGTTCAACGGCAGCAGCGGCTACGAGGAAGCCGCCGCCCAGGGGCTGGTGGCGGGGATCAATGCGGCCATGAAAATATTGAAGAAGGAACCCCTTTTGCTGGAGCGCTCCGAGAGCTATATCGGAGTCCTCATCGACGATCTGGTGACCAAGGACAACCGGGAGCCCTACCGGATGATGACCTCCCGGGCGGAGTACCGGCTCCTGCTCCGGCAGGACAACGCGGACCTGCGCCTGCGGGAGAAGGGCTATCAGGCAGGTCTGGTGAGCCGGGAGCAGTATGAACAGGTTCTGGAGAAGCAGCGCCGGATCACACAGGAGATCCAGAGGCTTCGTTCCGTGACGGTTGGGGCGGGCAGGGAGGTGCTGGCCTTCCTGGAGGAGAGAGGCAGCGCCCCCTTAAAGACGGCGGCCTCCCTGGCGGAGCTCATGTGCCGGCCGGAGCTGGATTACGGGGCGCTTGCTCCCCTGGATCCGGACAGAACCCCTCTGCCGGAGGATGTGATCCGGCAGGTGGAGATTGAGATTAAATATGAGGGCTACATTGCCAGGCAGAGAAGGCAGGTGGAGCAGTTCAAAAAGATGGAGAGCCGCCGGATTCCGCCGGATCTGGACTACGACAGGATCCCTTCCCTGCGGCTGGAGGCCAGACAAAAGCTGAAGCAGCAAAGACCTCTGTCCCTGGGACAGGCATCCCGGATCTCCGGGGTCTCCCCGGCGGACATCTCCGTGCTTCTGGTGTACTTGGAGCAGAACAGACAGAGAGATGCTGCGGGAAGGTCATAAGGGTAGGATGATGTTTTACAGGACGTCTGTGCTGGAGCGCCGCAGACAGTCCTGAGGGCACAGGGTTTGCCTGTGAGAAACCGCATTTCCCGATTGCTCACGGTTTCATTGCGCGGACGCTCCGGATTGGAGTTTGGATGACCGAAAAGAAATGGACAGAGGGGGACATTCAGCCATTTTTAAAGGATCTGGATCAGATGGGAATTTCCCTCACGGAGGATCAGATTGGCAAGTTTCTCTCCTACTATGAGATGCTCATACAGCAGAACCGGGTGATGAACCTGACGGCCATCACCGAGTATGGGGATGTGATGAAAAAACACTTTGTGGACAGCCTCTCCCTGATCCGGATCCGGGATCTGCTGGATGTGAGCGACCCGGGCGCCCCCCTTCGGGTGATCGATGTGGGCACCGGGGCGGGCTTTCCGGGGCTGCCCCTGAAGATTGCGTTTCCCCACCTGCAGGTGACGCTTCTGGACTCCCTGCAAAAGAGAGTGGGCTTCCTGCAGCAGGTGATTGTTGCGCTGGTGCTTCAGGGGGTCTGGGCCATCCACGGCCGTGCGGAGGATCTGGCTGCCCCTGCCGGAAAGGGTGGGAAGGGAAGAGTGGATTCGGCTGCCTGCACCGGAAAAGGCGGGAAGGGAAGAGAAAATTCGGCAACCCCTGCCGGAAAAGACAGAGAAGGCAGAGCAGATTTGGCGGCCCTTGCCGGAAAAGGGGAAACGGGCAGGAAAAATCCGTTGGAGGATTTGCCGGAAGGGCAGATGCGGGAGAGCTTTGACCTGTGTGTGTCCCGGGCAGTGGCGAATCTGGCCACCCTCTCGGAATACTGCCTGCCCTTTGTGAAGGTGGGAGGGATCTTCGTCTCCTACAAGTCGGAGAAAATTGCCCGGGAGCTGGAGGAAGCGGAGAGGGCCGTCTCCCTGCTGGGGGGAAGGCTCCTTGCCTGCCGGGAATTCACCCTGCCGGACTCCGATATTTTCCGCAGTCTGGCGGTGATCCAAAAGACAGCCCCCACCCCCGGGAAATACCCCAGGAAGGCGGGACTTCCCGGGAAAGAGCCCTTGCGATAGAAAACGAAAATATTTTTGATTTTCCTATTGACATATCTATACCAACTGTATATACTGTATATACACAGTATACGGAGGAGCTGCATTGAATCTCTATATTGACAACAAAAGCAATGCCCCAATTTACGATCAGATTTATTCCCAGATCAAGGCCCAGATTATCAGCGGTGCTCTTCAGGAGGATGAAGCGCTGCCCTCCATCCGCAATCTGGCCAAGGATCTGCGCATCAGTGTGATCACCACCAAGCGGGCCTACGATGAGCTGGAGCGGGAGGGTTTTATTTACACCCTGGCCGCTAAGGGCTGCTTTGTGGCACCCAAGAACGTGGAGCTTCTGCGGGAAGAAAATTTGAAGAAGATTGAGGAAAATATGGAGGAAATTGCGCAGCTTGCCGCTTCCTGTAATTTAAGCCGCCGGGAGATTGTAAAGCTCTTTATGGATACCTACGGCGAGAGCTTCCCGGAGGAATGAAGGGAGAACAGTAATGAATACGCTGGAAATCAGAGACCTGTGCAAGACCTACGGGGATTTTTCTCTGGATCACCTCAATCTGACGCTGCCGAGCGGATGTATCATGGGACTGATCGGAGAAAACGGCGCAGGCAAGAGCACCACAATCAAGCTGATCTTGAATATGATCCGCAGGGATGAGGGGAGCATCCGCATTTTTGGAAAGGATAACAGGGAGGGACTGCAGCTGGCCAAGGAGGATATAGGAGTGGTGCTGGATGAGGTGGGAATCCCGGAGTGCCTGAACACGGAGCGGGTAGGCAGAATCATGGAAAAGGCTTACCGGAACTGGGACTGGGAAGCCTACCGGGGATACTTAAGCCGGCTTGCCGTGCCTCAGACAAAGACCTTTAAGGAATTTTCACGTGGAATGAAGATGAAACTGGGAATCGCCATTGCCCTGTCTCACCGGCCCAAGTTCCTTCTGCTGGATGAGGCCACCAGCGGGCTGGATCCGGTGGTGCGGGACGATGTGATGGATCTTATCATGGAGTTCACCAGACAGGAGGACCATTCTGTGCTGATCTCATCCCATATTGTCAGCGATCTGGAAAAAATCTGCGACTATATTGCGTTTATTCACAGGGGAAAGCTCCTGCTCTGTGAGGAAAAGGATCTGCTGAAGGAAAGATACGGGATCCTTCACTGCAGCGCCGAGGATCTCCAGAAAATTCCGGCCGAGGCCGTGATCGGAAAAAAGATTTCCGCCTACGGTGTGGAAGCCCTGGCGGAGAGAGACAAGATTCCGGGTTCTGCGGAGCTTAGTCCTGTTGATATAGAGCAGCTGTTTCTTTTTATGGTAAAGGAGGGAAATTAAGTTGAAAGCTCTTTTGTGGAAGGATTTCTACCAGACCTGGAAATACGGAAAGACTCTCCTGTTTCTTTCTGCAATTTTTGCCATATCCTCTCTGTTTGTGAACGGAAGTTCCTCTATGTCCTATTTAGTGATTTATCCCAGTATTTTGGGCGGATGCTTTCCGTATACACTGCTTTCTCTGGACGAAAAGGAAAAATGGGCCCAATTCTGCGACACCCTTCCTTTCACCAGAGCGCAGTTTGTGTCAGCTAAGTATCTGAATGGAATCATCCTGGGAATGGGAATCTCCCTGCTGACCGTGCTTGGCCAGGCATGCCGCATGCTCATTTCCTCCGACAGCCTCCAGCCAATCGGACTGCTGAAACTTTTTATCATCCTAATTTGTATTTCTATGCTGGCAACATCCTTTATTATGCCCTTCGTTCTGAAGATGGGAGTAGAACGGGGCAGATTATGGTATATGCTGAGTCTGTTTCTCTTTTTTGGATTGGGAGGAGCAATGACCGTTATTATAACTTTTTTGGGGAATGCAAGAATCCGCCTGCCCTTTCCGGGTGAATTCCTCTTCCCAGCTGCAACAGCAGTTATACTCCTCTTCTGCGTCGGCTCCTGGAAGTTATCCATTCACTACTATCAAAAACGCGAACTGTAATCATTCACATATGTTTCACGTGAAACATGTGCGGTTTCCATAAAACCGGGACACAAGATCATGTTTCACGTGAAACATAAAAACCCAAGATATTGTGAGATCCCCTGTGAAACGTTCACCCAATTAACGGTGAAACAAAGAGGAAGTTTCACATTTCACTCAACAATCAAAGCAAATCCCATTTCTTCCCTGCAACAGGAGACAGACTATCCAGGCAAATAAGGGCGACTTGCCACTGCATCGGAGCCCGTTTTGCCTGGATAGCCTGTCTCCGTCCCCGAAGTCCAAATAAAATTTATCGCGAACCCGCTGAAAGAAGAAGAAAACGGGGAAAAAGAAGCACAGTAAAGAAAAAAGTGCCAATGATTTTACAAAAAATCCAAATATTTTCTCCGCCCATTTT
>CANQOL010000069.1 GCA_947625475.1 uncultured Acetatifactor sp.
TGTTGCCGCCGTCTCGCCGGAGGGTTTCGACCGCCAATGCACTGCCGTGATATCATTCTTTATGCAAGGTTGACTAAAGAATTATTCCTACGCTTCCGATCTTCCCTGGCATACAATTATGGATTCTGTAAGAGATTTATATCGGATTGTGCAAGACTTTAATCACTACCCCTTTTGAACAATCTCACCCGCCCCATGAAAAGCGGCCAGCTCCTGAATTGCGCGTTCGATTTCCCTGTGATTGTCAAAAGCGGGATCGAATATGTTCTTTTCTTTTATTATAAATTTCTTGGTTTTCCATTCCATTTTACAATCAAGATAGCCTATAAATTTATTTCCTGCGAGGATCGACAGCGGCCATTTCATGCCCTTTTTCTTAAAATACTCAAAGGAAAACGAGTAATCAAAAAATGTTTTAAGCCATGTTTTGTCCCTTACGATTGTGTCCATCGGCGATATGAGCTTGATTTCCCCGTAATCTGCGGCGGGCCCGTCCAACAGATGCGCTTTTGAAGAATGGATACAGTAATTTTTACGTCCAATTTGAAACGGAAGCAGCATTATCTTATTTTCAGATTTCAATTCCTCAAATACAGACTCAACATCGGCGGTTTTATACCCTGATATATGCGCGATATGGACAGGGTCGGTTATTCCAAACGAAACTGTCAGTTTTTCAATTATATATTTTACCGCTTGCTTTTCATCCATTCCATCGGCGGTCCAATCGGGAAAGCCAACTTTTTCTTTTAAAATATAAACCGGTTCTCTGAACGTTCCCGGGTTTCTGCCGCAGGTCAAAAGATCCCCCCGGCGGCACATTCTGCAAAAGGACCGGAATATGGGCAGATTATAGCTTTCGTCGTGTTCCCTTCGATACTTATGCCATTCATAAGCCAGATCCGACTCTTCCCAAATCTGATTTAACGTCAACCCGCCAAATTTTAATAATGTTTCCTTTAACTCCCTTTCCGCAGCCTGCACTTCGGGACTGTCTCCTTTTTTAAACCACGCCTCATCAGACTCTCCCCACCTTACAATCCCTTTCGCCGCATGCCTGTACACGGAATATTCTTTTCTCGGCACAAAAAACATATTTTGTTTGAACGCCCATGTCTCAACGACGTTAAATTCCTTGTATGCCGCATGATCCAATTGTTCTGCTTCAAAGTCTTTCTTCCTGCACCAGAGCATCATATACTGGTTTAAATGTATCGTTGGATTAGGGTCATATTGCAGCCCGCAAACGTCCGATACGATATCCTCTATGCTGTCAGAACTTTTCCTCAGCAAGTGCTGACTCTCCAAAATAATATCGCGGATGACATTGATATCATAGTTTGTATGACTCATAAGATAAACCCTTTACTCGGCTTTGAAAAAATAAGGACCGATACACCCTTCATGAGTTACCATATATATCCACCGACTCTGCGGATCAAAGAAATACATATCGGCGTAGTCAAGAGGGCTGTTTTCTCGAACTGCGTCGATGTCCGCTGCGGTCAGAAGTTCCGCGTTTTGGATCAGATACGCCCCCGGCGCATAATCGAAAAACAGGTACAACTGGCTTTTTTCAGCGGAGTCAAACGCCGCGCGTGCCCGATCTTCCCGCAGGGCAGAGAGTAATTCAAAGCTAAACAGATGCCACCGGAACTGATCGGAGTATTGTATCGTCTTGTGTTTTGTCTCATCGGAGACAAGACTGCCAAATTGCTCATCCCATTTTTGGACAACGGGCTCCCTCTCCACAGACTCAATCACGACGCCGCGATCCATGATCTTCCGCGCTGTTTGCTTCCAGGCATACTCGCGGATGTGGACATCGTATGCTCCCGATGCATCCATGATGTTTTGCAGCAGCTTGGCGCGGGCTTTTCCTTCCTCCCGATCCTCCATCTGCGCGGCTTCATCATCCAGCCTGACCCATTCATTCAAATCTAATATGTGATTACCTTCCATCGTACACCTCCATATGGGAAGATAGATACCGCTAATATATGATAAGTGTAGTTTTCGAACTATTTTCTTGCCCAATCTAAATTTATTATACCATGAACTAGTTAGAAATCAACTGGCGGCAATTCCTGATACGGTGAAAAACGCTGGGTGGCGTCTACATACGATGGGAATGTCGAAATGCACTTATTTTCTTCGAGAAGGCGAAATATAATATTATGTGTGGAGGTGCGGTATGGATTACATGACTCTCAAACAGGCAAGTGAAAAATGGGTACCGTATGGCTGGTGCCCCAAAATACAGAGAAACCAGCCGATCGGAGAACAAAAACAGGAAGGACACACTAAAATGACAACCTATAAAATTATGATCATTGAGGACGATCCTCTGATACTAGCTCTACATACAGGAATTGTCTGGTCATCTTGGGAATATTAGCATCACCTTAAATCCTTTTTGGTTTTCACTCTCTATCTGCATCGTTCCATTATGGGCCTTAACAATCTGCTGGACAAGAATATGTCCGAGGCCATGCCGCAGGTCTAAACGATCATCTGTACTCTCGATATAATGAGGTCGTTCCCGCAGTTCCTTGAGTTTTTCAGCAGACAGGCCAATGCCATTATCTGCAACATAAAGAATCACGCTGTCCTCTGTACAATCAAGGCTGAGCATAATATCGCATCCATCAGGATTATGCTGGATACTATTCTGTACCAGGTTGTTAATTGCCCTCGAAATCAAACGCGCATCGCATTCAAAAGTTGTAATTTCAGCGTTCGCCGAGATTTCAATATCAATCGAGTATTGATCTGGCAGTCCTCCGTTCAGCAAATCCGCCACATAGGTTCTCACAAGGCTTGCGATACGGATTGTTGCTTTATGGATGGGCTGCATTTCATATTCCAACTGCGATACAAGATTCAGGTCTTGTACCAGCTCTCTAATTTTAACGCTTTGCTGGCTTATGATTCCTGCCTTTTTCCTAACATCAACATTCAAAGAACCCTCATCGGCAATCAGTTTAGAGTACCCCATAATCATAGAAAGAGGCGTCCGTATATCGTGAGAAACACCGCTGATCCAATTTGCCCGTGCCTGGTTTTGCCTGTTTAATATATAAGCCGCCTTATTGACGCTGTTCGCCACTCCTGACAATTCTCCCTGTATAGAAAGAGCAGTCGGCTTACCGCTTCCGAGTTCTTCAATCGAAGTTATGATCGGCTCTGTATTTTTGAGAATTTTTCTCTTTGAAAAGGAATAGGCCAGGAACAGGATTGCTAAATCAGCCACGAAAATTCCCATCACAAAAAACGGCATTGTCTCGATTGCACGAAGCGAAAAATAGTTGCTTTGTAATTTCATATAGCTGCCTTTTGGATAGCCTAAGATCAGCATACCGTCAGCAGTGTTTCTAATAAAGACGGGATAATCGGCAAGATAACCTTTTGCAAATAAGGCAACATCCTGGATGGTAAAGTGTTCGGGTATTTCATCCGGCATATCTATTTCCCAGGCTATGTTTCCTGCCATATCTAAGTAGACGGCCCAAATATGGCTGCGCCTTAACTGCGCAGAGGATTCCTCGGATATTCCATCCAAAGCAGCAGATGCCGCCGTTGTATCTAACATATTCTGCGGAGAAAAGTCACCGTAATCTTTCGTCACAACCCCATAAAATGTCCACCCGAAAGCAATGATATTGATTGCCAGCAGAATGAGGACTAATCCCACAAATGACGCCAGATATTTTGATATATATTTTCTAAATGATTTCATGGCATCACTTCCTCGTGTTTAGTTTATATCCCAAGCCTTTGATCGTAATGAGGGAGACTGGCTTTGATGGATCTGTTTCAATTTTCTCCCGGATTCTGCGCACATGGGCATTTAAGCTGTTCTCATATCCAAAAGGATTATCCCCCCAAAGAGCTTCACATAGAGCGTCTACTGTCACGATTTTCCCTTCATTGCGGGCAAGCGTTTCCAAAAAAATATGTTCTTTGGCCGTTAAGGAAATCACTTCATCATCTTTATTTACCTCCGCCCGGCTAAGGTCAACCGTACAGCCATCAAGAATAATAAGGGTATTTTCTTCCTTATAGCATCGGCGCATAACAGCGTAAATACGAAGCAGAAGCTCCTGGGGCAGAAAAGGTTTCGCAACATAGTCATCTGCTCCCAATCCAAGCCCGGCCAGTTTGTCTGCTGCTTCATCTTTCGCTGTTAAAAAGATAATTGGCATCTCGGAAAAGGTGCGGATTTGCTGCATGAGAGAAAAACCATCCCCATCGGGCAGCATGACATCCAAAATAGCCAAATCAGGGGATTCTGACCTGGCCGCATCAAGTCCGCCCTTCATAGTCACCGCTGACACAATATTTTCAAAGCCTTCTTCTGTGAGAAATGTCTGGAGCATTTTAAGAAGCTCCGGCTCATCATCTACAAGCAAAATTTTCTTACTGTGTAAGTAGGTATGATCCATAGCAGCACCTCCGTTCCTCTTGATTATACCATGTCCTCTTTCCGTTTTGCAGGTGTGAACGGAAAAAGTAAGGTAAAAGTAAGGTGGCAGGAAAGTGAATGTCAGGTTGATGATGTAACATAGAAGCATAGAAAGGAGTTGGTTCTATGGACTATATTATCACGACAGAACAGTTGACGAAAAAATACAAAAACTTTATTTCCGTCAACAATGTTTCCCTTCATATTCGGAAGGGCAGCAT
>CANQOL010000070.1 GCA_947625475.1 uncultured Acetatifactor sp.
TCACCAATAGAATAAGAATCCCATTCTTCCGGGTCCATATTTAAATCAGTAATGTAAAATGCAGATGTCGGATTTGCTGGGTCAACTGCTTTGATGGAACCACTGATAAATAAATCAAGCAATTCATCTGCTTTCATTTCTGACTGTTCTTCTGGCGCACCATCCGCAAAAGAATAGACGTCCACATCCAGGAACTCATTAGCATCCGAGATAACCGTCATTTCTGCCTTATCGTCAATGACAGAGATATCTGCCACCACATCATGAGGGGCATCGCTGATAAAACGAAGCTTGTCCCCTTCCCAAACCGCTGTCCCCCGCAATGCTCCAGTGCGATATATGTCGATTTCTACCGCATAGGTTCCATTCTCCTGCAAAGCAAGTGTTAATTCGCTATAAACATCCGAGGTTCCCTGTTTATCGGTATAAATGCCGGAAACATCTGCTTTCTCTACCCGTTTTGTATCAGCCGTCTGAAGCGGCATCTCCGTTTGTTCCTGTCCTTCCTCTACTTGCTCTGTTTCGCTACTTTCTGGTGAGGTAGTTACCTGTATCGGGGTTGGTTCTTGTTCCTGAGTTGCTTCCTGTGTCTGCGATGGCTGCTCACTGTTCCCACTGGACGAACAGGCAGAAAGCGAAAATACGAGACAACCCGCAAGTAAAACAGCTAATCTTTTTTTCATGATAACATATGCCCTCTCTCTGATAAGTTCATCAAAATTTCTGATTTTGATTCATTGGTATTATACTCCGGTCAGAGTACTCCTTCAACACCGACTTACCATTTTCCCGGCCTGACTTAAAGGGGAAATACGATAATGGTCAGAACACCAAGCACAGACCCGGTATTCTGACCGCAGATCCACCCGAAACGCTACATTATTCCGGCTGTCTGGTGAAGCCGTTTTGTCTGGCATATTCGCTGGCATTCTTCCGGCGTCCCTCACTGTACGGCGGTTGGAGCCGGACGGAAATGCTCATATACGGTAAAGAAGCCCAACAAACAAAACTGATACAGACAGCCGCCCGTGCTATTCCGAGTAAGGGTAAGATGTAGAATCGCTCAGTCGATGACAAATCGCCAGAGTGTCTTTTATCCAGCATGGCTGAGAATAATTTGATTAACCATCTTAAAGGAAAGTAGATTTCTTCACATTTGAGTGGTATAATGATAATTATCAAACGGACGACTATTTGATAAATTCTTTGTTTACGAGGAACATAAGATGGTGGAATTTGTGCATAAGTATTGTGGAAAGATATGGATCAAATGCGAGTTGGTATTATTGTCATGGAGTTACAAATAATGCCGATAATACTTAACCATCAACTTCGAGAACAGATAGCACGCGATCCTGCAATATTTCCCGTCACATTTTTCCAGAATGAACTTGCTGAACTTCCAAACTATACGGGCCCTTTACATTGGCATCCTGACTTTGAGATTGCGACTGCGTTAAGCGGCGTTTTGGACTTTCAAATAGGCAGACAGCATATTGTACTAAAAGCTGGCGACAGCATATTTGTGAACGAAAATGTGCTGCATGGAATCAGGCAGTTGTCCGGGGATGTTCCTGATCCCATGCCTAATATTGTTTTTTCTGAAACTGTAATTGCACCCGAAAGCAGCGTAATCTACCAGAAGTATATTCGCCCCATCGCTTATTGTGATACATTGCCTTATATCGTATTTACGAAGAAAAATGGCTGGCATAGCGAGGTAAATCGATTAGTGGGAGATATCTGCCGTCAGATGCAAGAGAAAGACCAATGTTACGAAATGGCTGTTCAACGTGCGCTCAGCAGAATATTTGAATATATCATATCGAATTTTGTAGATTTACCCAAATCTGAAACTACACGCATACAGAGCAACGCCCAAATACGCCTTCAAAAGATGCTCTCCTATATCTACGAACACTATTCTGAAGCTGTCAGACTTGAAGACATTGCCAGAGCTGCCCATATCAGCCGCAGCGAAGCAGGCCGTTGTTTTAACACATATATGGGATGTTCCCCTGTGGATGCACTGATTCAATACCGACTTCAAATCGCGCATGGGCTGCTTCGCGATGCGACGCTGACGCTTCAGGAGATCAGTGATTCCTGCGGTTTCCACTCCGTCAATTATTTTAGCCGTCAGTTCAGGCAAATCTATGGATGCACACCCAGTCAAGCTCGCGTTTTGGGTAAATAGTGCTTTTGTTTGACTCCATAATGCCTTTATCTTTTGAAAGATGATGATATAATACACTTAAATACAAGTGCGAAAGGAGATTCATCATGGAATTCAAATGGTTAAACAAAAGTTCGATCCGGCAGGCTGGAGACAGGATTGAGATCACAGCGCCCGCCCAGACTGATTTCTTCTGTGGCAACAATGACGAGTGTGAGGAAGGTATTCTGCCCGAGTCGCTTTGCAACGCTCCTTATTACTATACGGAAATGGAAGGCGATTTCGTTCTCAGGGTGAAAGTTTCCCATGATTTTAAGGACACCTACGATTCCGCCTCTGTAATGGTCATGAAAGATCAGAACTGCTGGGCGAAATGCTGTTTTGAACTTACTGACTTTGGTACACACGCTGCTGTGAGCGTGGTAACAAAGGGGGATTCCGACGATGCCAACGGCTGCAATCTGGAAGGCAACACCGCCTGGCTGCAGGTCTGCCGGGTCGGCAATAACTTTGGGTTTCACTACTCTGTGGATGGAGTCAATTTCTATATGATGCGATATTTTCATCTTCCCGCGGATTCTGTCATCAAAGTGGGGCTCCTGGCACAGGCTCCGGTAGGCAACGGCGGCATCCGGGTGTATGAAAACCTCAGCATTGAGAAAAGAACAGTAAGGAACATCCGCGCGGGCAAGTGATATGAATGAAAAACGAAAGTATAAAAAAACTCTTATAGCCTGCTATCTTGGCTTTGTTACGCAAGCCATAGCTGCGAACTTCACTCCGCTCTTATTTTTAACCTTCAAGAATACATATAGGATTGGTCTGGAAAAGATTGCGCTGATTCCGTTTGCCTTTTATTTGACGCAATTACTGATTGATTTTGCAGCTACTAAATTTGTCGATAAAATAGGATATCGTATCTGTGTTGTATTATCTCAAATATTATCTGCGGCAGGACTTGCTTTAATGACTGTTCTGCCGGAACTGCTACCTGTCCCGTTCTGGGGAATTATGATTGCGGTAATCCTCTATGCTGTGGGCAGCGGTCTTGTTGAGGTTTTGGTAAGTCCTATTGTTGAAGCATGTCCCTTTGAAAATAAGAACGGTATGATGAGTTTTCTGCACTCATTTTACTGCTGGGGTGCCGTCAGTGTGATTTTGGGATCAACGCTCTTTTTTTCGGTCTTTGGCATAGCAAACTGGAAGATACTCACATTTATTTGGGCGGTAGTACCATTATATAATGCATTCAATTTTATCACCTGTCCCATTGAACGGCTGACAGAAGACGGCGAAGGTATGCGCCCTGGTCAGCTGCTTAGATTGCCGCTGTTTTGGCTGCTAATCCTGCTTATAGTGTGCTCCGGTGCGTCCGAAGCGTCTATGGCACAATGGGCCTCGGCATTTACCGAGTCGGCAATGGGAGTTTCTAAAACCGTTGGTGATTTGGCAGGCCCTTGCCTGTTTGCGGCGTTTATGGGAATGTCCCGAATCATATACGGAAAAATGAGCGAGAAACTGGATCTGGTTCGGACGATGACTGTATGCGGCCTGTTATGTGTAGTCTGCTATTTAACGGCATCGCTGGCTTCTTTGCCGGTTCTTGGTTTGGGCGGCTGTGCGCTTTGTGGTATTGCGGTCGGAATTATGTGGCCAGGATCCATCAGCATTGCGTCTCAGAAATGTCCGAAGGGCGGTACAGCAATGTTCGCATTTTTAGCTTTGGCTGGGGATTTAGGTGCAACTGTAAGTCCTGCAATGGTCGGCGGCATTTCCAATATGGCAGGAGGTAATCTAAAAACAGGGTTATTTGTTGCTACTATATTTCCACTGATACTGATACTTAGCTTGATTGTCCTTAATCGGAGGTTCGGTGAGGTGTCAAAATAAGGACATTTACAAAATATCTTTGTTATCTGGTATCAGGTATAAATATAGTTTCCTGCTTTTCTTTTTGTCAGGGGAGCCTACAGCGTCTCGGCTGCCGCCTCAGTCGGCGCTTCTGCCTGCGGCAGAGGTGTCCACCGGACACCCGCGCCCTGCGCTGGCAGCGCCAGCTACCCCTCTGTGTACTTGCCGGAGAGGAACACCTCGCTATGCGAGCTATTCCCCTCCGACAAGTCTGAAAAAGAACGGTCGGGGCTTCATATCACGCTTCTTTTCTTCGACTTCTCTGAATAGCGGAGCATCGGAATGCCTTATGGCGCAAGACTTACTCAGACCGTGCAGCCGGCTGTAACTGCCGCGGTCGCTCTTGATCTTGATCCCATAAAGAAATCCGGCTGCGCGCCTGACGGCTGCAGGCCGCCCGGCCGCATCCGGAGATTATACTCGCTTTTTTATTGCGCGTATTTGCCCAAGTCGTCCCAGTCAATTTCCTCTTCCGGAATAAATCCGCTTTTCTCTGCTT
>CANQOL010000071.1 GCA_947625475.1 uncultured Acetatifactor sp.
GCTACAATCATTCTAACCCCTCCGCTTTTTGTTATTGTTAGAACGATTATATCACAAGTATTGACTTTTGACAATATATGCTAACCGATGAACACCGTATCATATTCATCCCAGTTGTCGGGGACTGCATTTGTGAGCTCCACAACACGCAGAGATGCATCGTCATGCTCGCGTGATACGCGGCTGTCCCGATCTGTCCAGTTCAGATCGTCGGAGGTATAAGGTTCTACGGGAACAAGTTCAAACAGATCCGCACCCGTGGCGTCCGCAATATATCCGGCAACGGCCTCGGTATTGTTTGTGGCCGAGTAGTAAACAACAAGTGTCTTTCCGCCGGACGTCTCGGAAGGATTTTCGGAAGATGCCGTATCAGACAGTTCTCCGGACTGCTCTGCCGGTTCGGAGCTGTTGTCCGGCTGCGTACTTTCCTCAGCAGAGCTGTCGGAACCGCCGGAGCCCTGGCTGCTTTGCCCATTTTGGCCGGAACAGGCCGCAAGGGAAATCACCATAGTCACACATAACAGAATTGCAAAAATCTTTTTCATGAGAAACATTCCTTCTTTCTTTATTATCGCTGCAATGTATTTTTGTTAATACCCCTTACTGCCGGCAAGGAAATACCCATCTTATCACTTAAGCTGTTAGAATGAATACGGCAATAGGTCCTGCCGTGCTTACAGTATGAGGTTGACCACCATTCCCGTAACAAACGAGAACAGCATGACAAACGCAAGATACAGTGAAAACCGCTTCACACCCAGCACGATTTTCAGTGCGCCGAGGTTTGTGATTTTTGTGGAAGGTCCGGTGAGCATAAACGCCGCCGCGCTTCCCATGCTCATGCCGGAGTAGAGCCATTCCCGGATCAGCGGGATCGTCCCGCCGCCGCAGGCGTAGAGCGGAACCCCGATGGTGGCAGCCATCAGCACCCCGAAGCCTTCATTCGCCTCTCCAAAGAGAGCCGCAAATCTGTCTGCCGGAACATACCGCTGAAACAGCGCTGACAGCAGCACGCCCACGAGGAACCAAGGACCGGTGGCCTTGATGTTTCTGCCGATATTCTTAATCAGCCGCAGGAAGAGGTTCGGGTCGGTGTCGTGATTATGGGGCCCGTCAAAGCCTGTAAAATTGAAAAACGGTTTGTTCTTATAAAACACCCGCAGGAGAACACCCGCCATGCAGCCGCAGACAAAACAGGAGACGATCCGCACCGTCAGAGCCACAGAACCCAGCGCCGTACTGTAAATGATAAGCTGAGGATTTAAGAGGATCGAACTCATCATAAAGGCTGCCAGCCAGTCGTCCCGGATACCGCTTCTGGAAAAGGACGCCGCCAGAGGGATCGTTCCGTACATACACAGGGGAGACGCTATACCCAGAATGCTTGCGGGAATCACGCCCAAAATCCCCAGCTTTTTATCTCCCAGACTGCGGAACAGCCCGTGAATGCGATCTTTGACGAACACAGAGATAACCGAGCCGAGGACGATGCCAAAAGCGTAATAGAGAGCAATCTGCCGAAGCTGCACGGTAAAATAATACCACACATAGACAAATTCACGCCGCAGCACTTCCCCAATCTGTCCCAAAGCCGATCACCCCTTTCCTTTCTTTATTCGTCCACGCTTTCCAGCCGGTAGGTTCGGCTGCCGAGACCGATGGCTTCACCTGCCTCCAGAACATGCTCCGCATGCTGTCCTTCCATCCGGCGGATAAAACTCTCGTTTCCCTCCGCCTGATAGATCAGATCCACGCAGGCCTGATCCAGCGCCACCGGATCGGTGGAAGCAAGAATACCAATGTCGTGGATATCCGGTTCGGACGGGTTGCCGTCGCAGTCACAGTCAATGGAGAGACGGTTCATCACGTTGATAAAGAGGATATTGCCGTCCAGCGCATCTACCACCGATTTTCCGGCGTCCGCCATGGATTCCAGAAACGCATCCTGATCACCGCCCCAAGGACTGGTGTGGCTGTTTCCGGCGGTGTGGATCAGGCATTTTCCCTCCCGGGAACCGATACCGATAGAAATATTTTTAATCGCTCCGCCGAAGCCCGCCATGGCATGGCCTTTAAAATGAGACAGCACCAAAAAGCCGTCAAAATCGCCAAAGTGTGCGCCCACATAATTTTCAGAAAGCTGCTGTCCGCCCTCTACGGGAAGGATCATGGATTCTCCGTCCTCGTCCATGATGAGAAAACCCTTGCCAAGATTGGTAAACCCGTGATCCTCCGCCACCTGATAGTGCATGGCCGTCTCGGAACGGGAACCGCCGTAGGCGGTGTTGCACTCCACGATGGTGCCGTTCACCCGTTCCACCAAATCCCGAATCAGATCAGGGTCTAAGTAATTGCTGGCGGGCGGTTCGCCGGTAGAGAGCTTTACCGCGATATTGTCGCCGGTCAGTTCTACGCCCAGCGCCTCATAGACCTTCATCAAGCCCTCCGGAGAGATGTCTGTCGTCATATAGACCACAGGAACATCAGCATCGGTGCCGTCAGCAAGGACATCTGTTTCTGTGCTGTCGGCCGGTACTTGAGAACTCTCGCCGCCTCCATCTTGACCGCCTGCACTCTCGCTCTGCGCGGAATCAGCGGAAGCTTCCGCGACATTATGGCTCGTCCGGTCCGTTTCGGAATTTCCGCCCGTGCCGGGGCCGCTGTTTCCGCAGGCCGCGAGGGAAAGCAGCATGATAAAACTTAACAGCAACGCGACTATTTTCTTCATGTCGTATGCTCCTTTCAAACTGTTTCTTGTTATTTTTATTATAATAGAATCAGAAACGGTAAAGAAGTCTCCATCCGTTCACCAGTTCATACCAGAGGTTCTAACCAAAAACTCGCCGTCCCATTCTCTCGGCGGGTTTGTAAACATTCCGCCCATCATATCGTAATTCAGATTGAAATATCGTCCTGCTTCGCCCTGATCCATCGCTCGGATCTGTTCCATTTCCTCATCGGTCAGTTCAAAATCGAAGATTTCAATGTTTTCCTGAATATGATCGGGGTTTGTTGAGCCAGGGATTACAGAAAATCCCTCCTGAATATGCCAGCGAATGATTATCTGCACCACGCTCTTATCGTGTGCTGCCGCAATCGCTTCCAGCGTTTCTGCATTTAGAAGCCGCTGATCCCCATGTCCCAGAGGATACCAACATTCCACTTGAATGTTATACTGCTTGGCAAGTTCGCGGGTTTCCTGCCGCTGTGCAAACGGGTGACATTCAATCTGCATGATCTGCGGTTTGATTTCCTGCTCCATAATGGCATTGAAGGCATCCATACGGTTGTCGAAATTGCTGATACCGAGGGCGCGGATTTTTCCCTCACGGTATGCCCGCTCCATATCCTGCCAAGCCGTAACAATCGTGTCTATGTCGCCAGCAGGGTGATGCAGGTAAACCAAATCGAGATATGGGGCGCCGAGGCGATCCAGCATTTGATTGATCGCATTATAGGCGTCGCCGTACTCGCTGGGCCATAATTTGTCCGTGATCCAGATTTCTTCACGCGGCACGCCGCTGTCTATGATTCCCTGACCGACGCCGCGCTCTTGAAGATAGCCGTGTGCATCGTCAAGATGACGGTACCCTGACCCAAGCGCTGCGGCGACCGCTTCACGGGACGTCTGATTGAGAACGCCGAGATCACCGTTTTCAAGACTTTGAATCTGTGTGCCAAGTCCAAACTGCGGCATCTGCACACCGTTGTTGAGTGTAATCATAGGGACGCCCTCGACAGAGGTGATGTTAGAAGCATCTGCGGGGCCGCTGCCGGGTGCTTCCACGGTGTTCCCCTCTGTTGGCGTGTCCGGTTCATCGGTTTCAGTCGGATTTGTCGTTTCCACAGAACTAGGATTTTCTGTTTCAGAGTTTACGGAAGTAGAATCTGCGGGCGTTTCGCCCGTTCCCGCACCGCAGGCGGCAAGGGTAATGACAAGCACAAAACTTAAAATAAGCGCAATCCATTTTTTCATCATCGTTTCTCCCTCGTATAATAAGCCTATACCCCAGATAAACAGGGTCTGGGCTTATTCTTTTTTATGGTATAGAGGAATCACATAT
>CANQOL010000072.1 GCA_947625475.1 uncultured Acetatifactor sp.
AAGGCCAGCGTTTCCTAGCAATCATTATAGAGTTCTCGACGGGCTGGTTAAAGCCGCCGATTATTTAGCGCTTACCATGTACCGGCAGTGTCCGAAAGGGGCCCTGTCCTATATCATTTTGACAGCGGCCTTTCTCGCCGCCGCCATTTTCGAAGTCAATGTCCTGTGGGTCATCTTGGGATGCGCCCTTTTCGGACTGGCAGCCTCCTGCTGCGCAGGGAGGGCCCGCTCATGATCCTGTTGGAACTGTTCTTGACCTTTCTCAAAATAGGGGCCTTTACCTTTGGGGGCGGCTACGCCATGTTGCCCCTGATCCAATCGGAGGTGGCCGCCCACGGCTGGCTCTCCCAGGATGACCTGATCGATTTTATCGCGGTGAGTGAGAGCACCCCCGGTCCCTTTGCCGTCAACATTTCAACCTATGTGGGAATGACCGTGGGAGGTCTGCCGGGCTCTGTGTGCGCAACCCTCGGAGTGGTGCTGCCATCTTTTGTCATTATACTGATAGCGGCAAAATGTTTATCCAGATTCCGAAGCAGCCGGATCGTGTCAGGCTGCCTGTCGGGGCTCAAGCCCGCCGTCGTGGGTCTGATCGGGGCAGCGGTCCTCTCCGTGGGAAAAACGGTGTTTTTCCCGAACGGATTTACACTCTCCGCCTTTTCGAATATTTCCACATATATTTCCCTGGCCGTCTTTTCGCTTATGGCAGTGCTGGCCTTCCAAAAAAAGAACCCGATCCTCATCATCTGCCTTTCTGCCGGGATCGGGATTCTTGCGGGATATGCTTTTCATTTGTAAGAGGGCAGAGAGCGGCTTATAGGCGCGCTTTGTCTGCAATAAACGGGCTGTAATACGGCCTGATTTCCCCGCGCATGTTCTCATTGTCCGGTCCAAAAAATCGCTGATGAAATCGGGCCGATGAATGGGGATTGTGTAAGTAAGTTCTCAAAACAGAATCTTCAAGGCAATTTCTTTCGCCTTACTCCCGGACACCTGTTCTTTCTGTTCACTGTCATCTAAATATACTGCAAAATATTTTCGTCCCCCTGTTGTTTCCGCGAAGCCAACAAACCAGGCTTCTCCTTTTCCACTGCTTCCCGTTTTCCCATAAATCTTCTGCGCATCATTTTCATCCGTCAACATGATTCTCTTTAAAGTCTCTATATTATCACTGTCATAATCACTCTGTCCCTCAAAAATATCTTCCAGAACTTTTACCTGTTCCAACGGGGAAATTTTTAAGGAGGAATCCAGCCAAAATCCGTTCAGTTCCGGCAAGGGATTGATATCACTGCCGTTCCATTGCGAAATATCGCAGTTCCCATACTGTAATTCATTTAACTCTTTTTGTATTTCATCTTTTCCGACGGCATCTATCACCTGTCTAAAATACCAAACACAGGATTTTCGAAATGCCTGTTCCAACGTCAAATCATCATTCCATTCAGGATTCCCATAAACAGTTCCGTCATATTCCATCGTCGAAAGCTCATCCAGAATAACTCCGTTTTGCAGCCCGGACAAAGCCGAAATAATTTTAAAAGTAGAATAGGGTGATATTTCCTGTCTGCACATCTCTTCATGGAAAAACCAATACTGGTCCTCTACGGGCAGGTAAATTACAGCACAGCCATTGATATCTCCAAATGCAGCGCTCAGATCTATCTCGCTCTCACCCACTTCTTCCTCTGTTGCTTCCGAGTCTGCTTCTTTCTCTTTTGTTTCCGGTTCTGGTGCTTCCGGTTCTGCTTCCTTCTTCGCCTCCTGCACCTTGCTCTCATCAGCTTTCCGATCAAGACCGATACTGCCCTCTGGTTTTTCTGCTGTGGCGAATGGGCTGGCACTTTCCTTTTCGCTGTTACCTGCCGATCCTTTCCCACACGCGCTCAAAGAAAAAAGCAGGGCCAATGTACATATGATGACTAAAATCTTTTTCATAATTTTATGCAATTCCTTTTATCATTCTGTTGGTGCAATCCATGTTGAGCAAATCCCTAACGCCGCGCTATCACCATATTACATCTGCTCCATTTTTCGTCTTTATATACGAAGGCATCTTTTTGAACATCTCTCTCCACAAAGCCAATCCTTTCATAACAGCGTTTTGCCTCTGTGTTTTCATTAAAAACATTCAGCTGTACCCGTTCAGCACCTGTAATTTCAAACGCATACCGCAAGGCAAGCTGCAGCATTTCCCTGCCGCAGCCCTTTCCACGCAGCCTATGATCAACAATTACGGATGCCAGAAAGCCCTCATTGCTTTCCGTATTCAGCGAATAGCGGAAAAAGCCTATCGTTCTTCCGCTGTCATCTGTAGCTGCAAACGGGCAGGCCGCCCACTGCTCCATGGTTTTCCCTAAAAAATCATCAAATGACTCCTGTGTGACAGGATAAGGGAAGTTATTCGCGCACCATAATGCATGGCTTCTCTCGTTATCAATCCATCCGGTTATATATTCAAAATCTTTACTCGCAATGTACGGTCTCAGTCTCATCTATGCTTTTCCTCCATCGCCTGTCCTCCCAAAATAAGCTTAAAGGGGATAGTATTCGTCATTTAAGTGCGCTTTTAAAGTCCACTGCCTCATTAAGAAGTACGCTGCACTATTTTTTCATAATACATAATGATCCGGCGATACACGGCGTCCTCTGTCTGTCTATATTCAAACTCCCTGTTTCCTTTTATGAGCGCATCTATCGGGAGACAGAACAGCTCACTTAAAGCATACAGATTGTCCAGCGTTGGCAGATTCCATCCATCAAACCAGTGATAAACGCTCTGGGGAATACTTAGTTCCAAAGACGCCTGAATATCTTTTACTGTCAACCCCCTCATCTTCATGATACGTTTTATATTCTGGCCGGTCTTTTCTATGTCAATCACAGGATACCGCTTTTCCATTATGCTCACGCTCCTTTTTTATTATTTTACTGTTTACAAAAATCATTGTCAATTGTACTTCAAGTATAAAAGCCTTACACACTGACGGCAACAGTACATCCTATGAGTTGAAAAAATCATTATTTCGCAGTACAATGAAAGCACTTCCTATTTTTTGATGGAAGCAATACTGTTTGCGGAGGTAATCCAATTGGAGTGGTTTTGGTACATTATCGCGGCGCTGGGTGCGGGCATCGGCACGGGCCTCGCAGGGCTTTCCGCCGCCACAGTCATGGTCCCGATTCTGATCGTTCTCTGCCCATCGTTTTCCGGCGAGACAGGTGCGTATCAGGCGACCGCCATCGCACTTGCATCGGACATCCTTGGCTCCGCCGTGACGGCCTATACATATGCCAGGCATAAAAACATCGATCTGAAGCGCGGCTGGATCATGCTTGTCTGCATTCTGGGCATGAGTACGATCGGCAGCTACGTGGCTTTTATCGTGGGAAATGTGGTGCTGGGCGGGTTCACTCTTTTTCTGACCTTTTTCATCGGCATCCGCTTTCTGGTCAAGCCGGACACCAGCAGGGACAATGCTGCCGCAAAGGGGCAGAAGCTGGACAGAAAGGGAATCGCCATCTCCCTCTTTTTCGGTCTGACCATCGGCTTCGGCACAGGCTTTGTGGGCACCGGCGGCGGCATGATGATGCTGGTAGTGTTCACAGCGTTCCTCAGCATGGAGCTAAAAACGGCGGTAGGCACCAGCACATTTATAATGACCTTTACGGCTCTGATTGCGTCCGTCAGCCACATTTTGATCCACCCGGCTATTATTCTGGATAAATGGAATGTTATGGCGCTGTGCATTACTGTCTCTACAGCGGCAAGCCTTGTGTCATCGCGGTTTGCCAACCGGGTATCCAATCGAACAATCGGGCTGATGACGGGCGCAGTGCTGACTGCGCTGGGAGCAGCGATGCTGCTTTTGAACTATTGGGACCTGCTTCCCTTTTCCACGATTTAAACGGTCCACATTGTCCAGCAGGCAGTAAGCGTAAAATCGCCCGCCTTTACCTCAGTTAGTTTTTCTGCCATACTTTAAAAAACTCATAAAACTAATAGTTT
>CANQOL010000073.1 GCA_947625475.1 uncultured Acetatifactor sp.
CCGTTTTCCGCCCGGGGCGGAAGGAAAGGAGGCCTCATGGAGCCCGCAGAAAACTGGCTCTCCCAAAAGCTGGGACAGCTCCTGGTCCTGGAAATTTTAAAGAAGGGCTCCCCCCAGGCCCTCATATCCGAATATCTGGAGAGGGGACTGACTCTGGAACAGATGGGCCTGCAGGCAGACTGCTACCAGATCATACTCTGCGAGAGCTTTTCCCAGGGAACCGGGGAAGAAGGCCTGCCGAACCTGTGGCCCGCCGGCCGGGAGGAACACGGGCCCCTTCACTTTAGGGAGGATGGCAGGGAGGTGATCCTTCTGAAGGGGGATGCTCCGGCAAAGTTTGCAGAGCTGGCGAAGCACTGGGAGAGCCCAAAGGCCGACCAAAGGGGCGGGCCTCTTTCCTCCTTCTTCGTGGCCTATGGCAGGCCGGTATCAGAGCTCTCTCTGCTTTCCCTCTCCTACCGGGATGCCTGTGAACTGGCGGACCGGCGGTTTTTCTGCCCCCCGGGCTGCCACATTTTGGGATATGGGGCCCTGGATGAGCTGCACAAAGCCCCGGCGGTCCTGGACGAGAGGGCGCTGGCGCGCTTCACGGATTCCCTTACCGGTTTCCTGCAGACCTTCAACCGGGCCAAGGTCTCCCAGTGCCTGGAGGAACTGGCGGGCTGTCTGGGACAGGCGGGCCAGGGGGAGGAACGGGTGCGCCTGTTCCTGACCAATCTTTTCCTGAACGTCCGGGAGCGGATCCGGGCCTCCTACCCCTTGAGCCGGATTCCCTTTGAGAATCATTTGGAGCTGTTTAGTGGGGGGGGGTATTTGTCCGAGGTTCTGGACATCCTGTCGGAGCAGTGTGAGGCCATCATGCGGGCCACGGAAAACCCCGCCCGGAACAATGTGATGGACGATGTCCTCTCCTATATCGAGCACAACTATTCCGGCAGCCTGCGGCTGGAGAATATCGCCCCCCTGTTCGGCTACAACAGCGCCTACCTGGGAAAGCTCTTTTACCGGACCGTGGGGGAAAATTTCAACTCCTACGTGGACCGGCGGCGGGTGGAGAAGGCGAAAAGGCTCCTGACAGGGAGCAGTCTGAAGGTCTACCAGATCGCGGAGGCCGTGGGATACCGGAATGTGGATTACTTTCACAAAAAATTCCGCAGATATGCGGGGATGAGCCCGGCCGAGTACCGAAAACGCTCCGCCAGGTAACGGACGCTTTTCCCCCTGCTTTTCCGGCTTAAGCGTTGTCCTTTTCAATCTCACGGAACAGAGACATGGCCACCCCGCTGACGGTGTACATCAGGCACACCGGGCCGATCAGGATCCCAAAGAACAGGGTGGTGGAATTAAACTGGAAAAACAGCACCTCCACCGCCAGCACCGCCGCCAAAAAAAGGCTCCTGGGAAGGTACCTGGTGGTGATCCGCAGGGAATTCTTCAGATTTCCCATGAGGGTATTCTCATACCGGGCGCTTAAGGGGAAGGCATAGAGGAAGGCCGCGCCAAAGAGGGCCGCCGCCAGGATCCCGAAGGACAAAAACAAAATCCCCTCCGTCACCCGGAACAGCTCAGAATCCAGATAAACCACATAGGCGCAGAACAGGGCCATCAGCCCCAGGGGGATCCCCTGCTTCAGGTTGGCCTTAAAGCCCTTCAGAAACTGCCGGGCCACGTACCCTTCCGTCTCATCCACCATCTTCAGGGTCACGGTGTATACCGCCAGGGTGGCGGCGCCCATGGTGACCACCGGGAGACTGAATACCACCCAGAGAATGTTCAGAACAATCACGTCCCAAAGCCGTGAGAAAAACCGGTAGACGGGACCGTCCACGCTGAATAATTTCATGAAGCCATTCCTCTCTTTTTTGTTCCTCTGCCTGTTTCCGGAAAGGGCTGCCCGGCGGGCAGCCCTTTCTAAATTTCCTATTTCCGCCCGGGATTTCTCCCGGTATATTTACCGCAGAGGCGCCTGCAGAGCGTTCTTGATGGCGGCCTCGTTCTGGCTGTAGGCCACGCAGTCGCGGTAGCCGTAGGACATGGCCTTGCCCCGCATCTCGCTCACAAGCTGATCAAACTCTTCCTCGCTCTCCGCGTAGATGGCTCTCCAGCTGTAATCCTTCAAGCAGGTGGCCACCTGGTTCCACTTGGCCTCCAGCACCGCGTCCTGCTCGCTGGCCACATAGGTGGTGGGCACATCCACCACATAGGACTGGCTGTTCAGGTACTCGTCGATGGTCATGCAGCCGGTGAAGTTTCTCCAGTCCACCTCCGCCTCGCAGCGTCCCTCAGGCACCTGGGTGCTGGCCCAGTACTGTCTGTCGTAGGGCTCTCCGGACTCCGGATTGATATCCGCGGCCGCCCAGGTGATGTTGTTGGGCTGGAAGGAGCCCTTGTCAAAGGTAGCCCCGCCCCATTCCTCGGGCATCAGGGTGTCCCGGTTCTCCACGCAGGTCTTGCCGAAGTCGGTGAGGTAGGTCTTGCCGTTTTCATCGTAATCCCAGGTCAGTCCCTTAGGGCCGTAGTCGATGGTCAGACGTCCCTCGGGGGTGCACAGCCAGTTGATGATCTCCATGCACAGCTCGGGATACTGGGTCTTGGAGCCGATGCTCCACACCCGGTTGCCGCCCATGGTGCTCAGGCCGTAGCAGATGGGCACCGCGTCAGTGGGCTTTAAGGTCTCCATGATCTTGTTCTCTTTAAAGTGGTCCTCGTTGTTGTAAGCCTGATTGCCGGCGTAGTTGAAGATGGAGAAGAACACGCCGCCGTTTCTCACCTTGGCGATCATCTCGTCGTAGGTCTGGGTCATGGAATCGGGATCCAGCAGGCCGTTGCGGTACAGCTCGTTAAACCAGGCCAGCATCTCCAGGTAGGGGCTTCCCTCCGCCAGAGCGTCGTAGTATTCGCCGTTGGTCACGTTGTAGTGGCCGAAGCCGAACTCATCGTAGCCGTAGTAGGCGGTCACCATGGCCTTCACATACATCACATAGTTGCCGTCCCAGTCGGGCCACAGAGACATGGCGTAGGTGGGATTGCCGTTGTCGTCGGTGGGGCAGATCTCCTTCATCTGCTTGAGCACATCCATCAGATCGTCCAGATCCTTCACCTCGGGGTGGCCCAGCTGCTCATACAGATCCCAGCGGATATCCCAGGTGTACAGGAAGGAATCGTGGCTGGAGCTGGAGGCGGCGGCGCCGAAGCCGAAGCCGTAAATGGTATCCGCATCTCCCACTACATTGCCGTCCGCATCCTTCTCGGCGGACACGATCTTGTTCTTTTCAAAGGCGTCCTGCATGTGCTCCCACATGTAAGGGCCGTATTCCTGGAGGATATTGTCCTCCTCCCAGTCCAGAAGCAGGCCCGCTCTCACCGCGTTCTGGTAGTTGGTGTCGTCCGAACCCCAGATCACGATATCGCCCAGGTCGCCGCTCTCCATACGGGTCTCATACACCCCGTCCCCCTCGGGAACGATGTTGACCTTCACGCCCCACTTGTCCCGGAAAATCTTGGCAAACCAGCCCTGCATCTCCCCGGAATAGTTGGCCAGCTGACTGTAGATGGTCAGCTCGATCAGATCCTTGTCGCTGACGGCGGCCCCGCCGCCCTCTCCGGCTCCGCCCCCGTCCGACGCAGAGCCGCCGCCCCCGCTGCTGCCGCAGGCGGTGAGCATGCCGACGCACATGGTCAGTGCCATGAGCACGGCAATCGCGTTCCTCATTTTTTTCATTTTGAATCCTCC
>CANQOL010000074.1 GCA_947625475.1 uncultured Acetatifactor sp.
CTGCCTCCTATATATAATGTATAAATAGATTATACCGCAAAGTACGATAGTACGCAATACATAAAAATAAATTTGACGAAAAAAAATAAGCCTGATAAGGCTTTCCAGAGATTGGGGTGTTAAAAACCCGGCCAAGGACCGCGCGGCAGCCGGCCCCACCGCCCCCGCCTGCGGTCTCACCCTGATAAAATACGATTTTCCCCAGAATTTCTCAGGAATCGCAAATTAACTGTTGACACGCCCCATCTCCTATAATATAATATTTCAATGTGACGAAGTTTCTTTATGCCTAGTCAAAGCCCCGACGAAGCATTTGAAATAAGGTTAATCGGCCCCGGAAGACCTTCAGGCAGCAGCCGGACATCTGCTGCCTACCGTCGGAAAGAGCCCCGGAGAAATCCAAGGACAAAGTAATACGGAGGGAACATCATGAAAACTTTTATGGCTAGTCCTGCCACTATCGAGAGAAAGTGGTATGTGGTAGACGCTGCAGATAAGACTCTGGGCCGCCTGGCTTCCGAAGTGGCCAAGGTCCTCAGAGGCAAGAACAAGGCAATCTTCACACCGCATATGGATTGCGGCGATTATGTGATCGTAGTGAATGCTGAGAAGGTGAAGGTGACCGGCAAGAAGCTGGATCAGAAGGTTTACCATCATCATTCCGACTACGTGGGCGGCATGAAAGAGGCCACTCTGAGAGAGAAGCTGAACAAAAAGCCCGAGCAGGTGATTGAGCTTGCGGTCAAGGGCATGCTTCCCAAGGGCCCCTTAGGGAGACAGATGTATACCAAGCTGCATGTGTACGCAGGTCCTGAGCATCCTCACGCGGCTCAGAAGCCTGAGGTACTCACATTCTAAGGGACGGAAAGGAGGAGATTGAATCATGGCTAAGACAGCAAAATACTACGGAACAGGCAGAAGAAAGAAATCCATCGCAAGAGTGTACCTGGTACCCGGCAAGGGCGATGTGGTGATCAATAAGAGAAGTATAGACGAGTATTTCGGGCTGGAGACCCTGAAGGCGATCGTTCGTCAGCCTCTGGCAGCCACCGATAATACAGACAAGTATGACGTTCTGGTGAACGTGAAGGGCGGCGGCTTTACCGGTCAGGCAGGCGCTATCCGCCACGGCATTGCGAGAGCTCTTCTCCAGGTGGACGCAGACTACAGACCCACCCTCAAGAAGGCCGGCTACCTCACCAGAGACCCCCGTATGAAGGAGAGAAAGAAATACGGCCTCAAAGCCGCCCGTAGAGCGCCTCAGTTTTCAAAGAGATAAGGGTTATTGCGAATTGCAGTGCATGGAAAGAACTCCCGAGTTTACTCGAGGAGTTCTTTTTATGCGCTGCAATTCATAAGAAGACAAGAGATGACCGAGATGGAGCGAAGCGGAATCGAGGCCACTCTCTTGGATTCGCAATAACCCGCAGCAGAGCGCTGCAAAATGCGAAAAAAGCCCGGGAATACGCCATTTCCGGGCTTTCCTTATGCCCAAAATTCTGAAACGCCTGTCCAAATTTGGCGTGATTTGAACCGTTTTCTATGGGTTTATAGGGTTTAAAATAGTGGTGGACAAGCCCTTTTTGCCCTTTTATGGGTTTAATCCGGGGCTAACTTTTGCCTCGGATTTCATATTTTTCATACGGATTTTTGCTCCGCTGAAATGAATTTTTTCGCGCTCTGATCCACTCCCCGACAAAGCGGATATTTGCGGGAGAATGTAAATACCATGCACAGCCGGTGGATGCGCCGGTGTATTTTGCGTTGCAACAAAAGGTTGACGGTGCTGCTGAAATCCGCAGGGCATTTCCCGGGTATGACGTTATCTTCGGAGTGTTCAGCAAAAGCGGCTTTACGCAGCGTATGCTTGATACGGCAAAAGAAACCGCCGGGCTGCTCCTGGTCCATGAGGATCACTTGGCGTAGTCTCCATTTCGGCACAAATTGCACATTTGAATCTATTTTTCTAACAGCCAGTCAGACAGGTTTTTGACCTGTATGCCGTTGTAATTTCCTACGGTGAGTCGGTCGCCGGTCAAGATGATTTTCTCATAGTTATCCCGGATATTTGAGAGCGGCTTAAACTCGCGGTCGAAAGTTTCTTTCGCTGTCATATCTGCTGTGACCTGAAAATAGGTATAAATTCCCTGCTTTTCTGCAACGAAGTCCACTTCCGCATTGCCGGCTTTTCCGATCATGACGCGGAAGCCTCGGCGCAAAAGCTCAAAATAAACAATATTCTCCAGCGAAAAGCCTAAATCATATTGACTGCGCGGCAGGATATGGTTCTGTAAGCCAAGATCTACAATATACAGCTTTCGATTCGCTTTCAGAAGCTGTTTCCCCACGATGTCAAAACGCTCTGCGGGATAGAAAATAAAGGCTTCCGTGAGAGACTCCACATAATCGCTCACCGTGTTGGGTGAGACTTTCCTTCCGTTTGAGGTCAGATAGTCGGTAATGCTTCGGACGGAAACCGGATTCCCGGCAACACTGGCCAGATATTTAGCTATGTTTTTCAGCAGAAGAATATCTGTGATTTTCCTTTTGTCCGGATTCGTTTCCTTCCTGGCCTGCCGGTCTTCAATGTCTTTTACGATAACGGTATTATAGATACCTTCTAAGTAGATTTCTACCTTTTCCGGGGTCCGTTCCATAACGGCAATATAAGGAAGTCCTCCGCTGCGCATATATTCCGAAAGACCGCGGTCCGCATCCATATTGGTGATCTCCAGAAATTCTCTGAAGGACAGGGGCAGCATCTTAATTTCCACATAGCGTCCGGTCAACAGTGTGGCAAGATCTCCCGAGAGCATACAGGCGTTGGAACCTGTGATGTAAATGTCCACATCCGGCTTGACATACAGACTGTCTACGACTTTCTCAAAGGAGGGAACCTTTTGGATTTCATCCAGAAAGATGTAGGTCTTTTTCCCTTCGCACAGATGCTCCTTGAGATAGGCATACAGCTTTCGATAATCATGCAGCTCTTCATATTCCAGCTCTTCAAAATTGATGGATACAATCTGTTCTTTTGGGATGCCGTTTGCCTTAAGCCATGTCTGATACTGAAGCAGCAGGGTTGATTTTCCGCAGCGCCTGATGCCGGTGACAACCTTGATGACCTGCTCGTCCTTCCACTGAATCAAACGCTCCAGGTATTCTTTTCTTTCAACCAAAAGGATCACCTCCCTCATATAGTATTCTGATTTTAGCACACAATATGCAAACAGTCAATTTATATTCCGAAATCGGAACATTAAACCGCTGCAGCATTTTTGTGTCCAAAAAGCTGCACAGTCCGGGAAACCGCTGTCAACCCCTTTTGTGTATTTAATAGAAAAATTCACGGCCGTATGCTAAAATGATACAGAAAACGACAAAAAATTCCCCAACTAATGGTTGAATCTCCCCAATCCAACCGTTGGTTCGTGTGAAAAACATATAGTTAGGCGTATCGTTCAAATGGAAAGCAATTTGGTGATATGTCAAGAGTAAATTGAAAAAGAAATAACCCAAAAACCAGTAAAAAAGGGTACAAGAA
>CANQOL010000075.1 GCA_947625475.1 uncultured Acetatifactor sp.
TATTCTACCCGCAAGGACAGTCCTTACCGGGTGAAGGATCAGGATGTGGAGGAAATTGACAACGGAAGGTTCCGTTATCCGGGACTGACCTTTGAGAAGAAGAAAAAAGGAGCCGGAAATGATTGACTATTTTGAAGCATTATCGCCGGAGGAGCAGCAGAAGGTAAAAGAGTCCATCCAACTTCTGTACCGGCAGACGTTTCTGCTGGAACGGAGGTATGACCGGAAAAACCGGCGCAGCCAGCTGAACCGGGAATATTATCAGTGTGAAAAACATCTGGAATTTATCCGGGCATATTTTAACCTGATGGATGTAGAGGTGATGGAAAACAGCCAGATGGGCGTGATTTATCTCAGGGGAGAACAGGTAATCGGAGAAAAAATGTCCCGGCTGGCGACGTTGTATATTCTGATTATGAAACTGATTTATGACGAGCAGATGTCTGCGGCATCCTCATCCGCGGATGCGGTTACTACGCTGAGCGAGATTCATGAGAAGCTGGGAACCTATCGGATTTTGAAAAAACAGCCGGCGGCTACGGAGGTGCGCCGGACCATTGCGTTTTTGAAGAAATATCAGCTGATCGAGCCGCTGGACGTACTGGAGGAGCTGGACGGAAGGAGCCGCCTGATCATTTATCCTACTATCCAGATGGTGCTTTTGGGCGATGATGTGCGGGCGCTGCTGAAAACCTTCGAGGAAGGGGAAGGAGAAGAGGAAGATGACGAATCAGAGATTTGAGGCCCTCTCCAGGATGTGTCTGAATAACTGGCATTATATCCGTCATAAGACCCTGTCCTTTCATGAAGGCGTCAATTTTTTCACCGGCCATTCCGGCAGCGGAAAATCGACGGTGATTGACGCCATGCAGATCGTGCTCTATGCCAATACGGACGGACGGGGATTTTTCAACAAGGCGGCCGCCGATGATTCGGACAGAAGTCTGATCGAGTATTTACGGGGTATGATCAATATTGGGGAGGACAATAATTTTTCTTATCTGCGCAATCGCAATTTTTCCAGTACCATTGTGTTGGAACTGCGGCAGACGGATACGGGGAAATGTCAATGCGTCGGCGTGGTATTTGACGTAGAGACAGCTGCCAATGAGATTTCCCGGATGTTTTTCTGGCACAAGGGTCCTATGCCGGAACATGCGTATCGCGTAACCGGCACGGCTTCCGGGGAAGCTGTCGCCGGGGGCAGCCGCCCCATGTCCACGGAAGAGGTTAAGAACTGGCTTCTTCAGAATTTTCCCAAAGAAGATACGTATTTTGGTTCTCATAATGAAAGGTTCCGCAAGCAGCTTTATGACATTTATCTGGGCGGCCTGGACGCGGAGAAATTTCCTCTGTTGTTTAAACGGGCGATCCCCTTCCGCATGAATATAAAGCTGGAGGATTTTGTGAAAGAATATATCTGCATGGAGCAGGATATCCATATTGAGGATATGCAGCTGAGCGTCATGGAATATGGACGGATGCGCAGAAAAATAGAGGATACCTGCAAAGAGATTGAGGAACTGAAAGGAATATGCGGCCAGTATCAGACGGTCGCGTCTATTCGCGAAGAGATTCAGGCCAATCAATATTTCGCCCGGAAGCTGGACATTCTTTACGAACGGCAGCGGGTGGCGGAGTGCCAGGATAAAATCCATGCGGCGGAGGAAAGCAGGGATAAAAGCCTTGCCCAGGTGGAACTGCTGGGGCAGGAGATTGAGGAAATGAACCGACAATCCGACGATCTGCTTCGCCGGATTTCCATGACCGGTTATGAGGAGATAAAGAAGCAGCTGGAATCATTAAATCAGCTGGTAGAGAGGCTGTCAGCCGGCAAAGGGCGTTGGGATCAGACGGCAGCCCGGCTGAAGGCTTGGGAAGAAGAAGATATCGTATCCAACCGGACGCTGTGGGATATTGATGAATTCGTGTCCGGCGGGATTTCCGAGGAAGCCCTGGAAAGGCTGCAGTCAGATTTAAAGGCGATGCGGGAAGATACGGCCAGACAGCAGCAGGAGGCCCGTGCTGAACTGAAGCAGCTGGAAAAGCGGCGGAAAGAGACAGAGGAAGAATTAAATCAGCTGAAATTAGGCAGCAAAGCCTATCCAAGGGAGCTTGAACAGGCCAGAACCATTTTGCAGAACCGTCTGTATCAGGAGACCGGGAAAAGCGTGCGGGTGGAAATACTGGCGGATCTGCTGGATATCCGGGACGACAGCTGGCGCAACGCGGTGGAAGGATACCTTGGAAGCAATAAACTTCTTCTGGTGGTGGAGCCCAGATACGCCAGAACCGCTATGGAAATTTACCGGGAGCTGGATAAGGAAAAATATTATCAGGCGGCTGTTCTGGATACGGAACGGGTCATGGGGGATGAGCATAAGGTGCTGGATCACGCCCTTTCCGAGGAGGTAGAGACCGGCCGTGATTATGTTCAGGCATATATCAATTTCCAGCTGGGCAAGGTGGTAAAATGCGAGACGGTGGATCAGCTGCGGAACTGCCGCATCGGCATTACCAAAGACTGCGTAATGTACCACAGTTATCGGATCCAGCATATTAACCCGGCTAATTATACGACAAGGGCTTATATTGGCAAACACAGCGTTCGTCAGAGGATAAAGCTGATGGAAAACGAGCTGAAAAAGATTATAGAAGCGCAGAAACCCCAGCAGGAAATGATCGCTGAGACTAGGCGAATCCTGGAGATGGAAGATCTGGGGCAGGAAAAGTCTGTATATCTGGAATGGAAACGGGATATGGAGGCATTGCCGGTTCAGCAAAAAGAGCAGCAGAAGCTGCGGGATAAGCTGGAACAGCTGCGGTCCCAGAACGTAGATCAGATGGAGGAGGAACGGAGAGCGCTTCAGACCCTGCGGGACAGGCAGATTCAGGTTCAGAAGGAACAGCAGAGAATTGCGGACGAGCTGGACGGAGAGGTTAAAAGAGAACGGGAGAATCTGATTCTTCTCAACGAAGGTCTTCTTGAAAAAGAAAAAGCACTGAAACAGGATGGACCTCTGGAGCTTCGGCTTGCCCGGATTCTGGAAGAGAAAAGGGCCGCGGCACGCTATGACAGGATGCGGGACCAGTATCAGGAAAAGGCATCCGAGGCGGAGGAGAGGCGGCAGCAGGAGATGAACCGCCTGGTAAATCTGCGAACGGCTTATTTGAGAAACTACCAGAATCGCAATTTTTCTCCGACTACAGAGGAAAACAAAGATTATCAGGAGCTTTTGGACAGCCTGAATTTTGAAAAACTGGAAGAGTACCGGGTCCGCGCCGCGGAGCAGGCCAGGACGGCCGTGGAACATTTTAAAGACGATTTTATGTATAAGATCCGAAGCGCCATCAAGGAGGCGCTCCAGCGGAA
>CANQOL010000076.1 GCA_947625475.1 uncultured Acetatifactor sp.
AAGTCGATATCCTTTATCGCGCCATAACGTCCGACAAAATAATTCTTCATATAATCTTCATGCTGTCTCACACCCTTATCACCTGTGGTTCCAAAGTCTGACAGCGCATAGAGGATGCTCTGGTTGGTATCTTCCTCACGTTCTACAAACTTAATCTCATCCCTCCGGAAGATATTGGGGTTTAGAAAGATTGGATTATGCGTATTAAAAATCAGCTGTGCATGCTTTACATTGATATCATCATTGTGGAACACATTGATTATGCTGTTAAGCGCCATCGGGTGAATCGACGCATCAAACTCATCCACAATCAGCACCGCACCAGTAAGCAATGCCTTTATAACCAGCGGAAAGATCGTGATGAAGCGGATCGTTCCGTAGGATTCAAAAATATCTGCAGCCATTGCCACATTCTTCTTATTCTTCACGCCATTGAATATTGAGCAAAGCCTTGTTTCAGACTCATCATCAGCCACCACATACCCAACTGCATTGGAATTGATACCAAATATCTTCGCAGCATCATTTGTGGTCTTCTCAATATAGACTGTAGCTTTCTGCGGATCTGAAAAACGTTTGATCAGCTGTATGGAGTCTGCCCTGCAGATTACCATGAACTTATTTGCAAACCAATCAGTAATCAGCTTTGCAAAGGTACTGGAATAGATAAGCCTGAATCCGTTGGTCAAAAACAACTCCTCCGGATTCAATCCGCGTTCTGCAATCTCAAGCAGGTTGTCTGAAGAATCGTTTTGCATGTAATCTGTGATAGATTTCAAAGTCCCAATCTTCAGATGATCGTTCCTCTCGAATACCATCTCCCCATTAACCGTCAGACCCTCTCTGATAACCCTTCTCGTCGCTTCGGTCTCCATGAAGGCTCCAAGGTAGATCATAATCTCATAATAAATCCGGTATCCGCCCTCCGTGAAGTCAATCATAAATTCCACCGGCTCACCATCGCCATTCTGATTGTTGGGTATAAGTTCCAGATTGGCTGCTGCCGGATTCGGCATCATCTGCTCTTCGGTGTTTCTGATGTTGCCTCGGAGCACGATTGCCCTCAGGACATCCATTGCACCGATAATGTTTGTCTTGCCAGATGCATTGGGACCATACAACACAGAAGTACTAAGACCACGGATTTCTTTACCCTTGACCTTTTCCCTGCACAGGCTATAGTCAAGTCCCTTCTGCTTTGGTGCTGCCGTCATAATCAGGTCAGCTTCCTCAGAAAAAGACTTATAATTCTTGGTTTTGAATTCCAGAAGCATATTGTCATCTCCATTCTGCATGATTTCTGCAAAATCATATCTATATTGTAACTAATACAGCTGTAAAGTCAATACTATTTTTCATTATTTTGCAGAATTTATGCAGAATAAAATTTCATAATTTTCACTTTCAATTTCGCGATTTTGCATGTGTGACCCCGCGCCGTTCCCTGGGAGCCTTCTGAACATATTTCCGGATATTTTCGTAATGGCGCTTCACATCAGCATACATCTCGTTAAATCCCGGAGCTTTTAGTTTAGAGCGGATATCCCTGCCATACAGCAGCACACCGTTTTCGACGATTTCCGTCAGATCAAAGCTGTTATATGAATAGGTATCTGTAATTCTTTCTCCGCTTGTTCCCCAGTAAACCACCCTGTCGTGCGCTTTCGACACAAATGCTTCAAGTGTCAGCATACCGCCCTCAAACAGGCGATAATAGGGATTGATGAGCCATATAAATATACAGACGGGTTACATCCTGACAAAATGCCTGCGATCTCATAAACTATCTTATTGACAGCCTTCTGCCGTTCACGGCGTTCGGAACCGGCGGGATGAAGAACGTATTTTTGATTCGGATACCCCAGTTCTTCAACAAGAACGTCTTCGATAAACCCGTACTTTTCGTAAATTCAGCTTGATCCGACATACACTTTTGGCAGAAATCCGTGGGGCAGCCATATTCACAAACATATACATCGCCAATTTCGTGACCGTTGCGACAGTCAATACTGCCCTCGTTATTCTTTTTCCCATCTACAACGGTTATAACAAATGAAACATCTTCTTGAATAAACCTTTTCATAACATGGTTCTCCATAGACAAAACAATCATGATTCAATCATTCCAAAATGCTCCAGCGCTGACCGAATCGCTGACGTTTTCTCCGGCGGACATTGTAGCTGCCGGAAATCCTCTGACTTTGGAAGATCATAAATGGAGGTGGAAACACGGGTGTAAATGTAACATTTTTTCTTCGGTTTCATTTTGCCCCTCCGGACTAATCATTTATCTTCCAGTGTCCGTATCTCTTTCCGCCGACTCGTTTAACGCGCCCCGACTCACGCAGTTTTTTCATTTCCCGTTCTATCGTTCTAGTTGTAACTTCCAGTTTTTCTGCCATCTCAGACATTTTTATTCCTGAATTATCTGAAATCAACTCTATAATCTTTTCCGCCAAACCGACTTCTAAACCGACATCCTTTCCGACATCCTGTCGGTTTGGAGTTTTAGGCTGACCTATGAGGGCACTTTCTAACTTGGAAGAATCGATCCCATCCTCTACACAGATCAGGTTGCTGCCATAGTCCTGCAGCGTCTGCAAAGTCGAAAGCACGTCCGCCGCATTCCTTCCGAAGCGGGACAATTTGAACACAAGGATAAAGGATACCCCATCCTTTCCCGACTTGATATCTTCCATCATACGGGCGAACTCCCCTCTGCCTCGATGGATTTCCATGATTTTCCTGCATCTTCATACTCGCCGGCAATCTCATAACCGTTCTATTCGGCAAAGGCTTTTACTCTGGCTTTCTGGGCATCCAGTGAATAGCCGTCGATCTGCATGGCGGTGGAAACCCGCATGTAGGTATAGACTTTGACTTTTTCTTTATGCGTCCTGCCCTCTCCAATTGTGCAACGGCCATTGCACTTTTACCACAATCTCTTCAACTATTCCAGTTCTTTCTCTATTTCCTCGATAGACGGCAGGCTGCTCTTTAATTCTTCCGGCAGAGCCTGGGCAATCTGGTTTTTCCACTCTGCTACGCCTATAGAATTTTGATACCCCGCAAGAGAATACTCCACAACGGTCTTATTCTTTCCTTTGACAAGAAGCAACCCAATCGTTGGCT
>CANQOL010000077.1 GCA_947625475.1 uncultured Acetatifactor sp.
GAATATCAAAAACATCGACGAAGAATATATGAAGTGGTCCGAAGAATTTGATCCGGGCAATAAATATTCCGTCCCGTACTGCTGGGGAACGGTCGGCATCCTCTACAACAAGACGATGGTCGACGAGGAAGTCACAAGCTGGTCGATCCTCTGGGATGAAAAATACAAAGATAATATCCTGATGCAGGACAGCGTGAGGGATGCTCTCATGGTTCCTCTGAAAATGCTCGGCTACTCTCTGAACACGACAAATGAGGATGAGATCGCGGAGGCCGCGCAGCTTCTGATCGACCAGAAGCCGCTTGTCCAAGCGTACGTCATCGATCAGGTCCGCGACAAGATGATCGGCAACGAGGCTGCTCTCGGCGTCATCTACTCCGGAGAGGCAATCTACACGCAGCGCGAGAATCCGGATCTTGAATACGTGATTCCTGAGGAAGGCTCCAACATCTGGATTGACAGCTGGGTTATCCCGAAAAACGCAAAGAACAAAGAGAACGCGGAAAAATTCATCAACTACATGTGTGAGCCGGAGGTCGCTCTGAAGAACTTTGACTTCATCACCTACTCCACACCGAACAAAGAGGGCCGCGCGCTGATCGAGGACGAGGACATCCGCAACAGCACAATCGCGTTCCCGACTCCCGACATGACAAAAGACTGCGAGACCTACAAATATCTCGGAGACGACGTCGACAATATCTACAACGAATACTGGAATAAAGTGAAATCAAGCTGACAGGAGGACAGAGTATGTTTCAGGAAATCAGGACAACCGAATTAAACGCGAACCCGTTCCAGATGATCGGCAAAGACTGGCTTTTGATCACGGCGGAGAAAGACGGAAAATGCAACACAATGACCGCTTCCTGGGGCGGCCTTGGCGTAATGTGGGGCAAGGATGTCGCCTTTATCGTTCTGCGCCCGCAGCGCTACACAAAAGAATTTGTGGACGCCTCCGCTTCCCTCTCCATCTGCGTGCTTCCCGGAAGCTTCCGGAAAGAATACTCCTATCTCGGCAGCGTATCCGGCAGGGATGAGGACAAAATCGCGAAGGCCGGCCTGACCGTCGTCCATGAAGGCGAGGTTCCGTATTTCGAGGAAGCCAGTACGGTGCTGATCTGCAAAAAGCTCTACGCGCAGCCGTACAGCCCGGAATACTTCACCGTGGACGGCATCGACCAGAAATGGTATGAAAACGACTACCACACAATGTATATCTGCGAGGTAGAGAAAGTTCTTGTAAAGAAATAGACCGCATATCTGCGAAACGGAAAAAGTTGTTACTGTTCACTCCCCAATGTCATTAAGTTTGGATGGAACGGACAGAGCTGGAAGTTTTCCTGAAAGAGCTGAACTGCTCCGGCAGCTGTCCCTACTGTAAAAAACTGCCGGGCTGCAGTACTGTATTCCGTTCCAAAAACAATTCCGGGCATGACAGACGGGCAGATTTACATCTGCCTGAAAAAAGAGTATGATAGTTATGGATCGTGATGGCCGTACCGCATGCTTTACGCTGCCCGGTACAGGAAATGCCGGGGCCTGCGGAAATGCGCTGTCTTCAGGCGGGGATACTGGCGCTCATTTCGGACCGGGACCAGTTCCCTTAAAAGCAGGGTCTCCACATCCATGCGGTCTTTCTCCGCGGCCAGGCGGAGAAAGACCCGGCAGATATGGGCTGCCACACTGAAATTTACTTGGTATACATGCTTTGTTGTTTTCTGTTCTGTCTGCGCGCGTTTCTGCACAGTATGGCGGATGACCGTCTCCGTAAGGTTGTACGCGGTCAGCTTTGCCCATATCTCCTGTTTGACATATTCAGGTTTGCAGGAATGGAAGCTGCTCAGCCCGATCGTATATTTCAGTTTCCGGAAAGATGTCTCGATCCCCCACCTTAAAGCATAAAGCTCTTTTACGCGCTCTGGGGGGAATTCATCCCGGGGAAGGTTTGTAACAATACATTCCCAGGAAGTGTCAGAGAGTGGGAACCTCACGATCCGGAAGGTCAGGTCATAAGTATCCGTGGAGCCATAATCCACATAATCGAAGGAGGCAGCTGCATCCACATAGCGCCTGTACCAGCCTTCTTTGACCCGGATGGTTTTTCTATGGCTGCGGACAAGGGTGACATTCACCGTTATGTCAAAAGATCCCTGAGGAGGGAAGCCGAATCCGTTAACGAGCCCTTTTGAGTGGATATCCTTGGTACGGAAGAGAAAATACTGTCCCTTTTCCACGACGTGTGCCATATTATTATAAGAACAGTAACCGCGGTCACCGATAAAGATGTCCCTGGTGCCGGGAAGAGTCTGGTGCCGGTCAACCATCTGACAGAAAGCGCGGAACTCATCCTTTTCATGGACCGGCTGGATGACGGCGTCGGAATAAGTATTCGTTGTAAGGTCATAGAAAGCATTCAGATGGAGGGAATAAAAACCTTTAGCGGAATGGCCTTCGGAAACAAAATACTGTGGAGGAGCAAAACGGGGTCTGCTCATGAAGGTGAAATCCGAGCCGTCGGCAGCGAGGGTCCTGTAACCGGCGGGTGGAGGATCTGCAAGACTCAGGGAGAAGCTGGTGCGGAGAAAAACCTCTTCAAGCGCTTCCGGCTTAAGCTTTGCCCGCTGCTGGTTAAGGGCGGAAGCGGAAGGCCTGTCCTGGTCCATGCCAAAGAAGTCAAGGAGCTCATTTCTGGTGGAAGAGGCGCCCTGTGAGACAAGGAAGGGAATGAGCTTTTGAGGAGGAAGCTTCCTGAAGCGGGTAAAGTCCGTGCCTGGGGAGACGGCATAAAGGGAGATATCAGAAGAAACGGAACGGACGGAGTCGAGAAAGATATTTTTAACAGTATCCGGCGACATAAAAAAGACCTCCTAAAATAAAAATGGATAAAACTCCATTTTAAGGGCCGCCTTCCTTTCCTTAAAAAAGATCGGCAAGGAAGGCGGCCGCACATCCGGAGGTATTTGTCAACCCCTTTTTTGAAAAAAATAAAAAAAGAACAAAAATGGGTTAGACCCCATGGAAGGATCCAACCCATTACCTAAACTAAATGACATTG
>CANQOL010000078.1 GCA_947625475.1 uncultured Acetatifactor sp.
AGAACTTGACCGCCCCACACTGCTGCGGCTTATCAATCGTATCGACATCGGGGAAAAGAAAATCGAGGACGGGCGCATCGTCCGGGACATTAAAATCCACTACAATTTCGTGGGCTATATCGAAGCCTGACACGAAAAGACCCGGCTCCGGGTCGGGTACATATCAGCCACAACCGTTTCGCCGGTTGCCAATATTCACACCATTCTTTATGCAAGATTCTCATTTGATAGGATTGCCAAAGTTTTTCCATAATAGGGTTTTCCTCAATCTCATCAAAGACGATTCCGGCATCCTGTATCTGTTGGAGCGTTCCGCGCTTTTTCGCGGTAGCTGCAAGTGCGCCCCGCAGAATTGATGTCGAAAGTGTTTCCTCATAGAGCTGCTTTAGGATATGTATATCATAAAAATCCCTCATGCGCGTATTTGTGATATTCCGGCTGATAACCGTTTCCAGCTTCTCAGCCAGCACCGTTTCCAGGTTATAGGCCCATACTTCAATAGAACGATCCTCCAGCATGAGCTTAAGACTGTAACGGACTTCGCGGGGTGTGATTATATCCCCGGTAGAAATGTCTATTTTCAGCGGTGTCCGCACACCGTCAAAGGTAGTTTCCATGCTGACTCGGACTCCCGGATACTCAGTTTCCTCCATAATTTCTGAAATCTTTTTCACACGGAATGTCACACCATCCTCCAATGGAACCGACAAGATGGAAGAAATCATGTTCCCGACATCTTCTGCACTGACGTTTGCGCCTTTTACCGTGGCATCTAAGTCCATTGTAGAGCGGGCGTCCAGTCCGACCATTGCGGCAACCAGCATCCCGCCTTTCAGGATAAAACGGTCTTTATAGTTGGAAAGGGAAATGCGTTCCAGAAAACGCTCCATCATGTAATTTCGCATTATAATTTGTGCGTCTGCAGATTTTTCCCTGGAAAGATTGCGGATCAAGTCCTTTAGTTGTCTTGATGTTGTTATCATTAGAGAAGCACCTCCAGATATTGCCGAAGCATTTTTTCTACATGGAATAGGGCGGCATATTGCGTGAGCGTCCGCAGATTTTTGTCTTTTCTCTGGACGTATTGTTTCAATGCATTTTGAAATACCGGAATTTCTATACGGCTCCGGCTGCGGAGAAGGTCGCAGATGGTCCGCTCCAAATCGTAAACAGGCACAATATGGCCGAAGGGAGTCTTAGTATCGGTCAGTCCGATCTCATGCAGCCTTTTTTTAACCGTATAGACCTGAATATTATCTTCCCGAAGCCGTGACGGATTGTAACCTGTTTTGACGGTGATGGAATACCGGAACGGCTCTCGATCAGTCAGATCGTGGAAAAACAGAGCTGTTTCGTGGGAGAATATGGCCTGCCCGCATCGCAGATGGAGAAGATAGAAGGCATCCGTCCAGGCATCCGGTGCGACATAAACGCCATGCGCCGCCTGCTGCAATCCCTTTTCCTTGGCATAAGCATAAAAGGCAGGTTTACTGATTCCGGCTTCTAATACCTGAAAGGTCTGGATTGTGCCGTCGTTTTTTTCTACAAGTTGATCAAGCTGCTTAAATCGGTTCATCTTGTGCATTCCTTTCATGCTAATATTATATGCAAAATTAGCATGAAAGTAAATACCGAAAATAAAAGTGAATTTAAATCGAATTAAACACATTCTACTTATGCAACCTGATGTCCCGCAAACACCCTGCGGGAACATATAATTCCAATTCCTGTAATGGCAAGTGCAGCGGGCACAGCGAACAGTGCGTAAAGCGCATTGCCGTTTATTTGCTCTATCGACATAAGAGAAACAAACTGCGCATGGTACAGGGGCAAAAGAACAACAACGCGGTACAGCGGGCTTGCTTCGGTAACAGGCAGTATGACCGGAAAAATATAAATAGCCGCGGAAGCTGCGGATGCGGTCGTTTGATTTTTACAAACTGCAGACAGAAGCAGTGTGATGCCCGTAACACTGATGGCGCCGGTATATGCTAAAAGGAACTGATATTTAAGCAGTGTGCCGCAAGTGATATTGAATGGGATATATCCCTCAACAAAGCCGGCGGGGGCAAAGAGAATACTGCAGTCCAGTCCGTCCCTTCCGTACAGTATGAGCGCGCATACAAAGTGAATTGCCGATATAACTGTTGTTACAATCAGCGCGGATAAAACGCTTGCTATGATTTTTGCCGCGGCGCATTTTGTTTTCCCATATTTGCTTGTCAAAATGATAGAATCGAGCCCTCCGTATTCGCCAGAGAAAACAGGTGCGATCATAATGACAATGACGAAGGATAAGGCAATCAGTATCTTTACTATGTTTTGGCTGGTTGAAAGCCAGCCGTATGTATATCCGATCTTTATCTCTTCCCTTCCAAACACGTCGGAAACGCTAAGACCGTTCCAGCTGCCGTTTAAGTCCGAGAATCTGCGAAACACGGCAGATTGTACAGAGTTGAGATACAGATAGGCCGGATTCATACCGTGCAAATCCCGGGTCGGCTTAAAATCTGTCATCATCTGCAGCACCTTTTCATCGGTCAGTATTCCTGCGTATTTTTCTGCAATGGATTTGTCTATCTCGACGGCCTCCTGCCCGGAGCCCTCCCTGCCGGTTCCGTCGGCGGCGTACATATTTTGATAGGTTGAAATGCCAAGAAGTGCCGATAAAAGCAGTAATGCCAGCATCGCAGTTTGTGTAAGCCGGTTTGCGAATATTTTTCGCAGCTCAAATTGAATTAGTTTTTTCATTGCTCCCTATCTCCTCGTATAATAAGCCTATACCCCAGATAAACAGGGTCTGGGCTTATTCTTTTTTATGGTATAGAGGAATCA